>NZ_AKJF01000080.1 GCF_000282475.1 Pseudomonas sp. GM78
TGACCAGCCACAACGGCAGGGTGCGTTCGTGGCCGGCGGTGAAGGTGGTGACGATGATCTCGTCGAATGACAGCGCGAACGCCAGCATGCCGCCGGCCAGCAACGCCGAGCCTAAGTTCGGCAGGATGATGTAGCGGAAGGTCTGCCAGCCATCGGCGCCGAGGTCCATCGAGGCTTCGATCAAGCTATGGGAGGTGCGGCGCAAGCGGGCGATGACGTTGTTGTAGACGATCACCACGCAGAAGGTCGCGTGGCCGACGATGATGGTGAACATCCCCGGTTCGATGCCCAGTGTCTTGAAGGTCGCCAGCAGCGCGATCCCGGTGATGATCCCCGGCAGGGCGATCGGCAGGATCAGCATCAGCGAGATGCCTTGCTTGCCGAAGAAATCCCGTCGGTACAACGCCGCCGACGCCAGTGTGCCAAGCACCATGGCGATCAGCGTGGCAATCGAGGCGATCTGCAGCGACAGCTTGATCGCTTCCAGCACGTCGGGCCGCGAGAACGCCACGCCGATCCACTTCAGGGTGAATCCCTTGGGCGGGAAGCTGAACGCCGCGTCTTCGGTGTTGAAGGCGTACAGGAAGATGATCAGGATCGGGAAGTGCAGAAACACCAGTCCGCCCCAGGCTGCTATGCGCAGGCCTAATGAAGCCTTTTCAGAGTGCATCGAAGGCCCCCAGTCGTTTGACGATGGACAGGTAGATGGCGATCAGCACGATCGGCACCAGGGTGAAGGCTGCAGCCATCGGCATGTTCCCGATCGCACCTTGTTGGGCATACACCATGCTGCCGACGAAGTACCCCGGCGGGCCGACCAGTTGCGGCACGATGAAATCGCCCAGGGTCAGCGAGAAGGTGAAGATGGAGCCTGCGGCAATCCCCGGAATCGACAGCGGCAAAATCACCTGCATGAAGGTCTGGCGTGGCTTGGCACCGAGGTCGGCGGAGGCTTGCAGCAGCGACGGCGGCAAGCGCTCCAGCGACGCCTGGATCGGCAGGATCATGAAGGGCAGCCAGATGTAGACGAATACCATGAAGCGCCCCAGGTGCGAGGTCGACAAGGTACTGCCGCCGACCCCCGGAATGCCCAGTACGAACTGCAACAAGGGTTCCAGCCCCAGGTTCTGCACGAACCACTGCGCCACGCCGCCCTTGGCCAGCAGCAGGGTCCAGGCGTACGCCTTGACGATGTAGCTGGCCCACATCGGCATCATCACCGCGATGTAGAAAAATGCCTTGGTTTTACCCGTGGTGTAACGCGCCATGTAGTAGGCAATCGGGAACGCGACGATGGCGCTGGCGATGGACACCACGATGGCCATGCTCAGGGTGCGCAGGATGATGTCGAAGTTCGATGGCTGGAACAGCGCGGCGAAGTTCGCCAGGGTCAGGTCGGGAGTGACCGCCATGGTGAAGTCGTCGAAGGTGTAGAAGCCCTGCCACAGCAACGTCAGCAACGAGCCCAGGTAGATCGCGCCGAACCACAGCAGCGGCGGTACCAGCAGCATCGACAGGTACAGGTTCGGCCGGCGATACAGCAGGTTGGAAAACCTGCGCAACGCCGAGCCTCCCGACGAGGTTTGGGAAACAGCCAGGGTGCTCATGTCACATCCCGCCTGTCAGGGTGTCGTGCAGCGGGATCATCGCTTCGCGGGCCCAGCGGGCGCTGAGGCGTTGGCCGGTCTGGTGCTGGGCGCTGGTATCGAGCCATTGATTGTTGGCCTGGCTGATGTTCAGGGTCTGGCCGTTTTCCAGCTTCAGTTCGTAGCGGGTGGCGCTGCCCTGGTACTGGATGTCGTGCAGCAGGCCGCTGACTTCGATCTCGTGGCTGGCCAGTGGACCTTCGGCGAAACGCACGTGTTCCGGGCGAATCGAAAAGGGCTGCGGATTGCCGCTCAACTGCCGCGCCAGGTCGCCGCGGATCACGTTGGAGGTGCCGACGAATTCGGCGACGAAGGTGGTCGCCGGTTTCATGTACAGGTTGCGCGGCGAGTCGACCTGTTCGATGCGACCCTTGTTGAACACGGCGACGCGGTCGGACATCGACAGCGCTTCGGTCTGGTCGTGGGTGACGAAGATGAAGGTGATGCCGAGCTGGCGTTGCAGCTTCTTCAGTTC
Source organism: Pseudomonas sp. GM78 (assembly GCF_000282475.1). Lineage (GTDB taxonomy): Bacteria > Pseudomonadota > Gammaproteobacteria > Pseudomonadales > Pseudomonadaceae > Aquipseudomonas. The sequence continues at coordinate 2,122 of NZ_AKJF01000080.1, forward strand.
GCCCTGCATTTGCTCGCGCAGCTTCAAATCCAGCGCACCCAGCGGTTCGTCGAGCAACAGCACCCGTGGGCGATTGACCAGGGCGCGGGCCAGGGCCACACGCTGGCGCTGGCCGCCGGAGAGCTGCACCGGCTTGCGCTCGCCGTAGCCGCCGAGGGCGACCATGTCGAGGGCTTCCTCGGCACGCTTGAGACGTTCGGCCTTGGCGACGCCTTTGACTTTCAAGCCGTAGGCGACGTTGTCGCGAACGTTCATGTGCGGGAACAGCGCGTAATCCTGGAACACGGTGTTCACGTCACGCTGGTACGGCGGCAGGCCGGCGGCCTCCTCGCCATGAATACGAATGGAACCCGTGCTCGGTTGTTCAAAACCGGCGATCAGGCGCAGGCAGGTGGTTTTGCCCGAGCCGGAAGGCCCCAGCATGGAGAAAAACTCGCCGTCCTGGATGTCGATGGAAACCCGGTCAACGGCTTTCACTTCGCCGAACTGACGGGAAACGTTGGTGAACTGGACTGCAAGCGTCATGGTGCGGTGCTCCAAAAAGACGAAGGCCGTCGCAGCGGCCCTGCCTGGACTTCTGAAAAAACGGGTAACGATCAACTACAGCCGGATGCCTTGCTCGGCAGTGGCAACAGATGTGATCAACTGTGGGAGCTGGCTTGCCAGCGATGGCGTCAGCACAGTCAATATTGTGTCGCCTGACACTCCGCCATCGCGGGCAAGCCCGCTCCCACAGGGATCTACTTCACTTCAAGGATCAGCGACCGCCCATGATCGCGATGTAGTCCTGGGTCCAGCGGCTGTACGGCACGAACTTGCCGCCTTCGGCCTGCGGGGTTTTCCAGAAGGCGATCTTGTCGAAGTTGTCGAAACCGTTGGTCTTGCAGCCCTTGGCACCCAGCAGTTCACTTTCCTTGCACGCTGCCGGTACCGCTGGCAACGAACCGAACCACGCCGCCACGTCACCCTGGACTTTCGGTTGCAGCGACCAGTCCATCCACTTGTACGCACAGTTCGGGTGCTTGGCCTCGGTGTGCAGCATGGTGGTGTCGGCCCACCCGGTGGCGCCTTCTTTCGGGATGGTCGAGGCGATTGGCTGTTTCTCGTTGACCAGGCCGTTGACCTGATACGGCCAGGCCCCGGACGCCACCACGCCTTCGTTCTTGAAATCACTCATTTGTACGGTGGTGTCGTGCCAGTAGCGGTGGATCAACGGCTGTTGCGCGCGCAACAGATCGAGCACGGCCTTGTACTGCGCTTCGGTCAGTTCGTAGGGGTTCTGGATGCCCAGTTCCGGCTTGGCGGATTTCAGGTACAGCGCCGCGTCGGCGATGTAGATCGGGCCGTCATAGGCCTGCACGCGACCCTTGTTCGGCTTGCCGTCCGGCAGGTTCTCCGCGTTGAACAGCACGCCCCAGCTGTCGGGCGCGGTCTTGAATACGTTGGTGTTGTACATCAACACGTTTGGCCCCCACTGGTACGGAGTGCCGTAGGTCTGCTTGTTGACCACGTACCACGGCGCATCCTTGAGGCGCGGGTCGAGGTTCTTCCAGTTCGGGATCAACGCCGTATTGATCGGCTGCACGCGCTTGCCGACAATCAGCCGCAGGGAGGCGTCGCCGGACGCCGTCACCAGGTCATAACCACCCTTGGCCATCAGGCTGACCATCTCATCGGAGGTCGCAGCGGTTTTCACGTTGACCTTGCAGCCGGTTTCCTTCTCGAAACCGGTCACCCAGTCGTAGGCCTTGTCGCTTTCACCACGTTCGATGTAGCCGGGCCACGCCACGATATCCAGCTGGCCTTCGCCGGCACCGACAGCCTTCAACGGCTCGGCGGCGTGGACACTGACACTGGCCAGCAGCGCGGTGGTGATTGCACTGAGCAGTGCGGTCTTGTGCACGAACATGGGATTTCCCTCTTCTTCAAATTATGGTCGGGGCAGTAGTGAACGTGGTGAAGCATGCCGTTGGCGGCTTGTTATTAGCGTAGTCAGAGATGCTGCCCGTGGCGGGCCATGATGTGCCGCACCACGCTGTAGTCCTGGAGCGAGTCGCTGGACAGGTCCTTGCCGTAACCCGAACGCTTGAGCCCGCCGTGGGGCATCTCGCTGACCAGCATGAAATGGCTGTTGATCCAGGTGCAGCCATACTGCAACCGCGCGGCAACCTGCATCGCCTTGTCGAGGTTCTGCGTCCAGACCGACGAGGCCAGGCCGTATTCCGAGTCGTTGGCCCAATCCACCGCCTGTTCCAGTTGATCGAATCGGGTCACGGTGACCACCGGCCCGAACACTTCGCGTTGGACGATTTCATCGCCTTGCTTGCAACCGGCGAGCAACGTCGGCTGGTAATAGAAGCCGGCTCCGGAATGCACCGCCGCACCGGTCACCCGTTCGATATGTGGCTGGCCGAGGGCGCGCTCGACAAAACTGGCCACGCGGTCGCGCTGGCGGGTGCTGATCAGCGGGCCAATCTCGTTGTCGGCATCGCGTTTACCGGCGAAACGCAGGCTGCTGACCGCCGCGCCGAGTTCGGCCACCAGGCGGTCGTGAATGCCGGCCTGGGCATACACCCGGCACGCGGCGGTGCAGTCCTGGCCGGCGTTGTAATAGCCGTAGGTGCGCACGCCTTCGACCACCGCTTGAATGTCGGCATCGTTGCAGACGATCACCGGCGCCTTGCCGCCCAGTTCGAGGTGCGTGCGCTTGAGGGTCTTGGCCGCGGCCTGGAGGATTTTCTGCCCGGTGACGATATCGCCGGTCAGCGACACCATGCGCACCTTGGGATGGCTGACCAGATGACTGCCGACGCCTTCACCGCCACCGCAAACAATGTTGATCACGCCGGGCGGCAGGATTTCCGCCAGCGCCGGGGCCAACGCCAGGATCGACAGGGGCGTGTGCTCCGAGGGCTTGAACACCAGGGTGTTGCCGGCGGCCAGGGCCGGGGCGATTTTCCACGCCGCCATCATGATCGGGTAATTCCACGGTGCAATCGATGCGACCACGCCAATCGGATCGCGCCGCACCATGCTGGTGTAGCCCGGCAGGTATTCACCGCTGAGCTGGCCGGTCTGGCAGCGCACGGCACCCGCGAAAAAGCGGAACACATCGACCGTGGCGCTCAGGTCGTCCTGGCGGGCCAGGTGCAACGGCTTGCCGCAGTTCAAGGATTCGAGACGGGCAAGCAGGTCGGCGTTTTTTTCGATGGCGTTGGCGATATCGAGCAACAGGTTCGAGCGCTGCTGCGGCGTGGTCCGCGACCAGCCGGCAAAGGCGCGGTGCGCGGCGAGGATGGCGGCTTCGACTTGTTCGGTGCTGGCTTCGGCGATGTGCGTCAACACTTCGCCTGTGGCCGGGTTGAGGATTGCCTCGACACGGCCTTGCCCTGCGACTAATTCACCTTCGATCAACAATGCGGTGAACAATGGGGTCTGTGCGCCAGCCATTCTTCGGGTTCTCTTTTCTTGTGTGGCCATGCTGCTCCCTGTGACCGGGGCTGGCCGTCTTATATAGATACGACAAGACTAGTGCGCAGACCCGAGGTCGACAAATTCTAAATACTGAAGGTGGCGTTCGATTAAATAGATGGCTTGCGCCCGCCGTGGGGCTGCTCGCGGGCGACGGTCAGGAACGGGTCGACCAGTGCCGGACGCGCCGTACCGCGGCGCCAGGCCAGGCCGACATCGAGGGTTTGGCTCAGGTCGGCAATCGGCCGCGCTTCGATGATGTCGCCCTCCAGTGACCAGGGGCGATATGTCATGTCGGGCTGGATCGACACGCCCAGGCCGGCCGCCACCAGGCTGCGCACCGCTTCGGTCGAGGCGGTGCGCAAAGTGATGCGAGGTTGCAGGGAGGCAGCCGTCCACATGCGCTGGGCGTTGCGATCCATTTCATCGACGATCAATTGAATCAGTGGTTCACGGGCCACGTCGGCGAGGTTGATGCTGTCGTGTTCCAGCAGCGGATGCTGGGCCGGCAGCCACAGTCGATGGGGTGAATGGGTCAGCACTTCAGTCTGCAGGGCGTGGCGGTCTTCGAGGTTGGAGAGGATCAACACGCCGACATCGATCTCGCCGCTGACCAGCAAGTGTTCGATGTAAGGGCGTTCGTCTTCCATCACACGGATTTCGACGTTGGGGTAGGCGCGCTGGAAGCGCGTGAGCAGGTCCGCCAGGTAATAACCGGCCACCAGGCTGGTCACCCCGACGATCAATTGCCCGGCCACCTGGTCGGTGCTTTGTTGCAGGCTGCGCTTGGCGTTGTCCACGGTGGCCAGGATCAAATGCGCCTGGCGCAGGAACTGATGCCCCTGATGGGTCAGGGTCATGCCCTTGGCGTGGCGATTGAACAGGCCGACGCCGATTTCCTGTTCGAGCTGCTGGATCGCCAGGGTCAGGGTGGATTGGGAAATGAATGCGGTTTGCGCGGCGGCGGAGATCGAGCCGGTCTCGGCCACCGCAATGAAATGACGGATTTGACGCAGGGTCATCATGAGGCCGTACCGGGTGGGCGGTTTTATAGATTTTTTTGAGTGTATATCTTTTTTTTCGATGGGATGCCTGAGCCGTAGTGTTGGGCAAGCTAATCATTTGCGGTTTTTTGCCGACTACTCTTGGGACTTCACAATCTTTGAACTGGGAGGGGCGGGATGAGTATCAGGAAAATGTCTATGGCATTGGGACTGTCGCTTGGCCTGGCAGGAAGTTGCCTTGCGTCTGCGCCGATCATCCATTTCCAGGGGGCAATCGTGGAGGCACCATGCAAAGTCTCTGTTACCGGCCGGGGGCTTGCGTTGCGTGGCTGTCCGGGGAGCGCGCAAGGAGACCCGGTCAGTGCCCGAAGCATGGAGCCAGTGTTGACTGTCAGTTCGCTCGACTCACCACCCGTCCCGGCGCGATTGCTGATCAATGACGGGCAGTACATGTTGGTGGACGCCGCATCCAGACCGATCACTTCGGGCAACTATCGGATAACCCTGGCCTATCCCTGAGCATCACCGCCCCGGGGACTCTGCCGCCCCAGTAACATCTGGAAGCAAACCCGCAGGGAGTCGTCGGGCACTTTCGATCTAGTCTGATGGCCTTAGTGTGCGGTTGAACCCTTTTGTGGAGGCGGAAAATGATCACCCGTGGATTGCTCGACCAGCTGCTCAAGTCGGGCCAGGATTTGTTGCAAAAAAACACCGGCGCGACGCAGGGCAAGGGGTCGAACAGTGGCATCGGCAGCCTGCTCTCCGGTGCGGGCGGCGGGGCCCTGGCGGCCGGGGCCATGGGCCTGCTGCTGGGTAACAAGAAAGCGCGCAAGGTCGGGGGCAAGGTCGCGGTGTATGGCGGCCTCGCCGCATTGGGCGTGCTGGCCTACAAGGCCTACGGCAACTGGCAGGCCCAGCAGGGCACAGCCCCGAGGACCGAGCCGCAAACCCTGGATCGCTTGTCGACAGCGCAAGTCGAGCAGCACAGCCAGGCGATTCTCAAGGCCCTGGTGGCCGCGGCCAAAGCTGACGGTCATATCGACGCGCGCGAACGCGAGCTGATCGAAGGCGAGTTCAGCAAGCTCGACAACGATCAGGAACTGCGACACTGGCTGCATGCCGAACTGAACAAGCCGCTGGACCCGAGCGAGGTCGCCCGCGCCGCCAGCACCCCGGAAATGGCTGCCGAAATGTATATCGCCAGTGTGATGCTGGTGGATGAGGAGAGCTTCATGGAGAAGTCCTACCTCGATGAACTGGCGCGGCAACTCAAGCTGGAACCGGGGTTGAAGGCCGAGCTGGAGAAGCAGGTTCGCCAAGCTTCGATGTAAGGTTTCAGGCCAGGCTCGCTTCCACAGGTTGTGCGCGGTCAATGTGGGAGCGAGCCTGCTCGCGATAGCAATTTCAGTCGCACCCAATCCCTCAATGGCCAATCCACGGTCCCTTTCCTGCGAAATGCCACTGGCACACTTCCCGAGCAATATCGGAAAATCCCCACCCAAAAGCCCATCCTGGCTTTTTCCGCGGGATGAGAAGTGGTGCGCAACCGTCTTATAAATGAAACAGCGCCCTCGGCTATACTCCCCGCATTTCGAAATGCCCCCGAGGACTGACTGTGAAGAACTGGACGTTGCGCCAACGCATTTTGGCGAGCTTTGCGGTAATTATCGCCATCATGTTGCTGATGGTAGTCGTCTCGTATTCGCGGTTGTTGAAGATCGAGACCAGCGAAGCCAGCGTGCGTGATGACGCGCTGCCAGGCTTGTATTACAGCTCGATGGTTCGCGGCGCCTGGTCCGACAGTTATCTGCGGATGCTGGAAATGCTGGGGCTGGAACAGGGGCAGGGCTTCACCGCCAAGGATGCGGCGGACTTCAATGGCTTCTCCGCGCGCCTGCAAGAGCAGATGGAGCTTTATCGGGCGACGATCACGACGGATGAAGACAAGGCCGAGTATGCCGCTTTTGAAAAATTCCATGCGGACTACCACCGGATCCTGCTCGCCGTTACCGACTTGCATAAACGCAATCAGGACGCCGACGCCATCAGGATGTTCAACGAGGAGCTGACCCCGGTCTGGACAGCGGGTCGAATGAAGCTCAGTGATATTCTGCGCCATAACAAGGCAGTGGCAGACCAGGCTGTGGCGGCCATCGACGATGCGGTGCTCACCGCCAAGATCATCATGGGCATTTCCCTGGTGTTCGCCGTATTGGCCGCCGGCCTTTGCGGCCTGCTGCTGATGCGCGCCATCATGGCGCCGATGAATCGTATCGTTAATATCCTCGAAATCATGCGCACGGGCGACCTGAGCTCGCGTCTCAATCTTGAGCGCAAGGACGAATTCGGTGCCGTGGAAACCGGCTTCAACGACATGATGACCGAGCTGACCTCCCTGGTGTCCCAGGCCCAGCGCTCGTCGGTGCAAGTGACCACATCGGTCACCGAGATCGCCGCGACGTCCAAGCAACAGCAGGCCACCGCCACCGAAACGGCGGCCACCACCACTGAAATCGGTGCGACTTCCCGGGAAATCGCCGCCACCTCCCGTGACCTGGTACGCACCATGACCGAAGTGTCCACCGCCGCCGACCAGGCCTCGGTGGCTGCCGGTTCCGGGCAACAGGGCCTGGCGCGCATGGAAGAGACCATGCATTCGGTGATGGGCGCGGCCGACCTGGTCAACGCCAAGCTGGCGATCCTCAACGAGAAGGCCGGTAACATCAACCAGGTGGTGGTGACCATCGTCAAGGTTGCCGACCAGACCAACCTGTTGTCGCTCAACGCGGCGATCGAAGCCGAGAAGGCCGGCGAATACGGTCGCGGTTTTGCCGTGGTCGCCACCGAAGTCCGGCGCCTGGCAGACCAGACCGCCGTCGCCACCTACGACATCGAACAGATGGTGCGCGAGATTCAATCGGCGGTGTCGGCCGGTGTGATGGGCATGGACAAGTTCTCCGAGGAAGTGCGCCGCGGCATGTTCGAGGTGCAGCAGGTCGGCGAACAGTTGTCGCAGATCATCCATCAGGTCCAGGCGCTGGCGCCGCGGGTGTTGATGGTCAACGAAGGCATGCAGGCCCAGGCCACCGGTGCCGAGCAGATCAACCACGCGCTGGTGCAGTTGGGTGATGCCAGCAGCCAGACCGTCGAATCCCTGCGCCAGGCCAGTTTTGCCATCGACGAGCTGAGCCAGGTGGCCGTAGGGCTGCGCAGCGGCGTCTCGCGATTCAAAGTCTGATGAGCGAACTCACGGCCAAGCGCACTGCCGTGAAGCAGGCGGCGCATGCGTTGTTCCTGGTGTTTCGCATCGGTCACGAGCGGTATGCCTTGCAGGCGATCGAGGTGGCGGAAGTGCTACCGCGCCTGCCATTGAAGCCGATTGCCCAGGCGCCGCACTGGGTCGCCGGGGTATTGGCCTATCGCGGCGCGGTGGTGCCGGTCATCGACCTCAGCGCATTGACCTTTGGCACGCCCGCGCAGGCGCGCACCAGTACGCGCCTGGTGCTGGTGCATTACCGCCCGGATGCAACCGCCCCGGCGCAATTGCTCGGGTTGATCCTGGAACGGGCTACCGACACCTTGCGTTGCAATCCGGCGGATTTCCAGCCCTATGGCCTGGACAATCCCCAGGCGCCATACCTGGGGCCCGTGCGTGAAGATGCCCAGGGTTTGTTGCAATGGGTGCGGGTGGCCGATCTGCTGGACGATCAGGTGCGGGCGCTGTTGTACCCCACGCCACCCCTGGACCCGGCATCGCTGGAGCAGTGGCAATGAGCAGCGACCAGCGCTTTTTCGATTTCCTCAAGGAGCGCATCGGCCTCGACGTGACGTCTGTCGGCCCGGCGATCATCGAGCGTGCAGTGCGTCAGCGCAGTGCCGCGTCCCAGGCGCAGACGGCCGACGAGTACTGGCGCACCTTGCAGTGTTCAAGCGACGAGCAGCAGGCGCTGATCGAAGCGGTGATCGTCCCCGAGACCTGGTTTTTCCGTTACCCGGAATCCTTCGCCACCCTGGCGAAACTGGCGACCAGGCGCCTGGCTGAGCTCAACAACATGCGCGCCCTGCGAATCCTGAGCCTGCCGTGCTCCACCGGCGAAGAACCTTATTCGATTGCCATGGCGCTGCTGGATGCCGGGTTCAAGCCGCACCAGTTCAAGGTCGAAGGCATGGACGTCAGCCCGTTGTCGGTGGAAAAAGCCCGGCGAGCGCTGTACGGCAGGAATTCGTTTCGCGGTCAGGACATTGCGTTTCGCGAGCGCCATTTCACCGCCGAAGATGACGGCTATCGACTCAGTCCCCGGGTGCTGGAACAGGTGCACCTGCAGGTCGGCAATCTGCTCGATCCAGCCTTGCTCGCCAACGAGCCGCCCTATGACTTCGTGTTCTGCCGCAATCTGCTGATCTACTTCGACCTGGCGACGCAAAAACAGGTTTTCGAGGTGCTCAAGCGCTTGACCCATGTTGATGGGGTACTGTTTATCGGCCCGGCGGAGGGTAGCCTGCTGGGGCGCCTGGGCATGCGCTCGATTGGAATACCGCAATCCTTTGCCTTCAGTCGCCATAGCGCACCAGAGCCCGAGCCTCTACCGACATTCGTACCCATACCGTTGCCGGTGCCGCAACCCGTGCGCAGGATCGCCCCGGTGCCGACTCCACGCCGCCCGTTCGCCAGCGTTACGCCGACATCGCACTCGGCTGCACCGAGCAAATCCGACGCCGCCGCGCTGCTGGCCAACGTCGCCGCGCTGGCCAACGAAGGCCGAAGCGCCGAAGCCCGTGCCGCCTGCGATAACTATCTACGCCACCATGAACCGGTGGCCCAGGTGTTTTATTGGCTGGGACTGCTCAGCGATGTCGCCGGCAGCGTCCTCGAAGCCCAGGGTTTTTATCGCAAGGCGTTGTACCTTGAACCGCAACATGCCGACGCGTTGATGCACCTGGCTGCCTTGCTGCAATCACAGGGCGATACGGCAGGCGCCAGACGATTGCAGGATCGCGCCGCCCGCAGCGAGCGCGCCGCAGACAGTGAGCGTAAACGATGATCGCCTCCGACTCCTTGAGCGTCACCCATGACGATGCCCAGGCCATCGACGACTGCTGGAACCGCATTGGTATTCACGGCGACAAGTCCTGCCCTCTGCTGATCGAACACATTCATTGCCGCAATTGCGCGGTGTATTCGGCGGCCGCCACGCGCCTGCTGGATCGCTACGCGTTGCAGCAGGAAGACCGCGCGTCAGCGTCCGTTGCCGTCGAGAGCGAGGTGAAAACCCGTTCGCTGCTGATGTTCCGTCTCGGCGAAGAATGGCTGGGCCTGGCCACTCGCAGCCTGGTGGAAGTGGCGCCGTTGCAAACCATTCACTCGTTGCCGCATCAACGCTCCCGGGCCTTGCTCGGGGTGGCGAATGTGCGGGGTGCGTTGGTGGCGTGCCTGTCTCTGGTTGAGTTGCTGGGGCTCGATAGCAACAGCAGCGTGGCCGCAGGCGTACGGGTCATGCCGCGTATGCTGATCATCGCCGCCCACGGCGGTCCCGTAGTGGTACCGGTAGACGAAGTGGACGGGATTCATGCCATCGACGAACGCATCCTCGAGGCAGCGTCCCGCTCTGGCGCACAGGCCAGTGCCAAGTACACCCGTGGCGTGCTGCAGTTCAAAGGTCGCAGCCTGCGCTGGCTGGATGAAGAGCAGTTGATGTCCGCCGTGACCCGGAGCCTCACATGACCCCCGAGCAAATGCGCGACTCCTCTTTGCTGGAGCTGTTCAGCCTGGAAGCCGAGGCCCAGACCCAGGTGCTCAGCACAGGCCTGTTGGCGCTGGAGCGTGATCCGACCCAGGCGGACCATCTCGAATCGTGCATGCGCGCGGCGCATTCGCTCAAAGGCGCGGCCCGGATCGTCGGCGTCGATGCCGGCGTCAGCGTCGCCCATGTCATGGAAGATTGCCTGGTCAGTGCCCAGGAAGGGCGCCTGTACCTGCGCCCGGAACACGTTGATGCATTGCTGCAAGGCACCGACCTGCTGATGCGCATCGCGACACCGAACAGTGCGCCGGGGCCTGCGGACATCGAAGCGTATGTCGCATTGATGGGGCGCTTGCTCGATCCGATGGCGGCCGCGGTACCGAGCATGGCACCCGCCGAGCCGGTGATGGCAGCGCTGCAAATCGAAGCACCCGCACCCGTGATCGAAGAGCCTGCGGCCCCCGTCGAACCGCTGGCGGTGTCTCCGAAAAAGGCCAGGCGCACCACCGAAAACGGCGAACGGGTGCTGAGGGTCACCGCTGAACGCTTGAACAGTCTGCTCGATCTGTCGAGTAAGTCCCTGGTGGAAACCCTGCGGCTCAAACCGCACCTGGCCACCATGCAGCGGCTCAAGCGCATGCAGGGCAACAGCCTGCGGGCGCTGGAAAATCTCAACGTGCATCTCAAGGAGCAAGCGCTGAGCCTCGAAGCCCGGGAAGCCCTCGAGGATGCACGCCGGCTCCTGGCGGAGTCCCAGCAGTTGCTGGTGGAAAAAAACGCCGAACTGGATGAATTCGCCTGGCAGGCCAGCCAGCGCGCGCAGGTGTTGTACGACACCGCCCTGGCGTGTCGCATGCGGCCGTTCGCCGATGTGTTGACGGGGCAGGTACGGATGGTCCGCGACCTCGGTCGTAGCCTCGGCAAGCAAGTGCGGCTGGAGGTCGAGGGCGAGAAGACCCAGGTCGATCGCGACGTGTTGGAAAAGCTTGAGGCGCCACTGACGCACCTGCTGCGCAATGCCGTCGATCATGGTATCGAAACCCCGGAACAACGGCTGTTGGCGGGTAAACCGGCGGAGGGCCTGATCCGGCTGCGCGCGTCCCATCAGGCCGGATTGCTGGTGCTGCAGCTGAGCGATGACGGTAACGGTGTCGATCTGGAAAAGGTCCGTCGCAGCATCGTCGAACGCCAATTGTCCCCGGCCGATACCGCCGCGCAATTGAGCGAAGAGGAACTGCTGACCTTCCTGTTCCTGCCCGGCTTCAGCCTGCGCGATACGGTCACCGAAGTTTCCGGGCGCGGCGTCGGCCTGGATGCGGTGCAGCACATGGTCCGCCAGTTGCGTGGCGCGGTGGTGCTGGAGCAGACGACGGGCGAGGGCAGTCGCTTTCATCTCGAGGTGCCACTGACCCTTTCGGTGGTGCGCAGCCTGGTGGTGGACGTCGGCGGCGAGGCCTATGCCTTCCCGTTGGCCCATATCGAACGCATGTGCGATCTGGAGCCGGCGGATATCGTGCAGGTCGAGGGCCGTCAGCATTTCTGGCATGAAGGCCGGCATGTCGGGCTGGTCGCCGCCAGCCAATTGCTGCAGCGTCCGGCGAGCCAAGGCAGCCAGCAAACCCTGAAAGTCGTGGTGATCCGTGAGCGCGACGCGATTTATGGCGTTGCGGTCGAGCGCTTCATCGGTGAACGCACCCTGGTCGTGTTGCCCCTGGATGAACGCCTGGGCAAGGTCCAGGACATCTCCGCCGGCGCCTTGCTCGACGACGGCTCGGTGGTGTTGATCGTCGACGTCGAAGACATGTTGCGTTCGGTGGAAAAATTACTCAACACCGGGCGCCTGGAGCGCATTGCGCGCCACGCCAATCAGGCCGTCGAAGCGCCCCGCAAGCGGGTCCTGGTGGTCGACGACTCCCTGACCGTGCGTGAGCTGCAGCGCAAGTTGTTGCTCAATCGGGGTTATGACGTGGCCGTCGCGGTCGATGGCATGGATGGCTGGAATGCCTTGCGTTCGGAGGATTTCGACCTGCTGATCACCGACATCGACATGCCGCGCATGGACGGCATCGAGCTGGTGTCGTTGTTGCGCCGGGACAATCGCCTGCAATCGCTGCCGGTGATGGTGGTGTCCTACAAGGATCGTGAAGAAGACCGTCGTCGTGGACTGGACGCCGGGGCCGACTATTATCTAGCCAAAGCCAGTTTTCACGACGACGCCCTGCTCGATGCAGTGGTTGAGCTCATTGGAGGAGCACGGGCATGAAGATAGCAATCGTCAACGACATGCCAATGGCTGTGGAGGCCTTGCGCCGGGCATTGGCTTTCGAGCCGGCACACCAGGTGATCTGGGTCGCGGGCAATGGTCGGGAGGCGGTACAAAAGTGTGCCGAACAGACACCAGACCTGATCCTGATGGATTTGATCATGCCAGTGATGGACGGTGTCGAAGCCACCCGGCGCATCATGGCTGAAACGCCCTGCGCGATCGTGATCGTTACTGTCGATCGCCAGCAGAACGTGCATCGGGTGTTCGAGGCCATGGGCCATGGCGCCCTGGATGTGGTCGACACGCCGGCCCTCGGCGCGGGCAATGCCCAGGAAGCGGCGGCACCGCTGTTACGCAAGATCATGAACATTGGCTGGCTGATTGGCGATAAGGGCAATCGGGAGCGGTCCGCAGCGAGTCCGACGCGCAGCTCGGGCTCACGCCAGAGCCTGATCGCCATCGGTTCGTCGGCTGGCGGGCCGGCAGCGCTGGAACTCCTGCTCAAAGGGCTGCCCCGGGACTTTTCCCCGGCCATCGTGCTGGTGCAACACGTTGACCAGGTATTCGCCGCCGGCATGGCCGAATGGCTCGGCAGCGCCAGCGGCCTGAACGTGCGCCTGGCCCAGGAGGGCGAGCCGCCGCAAAGCGGCACCGTGCTGCTGGCGGGCACCAACCACCATATTCGTTTGTTGAAAAACGGCACGCTGGCCTACACGGCCGAACCGGTCAACGAGATCTACAGGCCCTCTATCGATGTGTTTTTCGAGAGCGTGGCCAGTTACTGGAATGGCGATGCGGTCGGCGTTTTGCTGACCGGCATGGGGCGTGATGGGGCACAAGGGCTTAAACTCTTGCGCCAGCAGGGCTACCTGACCATCGCACAGGACCAGCAGAGCAGTGCGGTGTACGGCATGCCGAAGGCGGCAGCGGCCATCGATGCCGCCGTGGAAATACGCCCGCTGGAAAAGATAGCGCCACGATTGCTGGAGATTTTCCCCAAATGACCCTCTCAACCGCAATCCTGGCCCAAGTAGTATTCAGGTGAACGCACATGACTGATTTACAGCTCGACGACTTCAAGACTGACGAAAACGCCGCCATGGTGCTGTTGGTGGACGATCAGGCCATGATCGGCGAGGCAGTACGACGTGGTTTGTCGAACGAAGACAACATCGACTTCCACTTTTGCGCCGACCCGCACCAGGCCATTGCCCATGCGGTGCGCATCAAGCCGACGGTGATCCTGCAGGACCTGGTCATGCCCGGCCTGGACGGCCTGAGCCTGGTGCGCGAATACCGCAATCACCCGGCGACCAAGGACATCCCGATCATCGTCCTGTCGACCAAGGAAGACCCGCTGATCAAGAGCGCGGCGTTCGCGGCCGGGGCCAATGATTACCTGGTCAAGCTGCCGGACAACATCGAGCTGGTGGCGCGCATTCGCTATCACTCGCGCTCCTACATGACGTTGCTGCAGCGTGATGCGGCCTACCGCGCCTTGCGGGTCAGCCAGCAGCAGTTGCTCGACACCAACCTGGTGCTGCAACGCCTGATGAACTCCGACGGCCTGACCGGGCTGTCGAACCGTCGGCATTTCGATGAATACCTGGAGCTTGAATGGCGCCGCTCGCTGCGTGAGCAGAGCCAATTGTCGTTGCTGATGATCGATGTCGACTACTTCAAGACCTACAACGACACCTTCGGCCACCTGGAAGGCGACGAAGCCCTGCGCCAGGTCGCTGCGGCGATCCGCGACGCCAGCTCCCGGCCTTCCGACCTGCCGGCCCGCTACGGCGGCGAAGAATTTGCCCTGGTACTGCCCAACACCTCACAGGGCGGTGCGCGGCTGGTGGCGGAAAAGCTGCGCATGACCGTGGCGGCGCTGAAGATCCCGCATATTGCCCCGACCGAAGGATCGAGCCTGACCATCAGCATCGGCCTGTCGACCGTCATCCCGACAGCCGGCAGCAGTTGCCGTGAATTGATCTCTGCAGCGGACAAGGGGTTGTACCTGGCGAAGAACAATGGGCGCAATCAGGTGGGCATCGCGTAGGCAGGCCTTTTCGGCCAAGCGGACTGCCGTTCCAGGCCGTTTGCCGTTATACTCGCCGGCTTTCAAAAGTTCGCCAACGAGTGCTGCCCGCCATGGAAATCAACCCGATCCTTAACACCATCAAGGACCTGTCCGAGCGCTCCGAAACTATTCGGGGGTATCTTTGACTACGATCAAAAGCATGAGCGCCTGACCGAAGTCAATCGCGAGCTTGAAGATCCGAGTGTCTGGAACAAGCCTGAATACGCCCAGGAACTGGGCCGCGAGCGCTCTGCGCTGGCGCAGATCGTCGAGACTCTCGACGAACTGAACACCGGTCTGGCCGATTGCCGCGACCTGCTGGACATGGCCGTCGAAGAAAACGACGAAGGCGCAGTGGGCGATGTCGTCGCCGAGCTGGCCCGTCTTGAGGAAAACCTCGCCAAACTTGAATTCCGCCGCATGTTCAGCCACGAAATGGACCCGAACAACGCCTACCTGGACATCCAGGCCGGTTCCGGTGGCACCGAGGCCCAGGACTGGGCCAACATCTTGTTGCGGATGTACCTGCGCTGGGCTGACAAACGTGGCTTCGACGCCACCATCATGGAACTGTCGGCCGGTGAAGTCGCCGGTATCAAGGGCGCGACCGTGCACATCAAGGGCGAATACGCCTTTGGCTGGCTGCGTACCGAAATCGGCGTACACCGCCTGGTGCGCAAGAGCCCGTTCGACTCCGGTAACCGCCGTCACACTTCGTTCTCCGCGGTTTTCGTCTCGCCAGAGATCGACGACAAGGTGGAAATCGAGATCAACCCGGCCGACCTGCGAATCGACACCTATCGTTCCTCCGGTGCCGGTGGCCAGCACGTAAACACCACCGACTCGGCCGTACGTATCACCCACGTACCGACCAACACCGTGGTCAGCTGCCAGAACGAACGTTCCCAGCACGCCAACAAAGACACCGCCATGAAAATGCTGCGGGCCAAGTTGTACGAGCAGGAAATGCAGAAACGCAACGCCGCGTCGCAAGCGCTGGAAGACACCAAGTCCGACATCGGCTGGGGTCACCAGATTCGCTCGTACGTGCTCGATGCGTCGCGGATCAAGGATCTGCGCACCAACATCGAACGCAGCGACTGCGACAAGGTGCTCGATGGCGACATCGACGAATACCTGGAAGCCAGCCTGAAATCCGGGCTGTAAAAGACGCAATACAGCATCGGCTGATTCAACCCGATCCCTGTAGGAGCCAGCCCTGCTGGCGATCCTCGGGCCGTAAGGCCCGGGGGCAACGAACCTGATGGAATATTTAAAGACATGAGCGACCTAGAACTCGACCCGCAAGCCCTGCAACAGGAAGAAAACTCCCTGATCGCCCTGCGCAAGGAAAAGCTTGCTGCCGAGCGCGCCAAGGGCAATGCCTTCCCTAACGACTTCCGCCGCGAAAACTACTGCCAGGACTTGCAGAAGCAATACGCGGACAAGACCAAGGAAGAGCTGGCAGAGGCTGCAATCCCGGTCAAGGTTGCCGGTCGCATCATGCTCAACCGTGGCTCGTTCATGGTGATCCAGGACATGACCGGACGCATCCAGGTCTACGTCAATCGCAAGACCCTGTCCGAAGACACCCTGGCCGCAGTGAAAACCTGGGACATGGGCGACATCATTGCCGCCGAAGGCACCCTGGCCCGTTCCGGTAAAGGCGACCTGTACGTTGAAATGACCAACGTGCGCCTGCTGACCAAATCCCTGCGCCCGCTGCCGGACAAGCACCACGGCCTGACCGACACCGAGCAGCGCTATCGCCAGCGCTACGTTGACCTGATCGTCAACGAAGATGTGCGCCAGACGTTCCGCGTGCGTTCGCAAGTCATCGCCCACATCCGCAGCTTCCTGATGAAGCGTGACTTCCTGGAAGTGGAAACGCCGATGCTGCAGACCATTCCAGGCGGCGCGGCAGCCAAGCCGTTCGAAACCCACCACAACGCGCTGGACATGGAAATGTTCCTGCGTATCGCGCCTGAGCTGTACCTCAAGCGCCTCGTTGTTGGCGGCTTCGAGAAAGTGTTCGAGATCAACCGCAACTTCCGTAACGAAGGCGTCTCGACTCGTCACAACCCTGAATTCACCATGTTGGAGTTCTACCAGGCCTACGCCGACTACGAAGACAACATGGACCTGACCGAAGAACTGTTCCGCGAGCTGGCACAGCTGGTCCTGGGCAGCACCGACGTGCCGTACGGCGACAAGGTGTTCCACTTCGGCGAGCCGTTCGTGCGTCTGTCGGTGTTCGACTCGATCCTCAAGTACAACCCTGAGCTGAGCGCTGACGACCTGAACGACATCGACAAGGCCCGCGACATCGCCAAGAAAGCCGGCGCCAAGGTGCTGGGCTTCGAAGGCCTGGGCAAGCTGCAGGTGATGATTTTCGAAGAGCTGGTCGAGCACAAGCTGGAACAGCCGCACTTCATCACCCAGTACCCGTTCGAAGTGTCGCCGCTGGCCCGTCGCAACGACGAGAACCCGAACGTCACCGACCGTTTCGAGCTGTTCATCGGTGGTCGTGAAATCGCCAACGCCTACTCCGAGTTGAACGACGCGGAAGACCAGGCCGAGCGTTTCATGGCCCAGGTGGCCGACAAGGACGCCGGCGACGACGAAGCCATGCACTACGACGCCGACTTCGTTCGCGCGCTGGAGTACGGCATGCCGCCGACGGCGGGTGAAGGCATCGGCATCGACCGCCTGGTGATGTTGCTGACCAACTCACCGTCGATCCGCGACGTGATCCTGTTCCCGCACATGCGGCCGCAAGCGTAAGTGTTTTAATTAAAAAGCCGCCTTTTCAGGCGGCTTTTTATTGCCTGTCTGGTACAAACGTATCAACTTGTTAGTTTCATCTGAGAGGAAAGACCTGTCGTGAATCGTGCAATGGCTCAAGAAGGTGCAGCGGGTATCGCCACTGCGGTCGCTGAAAGTGTTCAGTACCAGGGCCGCAAGGCCAGCCGGCAGGGCAGCGAGCAACGTCGACAGGACATTCTCGATGCCGCGATGCGCATCGTCGTGCGTGATGGCGTACGGGCGGTGCGGCACCGTGCGGTGGCTGCCGAGGCGCAAGTGCCGTTATCGGCGACCACTTACTATTTCAAGGATATCGATGACCTGCTCACCGATACCTTCGCCCAATACGTGGAGCGCAGCGCGGCCTACATGGCCAAGCTATGGGTGAACAACGAGGGCCTGCTGCGCGACATGATCGCCAGTGGCGATGGCAGTGCGCAGGCTCGATCAAAACTGGCGGACGACATTGCGCGGTTGATGACCGACTACGTTCACCGGCAACTGATCACCCGTCGTGAGCACCTGATGGCCGAGCAGGCGTTCCGCCAGGAAGCGCTGTTGAACCCGCGTCTGGCCGAACTGGTGCGCTCCCATCAACAAATCCTGCTGCAGGGCTCCTGCCAGCTTTTCCAGGTGCTGGGCTCTCGCGAGCCACAACAGGATGCCAAAGTGTTGACGGCGATAATCGGACGGATGGAATATCAGGGCCTGCTCAACGACGCCGAGCCGGACGCCGAAGAGGAAATGCTCGGCATACTGAAGCGTTACATGCACTTGGTGCTGGCTTCGGTTTAATCCCCTGGGGTGTATGCATAACCCCTGTGGGAGCGAGCCTGCTCGCGAATACGGTCTGACATTCAACATCTTTGTTGCCTGACACTCCGCCTTCGTCGGAACGCCGCCCGGAGCAGGCTCGCTCCCACAGTGGCCGGTGATCACTTTGGGTGAGGTGTATTCATAGGGAGTGTTGAATGAGAGTCTGGCGTGCCGTAGTGATCGCCTTGTCGTTCCTGCTACTCAGTGGCTGCCTGGTGACCTTCAAGGAGCCGCTGCCCACCAATGAGCCCGCACCTAAAGGGTTGCTCGGCAAGTGGAGCAGCACCAACGCCTGGGGTGAACCGCTGAACCTGGAGTTGACGCGTGTCGGCGACAATCGCTATCAGGCGGTGAGCTACTTCAAGGCCAGGCCCAGGGAGCGCGAAGCCTACCCCTTCACCCTGTCTCACCACGGTAGCCGCTGGTATTTCTCGGCGAAAGTGCCGGCCCAATTCGGCGGGCATTTCACCATTGCCGGGTTCGAGCTCACCGACAAGCGTGAACTGGTGGTGTACAACCTCGACCTCGAGCAGATCAAGCAGGCGCTTGGGCAGAAAGTTCTCAGTGGCGAAGGCTTCCAGACCGACGACGGCGAGGGTGTGTTGATCGACAGCAACATGGACCAGGTATCGGCCTACCTCGACGATCCCGCCAACTCCGATGTGTTCGTCGAAGCGGTCCGCTACCAGCGCCAGGCCAAGGCCCAATAATCAACAGGTTTCAACAGGAGTTCCGGGTGGACGATTACCAGCAGTCGATACGCATTTTGTCCGATCGCATTGTGCTGGCGCAGACGCCGATTCGCGTCCTCGATGCGGTGAAGTGGGACGACAACATCCGCAAGGGTTTCCTCAAGGCCAAGGGCAAGGAAATGCCGGCGGTGGACCGTGACTACTACCTCAACCGTCCGCTGGCCTTCGATTCCAGCAAGGTCAAGCTGGAATTCCAGAACATCGAACGCGACATCACCCGCCAGCTTGGCCAGTTCAACCCGGTCGGGCAGATCATGCGCCGCATGTGCAAGGAATACCGGATGGTGGTGCGCATGCTCGAAGCGCGCGGCACCGAGGATTTCGGCCTGATTTCCCAGGAGCTCTATGGCGCCGCCTCCGACGCCTTCCATGCCGGCGACCCGACCCTGTCCGACCTGGGCATGATGCTGTCCGAATACCTGAACAACATCGACGGTCGTGGCGACCTCAAGGATGAGCCCAAGACGTTGACCGCCAAGGATGCCGTCAGCCTGCTGCAACACCGCCTGAACAAGGTGTTCGGCGAAGCCGAGGAAACCATTCGGGTGTTCGAGTCTGACGGCATCGTCGCCGATGCGGCGGCGGGCGCCGACTACATCAAGATCCGCGCCGACGCGATGTTCAACGATCGTGACGTGCGGGCGCTGGAAGTCCATGAAGGCCTGGTGCACGTCGGCACCACCCTAAACGGTTTGAACCAGCCGATCTGCACCTTCCTGTCCAAGGGGCCGCCCTCGTCCACGGTGACCCAGGAAGGCCTGGCAATCCTGATGGAAATCATCACCTTTGCCTCCTACCCGAGCCGCCTGCGCAAACTGACCAACCGCACGCGGGCCATTCACATGGTCGAGGAGGGCGCGGATTTCCTGCAGGTGTTCGAGTTCTTCCGCGAGCAAGGCTTCGAAATGCCCGAGAGCTACAGCAACGCCAGTCGCGTGTTCCGCGGCTCGGTGCCGACAGGTCTGCCATTTACCAAAGACTTGTCCTACCTCAAGGGCTTCATCATGATTTACAACTACATTCAGTTGGCGGTGCGCAAAGGCAAGCTGGAGCAGATCCCGCTGTTGTTCTGCGGCAAGACCACCCTGGAAGACATGCGCACCTTGCGCCAGTTGGTGGATGAAGGCCTGGTGGTACCGCCCAAGTACCTGCCGGAACAGTTCCGTGACATGAACGCGTTGTCGGCGTGGATGTGCTTCTCCAACTTCCTCAACCACCTGAGCCTGGACCGGATCGAGGCGGATTACTCCAACATCCTGTAGGAGCAAAGCTTGCTCGCGATGGCGGTATCACATTCAACATGTATATCACCCGGCACACCGCCATCGCGAGCAAGCTTTGCTCCTACAGGGACAGCGTTTCACCCCCTATTTCGCGAGGTTTCACCGGATGAAACTCCTCGGCATCCTCTGTCTTCTCCTGGCCTTGAACGGTTGCAGTTCACTGCTGTTCTACCCCGAACCTGGCCAATTGTTCACTCCGGAAAAAGCCAAGCTCGAATACCGCGATATCACCCTGACCACCACCGATGGCCTCAAGCTGCACGCTTGGTGGCTGCCGGCGAAAAAAGGCGTCGAGGTCAAAGGCACGGTGCTGCACCTGCACGGCAACGGCGGCAACCTTCCCATGCACCTGGGCGGGAGTTGGTGGCTGCCTAAACAGGGTTACCAGGTGCTGCTGGTGGATTATCGCGGCTACGGTTTGTCCGAGGGCGAGCCGAGCTTGCCGGCGATCTACCAGGACATCGACGCCGCGTTCAAATGGCTCGACCAGGCCCCCGAGGTCAAGGGCAAGCCGCTGATCCTGCTGGGTCAGAGCCTGGGCGGGTCGATGGCGGTTCACTACCTCGTGCAACACCCCGAGCGGCAAAAACAGCTCAAGGCGGTTGTGCTCGACGGTGTACCTGCCAGTTACCGCAGTGTCGGTCGCTATGCGCTGAGCAATTCATGGGTGTTCTGGGCATTCCAGGTGCCGCTGTCCTGGCTGGTGCCCGATGGCGACAGTGCGATCAACTCCATGGCTCAACTCAATGGCGTGCCAAAACTGATCTACCACAGCATCGACGATCCGCTCGTGCCTCTTTCCAACGGCATCCGTCTGTATCAAGCTGCGCCGCCGCCCAGAGTGCTGCAACTGACCCGTGGCGGTCACGTGCAGACATTCGCCGACCCGGTCTGGCGCAAAGTCATGCTGCGTTATCTCGATGACCCGCAGCATTTCAACGGCCTGCGCCGCCTGGGTGAAATCCCCAATTACCCGGCGCCCGAACCTTCTGAAGAAGAACCACCAGAGAGCCCGCAATGAGTGAAGAACGTAACGCCATCCCGCTGATCATCACCGGTATCTGCAGCATCCTCGGCACCGTCGGAGCCCTGTGGTGGTACGGCTACCTGCACTTCGCCAAGCCAGAGGATGCGTTGCTGCTCAACGAATTCACCATGCTCAAGACCGTGCCGGGCGAAGACTACAAAGTCTCCCTGGAGCCGGCGGCGCAAGTGGCGCAGTGCATTGATGGCGTGTTGGTGCTGTTTGATACCGAACAGAAAGGCCTGACGGGCGTGCTGGTCAACAGCAAGAAAAAAGCCGTGCGTTGCATGGGCCAGGAAACGCCGCAGAAGCTTGAGCAATAAACCGAATTCAACTGTGGAATTCAACTGTGGGAGCCAGCCTGCTGGCGATGGCGGTTGAACATTCAACATTGATGTTGATTGATACACCGCTATCGCCAGCAGGCTGGCTCCCACAGGTTTTTGTGCAACGACGGCTTACTGTGTATTGGAGCTGACAGCCGAACGCGGAATCACCGGCTGGTTGTCATTGGAAATGGTCACTTCCACCCGACGGTTCTGGGCCCGCCCCGAAACGCTGGTGTTGTCCGCTACCGGATACTCCTTGCCATAACCCTGGGCAACGATGCGCGTTGGATCGACGCCCATTTTCACCAGTGCCGTGCGCACGGAGGTGGCGCGACGTTCCGACAACGACTGGTTGTGCGACGCGGTACCGGTGCTGTCGGTGTAACCCTCGACAATCACTTTGCGGTCCGGGTTTTCCTGGAGGTACTGCGCCAGTTTGTTGATGTTCATCAGGCCGTTGGATTTCAGCTCGGCCTTGTCGGTGGCGAACAGCACATCACCGAAGGTCACCAGCGTACCGCGATCGGTTTGCCTGGCGTTGAGGCTGTCCTGCAACTGTTTGATCTGCTGGTCGCGCGCGTCCAGACGCGCCTGGGCCCGTTGTGCGGAAGCGTTTTTCAGGTTGGCTTCGGCGGTGCGCAGGGCGATGGTCTGTTTCGCCACTTCCACACGCTGGTTGGTCAGGTAGGCCAACTGATCGACCTTGGCCGGGTCCTCTTTATCCAGATAAGCCTTGTCGGCCTTGTCCAGGTACTCACTGGCTTCCTTGGTTTCCAGCGCCGCGACTTTGCTCGCCTGTGGGTTGGCTTGCAGGCCGGAGTAATTGGTGCGGGCTTGTTCCAGGTTGGCGTTCGGTGGCGTGGAGCATGCGGCCAAAGCAACGCTGGCGGCCAGCAGGGCAGGGATCATCACTTGTTTGTAATTCATGGTTTCGTCCTTTTAATAGAGTAAGAAATACGTCATGCCGCGCCGTTACTGAACGGTGCGCTGGCTTTCCTGACGCAGTTCTTGAACCCCTTTCTGAGAGTCCTTCACAGACTGTTCGGCTTTCATCGCCTGGGCTTTGCGCTCGGCCACGCGAGCGTCCCACTCCGCCTGTTCGGCCAGGGTTTTGGCTTGATCGTACTTTTTGTCGTGCATGGCGATTTCGGCTTGCTTGAGCTTGTCCTGCGCAGCCTTCATTTCCACCGCGGCGAATTCGGTACCACCGGCGCTGACGGCGTTGTTGACCGCTGACTCGGTGACGGCGAATTGCTCGGTGGGCGGGTTGCTGGCGCAACCGGCGAGCACGAGGCCGGAGCCGATGGCCAGGGCCGTCATTTTCAAGCCGTGCAGGGAAGAGGATTTGCCAGTTCGGGTTTTCATCGTTTTCAACTCCATTGGGCTAACTCCTGAGCAACGTGAACATCCATCCTGGGCAAAGCGCCGAAACCGTATTTCACAAGGCGTTTTGAAACGGCCGTCCCAGGCGTGGTTACTGGGTTGACCCGAGGCTTTTTTTGAAAGTTCAGAGAAATTAGCCTGCTACCGAAAAAACTTGGATGCAGTGAACTGGGGGGCGCTAGAGCGAGGAATTGGCCATTGTGGGAGCGAGCCGGCTCCGTGCGGCGTTCCGACGATGGTCGTCAACGGAAGCGCGTTACTGCTGAATAAACGCGGCGTCTTGAAGTCCATCGCGAGCAGGCTCGCTCCTACAGGGGATCGCAGGGGATCAGGGGAGAAATCAGTGTTTCTGCTTATCGTCAGCCGCCGACAAGTCGTGCAAGTGACGACGGGACAAGGCAAGAAAACGTGGGGTAGGGCCGATGTCTTCGTACAGCGGATCACCTTCCTCGTCAGTGGCCACTACGGTCGTACCTTTTACATAGGGGAAGCTTTTTTCCAGTTCTTCCAGGGCGGCCCCGATCAGTTCGCCCAGCAGTTCTTCGGGATGCCGCTTGGGGTACATCTCGATTATCGCCGCAAGCCGTGCGGCAGCCTCCACGTCCAGATGAATCGAATAGCCTGTGTCGGTCAGGCGACCTTTGGCATTTTCTTCCCAGTGGTTGGCAAGCTCGCGGATTTTCATAATAACCTCATTGCGCTCCTGCTCCTGGCAGGCGGGGAATGTCCGGCAGGTGCCGGCGACAGCCGTTGGACGGCTTATTGATGAGACTAGCTTCAACGGCAAAGGTTTAAAGTCCCTTCGTCGTCTTGCTTGTAAGAACCGGTCTGGAGCGGCACTCTTAAGGCTCCTGGTCGACCGGATTTTTCGCTGGAGAACTGTTGATGACCGATATTGATGCACGCTTGCGCGAAGACGTTCACCTGCTCGGTGAGTTGTTGGGCAACACCATTCGTGAACAGTACGGGGACGGCTTTCTCGACAAGATCGAGCAGATCCGCAAGGGCGCCAAGGCGGACCGTCGCGGCTCCATGGACGCCGAGCTGAGCGCCAGCCTCAACCAGTTGACGGAGGACGAACTGCTGCCGGTGGCGCGGGCGTTCAACCAGTTTCTCAATCTGGCCAACATCGCCGAGCAATACCAGCTGATTCACCGTCGCGAAGAATCCCAGGCCGCGCCATTCGAGGCACGGGTGCTGCCGGAGTTGCTCGCTCGCCTACGCGGCGAAGGTCATGGCGCCGAGTCCCTGGCCCGTCAGCTGGGACGGCTGGAAATCGAGCTGGTGCTGACGGCGCACCCGACCGAAGTCGCGCGCCGCACGCTGATCCAGAAATACGACGCCATCGCCGCCCAACTGGCGGCCCAGGACCATCGCGACCTGACCGGCGCCGAGCGCGAGCAGATCAAGTCGACGTTGCAACGCCTGATCGCCGAAGCCTGGCACACCGAAGAAATCCGCCGCACACGCCCGACGCCGGTCGACGAAGCCAAATGGGGCTTCGCGGTGATCGAGCATTCGCTGTGGCAAGCGATCCCCAATTACCTGCGCAAGGCCGATCAGGCCCTGCACGCCGCGACCGGTCTGCGTTTGCCACTGCAGGCAGCACCCATCCGCTTTGCCTCGTGGATGGGCGGCGACCGTGACGGCAACCCGAACGTGACGGCCGCGGTGACCCGCGAAGTGCTGCTGCTGGCGCGCTGGATGGCGGCCGATTTGTACCTGCGCGATGTCGATCACCTCGCTGCCGAGTTGTCGATGCAGCAGGCCAGTGAGGCGTTGAAGGCCAAGGCTGGCGACAGCGCCGAACCCTATCGCGCGGTGCTCAAGCAGCTGCGCGAACGCCTGCGCGCGACAAGAAACTGGGCGCACACCGCGTTGTCGACGCCAACGCCTGCATCGGTCGATGTGCTGCAAAACAACCGCGAACTGCTCGACCCGCTGGAGCTGTGCTACCACTCGCTGCATGAGTGCGGCATGGGCGTGATCGCCGACGGTCCGTTGCTCGATTGCCTGCGCCGGGCCGTGACGTTCGGCCTGTTCCTGGTGCGTCTCGATGTGCGTCAGGACTCGTCACGCCATACCGCGGCCATGACCGAAATCACCGATTACCTCGGCCTGGGTCGCTATGAGGACTGGAGCGAAGAAGAGCGGATCGCCTTCCTGACGCGCGAACAGAATAACCGTCGGCCATTGCTGCCACCCCACTACAAGCCCTCGGCCGACACCGCCGAAGTGCTGGCGACCTGCCGGGAAATCGCTGCCGCGCCAGGCGCGTCGCTGGGCTCATACGTGATCTCCATGGCCGGCGCCGCGTCCGATGTGCTGGCCGTGCAGCTGTTGCTCAAGGAGTCCGGGGTATTGCGGCCGATGCGCGTGGTGCCGCTGTTCGAAACCCTCGCCGACCTCGACAACGCCGGCCCGGTGATCGAGAAGCTCTTGTTGCTGCCGGGCTATCGCTCGCGCCTGCAAGGCCCGCAGGAGGTCATGATCGGTTATTCCGACTCCGCCAAGGACGCAGGCACCACGGCCGCCGCCTGGGCCCAGTACCGGGCGCAGGAACAGTTGGTGGATATCTGCCGCTCACATGACGTGGAACTGCTGTTGTTCCACGGTCGCGGTGGCACCGTGGGGCGGGGTGGTGGCCCGGCTCACGCGGCGATTCTGTCGCAGCCGCCGGGTTCGGTCGCCGGACGATTCCGCACCACCGAACAGGGTGAAATGATTCGTTTCAAATTCGGCCTGCCGGACATCGCCGAGCAAAACCTCAATCTTTACCTGGCTGCGGTGCTCGAAGCGACCCTGCTGCCACCACCACCACCCACGCCTGAGTGGCGCCACCTGATGGACGAACTGGCCGCCGATGGGGTCAGCGCCTACCGTGCCGTGGTGCGGGAGAATCCACAGTTCGTGGAGTATTTCCGCCAGTCCACCCCGGAACAAGAGCTAGGCCGCCTGCCGCTGGGCAGTCGCCCGGCCAAGCGACGCGCCGGCGGGATCGAAAGCCTGCGGGCCATCCCGTGGATCTTCGGCTGGACCCAGACACGGCTGATGCTGCCCGCCTGGCTGGGCTGGGAAGCGGCCCTGAGCAAGGCGCTGGAGCGCGGTGAAGGTGAACTGCTGCAGCAGATGCGCGAGCAATGGCCGTTTTTCCGCACCCGCATCGACATGCTGGAGATGGTCCTGGCCAAGGCCGACGCGGATATTGCCCGGTCCTACGACGAGCGTCTGGTCGAACCGGACTTGCTGCCATTGGGTGCGGACTTACGCGACCTATTGTCGCAGGCATGTGCCATCGTTCTCGGGCTGACCGGTCAGTCACAGCTACTGGCACATAGCCCGGCCACCCTTGAATTCATCCGCTTGCGCAACACTTACCTCGACCCGCTTCATCTATTGCAGGCCGAGTTGCTGGCACGATCGCGGCAGCCGGATGTGGCACAGGATAGCCCGGTAGAACAGGCGTTGCTGGTGTCTGTAGCGGGGATTGCCGCCGGTTTGCGCAACACCGGCTGAGGATTTTTGTCGTGCTTTTGGGCATCCGGCGCGGGCGCCGGATGCGGTTCAATGGCGACTGTAAAAGTGCTGCCAGGCGACAGTTAATGTAGGGGTTGCGACTTGGGGAACCGGGTTGCGCGGTCATCACAGGCAGCGGTTTCTCCGACTTTTGGCGGCTTGTGTGGGCGCAGCCTGCTGTGTATCTTGAGCAGCCTTTGGCCGTTTGGGCGGTCACGACCCTATTTTTGAGATTGGCCCCACGAGGCGAATCTGACGTTATCCATATAAAAATTGAGGAGCACATCGATGCGCGTCATTCTGCTGGGAGCTCCCGGGGCCGGTAAAGGTACTCAGGCTAAGTTCATCACCGAAAAATTCGGCATTCCGCAAATCTCCACCGGCGACATGCTGCGTGCCGCGGTCAAGGCCGGCACCGAGCTGGGCATCAAGGCCAAGAGCATCATGGATGCCGGCGGCCTGGTCTCCGATGACCTGATCATCGCCCTGGTCAAGGACCGTATCGCCCAGTCCGACTGCGCCAACGGTTTCCTGTTCGACGGTTTCCCGCGCACCATTCCCCAGGCTGAAGCCCTGGTGACTGCCGGCGTCGAGCTGGATGCCGTGGTTGAAATCGCCGTTGAAGACGAAGAGATCGTGCAGCGTATCGCCGGTCGCCGTGTTCACGAGGCCAGCGGCCGCGTTTACCACATCGTCTACAACCCGCCGAAAATCGCTGGCAAAGACGACATCACCGGCGAAGAGCTGGTACAGCGCAAGGACGACACCGAAGAAACCGTGCGTCATCGCCTGTCGGTCTACCACTCGCAGACCAAGCCGCTGGTGGACTTCTACCAGAAGCTGTCGGCCGCCAACGGCAAACCGAAGTACAGCCATATCGAAGGCGTTGGTTCGGTTGAAGCGATCACCACCAAGGTGATGGCTGCCCTGAGCTGAAAACAGCTTGATCTTCTACGGCCCGCTTGCGGGCCGTAGTTGTTTATACTGACGGACTTTTTTCTGATCTCTCTTGTGGAAACATCGATGAGCACCTTGCTGGCCCTGGACACCGCGACTGAAGCTTGCTCCGTTGCCTTGCTGCATGACGGCAAAGTGACGAGCCATTACGAGGTGATTCCGCGCCTGCATGCACAGAAGCTGCTGCCGATGATCCAGCAGCTGCTCGCCGATGCCGGCACCACCCTGCAAGCGGTCGACGCCATCGCCTTCGGTCGCGGGCCGGGTGCGTTCACCGGTGTGCGGATTGCCATCGGCGTGGTGCAAGGCCTGGCGTTTGCACTCGATCGCCCGGTATTGCCGGTATCGAACCTGGCGGTGCTGGCCCAACGCGCCTATCGCGAACACGGCGCCCGTCAAGTCGCGGCGGCCATCGATGCGCGGATGGACGAGGTGTATTGGGGCTGCTACCGCGAAACGGCAGGGGAGATGCGTCTGGTCGGTGCTGAAGCAGTGTTGCCACCGGAAGTCGCCGCACTGCCGGCCGATGCCAGTGGTGAATGGTTCGGCGCGGGCACCGGTTGGGGCTATGCCGAGCGCATCGGCGTCAGCCTGTGCGGGCAGGACGCGGGCATGTTGCCTCACGCTGAAGACCTGCTGACCCTGGCGCGGTTTGCCTGGGAGCGTGGCGAGGCGATTGTGGCGGATGAGGCGCAGCCGGTTTATCTGCGCGATAAAGTGGCGACGCCGAAGGCGCGTTAATTTCCGAGATCGAGTTGTCCCCTTCGCGGGCAAGTCGGATCGCCGCCCGCACGCTCCTACAAACACACCGCTGTGCATGTAGGAGCGTGGCTTGCCCGCGAAGACAATTCATCTGATGAAGCCAATCGTCAGTTTGTAACCCCAGCTTTTAAACCTTTTCCCTTTTATGTGTTCTAGTTATCACTCGGCAGTTTGCGATGTGGGATATGTGCCACTAGACTGCCATTACTGATACCGAGCATGCACCTATGCGTATAGACGGCGTTTCCTCTCAGTCCTATCCCATCAAGCGCAAGCCTCGCAACGGCCAGCGGGTGGAAGACGAGCCCGTCGATATCGAAGGCGAGCTAGAATTTGCGACCGAAGAACAACTGGCTGCCCGTGCCGCCAAAGCCGCTGCGCAAAAGCTGAGCAATCTTCCCGCCCGTCAGCAGGACATGCTTTATCACCGCGCAATGAGCAAAAGCGTGGCAATGGCGCTGGCCAGTTACCTGAGCACCGCCAGCTTCGTCGATTGGGATACGCAAGTGCTGGGCCTCGACCTGTACATCTGATGTTGCCTTACTACCTCGGTTGCCCTTCCTGGAGCGAAAACGCCTGGCGTGATTACCTCTACCCGCCAGCGGCCAAGCCTGCCGATTTTCTGAGTCTCTATTCCCAAGTGTTCAACGCCGTGGAAGGCAATACGACCTTCTACGCCAGTCCCGCTGCCAGTACCGTGCAGCGTTGGGCCGAGGTCATGCCTGCACACTTTCGTTTCACCGCCAAGTTTCCCCGCGAGATCAGCCACGGCGGTGACCTGCGCGAACAACTGACCGCCGCTGACACCTTCACCCGATTGCTCAGCCCGCTGGGCGAGCGGGTAGCGCCTTTGTGGCTACAGTTATCCAAGGGGTTCACGCCACAACGCTTGCCCGAACTAGCCGGCTTCATCGATGCACTGCAGCGGCCACTGGCGGTGGAAGTGCGGCATGACGACTTCTTCGCCAAGGGCGAGAACGAGCGGATGCTCAATCGCCTGTTGCTCGATCGGGGTGTCGAGCGCATCTGTCTTGATCCCCGTGCCTTGTTCAGCTGTACCTCGACCGAGCCCTCGGTGCTGCACGCCCAATCGAAGAAACCCCGCGTGCCGCCGCGCCCGGCTGCGTTCACGCAGTTCCCGCAGGTGCGTTTCATCGGCCATCCGCAGCTTGAGGCCAATGAACCGTTTCTGTTGCCGTGGGTGGAGAAAATCGCCCTGTGGATCGAAGAGGGCCGTACGCCCTACATCTTCCTGCACACCGCCGACAATGTGCTCGCGGCGAAGCTGGCACAGCGTTTTCACGCGCGCCTGATGCTGCGTCTGCCTGGCTTGCCGGCGCTGCCTGAGCTATACAGAGAGCCCGCGGCGGAGCAACTTGGCTTGCTCTGAAGCGACTCGTTTCCCTTCAGAGGAGCCTGCCAATGGCTGCGCAAACCCTTCGAGCCCAAGCGTTCAGAGCCTTGCACGAACGTGACGGGGCCTTTGTGATTCCCAATCCGTGGGATGCCGGTTCGGCAAAGATGCTCGCCAGCCTGGGTTTCGAGGCGCTGGCGACCACCAGCGCCGGTTACGCGTTTTCCCAGGGACGCCCCGATGGCGGCCTGACGCTGGATGACACCCTGGCCAACGTCCGGGCGATTGTCGCCGCCACCGACCTGCCGGTAGCGGTCGACCTGGAAAACGGCTTTGCCGATGATCCCGCCGAATGCGCGCAAAGCATTCGGGCGGCCGTTGCCGCCGGTGCCGTTGGCGGTTCGATCGAAGACTTCACGGGCCGCCCGGGCGCTCCGATTTATTGCTTCGAACATGCTGTGGCGCGTATCGAGGCCGCCGTCGCTGCCGCCCGCAGTTTGCCTTTCGCGTTCACGCTGACTGCCCGGGCCGAGAACTATCTGCATGGCAATCCGGATCTGGCCGACACGATCCGTCGCTTGCAGGCGTTCGCCGAAGCCGGTGCCGACGTGTTGTATGCGCCAGGGTTGCGCAGTGCTGAAGAGGTATTGGCCGTGGTTCGCGCCGTGGCGCCGAAGCCGGTCAACGTGTTGATGTCCGGCGGCTTGAAGCTGACGGTCGAGCAACTGAGCGAAATGGGTGTCAAGCGCATCAGTGTCGGCTCGGCGCTGGCCTTGGCGGCGCTAGGCGAGTTCTACCGCGCCGCCGAGGAGATCAGGACGGCGGGCACGTTCGGTTTCACATCGCGCTCCATGCCGTACGCCCAGGCCAATCAGTTGTTCAAAGGCTGACGGTGCGGTTTCGCGGGTGGCTGCTGCTGATGCTGTTGATCATCACGGCAGCTGGAGTGGGCGTCTGGCGTGGCTGGATTTCGCTGCCGCCGCAGTGGAATCCTTGGGCGCCGCTGGACGTCAAGGCCGAACCCAACCTGCTGACCCGCTACAAACTGATGCGACTGCGCGCCGATCCGCAGCTGTGCGACCAGGCCTTGAGCAGCTCCGGGTTGCGCGTGAGCCGTCAGGCCGACAGCCCGGACGCCAAATGCCCGCTGACCAATGCCCTGCGTGTGCAGGGCAGTGACGTGGCCCTGAGCAGCAGTTTCCTCGCCAGCTGCCGACTGGCGGTGTCATTTGCCCTGTTCGAGCATCACGCGCTGCAACCGGCGGCGCAGGCGGTGTACGGGCAAGCGGTCACGCGGGTCGATCACCTCGGCAGCTTTGCCTGCCGCAATGTCTACGGTCGCGAGAATGGCAGGCTTAGCCAGCATGCGTCGGCCGATGCGCTGGATATCGCCGGTTTTCGCCTGGCTGACGGCCAAACCATCAGCGTGCTCAAGGATTGGCCGAAGGATAATCAGGATGCCAGGTTTTTACGGCAGGTCCGCGATGGCGCCTGCGGCCTGTTCAGCGTGGTGTTGAGCCCCGATTACAACGCCGCCCATCGCAATCACTTTCATCTGGATGTCGGGCCGTGGTGGGTCTGTCGCTGAGTTTTATGCGGCGAGGCGCAGGTTCTGCAGGATGATCGGGCGTGCCCAACCGTTATCGAAATCGAGTTGTTTCTGTTGTTCCACCAATTCTTCAGGCGAGAACGGTGGGAACGGCTTGTCCAGCAGGTCGAGTTCGAACTCGGCGATCGGCAAGCGCAGCGGACGCGGTTGTGGCGCCGGTCCGGCCTCTGGCAACGGCTGACCGGCGGTGAGCACGATCGGACGCACCCAGCCGCTCTCGAAGTTCTGCTGGCGCTGCTGGGCAACGATTTCTTCGGCGGGAAACGGTGGGAATGGTTTGTCGGCCAGGTCCATTTCGAACTCGGCAATCGGCAGGAACAGCGGCTCGGGTGGGCGAACTTCGTTGTCCTTCACGTCGCATTCGCGCTGGGAAACGATGTGCGCCAGCAGGTCACTGCCAACAGTGGGTTCAACCGGGCCTTGCAGGTCGACCGGTGGAAAGTTCAGCGATTGCGGCAGCACGTCACCCGACTGTTCGGCCAGTGCACGGGCAAAGAAATCCTGCCAGATGTGACTGACGCCGCTCAGGGCCTGGGTGTTTCGCAGGTTGTAATCGCCGTAGGGCGAGATAAAACCTGTGATTGTGGGTTGAATGTCTGACATTTCTCTCGGTCGACGCTCAGCTCTGGCAAAATGCTCGATAGTTTTGTTATCGGCCGTTTTTGCCGATCATTAATTTTTTGAGCGTGTTTTCCGATGATTGATCAACCTGCGGCCTGCCGCATCCATGTCGAGGCGCTGAGCGCGGCCTTCGAGCCCCAGGCCGAGCAATGGGCCGAGCGTCTGGGCCTGCCGCTGCAAGTGGCGGATGGCGAGTTCGCGTTGCAGGTGGGTGACCAGGGTTTGCAGTTGCAACAGCTGGGGCCGGATGCGCCCGGCCCGGTGCGGGTCGATTTCGTCGAGGGTGGCGCGGCGCATCGCCGGTTGTACGGTGGCGGCAGCGGGCAGATGATCGCCAAGGCCGTCGGCATCGCCCAAGGCGTGCGCCCGCGTGTGCTGGATGCCACCGCGGGGTTGGGCAAGGATGCGTTCGTGCTGGCTAGCCTCGGCTGCGAGATGAGCTTGATCGAGCGTCAGCCCTTGATTGGTGCCCTGCTTGAGGATGGCCTGGCCCGGGGCGCGGAAGATTTCGACGTAGCGCCCATCGTGGCGCGCATGCGCCTGCTCAAGGGCAACTCGATCGAGGTGATGCGCAATTGGGAGGGGGAGCCGCCGCAGGTGATCTACCTCGACCCGATGTTCCCTCATCGTGAGAAAACTGCGTTGGTGAAGAAGGAAATGCGCCTGTTCCGCCCGCTGGTGGGGGATGATCCCGATGCGCCGGCATTGCTCGCCGCGGCATTGGCTTTGGCCAGCCACCGGGTGGTGGTCAAGCGTCCGCGCAAGGCGCCGTGCATTGAGGGGCCCAAGCCCAGTCATGCGCTGGATGGCAAATCCAGTCGGTATGACATTTATCCGAAGAAGGCGCTCAAGCCGTAGGACCGAGTCGCCTGCATCGCGGGCAAGCCACGCTCCCACAGGATTTGTGTTGAACACCATTTCTGAGAGCACCCCGGACACTGTGGGAGCGGGCTTGCCCGCGATAGCGTCAGATCAGCCAACCAATATCTGTCAGACCTGCTCCGGCCGATAAGCCCGCATAAACAACCCCACAACCTCCCGCACATGGCTCTCCGCCGCATCCCCGGTCAATGGCTCGCCGCAGCCATACAACAACCGAAAGTTCGCCGCGCCCTTGAGCAGGCAGAAAAAGTGTTCCGCCGCATTACGCGGTTTGTCGATACACAACACGCCACTCTGATCGACCTTGGCCAGCAACCGCTCCATGCCGTGCAGCATGCGCTGTGGCCCGGCTTCGAAGAAGATCAGCGAGAGTTTCGGGTCCTGGCTGCCCAGGGCCATGATCAATCGGTGCAGGTTCACCGACTCGTCACTGTTGATCAACTGGTGAAAGCCGCGGGCGATGTTCAGCAGCACGGTTTCCACCGCCACGCCTTCCGGCAATTCAAAGAACAGCGACGGCAATTGCTCCTCGCACTTGGCCACCACGGCAGCGGAGAACAGCGTCTCCTTGTCGTTGAAGTGGCTGTAGACCGTGAGCTTCGATACGCCGGCCTGCGCGGCGACAGCATCCATGCTGGTGTTGGCATATCCCTTGGTCAGAAACAGCGTTTTCGCTGCATCGAGGATCGCCTGGCGCTTGGCCAGATCCTTGGGGCGGCCCGGGCCATTGGGTGCTGAAAGATTGTTCGGCATATTCGCTTTTATTACTGGACTGGTGAGTTTGCTATTAATAACATACTCGTCAGTATAATTATTCCAAGCACCATTGGCGAAAGGTCCTTCACCATGTTCCGCTATGCCTTGCCCCTCGCGTTGCCAGTCACCCTGGCGTTTTTATTGACCGCGTGCGGTCACGAAGAGGCGCCTGTCGTCAGCATTCGACCGGCCATGGTGGTCCAGCCAGAGCCTTCGACCCAGGCGATGGAAAGTTACCCCGGTGAAGTTCGCGCCCGCTTTGAACCGGACCTGGCGTTCCGCATTGGTGGGAAAGTCAGCCGACGACTGGTCGATGAAGGGCAACGGGTCAAGGCCGATCAACCACTGGCGGAACTCGATCCCCAGGACGTGCGCCTGCAGCTGGAGGCCACCCGCGCCCAGGTCGCGGCCGCCGAAGCCAATCTGAACATGGTGCGTGCCGAGCGTGATCGCTATAAAACGCTGATGGAGCGTCAGCTGGTCAGCCGCTCGCAGTACGACAATCACGAAAACCTGTACCGGTCCGGTGAAGCGCGTCTTAAACAGATCAAGGCCGAGTTCAATGTCTCGACCAATCAGGCCAGTTACGCGGTGCTGCGGGCGCCGCAGGATGGCGTAGTCGCCAAGCGAGCAGTGGAAGTCGGGCAAGTGGTCGCGGCCGGGCAAACAGTGTTTACCCTGGCCACCGATGGCGAGCGTGAAGTGTTGATCAGCCTGCCGGAAGCGAGCTTCGGCCGCTTCAAGGTCGGCCAACCGGTTTCGGTAGAGCTCTGGACACAACCGGATCAGCGCTTCGCCGGACACATCCGCGAGCTGTCGCCGGCCGCCGATCCAAAGTCGCGCACCTTCGCTGCGCGTATCGCCTTCAATGCGGGCAAGGTGCCGGCCGAACTCGGCCAGAGTGCCCGCGTCTTCGTGCAGACCGCCGAAGCCGTTCCGTTGTCAGTGCCACTGTCGGCGCTGACCGCGGAAAACGGCGTGACCTACGTCTGGGTGGTCAGCGCCAACAACACCTTGAAGAAGACCCCGGTACGGGTCGGCGCCTTCGGTGAGAAAACCGTGCCGGTCCTCGAAGGCCTCAATGCCAGCGACTGGGTGGTGGCCGCCGGTGTCCATGTGCTTCTCGACGGGCAGCCCGTGCGCCCGGTGGATCGCTCCAACCGCGTGGTCAATCTGGCGGACAAGGAGTAATCCCCGATGGGTTTCAATCTTTCCGCCTGGGCTCTGCGCAATCGCCAGATCGTCCTGTTCCTGATGCTCTTGCTGGCGATCGTCGGCGCACTGTCCTACACCAAGCTGGGTCAAAGCGAAGACCCGCCGTTCACCTTCAAGGCCATGGTGATCCGCACCAACTGGCCGGGGGCGACCGCACAGGAAGTTTCGCGCCAGGTCACCGAGCGCATTGAAAAAAAGCTGATGGAAACCGGCGAGTACGAGCGCATCGTGTCGTTTTCCCGCCCGGGTGAATCACAGGTGACGTTCATCGCCCGAGATTCCATGCACTCGGTGGATATACCGGAGCTCTGGTATCAGGTGCGCAAGAAGGTCAGCGACATCCGCCACACCTTGCCGCCGGGTATTCAGGGGCCGTTCTTCAACGATGAATTCGGCACCACCTTCGGCAATATCTACGCATTGACCGGCGAGGGTTTCGACTACGCCGTGCTCAAGGACTACGCCGATCGCATCCAGATCCAGCTGCAGCGGGTCAAGGACGTGGGCAAGGTCGACCTGCTCGGTTTGCAGGACGAAAAGATCTGGATCGAGCTGTCCAACGTCAAGCTCGCCACCCTCGGGTTGCCGTTGGCCGCGGTGCAACAAGCCCTTGAAGAACAGAATGCGGTGTCCACCGCGGGCTTCTTTGAAACCACCAGCGAGCGATTGCAGCTACGGGTCTCGGGGAATTTTCAGACAGTCGAAGAGATCAAGAACTTCCCGATTCGCGTCGGCGATCGTACGTTCCGCATCTCCGATGTCGCGAATGTGCGCCGCGGTTTCAACGATCCACCGGCACCGCGCATGCGCTTCATGGGTGAAGACGCCATCGGCCTGGCCGTGGCCATGAAGGACGGCGGCGACATTCTGGTGCTGGGCAAGGCCCTGGAAATCGAGTTCGCCCGCATCCAGAAGAATCTCCCGGCCGGCATGCAGCTGCGCAAGGTCTCCGACCAACCGGCCGCCGTGAAAACCGGGGTTGGCGAGTTCGTCCAGGTGTTGGTCGAAGCGCTGGCCATCGTGCTGTTGGTGAGTTTTTTCTCCCTCGGTGTGCGCACCGGCATGGTGGTGGCCCTGGCCATTCCACTGGTGCTGGCGATGACGTTCGCCTGCATGTATTACCTGGGGATAGGCCTGCACAAGATCTCCCTCGGCGCCCTGGTTTTGGCGCTCGGCTTGCTGGTGGACGACGCCATCATCGCCGTGGAAATGATGGCGATCAAAATGGAGCAGGGCTTCGACCGCATCAAGGCGGCGAGCTATGCCTGGACCAGCACCGCCTTCCCGATGCTCACCGGCACGCTGATCACCGCCGCCGGTTTCCTGCCGATCGCTACCGCACAATCGGGCACCGGTGAATACACCCGTTCGATCTTCGAAGTGGTGACCATTGCGCTGCTGGCGTCCTGGGTGGCGGCGGTGCTCTTCGTGCCTTATCTAGGGGAAAAACTCCTGCCGGACCTGGCGAAAATTCACGCGGCCAAACATGGCGCAGATCAACCCGACCCCTATGGCACGCCGTTTTACCAGCGCGTCCGGCGTCTGGTGGAGTGGTGTGTGCGCTGGCGCAAAACCGTGATCACGGCGACGGTGGTGCTGTTCATAGCGTCCATCGTGCTGTTCCGTTTTGTGCCCCAGCAATTTTTTCCGGCATCGGGCCGGCTGGAGTTGATGGTCGACCTGAAGCTGGCCGAAGGCGCGTCCCTGAGCAACACGGCCGAGGAGGTCAAGCGCCTCGAAGCGTTGCTCAAGGGCAAAGCCGGGATCGACAACTACGTGGCCTACGTCGGTACCGGCTCGCCGCGTTTTTACCTGCCCCTGGATCAACAATTGCCGGCGGCGAGCTTCGCCCAGTTCGTCGTCCTGGCGAAAACCATAGAAGAGCGCGAGTCCCTGCGCACCTGGTTGATCACCACCCTCAACGAACAATTCCCGGCCTTGCGCTCGCGGGTCACGCGTCTGGAAAACGGCCCGCCGGTAGGCTATCCGGTGCAGTTCCGGGTGACCGGCGAGCACATTGAGGAAGTGCGCGCACTGGCCCGCAAAGTCGCGGCCAAGGTTCGCGAAAACCCCCATGTGGTCAATGTCCACCTGGATTGGGAGGAACCGAGCAAGGTCGTCTATCTGAACATCGATCAGGACCGTGCGCGGGCGCTAGGTGTGAGCACGGCGAACCTGTCGAAGTTTTTGCAGAGCTCGCTGACCGGTTCCAGCGTCAGCCAGTACCGCGAAGACAACGAGTTGATCGAGATCCTGTTGCGCGGCACCTTGCATGAGCGCACCGAACTGTCGCTGCTGCCAAGCCTGGCGGTGCCGACCGACAACGGTCGCAGCGTCGCCCTGTCGCAGATCGCGACCCTGGAATACGGCTTTGAAGAAGGTGTGATCTGGCACCGCAATCGCCTGCCCAACGTGACGGTTCGCGCCGACATCTATGGCAAGGAACAACCGGCGACCCTGGTGGCGCAGATCATGCCGACCCTTGATCCGATCCGCGCTGAACTGCCTGACGGCTATTTGCTGGATGTCGGCGGTACGGTCGAGGATTCGGCGCGCGGGCAGAACTCGGTGAAGGCTGGCGTGCCGTTGTTCATCGTGGTGGTGTTGACGTTGCTGATGCTGCAGTTGCGCAGCTTCTCGCGCACGGCGATGGTGTTCCTGACGGCGCCCTTGGGGTTGATCGGGGTGACGCTGTTCCTGATGGTGTTCCGCCAGCCATTCGGCTTTGTCGCCATGCTGGGGACCATCGCGTTGTCGGGGATGATCATGCGCAACTCGGTGATCCTGGTGGATCAGATCGAGCAGGATATCGCGGCCGGATTGAAACCCTGGCAGGCCATCATCGAGGCCACGGTGCGACGGTTCCGGCCGATTGTGTTGACGGCGCTGGCGGCGGTGCTGGCGATGATTCCGTTGTCGCGCAGTGTGTTTTTCGGGCCGATGGCGGTGGCGATCATGGGGGGGCTGATTGTGGCGACGGCGTTGACGCTGTTGTTCCTGCCTGCGTTGTATGCGGCTTGGTTCCGGGTCAAGAAAGAATCCGTTTGAGTCGTTGGACTTGGCGGCCTTTGGGCCGACCAGGTTCTTGGTTGATTGAGTACATATCCGTTGCTGCGGTAACGGCGGCTGGCGGTTTCGCCCTTACGGCGACTCACTTTTTTTACAAGCGCCAAAAAAAAGTAAGCAAAAAAACGCTCGCCCCAGCGTCCGGCCCCTCGCTAAGGCTCGGCGTTCCTTCGCTCCGGTATCCATCCGGGGACACTGCCCTCCGGTTGGCTTCGCTGCACCTACATGCAGCGTGTTCGACTGCGTCGAACGGCGCTACGCGCCAATCCCCGGATGAACACCTCCACTCAGCCTCCCGAAGGGGCGGGCAGATCAAGATCAAAAGCTGAAGGCGAGCTAACGCTCGGCCTGATGAGTGGTGAAGAGCGAGTGGATGTACGCCGATCACTGTAGGAGCGAGCCTGCTCGCGAAGGCTGCTCAACAGTCATCAATGTTCATCGTCAAAGCCAACCTTTCGGATCCTTCTGCCGTAAGTTCCTACAACTATCTCAGAACCGTCCGATATTGAGACTCGGGGGGCCGGATGTTGTACTCGAAACCCGGTTTTACGAGTTTTCGAGACAGCGCCAATGAAAAAGCCACCCATGCTGAAGGGGAGTTCAGACCCGGTTTTCGATTTACTGACGAAATCGCCACACAAGGAACGCCTCTCGCAATACCTCTCCTTGCTCAAGCCCCTGGACGAGCAAGGGTGCTATCTGCCGTTCGACGAATTGCGCTATCGCTGGGCGTCGGGCCTGGATCCGAATCTGTGCTGGGCCTTGGTCAAGAAAGCTCGAACCGCGCAATACGTCAGTCTGCTGCCATTGGGTGAGCCAATGCAGTGGGGCAATTTCGTGCTGACACCGATGGCACAAAAAGCGATTTCTGCTGTGGACCGTCAAACGACGACGGCCGCGTTGGAGTACATGACCAGCCAAATCGGCGAGAGTGCGCATTTCAGCTACCTGCTCAACGACCTGATCGAAGACGAAGCCATCAGCAGCAGTCAGCTTGAGGGTGCAGCGACCACCACTCGGGTGGCCAAGGACATGCTCAAGCGCCATCGCCTGCCGCGTACGCCGGATGAGCGAATGGTGATCGGCAATTTCAAGATGATGAATCTTGCCTGGGAGAAACGTTACGAACCCTTGAGTGTCGAGCTGATCACGGCACTGCATCGCGTTGGCGTATCGGGTATCGATGACGCGCAATACTCGCCGGGGGATCTGCGGGTCAATGATGAAGTGGTTGTGCAGGACGGCCAGGGCAATACGGTTCATGTACCGCCA
Organism: Pseudomonas sp. GM78; assembly: GCF_000282475.1. GTDB lineage: Bacteria > Pseudomonadota > Gammaproteobacteria > Pseudomonadales > Pseudomonadaceae > Aquipseudomonas. Next base: position 41,080 of record NZ_AKJF01000080.1, read on the forward strand.
CCCGCCGCGGGGCTCGCTGCTCGATTGCGGGTGCTGTCGAAGTGGATCAATCAATCCCATGACGATCCCCACCGGGTGGATTATCTGCACCCGTTGATCAAAGGGATCGCGCTGCATTTCGCGCTGGGTTATGAGCATCCCTTTCGCGATGGCAATGGCCGCGTTGCGCGGGCGTTGTTCTACTGGTTCATGTTCAAGAATGATTTCTCGGCGTTTCGTTACATCGCGATCAGCGTCTTGCTGCGCAATGCGCCGGTGAAATACGGACGCTCCTATCTCAATACCGAAGCGGATGATCTAGACCTGACGTACTTCATCGATTTCCAGTGTTGGGTGGTGCTGCGTGCTGTCAGCAGCTTTACCAAGGCTTACAGGAAAAGTCTTGTGAATGCCGAGTGTTTTGATCGTTGGTTGTCGGAGTCCGGTTTTTTCGAGCGGCTGAGTGGGAAGCAGCGGGCGGTGTATCAGGTGGCCAGGAGTGGGATGGCGAAAGAGTTTACGGCGGCCAATGTGAGGGAGAACCTGGGGTGCTCGTACAACACGGCGTCGGCCACGTTGAATGGATTGGTGGATCTGGAATTGTTCGAGAAGCGCAAGCTGGGGCGAGAGTGGGTGTTTTTTCTGCGGGTTAAAGCCAGCTGATTTGATTTTGATCGTTCCCACGCAGGGCGTGGGAACGATCAGGGTTGTGGCTTAGAGCGTGCCGAAGACCTTCTTCGCCAAACTGGTCGCCGCCGCCGCCGGATTCTGGCGGATGGTTTCTTCCTGTTTGCCGATCATCTCGAACAAGCCGTTCAATGCCTGTTCGGTCACATAGTTTTCGACGTTGGCACTCTTCGCATCGATCACGCCCATGGTCGCCGCTTGCCCGGCGAACGAGTTGTACTGCTGGGCCAGGCCGACCTGGTCGGTGGCTTGCTTGACGATTGGCAGGAACTTGGCGCGGATCTGTTCGCGGCTGGTCTTGTTCAGGTACTGGGTGGCCGAGTCATTGCCGCCACTGAGGATGCCCTTGGCATCGTCGACCGTCATCTTCTTCACGGCGTCGACGAGGATCGGCTGGGCCTGGACCACGGCGGTTTCCGCCGCTTTGTTCATGCTGGCTTCCAGTTGATCGACCTGATCACCCATGCCGAACTGTTTCATCTTGCTGGCCACTTTGCCCAGTTTGCCCGGCAGTTCGATCTTCACGTCCGGGTTGTTGCTGAAGCCGCCCGGGGTGCCGAGTTGTTTCACGGCCAGTTGCGCGCCTTGGGTCAGGGCGTCCTTGAGACCGCCGGTGGCGTCTTTCTGCGACAGGTCGCTGAGGGACAGTGCCAGGGCGCTGGCAGAGATCATCAAGCCTGCGCACAGGCCGGCAAAACGTAGAGTAGGGCGGAGCATGGCAAATCCTTTTTCAAAAAGACTTAACGGGCCGCGTCAACGCGGACCTTCACGGGCTGTGGATCGGAGCCGTCCAGGCGCACGGCGTGATTCTCGGTGGTGATGAACAGCAGTTTGCCATCGACTTCGATGCGTGCGTTGATCGAGTAACGGTGATTGGGCTCGATTTTCAGCGGGTCGTAGCTCAGGTGGAACGGCAGAGGCACCTGGCCTTTGACCGGGCCACGTTGTTCGTCAATGACCTTGGCCGGGGCGTCGGCGAGTGAGATGTCTTGCAGGCTGACGCTGAGGATTGCCGTCGGTGGCAGCGCGATGCGTTGCAGGTAGAACACTTCGCCATCGAGGGATGCCTTGGGCGCCGGCGTCGGGTGCTGGCAGGCTGTCAGCAGTACGGCGGCAGCGATCAGGGATAGTTTTTTCATCGGGAGATCTCCGTATCGACGGCGCCAGAACCGACTGGCGCCTTGATCAATCTAGACGGTTTGTTCGGGCGTTGCGGGTTGGTCGGCGGCATCTTCACTGCGGTGCAACGCCACCTGGCGGATCGACAGGCGAATCTCCGCCGGCAACACCCGCTTGGCCGCACCTTCCGCCAGTTCGCCGAGCAGTTCGTGGTAGCCCAGCTTGCCGGCCTCATCGCGCTTGAGCACTTCAAGGTCGAGCAGGGTCTGGATAAAGTGGCGGAACAGGCTCTTGTCGAAAAATTCCGGGGCGTTCAGGCCATGCAGGATCGACAGGCGCTGGGCCATGACCGTGCACAGGTCTTCCAGTTCTTCGGCGCTGATGCTGTTCTGGCCGCTGTTGAGCAGCAGGGAAACGGTCATGTAGAAGCGCTGCAGGGTCTGGGCGATGCTTTTCGACAGTAGCGTTAGCAGCACGAAATGCCGTGAGCTCGGCGCCGGACGCAGGTAGACGTCATTCTCGAAACGCAGCAGGCCTTGCTCGACGAACGCTTGCAGCCATTGGTCGATCACCGCGTCCAGTTCGTCCATCGACCAGCGAATGAACAGTTCCGCTTGCAGGTAGGGGTACAACGCGCGGGTGTAGCGCAGGATCTGTTCGCGGCTCATGCGCGAGGCGCTCTGGAAGAAACTCGCCAGCAGCGCCGGCAGGGCGAAGATGTGCAGCACGTTGTTGCGGTAGTAGGTCATCAGGACCGCGTTCTGCTCGTCCAGATACAGGATCTTGCCCAACGCATCGCTCTGTTCGGACAGCAGGTCCATGTCCTTCACATGCTCGATCAGCGCGCGACCGTCACCCTCGGGAAGGGTGGTGTGCGGCGAGTACGGCACTTTGCGTAGCAGCGCCAGATACAGATCAAGTACCCGCGCCATGGCGCGATCGTCCAGGGCCAGGCGGCTGGTGGACAGCAGCGCAAGCGCGACCAGATTGACCGGGTTGATCGCCGCTGCTTCGTTCAGATGTTGCGCGACTTTCTCGCCGAGACGGTTGGTGGTTTCGTTGAGCCAGGCCGGTTTGAACTGCGGCCCCAGCTCCTGTTCGCGCCAGTCCGGCTGCTCGCTGTCGAGGAATTGCGCCAGCTTGATCGGCTCACCGAAGTTCACGGCGACTTGACCGAAGCGCTGCTTGAGCGCACCGATGACCTTGAAGATGTCGAAGATCGATTCTTTCTTCTTGCTCGCGCCACGCAGCTCGCCCAGGTAGGTCCGGCCTTCCAGCACGCGCTCGTAGCCGATGTACACCGGCACGAAGACGATGGGCACGCGCGACGAACGCAGGAAGCTGCGCAAGGTGATCGCCAGCATCCCGGTCTTTGGTTGCAGCATGCGCCCGGTGCGCGAACGGCCGCCTTCGACGAAGTACTCCACCGGGAAGCCCTTGGTGAACAGGGTGTGCAGGTATTCGTTGAACACCGAGGTGTACAGCGGGTTGCCCTTGAACGTACGGCGCATGAAAAACGCGCCGCCGCGCCGCAGCAGGCCGCCGATCCCGGGCATGTTGAGGTTGATCCCGGCGGCGATGTGCGGCGGGGTCAGGCCGTTGCGGAACAGCAGGTAGGACAGCAGCAGGTAGTCAATGTGGCTGCGGTGGCAGGGTACGTAGATCACTTCGTAACCCGGGGCGACCTTCTGCACGCCTTCGATGTTGTTGACCTTGATACCGTCGTAGATCTTGTTCCAGAACCAGCTCAGCACCACTTCCATGAAGCGGATCGCGGTGTAGGTGTAGTCCGAGGCGATCTCGTTGCCGTAGCGCAGGGCCTGGGCCTTGGCTTTTTCCGGGGAGATGTTCTCGCGCTCGGCTTCGTCGAGGATCGCTTGCTTGACCAGCGGCTGGTTGACCAGGCCCTTGACCAGGTTGCGCCGGTGGGAAATGTCCGGGCCAATCACCGCCGCCTTCAGGTTGCGGAAGTGCACCCGCAGGATGCGTTGGGCCATGCGCACGGTGCGCTCGTGACCCTTGTTGTGTTCGATCAGTTCACGCAGGTGGATGGGCGCGGAGAACTGCACGCGGGTCTTGCGCCCCAGCACTATGATGCTTAGCAGGCGGCGCAGACGTCCGGTGACTGCCCAGCTATCGGCGAACAAAAGTTTCCACGGGCTGTTTTCGCTGTCCGGCGACTGGCCCCAGAACACGCTGACCGGGATGATCTGCGCGTCTTCGGCGGCGTTCTGACTCAGGGCGCTGACCAGGCGGGTCAGGGTTGGCGGTGCGCCGCGCTTGTCTTGGCGACCGAGCCAGTCCGGATCCGGTGTCAGGTAGAAGAACGCGGCTGGCTCCAGCAGGTTGCCCACCGAGACGGGCAGCACCGGACGCGGCAGGCCGGCCTTGGTGCATTCGGTGTCGACCACGGCGAGGTCGGTCAGCGAAGGATTTTGCAGGACGTAGAACACCGGACGACTGCGGTCGAGGTTAAGGGTGAACGACGACTGGTTGATCGTCTCCGAGCGAACCCAGAGGTACAACAGTCGGCGCAGGGTGCCAAACACAAGACGGCGGAACGGGGAGCGGGTCATACGGCATCTGCGTGAGTGAATAAAACCGAGCGTTTGCTCGGGAGTGGGACAGTGTGCCGGATTCGTCGAAAATCGGCAAAAAAGCAGTCAACCAATCTGTAGTTGAGTGTTTCTGTGTCTGTCATATACTCGGCCGCTCAAAATAAAAACAAGGGGGTACTGAGATGGCAACGCGCGAAACCGGCAATGTGAAGTGGTTCAACGACGCCAAGGGCTACGGCTTCATTCAACGCGAGGACGGGGTGGATGTGTTCGTGCATTACCGCGCGATTCGCGGCGAGGGGCACCGCTCGCTGACCGAAGGCCAGCAGGTCGAGTACGGCGTGGTGACCGGCGAGAAGGGTTTGCAGGCTG
>NZ_AKJF01000081.1 GCF_000282475.1 Pseudomonas sp. GM78
TTTGGCCAACATACAAGGAGCCAGGCTTGCCGGCGAACCAGACGCCGCGGTGTATCTGTAGTACCGCGTCATCGTTCTTCGCGGGCAAGCCTCGCTCCTACAGAGGGGGAGGTGCGTTGTTATCGATGAGGTGGGTAATTGGCCAAAATCCGCGTGACCGTTTCGTGGATCGCATTACTTCGGTCCGTCGGGTTCGGGGTGCGGCTGAGTATCTGTTCGTCACTGCCGCGCCATACCAGCTTGCCGTCCTTGCCGTCGAGCATGTCGATCTGGATCGTCGCGACCTTGTAGGACACCAGGCGGGTTTCGTTGTACATCGGCGCGCCATAGTAGCCGTACCAAGGGTAGCCCCAACCGCCGCCGTAGTTGGTCGTCACCTGTTGCTGGCGATCTTCGACAATCAAATAGGCCTGGACACTCACGTCCCCCTTGGCACCGGCGCCCGCCTGGCGCAGGCCTCGCTGGTCTAGCTGCTCGACCACCGATTCGCGCACACGCTGTTCGGTCAGGTCGCTCTTGATCCTGGGGTCGTCGGGACGGTATTGCAGCGCGGGTTCTTTCCAGCTCCAGCTGCGATAGGCGGCAAAATCGCGGCTGGCATCGAAGTCATGATTGACCTGGTTGGCGGCGCAGGCACTGAGCAGTACGGCCACTGCCAGTAAAGCGAGACGGCGGAACATGATGATTCTCCGGTAGAAGACATGAACCTGCGAAGTGCTTCTTGACCACAGGAAGCTAACTAGGAGGATACGCCGACATTGCCTTTTCTACAGCCTCCCGAATGGCATCGACTCGCTCGCCCTGGCTGCCGCGGTTGCTGGTTTCGGCGCTGGAGCTCCAGACCGGTTCACCGGTTTTTGCGTCGTACAGGTCGACGTGAACCACCACGACCTGTTCCTCATAAGTGCGCACAATCGGCACGCTGCCGTACATGCCGTAACCCGGGCCATAACCATAGCGGTTGTAGCCGCCATAACCGCCGTAGTAGCCGTAATCGTCCTGGACCTGACGCAAGCGGGTTTCCAGACGCAGGTCAGCGCTGACGAACAGGTCCGCCGGCCGATTGTCATGCAGAGGCCGCAAGCCGCGTTGATCCAGCGCACTGCTGACGGCTTCGGCGACTTGCGCCGAGTCCGCCCACGGGGTGCCCGGGGGCATTTGCCCGTTGAGCCATGCCCAGCTGCGGTAACGCCCGTAGTCTCGCGGTGGGGCCGGATAAGCGCTGCGATCAAAAGTACTGGCTGCCTGGGGCGGCGCTGGCGGCAAGGGTCTGGAACTTGCCACGTACGGATTGCTGCCCTGGCAGGCCGCCAGGCCCAGGCAGATCAACAGCAACCCTGAACGACTTTTCATTTCGGACTCCGATCAGACCGGCCGACAGATCCAGTGCAAATAGCGCCCAAGCCCGGCGAAGGCTGGATGGCGACGATGGGCCAGCTCCATGTCGAGCAGGTCCGACAGCTCGGCGCGGGCCTGGAACTCCACTGGCATGTAATCGTGAAAAACCCGCACGCCACTCTGGCTTTCGACCTGCCACAGCCCCTCAAGTTGCGCGGCCAACTCCCGTGGGTCCAGCGGCTGTTGCGGGGTCAGGCTCTGCTTCTCGCCGGCCATGTCGTTCTTGCGCATCTTGCGGAAATGACCCTTGAGCAAGTTGCGGTAAATCAGCGCATCGCGGTTGTAGAAGGCCAGGGATAGCCAACCATCGGCCTTGGTCAACTGATGCAATACCGGCAGGATGGCGTACGGTTCGGCCAGCCATTCCAGCACGGCATGGCACAGCACCAGGTCGTAGGGTTCGGTGAGCTGGCCGGGTAGTTCCTGCCAGGGCGCCTGGATGAAGGTTGCATTCTGTCCCGCTTCGGCAAAACGCTGGCGGGCGCCTTCGAGCATGGGTTCGGCGGGCTCGGCCAGGGTCACCTGATGGCCACGCTGGGCCAGCCACAGCGACATGTGGCCAAGGCCGGCGCCGATATCCAGCACTCGCAACGGCCGGTCCGGCAGGGCTTCGGCCAGATCGGCCTGCAGCACCGCCAGGCGAATCGCACCTTTGGCGCCGCCGTAGATTTTTTCGGCGAAACGCGTCGCCAGCTGATCGAAATGACGGTCGCTCATCAGCCGAACCTCCGCTCGCTGTCCGACAGCTTGCTGCGCACCACGTCATTCATGTCCAGCCCCAGTTCGCTGCACAGCAACAACAGATAGAGCACGATATCGCCGATTTCCTGCCCGGCATGGGCTAGCTTGTCGGCCGGCAACTGCCGCGACTGGTCTTCGCTCAGCCACTGGAAAATTTCCACCAGCTCGGACATTTCGACACTCGCGGCCATGGCCAGGTTTTTCGGGCTGTGAAATTGCCGCCAGTCATTGCGATCACGGATGGCGTGCAGGCGTTCGGTCAGTTCAACAAGGTTCATCGGGCTCTCCTGAAGGCGTATAGCTTCGGGGGGATGGCGAGTGAAGGCAAGCGTCCAAGTGTGACGTGGATCTTTGCACCATAATCAAAAGATCGCAGCCTTCGGCAGCTCCTACCCGAGGTCGATAGCCCAAGGCTCAAATCCGGCAACCATGCCTTTCTTTGATCAGGACGTTCATTTCATGCAGGTAGAAGGTTTTTTCGAATGGCTTGGCCAGGTCCTCGGTTCAGTCATCCGCTTCATCGTTGACGGCCTCAGCGGCCTGTTCCAACTGGTGAGTCGCGCCAGTAGCCATTTTGTCGAAGGCCTGTCCCAGGCACTGGGGATGGACACATCGATCATCAGCATCATCACCCTGGTCGTCGGGTTGGTGCTGTTGTGGTCGGCGATCCGCGCGTTCATGAACGCTGCGTTCATCATGGGGATCATCTGGTTGATGCTGGGGTTGTGGCTGCTCAGCTGGATCATGCACTGACACCATCCACCACCGTGTCGCTACAATGCCTGCTCCCCAAGGAGCCTGCATGTCCAAGCTGATCGCCGACTGGCGCGACCGTCCAACCCATCGTCGGGTCTGGGCGTTGGCTGCGCCGATGATTCTTTCGAACATTTCCGTACCGCTGGTGGCGCTGGTCGACAGCACCGTCATTGGCCACCTGCCCCACGCCCATCAACTCGGGGCCGTGGCGGTCGGGGCCAGCCTCTATACCTTCCTCGCCTGGGCCATGGGTTTCCTGCGCATGGGCTCCACCGGTTTTGCCGCCCAGGCCGCGGGACGCGGGGATGGTGCGGCGCTGCGGCAAATTCTGTTGCAGGGCCTGCTGCTGGCCATGGGGCTGGCGGTGCTCCTGGGTGCCTTGGGCGTACCGTTGAGCGGGGTTGCGCTGCACTTCATGCAACCGTCGGCGGAACTGGACCAGTTGACTCGCGAGTTTTTCCACACGCGCCTGTTCGGCCTGCCCGCGGCCCTGGCCAGCTATGCGCTGGTCGGCTGGTTTCTCGGCACGCAGAACGCCCGCGCGCCGCTGGCGATCCTGCTGAGCACCAACCTGGTCAACATTGCCCTTAACCTGTGGTTTGTCCTTGGCCTGGAATGGGGGGTGGTGGGGGCGGCCCGGGCTTCGGTGATCGCCGAGTGGACCGGTGCGCTGATTGGCCTGGCGCTGACCCGCCAGGCCCTACGCGCTTATCCCGGCCATATCGTCTGGGCCGCCCTGGCGCTCTGGCAGAGCTGGCGACCGTTGTTGGCGGTCAACCGCGACATTTTCATCCGTAGCCTGGCGCTGCAGTCGGTGTTTTTCCTGATCACCGTGCAAGGCGCCCGGCTGGGTGATGCAACAGTTGCCGCCAATGCCCTGCTGCTCAATGGCTTGCTGCTCACCGCCCACGCGCTAGACGGCCTGGCCCATGCCGTGGAAGCCCTGTGCGGGCACGCCATCGGCGCTTGCGACCGCGATGCCCTTCGCCGCTCCCTGGTGGTGGCCTGCGGCTGGTCATTGCTGGCGAGCCTGGGATTTGCCGGCTTGTTTCTGTTTGCCGGACACCTGTTCATCCAGATGCAGACCGACATCACCAGCGTGCGCGACACCGCCTTCCTGTACCTGCCCTACCTTGCCGTGCTGCCGCTGATCGCGGTCTGGAGCTACCTGCTCGACGGCCTGTTCATCGGCGCCACCCGTGCCAGGGAAATGCGCAATGGCATGCTGTTGACGGTGGCACTACTGCTGCCGTTCGCCTGGGCGCTACAGGGATATGGCAACCATGGCTTGTGGATAACCTTCCTGCTGTTCATGTTGCTGCGCAGCCTGACGCTTGGCTTGATTGCCTGGCGCCTGCGCCAGAACGATGGCTGGTTCGCCCGCGCGCACTGAGCCGGCGTGGTGTACAGCGCCAGATCAGGGTGAGTCGTTCTGCCATAGCTTGCGCAGGCTTTCGAGGCGCTCGTGCTGGGTAGCACCCGACAATGGCTGCACCAGCCAGGCGTCGGGGTATTGCAAGCGCAGCCACATCCAGCCATCAAGCACCGGGCGCTCGCTGAAACCCAATGCCAGCCCCTCTTCCATATGGCCCCACAAACGCGTGAAATCAGCTCCCGTGGATCGATTCCAGCGCCAGGCATGGTGCTCCAGCAGGCAGGTCTGCAGTTTTTCCCGCTGCCGTGGGGTGAGATCCTCCTCGACCGCCAGGGGGCGCACGGCAAGCCCCGGGTTGAGCAACTGCTGCCAACCCTGACAGCCGAGCGCGCGGTCCGCCCAGGTGCCGCCGAACCAGCGTAACTGGCTGATAGGCCCCAACCAGCGACTGAGCTCCTCGGCATCGCAGGCATCAAAAAAATAACTGGCGGTGTTTGGGTTGTAGTAACTCAACAAGGCACGGTGATGCAGGTTGAACGAGACGCTGAGCATGCGCCGCAGATGCGCCAGCAATGTCGATGCCGGCGCCTCGCTGAACATCAGCAACCCGCGCCAGCGTTGCCCGTCGACGCGGTAGAGATCGGCCAGGGCCGGGCAGCTGCGCAGATCAACGAGTACCGGCCCCTGCTCCTGCAGTGCCTGCCACTCGGTGTCGTCGAACAACCTGAACCGATGGGCATGGGCAAACGTGTCCTGCAGGGTCATACCCGCCTGCGGTCCGCCCGGAATGTCCAGCAACAACCATTGCGGGTTCGCATTCGGCGCCTGTGCCGCGCTCATGCCGCACCGCTCTGGCCAAGGCGAGTGGCCGCGCGGCAGACGCAGGGTGCCTGTGCGCAATGATTGAAACTGCCGCCACCGGGCAGCAGGCACAGCAGCATCAGGGGCTCGCCCGAACACAGCCACTGTTGCACACCGTCGAGCGGGTAATCTTCGAGATCCGTGGCGGCAGGGTTGGGCACCTCGTCTGCTTCGGCACCGGCGGGGCCGTGCAGAAACCCGGTAATCAACGGCCGGTCCGGATCACCTTCGGTGAAGCTCACCACCACCTCCGTGCCTTCAGCCAACCGGAGGCTGCCCGCCGCGTTCAATGGCGCAGCCAATGGCAGCCAACAGTGGCTGGATACCGCGCCCTCCCCCTGATAAACCCAGTCAAACTGCACCGCCACTGGCCTGGATGGATCAGGTTGCGGCTCATCGACATCGACCACCCAGGCACGTTGCAGGCTGTGCATCCGTGGCTTCACCGCCACATGCGGTGTTTCAAGGGGTGATACCCAGTGCTCCGTCCGCACCTTGTTGCTGTAGGTCTGGCTCGCCGCCTGTGCGCCTTGGTGCTCGATATGGGTCAACAACCACGGCTGATTCCATTCGGCAACCGGATGACCGGACAATGGCATGAGCTGGCCGCTGCGCAGCGTTGCCAGGTCGGTGTCACATTCCACGCGCTGCGCCGCGCCATCGGTGCAGCGCTTGACCTCGAAACGACGCACTGCCGCTTGCCCGCCCGCCGCACGGAAGACCGCTGCTTCAGCGCTCTGAAAATTCCCCGGCCCATCGCCGAACACCACGCAATGCCCATCAGCGCGGTGTTCGAAGTAGTAGTGCAGGCGCTCCTGGGCACACAAGCGCTGCAGAAACTGCAGGTCCGATTCCCGGTACTGCGTGCAGAAATCACGGGGCGGGTAATCGCCAGCCAGTTCAAAGCGCCGATCCTGATCGCCGATGCCGTGCTCCCTGAGCACCTGATCCAGTATCTGCGGCACTGAACGTCCGCTGAAAATACGCTGGCTGAAGCGCTGGTCCAGACAGGCGAGTTTGGGCCCCAGCCGAACCTGACAGAGCCTGATCCCCTGGCCGTGATCGCGCTGGACCAGTTCATGCAACTGTCCATGGATGGCGTTTCCCGCCGGCCCGAACAGCAAGGAGGCCGAACGGTACAGCAAGCTGGCGAGGTCGAGCGTCGGGTCTTCGATCAGCAGGTCCACGTCGAACACGAAGGGCTCGCTAATGGATTCTCTACCGGCAAAGGACAGAACCTCGAAGGCTTTGGACAGACCTGCTACGTCCAGACGAAATGACGGCTCGTTGACTGGATCGACCATGGGCGTTTCTCTACAGGAGGGAAAGCCGGGGATTCTCGCCGAGAGACATGGCCGAGTAGAGGGGCGAAATACAACTTAGGAAAAGACCTACGCGAAAAGAGGACGAAATCCCTTGGACGGCCAAGTCGCGGTCTTTTTCGCTAGAAGAAAGAGAATTGCCCTACCGGGTCATCTGAAATTTCCGAAGCAAAAGGTAAATTTTCAGACAACCCGGTGAGCGCGGTGCTTACCTCAGGAAGACAGGTAAGAGGAACGGGTCAGGCCCAGACGCAGGGCATCGAGGAATTGGGTGCGCTCGCTGGCACTGATACGGGCACTGGCGCACTTGTCACGGTAGTGGGTCATCAGTTCTTCCGGCGACAGGTGGACGTAGCGCAGCATGTCTTCGATGGTGTCGTGGGTCTCGATACCGGCGTGGTACACGCTGCCGTCAGCGTTCTGGTAGATATTCACCGAGTCGGTGTCACCGAACAGGTTGTGCATGTCGCCGAGGATTTCCTGGTAGGCGCCGACCAGGAACACGCCCAGCAGGTAGTCCTCGCCTTCGTTCAGGGCGTGCACCGGCAGGCTGGTTTCGATGCTCTGCTCGTCGACGTACTGGTTGATCTTGCCGTCGGAATCGCAGGTCAGGTCCTGCAGCACCGCGCGACGCAGAGGCTCTTCGTCCAGGCGGTGCAGCGGAATGATCGGCAGTACCTGGTCGATGGCCCAGGTGTCCGGCAGGCTCTGGAATACCGAGAAGTTGCAGATGTACTTGTCGGCCAGCTTGTCGTTGAGCTCGTCGAGCACCTGGCGATGGGAGCGCTGGCGTGCCTTCAACGAGTTGTGCAGGCGACGGCACACGGCGAAGTAGCATTGCTCGGCCAGGGCTTTTTCGGCCAGGGTCAGCTTGCCGTCGGCGTACTGGGCGGCGACGTCGCTCATGTAGTGCGTGGCGCGCCAGTAGGTTTCGGTGACCATCTCGATGTCGGTCGGGCCCAGCAAATCCACCAGCCACTGCACGGTTTCCGGCAGCGCTTCCTTGTTCTCGATCTGTGGCACGTCGTCGTTGTGCTTCTCGACGTCGGTCACCTGGATCACCAGCATGGCGTGGTGGGCGGTCAGGGAGCGGCCGCTTTCGGAGAAAATGTTCGGGTGCGGCAGGCTCTGCGCGTCGCAGAATTCCTTGAGCATGCCGACCACGACACCGGCGTAATCGTCCATGTCGTAGTTGATCGAGCTGGCGTTACGCGAGTGCGTACCGTCGTAGTCCACGCCCAAACCGCCACCGACGTCGATGTGATCCACCGGCAGACCGAGGTTGCGCAACTCGCCGTAGTAACGGATCGCTTCCTTGAAACCGTGCTGGTAGTCCGCCAGGTTGGCGATCTGCGAGCCCATGTGGAAGTGCAGCAGGCGGATGCCCTGGTCCAGGCCCGCGGCGCGGAAGCGCTCGACCACCGACAGCAGTTGCGCCGCCGACAGGCCGAACTTGGATTTCTCGCCACCGGTGTCGGCCCACTTGCTCGAGGCCAGGGACGACAGGCGCACGCGCAGGCCAACCTGTGGCTTGACCTTGAGCGAGGCGGCTTCTTCGATCACCAGGCCGACTTCGGATTCTTTCTCGATCACGATGAACACGTTGTGGCCGAGCTTCTGACCCATCAGCGCCAGGCGGATGAACTCGCGGTCCTTATAGCCGTTGCAGACGATGGTGCCGCCCTTCGGCGCCAGCGCCAGCACTGCCAGAAGCTCTGGCTTGGAGCCGGCTTCCAGGCCGATCGACACGTTCTGGGTGGCGATGATGTTTTCGATCACTGCTTCTTGCTGGTTCACCTTGATCGGGTACAGCGCGGTGTACTTGCTCTGGTATTCCAGGCGCTCGATGTTAGCGTCGAACGCACCGGTCAGCTGACGCACGCGGTCTTGCAGGATGTCGGGAAAACGTACCAGCAGCGGCAGGGACAAGCCGCTTTCGCGCAGCTGCTCGACTTGCTCGAACAGATCGATGGGTGAACTGCTCGGGCCGTTGGGACGAACTTCGACGCGACCGGCGTCATTGATCGCGAAATACCCGGCCCCCCAATGGCGAATCCCGTAAACACTGCGGCTGTCCGCAACTGTCCATTGGCTGCCATCGTCTTTGCGTGTGCGTCGTACGGACATTGAAGTCCCCTATAAAGAAGTCATAGTGCGTCGCCTGGATTCAGGCCGGCGCAGTCTAAAGAATGAAAATGACGGTTCGTCAACGAAGGGATAGACCTCGCCGACCGCAGTGAGTTTAGAAACCGGTCATGAACAGGCTCTGTGAAAACCATGGTGACGACGCCAGGCCTGCAGTCAGGCAGGTCTGGATCAAGCCGCGGGTGGTTTTCACAGAGGCTGCTAGCCGCCGGACTTCTTCGCCTTGAAACCGTGCTTGATCAGCTCAGCCAAGAGTAGCTCGACATGATCGCCCTGGATTTCAATGATCCCGTCTTTCAACGCCCCACCGGTACCACAGCGTTTTTTCAACGTTGTGGCCAGCTCCTTGAGTGCGTCTTCGGCCAAGGGCACGCCGGTGATGGTGGTCACCGTCTTGCCGCCACGGCCCTTGCTTTCGCGACGCACGCGCGCGATGCCGTCGCCGGCCGGGATAACGGTCTGTTTGCAGATGCAGGCGTCCACCGGTTTACTGCATTCCGGGCAATGACGACCTGCGTCGGTGGAAAATACCAGGCCACCAAGGGCGGCGAAGGATGCGGCTTTTTTGGCCACCGGCAATCCTCTTGGGAGGACAAAGACTGGTCGCGGCAACCTGGGCAGGTGCCATCGACCGCGAAGCCCCACTCAGGCAGGGGCAGCGCTACTGAGCCAGGCAATACCGGCTCAGTTTGAAAAGGTCGCGCAGTGTAACGGCAAAAACGCCGATTGCTAAGAGCCAATCGGCGCCAATTTATAGCTGTATTGCGACGTCTTGCCCGCGAGACTTCAGATAGCGTTTCAATGCCGCCAAAGAGTCCGGGCAGTAAGGCTTTTGCTCGATATCCCGCAGCACCTGCTCAATGGGCATGAAGCGCGCTTCCAGCACCTCTTCCGGTTGCAGGATCAGCGGGCCGTCCCACACCGCCGAAAACGCCGAACACCAGAGGCGATTACCGGTGTCCTCGAAGAAAAAGTGGTCATGAACGGTCAACTCCACCCCGCTCACCCCCAACTCCTCTTCCAGCTCCCGGGCGGCCGACTCGGCATAGGTTTCGCTGGCGAGCACCATGCCGCCCGCCGCCACGTCCCAATAACCCGGATAGATCGCCTTGCTCAGGGTGCGCCGGTGTACACAAAGCTCGCCGGCGGAGTTGAACAACATAATGTAGGTACCGCGCCCGATCAGCCCGCGCTCGCGCAAGTCAGACCGCACCAGGGCGCCGAGCAAGTTGTCCTGCTCGTCGACCCAGGCGATCTGTTCGGCATCGGAGGCCGCCCGATGGGCGGCCTCGCGCAGGTTATCGATAGAGCTATCGGCCATGGCTCAGCCCTGATTCAGCAATTGACGCAAATCGATCACCGCGGCGTTGGCCCGGGAAATGTAGTTGGCCATCACCAGCGAGTGGTTGGCCAGCACGCCGAAACCGCTGCCATTGAGGATCATCGGGCTCCAGACCGCTTCCTGCGACGCTTCCAGTTCACGAATGATCTGGCGCACGCTGACCGTGGCATTCTTCTTGGCCAGCACGTCGGCGAAGTCCACTTCGATGGCACGCAGCAAATGCGACAGCGCCCAGGCCTGGCCGCGGGCTTCATAGAACACGTTGTCGATCTGCAGCCATGGGGTTTCAACGATCTCTTCATCGACCTGCGGCACCTGCCCAGGGGCCACCACTTCGGTTTTCAACGCCGTATTCAGCTTGACTCGGCCAACGCTGGCCGACAGGCGTTGTGACAGCGAACCCAGACGGGTACCGACATCACCCAGCCAGTTGTTCAGGTTGTCGGCACGGGCAAAGAACAGCGCGCTCTTCTGGTTTGGATCGGACAGGCGGGTCTGATAGCGGGTCAGGGAGTTGATGCCCTCCTGGAACTCGGACTCACTGGATGGCAGCACCCAGCTCTTATTGTCGAAGTTGAAGCGCGGCTCGGCCTTGGCCAGGTCGGCGTCTTCGGTGGACTGCGATTGCGAGCGGGCGAAGTCTTTACGCAGCGCACGGCTCAGATCGCGCACCTGGACCAGCACGCCATATTCCCAGCTCGGCATGTTGTCCATCCACAGGCCTGGCGGCAGGCGGTCGTTGGAAATGTAGCCGCCCGGCTTGTTCAGCAAGGTACCGGCGACACTCTTGAGGGTTTCAACCGTGGTGTAGCCAACCACCATCTGCTTGCCGTCACGTTCGGCGGCCAACTGCGCATTCTGCTGTACCGGAAACAGGGCAGGTTCCGCGCTCCAGTACCAACCCAGAGCAATCGTCACCAGCAGGTAGATGCCAATCAACGTGGCCAGCGCCCGGCTGAACACCAGGCCGCCCAGATAACTGCGGGTGGCCGACTTCGGTTCAGCGGCACGTTCAGGCGCGCTACCGGCGCGGTTCTTCCAGTCCAGCATGGCGATATCCTTTCAATTACTTGAGTTCATCGATTCGACCACAACCATACAACAACGTGCCTTTGCCCGGCACCCGCCGTTGGCTTTACAGCGAAATTTATCTCTTTATCCCTAGGGGAATCCCTTAGCCCGCCAAGACTGAGAACCTGCCGCTTTCCAGCAATGGACAATCGGCTACCGCAGCCCTGCGTGCTGGACGCAAGCAGCTTCAGAATTGCACTCGATGCTGGCCGAGCCCAAGGATTGCCAGACCTGAGCAAGAACTGGCAGGCAATTGGCGACTCTCTGGTCAGAAACTGAATGGATGGGGGTCGCAGATTATTAACGTACAACACTCATGTAACGGAAAAGAGATGCTAGCATAGAGCCACCAGTCGACCTCAGCGTACCCCCTAACCAGTAGTCAGGATATGACCGAGCCAGAAGACCCCAGCCGCGAGCGCCTCAAGCACCACTTTGCCCAGCGGGTAATTCATCAAGCACGTCAGATTCTTGAGATATGGCAACGCCTGCAACGCAATGAATGGTCGACCCAGGAACTGGCGGAACTGAGCGAGGCCAACCTGCGCCTGCTGCGTTTCGCCGAACGCTTCGAACAACCCGAACACACGCAACTGGCGCGTCACATCGGCCAGTCCCTGGAGGCTGTCGACGCCAATCGCGGACGCCTCAGCAGCGGCCTGATCAGCGACCTCAACCGGTTGATGCAGCGCCTGTCGCGCACCGGCCTGCGCCATGGCGATCAGCTCGACCAAACGTTCCTGCCGCCCTTGCGCAAACCAGTCTATGTGATGCTGCAGGATCATGACCGTGCCGAGCGGCTGGCCAAGCAGCTTGAATTTTTCGGCCTCAGCGCCCAATCCCTGGAGAGCGTGCCGGCATTCCGCTCCTCCATGGTCGAGCGCCTGCCGGCAGCCATCGTCATGGACGTTGACTTCAGCGGCCCAGGCATAGGCCTGAAACTGGCGGCCGAAGCCCAGGAAGGTCTCGACCAGCGTTTGCCGCTGCTGTTTTTCAGCTTGCATGAAACCGACACCCCGACCCGCCTCGCCGCCGTGCGCGCCGGTGGCCAGGAGTTCCTCACCGGCACCCTTGAGGCATCAAGCCTGCTGGAAAAAATCGAAGTGCTGACCTGCGTCGCCCAGTACGAGCCTTATAAAGTGCTGATCATCGACGATTCGCGCGCCCAGGCCTTGCACACCGAACGCCTGCTCAACAGCGCCGGGATCATTACCCGGACCTTGCTCGAGCCGATCCAGGCCATGGCCGAGCTGGCGGACTTTCAACCGGACCTGATCATCCTCGACATGTACATGCCGGCCTGCACCGGTACGGAACTGGCCAAGGTGATCCGCCATAACGACCGCTACGTCAGCGTGCCGATCATTTACCTTTCGGCCGAGGACGACCTCGACAAGCAACTCGATGCCATGAGCGAGGGCGGCGACGACTTCCTGACCAAACCCATCAAGCCCCGACACCTGATCACAACCGTGCGCAACCGGGCCGCACGGGCACGCAACCTCAAGGCACGAATGGTGCGCGACAGCCTCACCGGCCTGTACAACCACACGCACATCCTGCAATTGCTCGAAGACTGCAGCTTTCGTGCGCGCCGCGAGGGCAAGCCGCTGAGCTTTGCGATGCTCGACATCGATCACTTCAAGCGCGTCAACGACAGTCACGGCCACCCCATGGGCGACCGGGTGATCAAGAGCCTGGCGCTATTCCTTAAACAGCGCTTGCGCAAGACTGACTTCATCGGCCGCTACGGTGGCGAGGAGTTCGCCATTGTCATGCCCGATACCGACCTCGAAGCGGCCGTCAAAGTGCTCGACGACATCCGCAAGCGTTTTGCCGAGATTCATTATCCCGCGCAACCCCAGGATCTCTGGTGCACGTTCAGTGCCGGCGTGGTAGACCTCAGCGAACACTCCGACAGCCTGTTGATGGCCAGCCAGGCGGATGAGGCGCTGTACCGTGCCAAGGGCGCGGGACGCAACCGGGTGCAGGCCGCCCGGGCATAAAAGCAAAGTGCCACTTTTTCATCGGAAGAGCCCGATACGGTCATAACCCTGTAACACAAACGCAATAACTTCAGGCACTTACCATTCTGCCGTTGGTAGTCCTTGATGCGCCTGAAACTGCTGACCAATCTCAATACCCTGCTTTTAGTTGCCGTGTGCGTGGCCCTTGGCGCCACACTCTGGTGGTCGCAAAAAGCCCTCGAACGCCCCTATCTGTTGATGGAGCGCTACCTGGGGTTGTCCCAGCAGTTCCAGAATGACGTGGCACGCAATATTGTGGATTACCTCGCCAGCGGCGATGCGCTGCGCTTGAGCAGCGCCAGCCAGGCCATCGCCACACTACAAAATGAGCTCGGCGAGTTGCCACCGGACCTGGCTGAAACCTTGCGCCCGAGCCTGACCAACCTGGATGAATTCAGCAAAACCGATCTGCTGGCCGCCGGCAAGCTCGCGAGCGACCCACAGGCCCTGCTCCTGCAAGCCGAACGAGAGCTGGGCGCCAGCCTTGATCAACTCAGCCAGTACGCCAGCGGCAACGCGAGCTACCTGACCCCGCTACTCACCGCCTCCCAGCACCTGGGCAAGTTGTCACTGGCCCGGGACAAACTGGTCAGCAGCGGCCGCAGCGAACTGGCCGCCGACGTCGAGCGCGAAATCAACAACATCCGTAGCCAGGCCGAGCAACTGGACGCCCTGCCGTTATTGGGCGTGACCGCCAGCGCTGAATCGAACACCGATGATTTCGCCGCGATGATGGGCCTGGAGAACAGCGAGAAAGCCGCCGCCGAAGATGCCGGCGTCGGCTTCAAGCGTGAGCTCAACAGCCTGCTCGGTCGCTACCCGGCGGAACTGTCGCGTACCCGCGAGCAGATCCAGAAACGCGCCGAACTCAGTGCCGCGACGCACCTGAAGATCGCCGCCGTGCAACACGCCATCGCCGGGCTGGAGCCGGTGGTACGCGCCCAGCATGGGCAGATCCAGAGCGAAGTCCGAATGATGCAAGGGCTGATGATCGGCTTGATCCTGTTGATCGCCCTGCTGATCGACACCCTGCAACGACGCCTGGCCCGGACCCTGACCAACCTCGCACCGGCCTTGTCGACCTGGGCGGAAGGCGACTTCAGCCGGGACATCCAGCTGGGCAACACCAACCGCGAATTGCACGATATCGAAGCCTCGCTCAATCGCTTGCGCGCCTACCTGGTGGATCTGGTGGGGACCATTCGGCTCAATGCCGAACAGGTCGCCGGCAGCAGTCGAACCCTGGCCGCGCTGAGCAATGACCTGCACAGCGGCGCCGAACACCAGGCCGGCGACACGGCAATGATCCGCGACTCTCTCGGCGAACTGGAAGCGACCATCCAGCAAGTCGCCGGCGACGCCAGCCAGGCCGCCGACGCCAGCCGCCATGCCGGCCAGGCGGTCGAACATGGCCAGAAAGTCATTGGTTTGAGCCTTACCGGCCTGCATGCGCTGGTGGGCGAAGTGCAAGGCAATGCGCAGATGATCGA
Organism: Pseudomonas sp. GM78; assembly: GCF_000282475.1. Lineage (GTDB taxonomy): Bacteria > Pseudomonadota > Gammaproteobacteria > Pseudomonadales > Pseudomonadaceae > Aquipseudomonas. Next base: position 14,529 of record NZ_AKJF01000081.1, read on the forward strand.
GCACCTGGCGGAAGAGTCCGCGACCATCGGTGGCGTGCTCACGGTGATCCGCTCGATCGCCGACCAGACGAACCTGCTGGCCTTGAACGCTGCCATCGAAGCGGCCCGGGCCGGGGAAATGGGCCGCGGCTTTGCCGTGGTGGCCGAAGAGGTGCGCTCGCTGGCACAACGCACCGCCGGGGCCACGGCCGAAATCCAGACCCTGATCGCCGGCCTGCAAACCGCGGCACGCCAATCGGTCGAAGGCATGCGCGCCCAGGTCGAACACGCCGAAGCCACCGCCAACCAGGCGCAGGCGGCGGACGGTGCGCTGGATAAAATCGTCGGCGCAATCCAGACCATTTCCGACACAGCGGTACGCATCGCCGATGTCACCGCCCAACAGAGCGGTGCCGTCAGTGAAATCCGCGACCACAGTGAGCGCATTCACCAGCTGGGTGGGGATAACTTGCTGCGTATCGGCCAGGGGCGTGAGCAAGGGGAGAATTTGTTAGTGTTGGGTGGACGTTTGCACACTGCCGTTCAAGCGTTCCGCGTCTGACAGGCCGCCATCGCGGGCAAGCCCGCTCCCACAGGATAGGGGGCGCTCACGGATTTTGTGAGCACTGTCAATACTTGTGGGAGCTGGCTTGCCAGCGATGGCGTCGGAACATTCACCATAGAACTACCCGCACTGCACACCCGCTCTTCGTCCGCTATCATCCCCCCAATTCCGATACGCGAGATCGTCATGCGCCGTTTGCTTTGCCTGCTGCTTTTAGTATTCGCCCTGCCGGCCACCGCCGCCGGGTTGCTGGAGAGCCGTCCCAGTTCGACCCTGGGCTCGATCAACAACAGTGCCGATTTCCTGCCGGTGCGCGAAGCCTTTCAGTTGAGTCTGGTGGAAAGCACCCCGCAATCGATCAAGCTGCGCTTCGTCGCCACCGAGGGCTACTACCTTTACCGGCATCGCTTCCAGTTCCGCGCCGACCCGGCCGATGTCACCCTCGGCCCGGCACAACTGCCCAAGGGCGAACAAAAGCACGATGAGTACTTCGGCGATGTCGAGGTCTACCACGGCGTACTCGATGTAGAACTGCCGCGCACCGATCAACGCGCCTTCACGCTGGCGGTGACCTACCAGGGCTGCGCCGACAAAGGCCTGTGTTATCCACCGGAAACCGAGCGCCTGGGCATCGACGGCAGCGGACCGACGACAACCCACGCCTGGAACTGGCGCGAATTGGCGCTGTTTTTCCTGGCAGGCCTGGGCCTGACCTTCACTCCGTGCGTGCTGCCCATGCTGCCGATTCTTTCCGGCGTGGTGTTGCGTGGTCAGGTCGGCGGCTGGCGTGGTTTCAATCTGTCGTTGGCCTATGTGCTGCCGATGGCCGCCTGTTTTGCCTTGCTGGGCGCGCTCATGGGCCTGTTCGGTGCCCAGCTCAATCTGCAGGCACGCCTGCAATCGGCATGGGTGCTGGTGCCGTTCGCGATGTTCTTTGCGCTGTTTGCCCTGGCGATGTTCGGCGTCTTCGAACTCAAATTGCCCCACGCCATCAGCAGTCGCCTGGACCGCATTGCCGGCCGTACTGAAGGCGGCTCGCTGTGGGGCGCCGCGGTACTGGGCGTGGTTTCCAGCCTGCTGGTTTCGCCATGCGTCTCGGCGCCGCTGGCCGGTGCGCTGCTGTACATCAGCGCCAGCGGCGATGCACTGGGCGGGGGCCTGAAACTGTTCATGCTCGGCCTGGGCATGGGTGCCCCGCTATTGCTGGTGGCCACCGGCGGCGCCGCCTGGTTGCCGAAAAGCGGACCGTGGCTGATCTACGTGAAAAACGCGATCGGCGTGTTGTTGCTGGGCCTGGCGATCGCCTTGCTCAGCCGGGTGCTGCCGGGGCAGGTGACCTTGCTGCTGATCGGCTTGCTGGCCGCGGGTGTCGGGTTGTTCCTGGGAGCACTGGAGTTCGTCTACAAACCGCCGCGAAAACGCCTGGGCCAATTGCTCGGGATGTTCCTGCTGTTTTATGCGCTGGCCTGTTGGTACGGCGGCCTCAGCGGCCAGACCGATCCATTCAGCCCGATCAGCCAGCCGTCCATGGTGGTTGGCAACGAGCCCGTGCAAAACCCCAGCGCCTGGCAAACCGTCAGCACCCCGGCAGACCTCGACCGCGTGCTCGCCGAAGCCCGCTCGTCCGGCACCCCGCTGCTGCTCGACTGGTACGCCGACTGGTGCATCAGCTGCAAAGTCATCGAACATGAAGTGCTCGACAATGCCAACGTCGTCGAACGCCTCAAGGGCTATCGGCTGATCCGCTTCGACATCACCGCCAGCAACGCCGAACAACGTGCCCTGCTCGACCGTTACCAACTGTTCGGCCCTCCCGCCTTGATGTTTTTCGGCAAGGACGGCGCCGAACGCGTCGATGTGCGGGTCATTGGCGAGATCAATGCCAGGGACTTCGTCGAACGTGTCGACAAGGCTAATGACCGGATTTAATAAGGCGGTCATATATTTCGCGCAAACATCGCTCATCGTGCTGGCTATTGCAGAGAACTGGACAGTCACAAAGGCTTTGCGGCATAGTCGCCGGGTTCTGACAAATGCACACGGATAACCAAGGAACAGCCGATGGCAACGCTACTCGTATTGCATGGACCCAACCTGAACCTGCTGGGCACCCGCGAACCGGGCACCTACGGCGCTACGACGCTGGCGCAGATCAACCAGGACCTGGAACGCCGCGCCCGTGAAGCCGGCCACCATTTGCTGCACCTGCAAAGCAATGCCGAGTACGAATTGATCGATCGCATCCATGCCGCCCGCAGCGAAGGCGTGGACTTCATTCTGATCAACCCAGCAGCTTTTACGCATACAAGTGTCGCATTACGTGACGCGCTGCTGGCGGTGAGCATCCCATTCATCGAAGTGCATTTGTCTAACGTGCACAAACGAGAACCTTTCCGCCATCACTCTTACTTCTCCGACGTAGCGGTAGGAGTGATCTGCGGCCTTGGCGCCAGCGGTTATCGACTGGCCCTGGAGGCCGCACTAGAGCAGCTTGAACAACAAGCTAAACGCCCCTGACCGACCCTTGGGAGTTGATGATTCATGGATATCCGTAAAGTTAAGAAACTGATCGAATTGCTGGAAGAGTCCGGCATCGACGAGCTCGAGATCAAGGAAGGCGAAGAGTCCGTACGCATCAGCCGTCATAGCAAGACCCCGGCTCAGCAGTACTACGCACCAGCTCCGATGCCTGCTCCGGTTGCCGCGCCTGCCGCTGCCGCCGCTCCGGCTGCCGCTGCCGCCCCTGCAGCTCCCGCCGCGCCAGCACTGAACGGCGCCGTTGCCCGTTCGCCGATGGTCGGTACGTTCTACCGCAAGTCTTCGCCAACCTCGCCGTCCTTCGTTGAAGTCGGCCAGACCGTGAAGAAAGGCGACACCCTGTGCATCGTTGAAGCCATGAAGATGATGAACCACATCGAAGCTGAAACCAGCGGTGTGATCGAATCCATCCTCGTCGAAGACGGCCAGCCGGTTGAGTACGACCAACCGCTGTTCACCATCGTTTGAACCGCGGAGAGCCTTTGATGACTGCGAAGTTGGAAAAAGTTCTGATCGCCAACCGCGGTGAGATCGCACTGCGGATTCTGCGCGCCTGCAAAGAGATGGGCATCAAGACCGTCGCCGTTTATTCCAAGGCTGACAAGGAACTGATGCACCTGGGCCTGGCAGACGAGTCCGTCTGCATCGGTCCGGCATCGGCCGCCCACTCCTACCTGCACATCCCGGCAATCATTGCCGCGGCCGAAGTGACCGGCGCCACCGCCATTCACCCAGGCTACGGTTTCCTCGCGGAAAACGCCGACTTCGCCGAACAGGTCGAGAACTCCGGCTTCGCCTTCATCGGCCCGAAAGCTGAAACCATCCGCCTGATGGGCGACAAGGTTTCGGCCAAGCACGCGATGATCGCCGCTGGTGTACCGACCGTTCCAGGTTCCGACGGCCCGCTGCCGGAAGACGAAGAAACCGCCCTGCGCATCGGTCGCGAAGTCGGTTACCCGGTGATCATCAAGGCCGCTGGCGGCGGTGGTGGTCGTGGCATGCGCGTGGTGCACAAGGAAGAAGACCTGATTTCCTCGGCGAAACTGACCCGCTCCGAAGCGGGCGCAGCGTTCGGCAACCCGATGGTCTATCTGGAAAAATTCCTGACCAATCCGCGCCACGTCGAAGTTCAGGTTCTGTCCGACGGCCAGGGCCAGGCGATCCATCTGGGCGACCGCGACTGCTCGCTGCAACGCCGCCACCAGAAAGTTCTCGAAGAAGCGCCGGCACCGGGCATCGACGAGAACGCGCGTGAAGAAGTCCTCGCCCGCTGCGTCAAGGCGTGCATCGACATCGGCTACCGCGGCGCCGGTACTTTCGAGTTCCTGTACGAGAACGGCCGCTTCTACTTCATCGAGATGAACACTCGTGTCCAGGTAGAGCACCCGGTATCGGAAATGGTCACCGGCATCGACATCGTCAAGGAGATGCTCAGCATCGCCGCCGGCAACAAGCTGTCGTTCACCCAGGATGACGTGGTCATCAGCGGTCACGCACTGGAATGCCGGATCAACGCCGAAGACCCGAAAACCTTCATGCCGAGCCCGGGCACGGTCAAGCACTTCCACGCCCCAGGCGGCAACGGCGTTCGCGTCGATTCGCACCTGTACAGTGGTTATGCCGTTCCGCCGAACTACGACTCGTTGATCGGCAAGCTGATCACCTACGGCGCAACCCGTGACGAAGCCATGGCGCGCATGCGCAATGCGCTGGACGAGATCGTTGTCGACGGGATCAAGACCAACATCCCGCTGCACCGCGACCTGACCCGCGACGAAGGCTTCTGCAAAGGGGGCGTGAACATTCACTACCTCGAGCACAAGCTGGCTGGCGAGAAGCACTAAGCTTCGACCCCATCAACAAGGCCGCCTTCGGGCGGCCTTGTTGTTTCTGAACGCTTCACGCTTTCCCTGTGGGAGCGAGCCTGCTCGCGAAGAGGCCAGCACATTCAACATCAATGTTGACTGATACACCGTCTTCGCGAGCAGGCTCGCTCCCACAAGGGATCTCCCACAAAACCTTCGCGCTCGCGTAAACTTGCGCGCTTCTCGCAGCCCGCTAGGCTGCAATCAATATTTTTCAAAGGTGCCCGCCATGCCTTGGCTGCAAGTCCGTCTCGCCATCAGCCCAGAACAAGCCGAAACCTACGAAGACGCTTTCCTTGAAGTGGGCGCCGTGTCGGTGACCTTCATGGACGCCGAAGACCAGCCAATCTTCGAGCCCGAACTCAACACCACCCCGCTGTGGTCCCACACTCACCTGTTGGCGCTGTTCGAAGGCGGCACCGAGCCAGGCCCGGTACTGGCCCACCTTGAGTTGCTGACCGGCAGCCCGCTGCCCGAGCATCACAGCGAAGTGATCGAAGATCAGGACTGGGAACGCAGCTGGATGGACAACTTCCAGCCGATGCGTTTCGGCCAGCGCCTGTGGATCGTGCCGAGCTGGCACGCAGCGCCCGAGCCAGACGCCGTGAACCTGTTGCTGGATCCGGGCCTGGCCTTCGGTACCGGCACACACCCGACCACCGCGCTGTGCCTGGAATGGCTCGACGGCCAGGACCTGAAGGACTGCAACGTACTGGACTTCGGCTGCGGTTCGGGGATCCTGGCGATTGCCGCGCTGCTGCTGGGCGCCAAACAGGCCGTGGGCACCGATATCGACGTGCAGGCGCTGGAAGCTTCCCGTGACAACGCCGGGCGCAACGGCATCGCCGATGAACTGTTCCCGCTGTACCTGCCCGAAGATCTGCCGCAGGTTCAGGCCGATGTGCTGGTGGCCAATATTCTCGCCGGCCCGCTGGTTTCGCTGGCGCCGCAGTTGTCGGGCCTGGTCCGGCCGGGCGGTCGCCTGGCGCTGTCGGGCATCCTCGCCGAGCAAGGCGACGAAGTGGCCGCAGCTTATGCCAAGGACTTCGATCTGGACCCGATCGCCAATCGCGATGGCTGGGTGCGCATCACTGGCCGTCGGCGCTAGAATGGACGCCTGCATCTACCGGATCGCCGCATGACCGACAGCTTCGTCACCCAGTGCCCGCATTGCCAAACCAGCTTCCGCGTCAGCCATGCCCAATTGAGCGTGGCGCGCGGGGTCGTTCGTTGTGGCTCATGCCTGCAGGTGTTCAACGCCGCCAAGCAGCTGCTGGAGCAGGCCGGCAAGGAAGCACCCGCGCCGACGCCAGCACCTCGGGAGACCGTCGAACCGCCGCCGCAGCGCGCCATCAGCCAAAAGCAATGGACCGCCACCGAGCTGGACCTGGACAGTCTCGACCTGGACGAAGAACTCGCCCGGCTTGAACAGCGGGAAATCCAGCCGACCACCGAATTCGGCCGACACCGCGAAGACACCCTCAGCGCTCGCCGCGACAGCGCCGAGCACGACGAAGCCCCCTGGCCCGACAGCCTGTTCAGCGAGTCCGCTGCCGATCGTGCCCAAGCGGCCGACACCCTTGACGCACTCGATGTGCTCGACACACCGCCGCCACCGAGCGAACCCTCGCGCACCGAACCGTCGCTGTCACTGGAACCGGTGGACCTGGACGATGAACCGCAGCCTCCGCAACTGCGCCTGAACGATCCGCTCGTCCCCCCCGTACATCACGAACGCATGACGGCAACGACAGAGATCGACGACGACCTGCCTTCGATCGAGCCGCCGCGCAAGCGTCGCGAACGCAGCGAAGCAGGGGTTCGTGCCGAAGCGCTGCAGGACCTGACTGACGATCCACTGCAACTGGATTGGCAAAAACGTCGCTCGCCATGGGGTCGGAGGCTGTTCTGGCTGTTGTTGATCCTGCTGGGAGCTGGCGCACTCGTCGGCCAATACGTCGCCTACCACTTCGATGAATTGGCGCGCCAGGACCAGTACCGCCCCTGGTTCCAGCAACTGTGCCCGCAAATCGGCTGCACGGTGCCCTCCAAGGTCGACATCGCGAAAATCAAGAGCAGCAACCTGGTGGTGCGCAGCCACCCCGAGTTCAGCGGCGCCCTGGTGGTCGATGCGATCATCTACAACCGCGCCCCTTTCTCGCAGCCCTTCCCGCTGCTGGAGCTGCGCTTTGCCGACCTCAACGGCCACCTGATCGCCAGCCGCCGCTTCAAACCTGGCGAGTACCTGAACGGCGACCTCGAAGGCAAGGTGGAAATGCCTCCGCAAACGCCCATCCACATCGCCCTCGACATCCTCGACCCCGGCGCCAAGGCGGTGAATTACAGCCTGAGCTTCCACTCGCCCGAGTGAAACGATTCACTGATCGGCAATTGACGACGGCTTCATGACGTTGCCCATCCGGACCAAACCGCTGGCAATAACAGAATAACTGTTCAGATTTTGTTCAATTCAGCCTTTATCCAGTCATCGAGAGCGGGTATCATGCCAACCCTTTTTCGAACTCTCATGATCCGGCCCCACACCAGGGAAGTCCTATGTCGGCGGTACGCATCGGTCCATACACATTACACAACGGCTTGATTCTCGCCCCGATGGCGGGTGTCACCGACCAACCCTTTCGTCAGCTGTGCAAGCGATTGGGCGCGGGGCTAGTAGTCTCGGAAATGGTCACCAGCGACATGAGTTTGTGGAACACCCGCAAGTCGCGCATGCGCATGATCCATGCAGGTGATCCCGAGCCACGCTCGGTGCAGATCGCCGGTGGCGACGCGCAGATGCTGGCGGATGCAGCCCGGGCCAACGTCGAGCTGGGTGCGCAGATTATTGATATCAACATGGGCTGTCCGGCCAAGAAGGTCTGCAACAAGGCCGCCGGCTCCGCGCTGTTGAAAGATGAAGCATTGGTAACCGAGATCCTGCAGGCCGTCGTGGCCGCGGTCGATGTGCCGGTTACCCTGAAGATCCGTACCGGCTGGGACCGGGACAACAAGAACGGCCTGACGGTGGCGAAGATCGCTGAACAGGCAGGCATTACGGCGCTGGCAGTGCATGGCCGCACCCGTGCCGACCTGTACACCGGTGAAGCCGAGTACGACACCATTGCCGCGATCAAGCAGGCGGTGTCGATGCCGGTCTTCGCCAATGGCGATATCAATTCGCCAGAAAAAGCCCGGTACGTGCTCGACGCGACCGGTGCCGATGGCCTGTTGGTGGGCCGGGCTGCCCAGGGGCGGCCATGGATTTTTCGCGAGATCGACCATTTCCTGCGTACCGGCGAGAAGCTCCCGGCGCTGGACCTGATCGAGGTGGAACGCATCCTGCTAGAGCATCTGGCTGCGCTGCACGCCTTCTATGGAGACGTGATGGGCGTACGCATTGCTCGAAAGCATGTGGGCTGGTATCTCGCAACCTTGCCGGGCGCCAGGGAGTTTCGCGCCCACTTCAATCGTTTGGATGGTACGGAAGCACAATGCGCCAACGTTCGGGAGTTCTTTGCCGGGCGTTACAAGAGCCTGACAGGGGACGGAGAGTGGGTGGCCGCATGACGATGATGACCGAGACTTTAGTGAGTGGAACAACACCCGTGAGCGACAACGTGAATTTGAAACAGCACCTCAATACGCCAAGCGAAGAAGGCCAGACCCTTCGCGGGAGTGTCGAGAAGGCGCTGCACAATTATTTCGCCCACCTTGAGGGCGCTGCCGTCACGGACGTGTACAACCTGGTGCTCTCCGAAGTCGAGGCTCCCCTGCTTGAGTGCGTGATGAACTACGTCAAGGGCAACCAGACCAAGGCCAGCGAGATGCTCGGACTGAACCGGGGCACGCTGCGCAAGAAACTCAAGCAGTACGATTTGCTGTAAGCATTCAATCAAACCAGAAAGGCGCCCGCGTAAGACCGGTCGCCTTTTTTGCTGACTTCCTTTGCTTTTGATGGAAATTGAGATGACCGACCAGACTACCCGCCTGCCGATCCGCCGCGCCCTGATCAGCGTTTCCGACAAGACCGGGATCCTCGAATTCGCCAAGGAGCTTGAAGCCCTGGGTGTCGAGATCCTCTCCACCGGCGGGACGTTCAAGCTGCTGCAGGACAACGGTGTTGCCGCAGTGGAAGTCGCGGACTACACCGGCTTCGCCGAAATGATGGACGGCCGGGTGAAAACCCTGCACCCGAAAATCCACGGCGGGATCCTCGGTCGTCGCGGTATCGACGACGCCATCATGAACGAGCACGGCATCAAGCCGATCGACCTGGTAGCGGTCAACCTGTACCCGTTCGAAGCCACCATCAACAAGCCTGGCTGCGACCTGCCGACCGCCATCGAGAACATCGACATCGGCGGCCCGACCATGGTCCGTTCGGCCGCGAAAAACCACAAAGACGTGGCCATCGTGGTGAATGCCAGCGACTACGCCAGCGTCCTGGAAAGCCTGAAAGCCGGCGGCCTGACCTACGCCCAGCGTTTCGACCTGATGCTCAAGGCCTTCGAACACACCGCCGCCTACGACGGCATGATCGCCAACTACATGGGCACCGTGAACCAGGCCGCTGACACCCTCAGCACAGAAGGTCGCAGCGAATTCCCGCGCACCTTCAACAGCCAGTTCGTCAAGGCCCAGGAAATGCGCTACGGCGAGAACCCGCACCAGAGCGCGGCGTTCTACGTTGAAGCCAAGCCTGCCGAAGTCGGCATCGCCACCGCGACCCAGCTGCAAGGCAAAGAGCTTTCCTACAACAACGTGGCCGACACCGATGCTGCGCTGGAATGCGTGAAGAGCTTCGTCAAGCCGGCCTGCGTGATCGTCAAGCACGCCAACCCGTGCGGCGTGGCCGTGAGCCCGGACGCCGAAGGCGGCATCCGCAAGGCCTACGACCTGGCCTACGCCACCGACACCGAATCGGCATTCGGCGGCATCATCGCCTTCAACCGCGAACTGGACGCCGAGACCGCCAAGGCCATCGTCGAGCGTCAGTTCGTCGAAGTGATCATTGCCCCGAGCGTCAGCGAAGAAGCCCGTGCCATCGTCGCCGCCAAGGCCAACGTGCGCCTGCTGGCCTGTGGCGAGTGGTCGGCCGATCGCGCCGCCGCCTGGGACTACAAGCGCGTCAACGGTGGCCTGCTGGTGCAGAGCCGCGACATCGGCATGATCGGCGCCGATGACCTGAAGGTCGTGACCAAGCGCGCCCCGACCGAGCAGGAAATCCATGACCTGATCTTCGCCTGGAAAGTCGCCAAGTACGTCAAGTCCAACGCCATCGTCTACGCCAAGAACCGTCAGACCATTGGTGTCGGCGCGGGCCAGATGAGCCGTGTGAACTCCGCGCGCATCGCCGCAATCAAGGCTGAGCATGCCGGCTTGCAGGTGGCGGGTTCGGTCATGGCTTCCGACGCGTTCTTCCCGTTCCGCGATGGTTTGGACAATGCGGCCAAGGCGGGCGTGACTGCCGTGATCCAACCAGGTGGCTCGATGCGTGACAACGAAGTGATTGCAGCCGCTGACGAAGCCGGCATCGCCATGGTATTCACCGGCATGCGCCACTTCCGTCACTAAGTACTCGATCCACTGTGGGAGCTGGCCTGCCAGCGATAGCATCCCCTCGGTTTAGCGGATAAACCGGGTTGCCTGCATCGCCGGCAGGCCAGCTCCCACAGAAAAGCGCCCCTGCGGTGCTCAACAGAATTAGCGTCATCCGAGGTTTTTGAAATGAATGTTTTGATCATTGGCAGCGGTGGCCGTGAACACGCCCTGGCCTGGAAAGTGGCCCAGGATCCTCGTGTGCAGAAAGTGTTCGTGGCACCCGGTAACGCCGGCACCGCCATCGAAGCCAAATGCGAGAACGTCGCCATCGACGTACTTGCCCTTGAGCAACTCGCGGACTTCGCCGAGAAAAACGTTTCCCTGACCATCGTCGGCCCGGAAGTGCCGCTGGTCGCTGGTGTGGTCGACCTGTTCCGCTCCCGTGGCCTGGACTGCTTCGGTCCGACCGCCGGCGCTGCGCAGCTGGAAGGTTCGAAAGCGTTCACCAAGGACTTCCTGGCTCGCCACAAGATCCCGACCGCCGACTACCAGAACTTCACCGAGATCGAGCCAGCCCTGGCTTACCTGCGTGAAAAAGGCGCGCCGATCGTGATCAAGGCCGATGGCCTGGCCGCTGGCAAAGGCGTGATCGTTGCCATGACCCTGGCCGAAGCCGAAGACGCCGTACGTGACATGCTGGCAGGCAATGCCTTCGGCGACGCCGGCTCGCGGGTAGTGATCGAAGAATTCCTCGACGGCGAAGAAGCGAGCTTCATCGTCATGGTCGACGGCAAGAACGTCCTGCCGATGGCCACCAGCCAGGACCATAAGCGCGTCGGCGACGGCGACACCGGCCCGAATACGGGCGGCATGGGTGCCTACTCCCCTGCCCCGGTGGTGACCAGCGAAGTCCACCAGCGCGTGATGGACCTGGTGATCTGGCCGACCGTGCGCGGCATGGCCGAGGAAGGCAATGTCTACACGGGCTTCCTGTATGCGGGCCTGATGATCGACAAGGCCGGCAACCCGAAAGTCATCGAATTCAACTGCCGTTTCGGTGACCCGGAAACCCAACCGGTCATGCTGCGTTTGCAGTCGAGCCTGGTCCTGCTGGTCGAAGCTGCCCTGGCGCAGGCGCTGGACAAGGTCGAAGCGCAATGGGATCCACGTCCGAGCGTCGGCATCGTCCTGGCGGCAGGCGGCTATCCTGGTGACTACGCCAAGGGTGTGGCCATCAATGGCCTGGATGCAGCGGCGGCACTCGACGGCAAGGTCTTTCACGCCGGCACCGCGCTCAAGGATGGTCAAGTCGTGACCGCCGGTGGCCGGGTGCTTTGCGCTACGGCCATGGGCGTCAGCGTCGATGCGGCTCAACAGCAGGCCTACAAACTGGCGGCCAGCATTGATTGGGAAGGCTGTTTCTATCGCAAGGACATTGGCTACCGCGCCATTGCCCGCGAGCGCGGCGAACAGGAATAAGGCAACAATTCGACAGGCAGGGGCTTGCGACCCTTGCCTGGCTATTCCGGCGCCGCGCATAGTTATATTCTGGCATTAACCTACGAAGGGATTTCGCCGTGCGCTGGCTCAGGATTGCCATAAGTCTAACCGTCACGTTGCTGACTTTGCTCTGCATGCTCCCGGCCCAGGCCGCGCAAGGCAGTGGCTGGGCGGTATTGCTCGACGAACAGGGTGACCTGCAGCTGAGCGACATCCGCTCCGCCCGCTACACCAATCAATTCAGCCCCATCGAGCTCGACCACCTCACGGCGGCCGAGCCCGACGGTGCGCTATGGCTGCGTTTCCGGCTCGCGCCGGGCAAGCATGAACAATTGCTGCGGGTGTTCGCACCCGACCTGCTGCACTTCAACATGTATGTGCTGGACGGCGACAAGCTGATCGACCAGTCTCAGACAGGCAATGAACAGCCCCTGGCGGACCGGCCCCTGCCCAGCAGCGACTTCATGTTGCCGCTGCCGCAAAGCGACAAGACCCTGGACGTCTACCTGCGACTGGTTTCCGAACACCAGTTGCGACCCTACATCACCTTGCAATCGGCGGTCGTCACCGCGGCCAACCAGAACCAGACGCTGATCTACGGACTGCTGCTGGGCTGCATTTGCATGCTGATCCTGCACAATCTCATCCGCTACGCCTATACCCGCTCGACCAGCAGTGTCTGGCTGGCGGTATGCGAAGCCTTGCTGATGCTCAGCCTGGTGCTGTTGTTGAACCTGGCGGGGCCCTGGATCCCGGACTGGCAGGCCGTGCAGACGCCCGGCGCCTACCTCGCATTGCTGCTGACGGCCCCCAGCGGGCTGATATTTGCCTATCGCTTCTTCAAGCCCCTCGGACCTCATCCGCTGAACAAGCTGATCGTGGGCGACATCCTGTTCATCATGATCTGCAGCCTGCTCCTGCTGTTCGTCAACACGCTGCCGCTCAACATCATCACCTATGCACTGGTCGCCCTGGCAGGCCTGAGCATGTTGTTCGTCAGCACCTTTCACTGGCAAAAAGGTTATCGCCCGGCGCGGTTCTTCGTGGCGGCCATGGTGGTGTTCAACCTTGGCACCCTGATCATCCTGCCCGCCTTGCTGGGGCTGACCCTGATCGAACCCCACGATCTGATCACCACCCTGCTCGCGTTCATCTGCATCAGCGGCCTGTTGATGAGCATTGCCCTGAGCGAACGCCAGCGCAGCATCACCGAAGCGCGTTTCAGCATCAGTCGTGACCTGGCAGCCAGCAACGCCGAGATCAATGCCAAGGCCGAGTTCCTGGCAAAGATCAGCCATGAGATCCGCACCCCGATGAACGGCGTGCTGGGCATGACCGAGTTGTTGCTGGGCACGCCGCTGTCGGTCAAGCAGCGCGACTACGTGCAGACCATTCACAGCGCCGGCAACGAACTGCTGACATTGATCAACGAGATTCTCGACATTTCCAAACTCGAGTCCGGACAGATCGAACTCGACGATGTGCAGTTCGATCTCAACGCACTGATCGAAGACTGCCTGAGTATCTTCCGCGCCAAGGCCGAGCAGCAGAACGTCGAACTGATCAGCTTCATTCAGCCACAGGTTCCGCGCGTCATCAGCGGTGACCCGACGCGCCTGCGCCAGACCTTGCTGAGCCTGCTGGAAAACGCTCTGAAGAAAACCGACGAAGGCGAGATCCTGATCGTCGTCGCCCTCGACGAACGCAGCAGCCATCCTCGCTTGCGCATCGCCGTGCAGGACAGCGGCGAACCGATGGATGCCGAAGAGCGCGACGCGCTGATGCACGCCGAACTGCACAGCAAGCATTTCCTCTCGACCAACCACCTGGGCGGTAATCTGGGGCTGGTGATCGCCCGTCAGCTGATCCGCCTGATGCAAGGTGAATTCGGCATCAAGAGTGGCAACAACCAGGGCAGCACCTTGTGGCTGACCTTGCCGCTGGACCCGGACCGCCTGGAGCATCCAACCTGCGACCTCGATGGCCCGCTGCAGGGTGCACGGGTGTTGGTGGTGGATGACAACGACACGTGCCGCAAGGTGCTTGTGCAGCAGTGCAGCGCCTGGGGCCTGAACGTGAGCGCGGTGCCCTCGGGCAAGGAGGCCTTGGCGCTGTTGCGCACCAAGGCGCACCTGCGTGACTACTTCGATGTGGTCCTGCTGGACCAGAACATGCCCGGCATGACCGGCATGCAACTGGCCGCCAAGATCAAGGAAGACCCGAGCCTGAACCACGACATCCTGCTGATCATGCTGACCGGCATCAGCAATGCGCCGAGCAAGATCATCGCGCGCAACTCGGGAATCAAACGCATCCTTGCCAAACCGGTGGCCGGCTATACTCTCAAGACCACCCTGGCCGACGAACTGACCCAGCGCAACAAAGGGCTGGCGGTGCCGCAGCACCTGCCACCCGGTCCACCCCTGCCGGTCAAGGTTCCCAGCGATTTCCGCATTCTGGTGGCCGAAGACAACAGCATTTCGACCAAGGTCATTCGCGGCATGCTGGGCAAGCTCAATCTGCAACCGGACACTGCCAGCAATGGCGAAGAAGCCTTGGTGGCAATGAAGGCGTATCGCTACGACCTGGTACTGATGGATTGCGAAATGCCAATCCTCGATGGTTTTTCGGCAACCCAACAGCTGCGTGCCTGGGAAGTCGGCAATCAACGCACTCGCACCCCGGTGGTGGCGTTGACCGCGCACATCCTCGCCGAACATAAGGAGCGTGCACGCCAGGCCGGTATGGATGGGCACATGGCCAAACCGGTCGAGCTCTCGCAATTGCGCGAATTGATCGAACACTGGGTTGCCCAGCGCGATCAGCAGAACCGCGCGACGACGCCAACGTCCTGAGCCGACAGACCCCACGGCGCCTGTTAGACTCCCCCTCGACTTCCCCACCAGTGAGCCTGTCCCATGCTCCACGTGTTGTTCAGCGTTTATCTGAAGATGTTGGTGCTCTATAGCCCGTTCTTCGTGTTGTCCTGCTTCATCAGCCTGACCCGCGGCTATTCGCGCAAGGAACAACGTCGACTGGCGTGGAAGGTGGCCATTGCCACGCTGGTGTCCAGCGTCTTGCTATACCTGTTCGGGCGGGTGATTTTCAGCGTCTTCGGCATCACCGTGGACGCCTTCCGCATCGGCGCCGGCAGCGTGCTGTTCATCTCGGCGCTGGGCATGGCGCAAGGCAAGTCGGCGGTGCAGACCGATAATGTGCAGCAGGACGTGACCATCGTCCCCTTGACCATTCCGCTGACAGTGGGCCCAGGGACTATCGGTGCCCTGCTGGTAATGGGCGTCAGTCAGCCGCATTGGGACGACAAACTCACGGCCATTGTCAGTATTGCCCTGGCCAGCTTCACCGTGGGCGTGGTGCTGTACCTGTCCAACCGTATCGAACGCATTCTCGGCGATCAGGGTTTGCAGATCGTCAGCCGGTTGATGGGCTTGTTCGTGTGTGCGTTGGCGGCACAGATTATCTTTACCGGGGTGAAGGGGTATCTGGTGCCCTGAATGCACAAGGCACCTGCCAGGGACTGCTAGATCGTCAGGTTGGCGATCTCGAGACACTCAGACTGCCGCCGTGCACCTAGCCACTGCACGGTATCCTCCCTGTACTCGCCATAGATGCCTGCATTGAAGCGAGCAGTGTAAAAATACGCGTTTACCGCGCCATGCAGATCGCTAAAAGCAAACTCACGCCCTGTGAAAAGCCTGCCGACTGATCCGCGAGTATCAAAAAAAACCGAAGCGATACTCAGGGACCCACGTTCATTTACCACACCAATGCACGCCCGGATGCGCGTCAGCCCCTTCACCTTCAGCGCAGCATATTGACGGAAGGTCTGCTCCACGCTCAGTTTGTCCGGCAGCTCGGCGACCTTATCCAACGCTGCCAGTAAAACAGTGGCCTGCTCACCCTCCAGATTGCTTTCAAAGACCGTCGCAAACACCTCTCGCAACGAAAACGCCTTTTCAGCAATGGATGTGAACGTACCGGTTATCACGTTTTGCCGATCGTAGACCCAGCCACACTCATACAAGATACCCTTATAAGCTTCGAGCCAATCCAGGCCGTTCGGATCCTCAGGAAAGTCTTCATCGGCAGCAAGTTGAGTAAAAAGCAAAGCATCAATCACATCTTGTTTCGTGGCTGACGACAATGCTTTTGATACAGCCAGCACGCCACTTCCATTGATGTAAATCGAATAGTCCATAAGCCTATATCCTTCGTGCAAACCAGAGGCAAGCACCTCTGGCCCATACTGACTACTTTTTACTTCCTATGCCGCGCAAATCGTTTACCCCGCACTTCTTTGCGCCGCTGCCCAAGGACAGACTCAATATCATCTTTTACTTCAGCATAAGCAAAAGGATTAAAGGTGAGAAAATTCGAACCCTGGTAAATATCAACATTGGTGACTTCGAGATCAAAGAAAATAATCTCGCCACCGAACTTTTGAGTTTCGTGATTCACAGACGAAAAGGAAATAATAATGAGGCCATTCTTCGCTTGCTCGCATGGCAATATGGCCAGCTTCACACCTTTTGCTGTCACGACTTCTAAATTGAATAATTGGACTGTATCGGGCTGTTTTTCCAAAGCAGTCAAGGTGGAGTCTGCCACGGCACTCAGCACCGTTGCACCGGGAATGGCGGCTTTTGCCGCAGCGATCCCCGCTTGGACAATAGACGTGACGACGTTTTTCATCGTCCCCGAGCCAGACTGCTTGTTGTATTCCACGCTCGCATGGACTGGAACAGCACACCCCATATCCAACATGCAATTGATAAACGCTCGATGCCAGGCAGCGGGATTCGGATCATTTTTAGTTTCGTGATCGGCCTCCAGCTTCGAAAAACTGATGAGGTTTTCGATAATCATCATGTTCTCAAGCGAAATACCATCGCCATAACCGATGAGTGAATTACCCAGAACCAAAGCATCCAGTTCCTTGGTAGGGCTCGAAGCAGCCGAATCCACTAAACCTCTTGCACGAGGGACGTTAACCAACAGTGCCTTGGCCCTGGCAAGACGCGCCTTGCCCAAATCCGTGCAACCCTTGAGAGCGTTTGTATCTTCAAAACTTTGCATATCCAACATTCCTTTGAATTCGTTTATAGCCCTCCTGGGCGTAAAAACGAATTTAACCCACCCCCTTACCGAGCAACAAACCCAATTAAATTTCCACATATGTAAAAACTGAACAAACACACCAAAGAGCGGATTATTCGAGCAAAAACCCGAACAACCCGCCCTATACAAATGCGACTTGTTTAGTTGATATCGACCAACTTGTCGCCGTAGCTACGCGGGGTGTACACCCACGACGACCCTTGAGGCCGAGGAAACACACGAGTCGTGGATGAGCCAATCAACACCATGGTCCGCATGTCGACCTGATCCGGCGTCAATTGGCCAAGTGTCGTGACCCGCAACGTCTGCCCCGGACGCCCGACATCACGCCCCAATACAACGGGAGTGTCAGCAGTACGATGCAGCGCGACGATTTCCAGCGCACGCCCCAACTGCCAGGGCCGGGAACGCGAGATCGGGTTATAGAAAGCCATCGCCAGGTCGGCTTGCGCCGTCAGGTCCAGACGCTTCTCGATGATGTCCCACGGTTTGAGATTGTCCGATAGCGACAGTACGCAGAAATCATGCCCCAACGGTGCACCTGCTCGTGCAGCCGTTGCCAGCGATGCCGAAACGCCCGGCAGGATTTCCAGGTCGACGTTGTGCCACGCTGGATCGCGGGACTCATGCAGTGCTTCAAGCACCGCCGCAGCCATGGCAAATACACCGGGATCCCCGGAAGAGACGACCACTACGCAACGGCCCTGCGCCGCGAGCTCAAAGGCGTGGCGGGCACGCTGCATTTCTTCACGGTTGTCGGTGCAGTGCAGGACCTGATCCGCACGGAATGGTCCCGCCATGCGCACATAGGTTTCGTAACCGAGAACGTCGTTGGCACGGGCCAGTTCCGCCTTGACCGCTGGCACCATCAGGTCAGCAGCGCCAGGGCCAAGACCGATCACCGCCAGACGACCGCGAGCACGGCCAATCGACAAGGGGGCCAGAGGCTGCTCGGCAACGGCAATGGCAACGGCCTCATCGCCGAACAGGGCAACAGGCTGGTCGATGGCGTTACGCAGCAGTTGGCTGACTGCGCCGACATCACTGGCAAAACGCAGGGGCACACCCAGCTCATGCGCCGCTTCACGCAGCGTCACACTGGACATTTCACTATCGGCGGCCAGCAGGCAGGCTAACGACTGCACGGCGATTTTTGCCTGATGCAAAGCTTCGCGAACCGCACCTGGCACATCGGCCACGCCGGCACTGACAGCCACCAACACGTTACGTGGATAAATCAGCAGTTCATTGGCCGCCGGCGTCCGCTCGGCATGCCCGACGTGCACGGCCAACCGCGCTTGCGGGTTTTCCGGTAACTGCGCCTGCACCAGCCAGGGTGCCGCACCTTCGATGCGCACCGACTCACCGGCGAGCAAATCGGAAACGAAGCGTTTGCCCAGCTCAAGATCACCCAAGGCATAACCGCTGGGCGGGTTCAACAGGCAGGTACCAAAACGCAATTCGCCACTGGTGGTGATCGCCGCGGACACGTCCAGCGCTGCCGCAATCTCCCGCGCCAACATGTTCACGCCTGCCAACCCACCGAGCAGCGGAACCACGGCGCTACCGTCTTCGGCGACGGCGAGCACAGGCGGCTCAGCCCCCTTCTCCAGCAGCAACGGCGCGAGGGTGCGAATGACAATGCCGGCTGCGCACAGGGCGATGATCGGCGTGTCTTGTTGATAAAGCTCGCGCAACGTCGCACCGAACTCGTGGTACGTGCGATCGGCACCGACGACCCGTTCGGCCAGGCCGTGGATCAAGGCGCCGGGGTACAGCTGTTGAATGCTGCGCGCGGTCGCGAGGCTGCCATTGCCGAGAATGACAATGGCCGGAGCTGGACGAGTCATCAGCCTTGCCACCTTTCACCGGGAACGATGATCAACGAGAAGTACGGCGACGACATCGGCTCGACCTGATCCAGCGGCACGATCTTCTGGTTGGCCATGGTCGCGCGTTCGACATACAGCGCACGCTCGGCCAATCCGAGCTCTTCCAGCACCTGACGGACTTTCGGGAAGTTGCGCCCCAGCTTCATGATCACCGCCGCATCGGCGTCGGCCAGACGGCGCTTGAGATCATCGTGAGGCAGCACGCCGGACAGCACCGACAAGCTCTGATTGCGATACACCAACGGTGCACCCAATACCGAAGCGCCGCCGAGCATCGAGCAGACACCCGGCACCACTTCGGCTTCATAACGCTCTGCCAGCCGATCGTGCAGGTACATGTAGGAGCCGTAGAAAAACGGATCGCCTTCGCAGATCACTGCCACGTCACGCCCCGCATCCAGATGCGCTGCCAGCTCTTCACCCGCCGCATCGTAGAAATCGCTGATCACTTGCTCATAGGACAGCGGTGCCGGCAATGCCTCGGTGGTCACCGGATACACCAGTGGCAGCAAGGTTTGGGCGTCCTGCAAATGGGCTTCGATGATGCCGAAGGCGTTGCCCTTTTTACCCTTGGCGACGAAATAAGCCACCACCGGCGATTCGCGCAGCAGGCGCAGGGCCTTGACGGTAATCAGTTCCGGATCACCGGGTCCCACGCCAAGGCCGATCAAGCGTCCAGGTTGCTGCATCATTCGATCTCCGTGGCGAGGGCATTGACGGCGGCGGCGGCCATGGCGCTACCGCCCAGCCGGCCTTGCATGATAACGAACGGCACGCCGCGACTGTCGGCGGCCAGCGCAGCCTTGGATTCGGCGGCGCCAACGAAGCCCACCGGGAAGCCAAGGATCAGCGCCGGTTTCGGGGCGCCGGCGTCGAGCATTTCGAGCAGGTAGAACAGTGCCGTCGGCGCGTTGCCGATCACCACCACGCTGCCTTCCAGGTGCGGACGCCAAAGCTCCAGCGCAGCGGCGGAACGGGTATTGCCCAATTCACGGGCAAGCTCGGGAACGCTTTCATCACGCAGGGTGCAGATGACCGGATTGTTCGCTGGCAAGCGCGTGCGGGTGATGCCCTCCGACACCATCCGCGCATCACACAGGATCGGCGCGCCGGCGGCCAGCGCATCGCGCCCGGCCTTGCCCGCGCCTGCGGAAAACTGTAGGCCGTCGATCGCATCGACCATGCCGCAAGCGTGGATCACACGGACGGCGAGTTTTTCCAGATCGGCCGGAATGCGCTCGAGGTTGGCCTCGGCACGAATGATCGCGAAGGAATTGCGATAGATCTCCTGACCGTCGCGGATGTAATCAAGCATCAAGGGGGCTCCGTGAGCGGGCGTCGAGCAAGGCCGCGACCGCGTCGATAGTAAGATTGCGTGCGTGCAGCGCGCCGAAACCCGGCTGCGCGGCATCGCGAAAATAGAGGTCGTAGTGACCAGGGCACGTCGCCAACAATGTGACGGGCGCCGTGTGCGCGCACGCGCAGGAGCGCGGGCAACCCGACAAGTGAACCTGCACCTGTGCGGATTGATCATGCAGCCGTTCGGCCAGTTGCCGCGCGTCGCCCTTGGTATCCGCCAAGCCTTTGCCGCAACCGGCCGATCCGGTGCAGGCCACCAGATGGGCCAGGGTCTGGTCGGCGTCGACCAGATAACCCAACGCCTGCAATTGTTGGCGCAGGGCGGGTGAATCCTCATCGCGAATATTGGGCAGCAACAGGCTTTGCCAAGGGGTCAGGCGCAGGCTGGCATCACCAAACGCCTCGGCCAGATGAGCCGCCCCCTTGAGCATCGTCGGGTCCAGCCGCCCCAAGGGCGGCACGGCGCCGACATAGACCAGGCCTTCCTGACGCTGTGGGTAACTGCCGATGTGCAATCGCGCAGGGGCAGTCGGGCGCCGCCATGGTTCCATGGCAAACAAGGGCACTCGCTCGGCCAGGCGTTGCAGCAGCGAATCAAGCGAATGCTCGGCCAACAGATGCCGCATCCGGGTCTGATCCGGCCGTGCAAGTTCGAGAAACAACTCCAGCACCGCCACCACCAGGGCATGCCCGTCACGCAGCAGTACCGCAGCCGCCGGCGTCTCGGTGGGGCACCCCGCCAGACCGAAAGCCAGCACTGGCTCGCCGTTTCGCTCAACCGCACTCAGCCAGAGGTCATGGGGATGTTCGAGCATGGCCAAGGCTTCACCGCCATCCAGCTGCACGGCGAACTTGGCCGACAACTCATGAAAGCGCGCATGGGTTTGCAAGCTGTCGAGAATTTCCCGGGCCAAGGGTCTGCTGTCGATCAGCATGTGCCGGTCAATGCCGGCGCTGGGGCTGAGCATCAGGTTGCGCACATCATCGCCAGCAACGTTGACAGGCCCCAGCCCGACGGCCAGCAGACTGTCGATCAACGCGGCGGACTGCTGGCCAATTCCGCGAATTTGCAGATTGGCGCGGTTGGTCGCCTCTATCACGCCCCCGGCATAGCGTTCGGCGGCATCAGCAACCGCCATTGCCTGATCTGCGCGAATAGCCCCACCGGCGAGTTTGATCCGACAAATGCCGCCATCCAGCGCCTGAACGACACGCAACAACCCGGGACAGGCCGATGGGCGCAAGGGACTGGATGTCTGGGGTGAATTCACGGGGATGACCGGCAACGGGACGAAGGGCGCATTATGCCTGCTTTGCCCGGCCGGATGAAAAAGCTCAAGTGGATTGACGACGAAGCGTGCTCGCTCAATGGCCAACGATCGCTTCGCTTGAAGTCTGAAGCGCCCACAACTCCCCCGCGCATTTAACAGCAAGTATCAGTTCTTCACGCCAACTTCATTTCAACAGCACACAGGCTGTTGTAGTTTCATCAGCAGGAAAACCACTTCTTCCGATCAAATTTTTATTCAAGGGAACTGAATATGAATAATAGAAACTTCTCCGGCGTATTGACCGGCCCCAATCTGCTTTCGTGCATTGATGATATGTCACTTGCGGATCATGACGACCTGACCCACTGCACACAGATCGCCACCCTATCCGCCGACATGGTCTGCAGCCGCTTTGTCGATTCGGCAAAGTGGCTGAATGAGTATGTGAACACGCTGGATTTCTTCGGCTGGTCGGTCTTCCAGGATGCAATCTTTACCCGCACCCGTCACGACGTCTTGAGGAGCGTTGCGGATTTCCTGGTCGAGAGTGCTGAGAAGATGCCCGACAGCCGACAAGGCAACGCAATGATCGACACGCTCGACGCACTGAAACCCGACAAACCGGCGCTGCTCTCCCTGGACCAGGAAAGTCTCCTGGGGCAGCATTTCCAGGTTATCCCTGCCCGCTATGACGCCAAGGGTTTTCTTGAAATCGCAGTATTCAATCTTGAATTGGTAGCATCTACAAAAGAAAGCAACTTCCTGTACGTCGAATCGGAAAAGCGCTCCGCCACAATCATCCAGCAACGGGCCTATCTCAAACTGGATAAAAGAATACTTGAAACAAAAAGAACGCTTATTGATAAAAAGCGCCGCGAGATCAGAATGAAGAGATTCGACCTTCTGAAAATCAACCCATAAGATAATCAGGATAAATCCCATCATTTTGCAGGGCAGCCATCGGCCTTGACCGCGATTTCATCGACTGACGACGGGCGAATGCAATCGACACCGCGTTATGATGCGCAACCGCGCCGGCCGAGAAGGACTTGAGCGCGGTGATGATTTGGCTTTTGTCGATAGAAGAGGAATGGCATGCCCCCTTGGCTGACAGTTGTAGGCATCGGTGAAGACGGCTTCAAGGGCCTGGGCAAGAACGCTCGGCACGCCCTGCTGGGCGCTTCGCGGATCATAGGCGGTCAGCGGCAACTGGATTTGCTGCCGGTGTGCATTGGTGGCGAGCGGCAATTGTGGCCCAGCCCGTTTTCGCTGGCCCCAGTGCTGGAACGGCACGGCGAACCGGTTTGCGTGCTAGCCAGCGGCGACCCGATGTTCTTTGGTGTCGGCGCCAGCCTCGCCCGGCAATTGCCCAGCGATGAAATGCTGATCTTGCCCGCGCCATCTTCCTGTTCACTCGCCGCCGCGCGGATGGGCTGGCCGCTGCAGGATGTGGTGACGCTGTCAGTGGTTGCCCGCCCCATCGCGGCACTTAATGCGCAATTGTCCGGTGGCGTTCGTTTACTGGTGCTGAGCAATGACGGCCAAAGCCCTGCCGCGATCGCGGCGCTGTTGCGCGAACGCGGGTTCGGGCCGAGCCGCCTGAGCGTGCTGGAACATTTGGGTGGTGAGACCGAGCGACGCATCGACGGTACCGCCAACGACTGGACCGACCCGGCTGTCGCCGACCTCAACCTGATCGCCATCGAATGCATCGCAGAAGTAAACACACCGCGTCTGTCGCGACTGGCCGGCCTGCCAGACTCCGCTTTCAGGCACGACGGACAACTGACCAAACGTGATGTGCGCGCGATCACACTCGCTCGTCTGGCACCGGTTCCCGGCGACCTGTTATGGGATGTCGGCGCTGGCAGCGGCTCCATTGGCATCGAATGGATGCGCGCGCATCCAGGTTGCCGTGCGCTGGCCATCGAGGCCGATGAAGGTCGGCAACTGTTGATCAAGCACAACCGCGACGCACTCGGCGTGCCCGGCCTGCAACTGATTCGCGGCAGCGCGCCGCAAGCCCTGGCGGGCCTCGAACGCCCGGACGCGATTTTCATCGGCGGCGGCGTCACCCGCGAAGGCGTGCTCGACACTTGCTGGGCAGCGCTCAAACCCGGCGGCCGCCTGATTGCCAATGCGGTCACGTTGCAAAGTGAAATGACCCTGATGGCCTGGCGCGAACAGCACGGCGGCGAGCTGACCCGTATTCATATCGCCCAGGCACAGCCCCTGGGCGACTTCGACACCTGGCGCCAGGCGTTGCCGATTACATTGCTGGACGTGGTCAAACCCCTCGATGCGTGACGAAACCGCCGAACAACCTGCCCCATTGCGCAGCGGCCTGACCACGGGCAGCTGCGCCACCGCAACCAGCCTGGCGGCGGCTCGCCTGCTACTCGGTGGTGTGAGCTCGGACGCCGTGGAAATCGTCCTGCCCAAAGGCAAGCAGGTGCAGATGCGCCTGGAATTCTGTCGCCTCATGGAAGGCGGCGCCGAGGCCGGGACAATCAAGGATGCCGGGGACGATCCCGACGTGACCCACGGTGCACTGCTCTACTCCCAGGTGCGCCTGCGCAGTGAGCCGGGCACAGGTTTCATTGCCGGGCGTGGTGTTGGCACGGTCACACGACCGGGGCTAGTGCTGGGCGTCGGCGAACCGGCAATCAATCCGGTACCGCGCAAGATGATCAGCGATCACCTGGCGCTGCTCGCTGAAGAACTCGGCTACCACGGTGGTTTCGAGGTCACGGTGAATGTCGAGAACGGAGAAGCCCTGGCATTGAAAACCATGAACCCGCGCCTGGGCATTCTCGGCGGCCTGTCGATCCTCGGCACCAGCGGCATTGTCCGGCCGTTTTCCTGCGCGGCCTACATCGCCTCGATCCACCAGGGGATCGACGTGGCCAAGACCAACGGCTATCTGCACATCGCCGCGTGCACCGGCAACGCCAGCGAAGACACCATGCGCAGGGTCTACAACTTGCCGGAAATCGCCCTGATCGAAATGGGCGATTTCGTCGGTGCAGTGCTCAAGCACCTGCGCAAGGTCCCGGTGGAAAAACTCAGCCTGTGCGGCGGCTTCGGCAAGATCAGCAAACTGGCGGCCGGGCACATGGACCTGCACAGTCGGCATTCGAGCATCGATCTGCCGCAACTGGCCGAGTGGGCCGCCGCGGTCGGTGCCGATATGGCGTTGCAGCAACGCATCCGTGAAGCCAACACCAGTCAACAGGCCCTGGCGATGGCCAGCGCTGCAGGAATCGCCCTCGGCGATGCCGTGTGCCAACACGCCCTGGAGTTTGCCCGCAGTGTGGTGCCGGCGCAGGTTCAGGTCGAAGTGTTTGCCATCGATCGCCAGGGCGGGATTGTCGGCCATGCGGGGGCTTTTCAATGAAGCGCATTCTGCTGCTGGGCGGCGTCACCGAGGCCCTGGCGATTGCCCGAACCCTCGGCCCACGACACATTTATAGCCTGGCGGGTGTCGGTCGAGTGCCTACGGACTTGAACTGTCAGGTGCGTGTGGGTGGCTACGGCGGTGCCGAAGGCCTGGCGCAGTTCATCCGCAATGAGCGGATTGATCTGTTACTGGATGCGACTCATCCCTATGCCGCCCAGATCAGTCGAAACGCCGCGCTGGCGGCTCGCTTGAGCGGCATCGCCTGCTGGGCGCTGCGACGTCCGGCATGGCAACCACAGGCCGGCGATGACTGGCGCGAAGTCAGTGATTGGGCCGAGTTGATCGAGGCCCTGAAACCCTTCCGTCGACCGCTGTTCACCCTGGGTCGCGAGCCCTTGCAACACCTGGACGAAATTCCGCCGGAGCAATTCTGGACCTTGCGCGCGCTGGACGTGTACCCCGGCAATGACCGTTGCGAAGTGATCGGCGCTCGTGGACCGTTCCAGATCGTTGATGAACGCGAGCTGTTCGAACGTCGGCAGATCGATGTGCTGATCAGCAAAAACAGCGGCAGCACGGCTACCGAGCCGAAGCTGGAAGTGGCGCGCGAGCGTGGGGTGCCTGTGTTGGTGTTGAAGCGGCCGGAGTTGCCGGCGTCAGATCGAGAGTTCGGGTCGGTGGCAGATTTGCTGGACGCCCTGAGGGACTCGGACTATTCCTGAGACCTGCTGAGCCCGGCGACTTTGCTGACAACACTCTCGGACTGATCTGACTGTCCGCGCCAGGACTCTAACCCTATAGTCCTCTCCCTCCTGATCCTATCAAGCACACCCACCATCCACAGGTATGAATGGCCTCGCCTGGAGAAAAGTGTTGCTTGCCACAATGTATCCCAAGGAATACGATTCGACATGATCGAGCTTGAACGATCACGAGTGATTGCCGACTGGCTCAACTCGTTGAGGGACACCATCGGCAAAGCTCGAATAATCGCCAGGCTCCGTGCCGCTGAACATGGAAATTTTGGTGATTGTGAATCCGTAGGCGCTGCTGTTCATGAAATGCGTGTTCATTACGGTCCTGGTTACAGGCTGTACTTCACTCGCAAAGATGAGGTGATTTACCTACTGTTGATCGGAGGCGACAAATCGACTCAAAAACGAGATATCAAACGTGCTATTCAAATGGCACAAAACATCGGTAATGAGGAGTAAGTCATGGCCGAACGATTCACCCGTTTTGACGCCGCCGAGTTTCTCAAAACGCCGGAAGAAATGGCGGCTTATCTGGACGCCTGCTTTGAAGAGGATGCTGGCGACGGTGTACTGATACGCGCAGCTCTGAACGATATAGCCCGGGCAAAGGGTATGACACAAATTGCCCGTGATGCCGGCCTGGGACGCGAGAGTCTGTACAAAGCGCTGAGCAGTAGTGGCAATCCGGAATTCGCGACTATCATGAAGGTTATGAAAGCCTTGGGCCTGCGCTTGCATGCCATTGCTGATTGATTGCACTGCGACACCACACCGCACACGGTGTTTTTACTTATCGGCCCTGATCAGGCTAAATAGCCGCGCCTGATCGCCCACCCACCGGATTTGTCCCATGTCCCGACAACGGCTCGCAATTGCCTGGATCGCCTGCTTCGCAGTGCTGTTCAACATGCTCGCCATGCCGATGTCCGGAGCGATGGCGCAGACGGCGAAGTCGCCAGCCGAACAATTGTTGTGGGGCAGTTTCTGCTCGTCCAGCGGCACCAGGATGGTGGCGATTCCTCTGGGCGACATCGAGCAGAAAGCCCCGCAAAGCGACGACCATTCCAACATGCAGCATTGCTGGTGCTGCAGCGGCTCCGCGCCATTAGTGGCGTTGCCCGGACATGAGCCACAGCTGTATTACACGCAGTTCGAAGCGAATCGAAGCCTGCCTCCCGCCGCATTCAATACCCCGACACCCCGCCAGCAATGGCCCAGCCTCAACCCCCGTGCCTCCCCTCTGGTGTGATTGTTTCTCGCATTTGATCTGCGTTTTGAATCGCCTGGAGAACTGCCATGTTGAACAGACTCATCGTTCTGGCCGCGTTGCTGCTGCCTGCCTGCTTTGCCAATGCCCACGAATACACACAGGGCGATCTGCAGATCGCTCATCCCTGGTCGCAAGAGTTGCCACCGAATGCGCCGAACGTAGCGGCCTATTTCGTGATCCACAACGCAGGCAAGACCGCCGACCGCCTGCTCAGCGTCGACTCGCCGATTGCGGGTGAGGCCCAGTTGCATGAGCATCTGATGCAAAACGACGTGATGAAAATGCAGCACGTACCGAGCGTGGAAATCCCCGCTGGCGGCGAAGTCACTTTTGCACCGATGGCCTACCACGTGATGCTGCTGAACCTGAAGGACCGCAGCCTGCTGAGCGACGGCAAACGCTTCCCGCTGACCCTGCATTTCGAGAAGTCCGGTGACGTGACGGTCGAAGTGGCGGTGCAGAAGCAGGCGCCCGAGACCACGCAAAAGCACGCGCACGTTCAGTAATCCGCTGAGCTGAAGCCGCCCATGCGCCCGCCAGGCACCAGGTCATCCGCCCACCGTCGTCAGCCATTGAGCCTGACGCGCGGCAGCTGGATCAGCCTGTTCGCCATGTTGATGATCTTTATCGGTCCGCTGATTTCCCAGTCGATGCCGATGGATCAGCGCGCCTCGATGCCCCTGGACATGAGCATGAACATGTCGATGGACATGAGCATGGACATGTCGGCGATGGAGCACGCGGATCACGCCGCACAACCAACTGCAGAACATTGCCCGCCAGCGTCCGGGCACCATGCAATATGGGAAAAATGCGGCTATTGCAGCCTGCTGTTCAATTGCCCGGCGCTCACCGGTGGCGGGGCATTCACCGCGTTCGACACCCCACCCGCCAACACGTACACCACCCCATCCCCTCGCCTGGGCCACGCCCGGCAAACCTTCTTTCCCGGCGCCCGCACCCGCGCCCCGCCCGTCGTCGCGTAAACACCCACCGCTGGTTTCACACGGTCCTGTAGGAGCGACCGTGTCGTTTACGACTGTTCGATGGAAATTGTCATGTCCAGGTTTACTGCTGCCCCATGCTTGAGCGCTGCCCAAGCCTCCCTTGCCCTGAACGAATCCAGCATTCGTTTCAGGCACGCCACCGCCATCCTGTGCGGTGCCTTGCTGACGCCTTCGGCGCTGGCCGATGAACACGCAGGTCATAGTGAAGAACTGAGCCCGACGGTCATCACCGCCATTGCCCCGAGTTCGCCACTGACCATCGTCACCAACCCCAAGGAGCCGCGCCAACCCGTGCCGGCCAGCGACGGGTCGGACTATCTGAAAACCATTCCAGGCTTCGCCCAGGTGCGCAATGGCGGCACCAACGGCGATCCGGTGCTGCGCGGCATGTTCGGCTCGCGCCTGAACATCCTCACCAACGGCGGCATGATGCTCGGGGCGTGCCCCGGCCGGATGGACGCACCGACCTCGTATATATCGCCGGAAACCTACGACACATTGACCGTTATCAAAGGACCGCAGACCGTGCTCTGGGGACCGGGTGCCTCGGCCGGCACCATCCTCTTCGACCGCGAACCGGAACGTTTCGGTGAGCTCGGCACGCGGGTAAACGCCAGTGTGCTGGCCGGCTCCAACGGCCGATTCGATAAATTGGTGGACGCCGCCGCCGGCGGACCATTGGGCTATGTGCGGGTGATCGGCAACACCGCCCAGGCCGACGACTACAAGGATGGCAACAACGACACCGTGGCATCGCGTTACGACAAATGGAACGGCGACGTCGCGCTCGGCTGGACCCCCGATGCCGATACTCTGCTCGAGCTCACCGCCGGCAAGGGTGACGGCGAGGCGCGCTACGCCGGGCGCGGCATGGACGGTTCGCAGTTCAAGCGCGAGAGCCTCGGCCTGCGCTTCGAGAAGTCGAACATCAGCGACGTGCTGGAAAAGCTCGAGGCGCAGGTCTACTACAACTACGCCGACCATGTGATGGACAACTACACGCTACGCACGCCGTCCGGCACCGGGATGATGGCCGGCCCCATGGCGTCCAACGTCGACCGTCGCACCCTTGGCGCGCGAATCAAGGCCACCTGGCGCTGGGCCGATGTGCAGTTGATCGGCGGCATTGACGCGCAGACCAACGAGCACCGCCAACGCAGCGCCATGGGCATCGACACCTACAAGGACCTGCCGTACACCAAGGATGCCGACTTCCATAACTACGGAGTGTTCAGCGAACTGACCTGGTACGCCGCCGAGCGTGACCGGCTCATCACCGGCGCACGCCTGGACCGCGCTTCGGCCAAGGATTACCGGCAAACCATCGGCTCGGGGATGATGACCCGCCCCAACCCGACCGCCGACGACA
Organism: Pseudomonas sp. GM78; assembly: GCF_000282475.1. Classification (GTDB taxonomy): domain Bacteria; phylum Pseudomonadota; class Gammaproteobacteria; order Pseudomonadales; family Pseudomonadaceae; genus Aquipseudomonas. The sequence continues at coordinate 43,979 of NZ_AKJF01000081.1, forward strand.
CCCGTGCCGATACGCTGCCCAGTGGCTTCATCCGCTATGAACATGACCTGGCCGACAGCCCGACCACGGTGTATGCGGGCCTGGGTCACACCCAGCGTTTCCCGGACTACTGGGAACTGTTTTCACCCAATTCCGGCCCCGCCGGATCGGTGAATGCCTTTGATGCGATCAAACCCGAGAAAACCACCCAGCTCGACTTCGGCCTGCAATACAAGTCCGAAGACCTCGATGCCTGGGCCTCGGCGTACATCGGCCAGGTGCGTGATTACATCCTGTTCAACTACACGCCAGCCATGATGGGCATGACCTCGCAAGCGCAGAACATCGATGCGCGAATCATGGGTGGCGAACTGGGTGCCGCCTACGAACTCACCGAGCACTGGAAAGCCGACGCCACCCTGGCCTACGCCTGGGGCAAGAACAGCAGCGATGGCAATGCCTTGCCGCAAATGCCGCCGCTGGACGCCCGTTTCGGCTTGACCTACAGCGAAGACAACTGGAGCGCTGGCGCACTGTGGAGAGTGGTTGCCGCGCAAAACCGTATCGACCAGAACAAAGGCAACGTGGTCGGCAAGGACTTCGACAAGACCCCGGGTTTTGCCGTGTTCTCGCTCAACGGTGCCTATCGGATCAACCAGCACTGGAAGGTCAGCAGCGGCGTCGACAACCTGTTCGGCAAGGCCTACGCCGAACACCTGAACCTGGCCGGCAACGCCGGTTTCGGCTACCCGGCCAATGACCCGCAAGCCATCAAGGAACCGGGGCGCACGCTCTGGACCAAGATTGATATGAGTTTCTAACAAGAAAAGTCAAAAGATCGCAGGCTACGCCAGCTCCTACATTGACACGCGTACACCCTGTAGGAGCTGTCGAGTGAAACGAGGCTGCGATCTTTTACAGACAATTGATTCGCCAAGCGGAGCACAACCGATGAAACAGCCCAAAGTGAATTTCTACAACCTGGCCTGGCGCTGGCACTTCTATGCCGGATTGTTCGTTGCGCCATTCATGGTGATGCTGGCCCTGACCGGCACCATTTACCTGTTCAAGCCGCAACTCGACTCACTGATGTACAGCAGCCTGCTCAACGTCCCGGCCGGGCACCACACGGTGCCGGCCGATGACCTGCTCAACCGGGTCAAGGCCGCCTATCCACAAGGCACGATCAAACAATACCTGCCGCCGGTAAACGCCGAGCGCAGCGCCCAGTTTGTCGTGCTCAACGGCGGGAACGAGCTGAACGTGTTCGTCGACCCGTACCACGGCGATATCCTCGGCGAGCAAGACGCCAAGAAAAACCTGCAAGCGGTCGCGCGGGCGATTCACGGCGAGCTGATGATCGGCACCGTCGGTGACCGTCTGGTGGAACTGGCCGCTGGTTGGGCGGTGGTACTGGTGGTGTCCGGGGTGTTCCTGTGGTGGCCGCGCGGTCAGGCCGCGGGCATTCTGTGGCCACGCCTGAGCAGTCGAGGCCGGGTGTTGTGGCGTGACCTGCACGCCGTCACCGGTTTCTGGGGCGCCTCGTTGCTGCTGGTGATGCTGCTCAGCGGCATGACCTGGACCGGCTTCTGGGGCCAGCAATACGCCGCCGTCTGGAACGTCTTTCCGGCGGCGATGTGGGACAACGTGCCCAAGTCCGACGTCGAAGCGCGCAGCCTCAACAGCGCCACCCGCCAGACGGTGCCGTGGGCCATGGAAAATACGCCGATGCCGATGTCGGGCGATCATGCCGAACACATGGCCCACGATGCAGCGCCAGCCGGTCCGGCCGCGCCGACCATCAGCCTGCAGGACGTGCAGGACATCGCCGCGCAACGCAAGGTCGAGCCAGGCTACAGCATCACGTTCCCGACCACGGCCACCGGCGTTTTCACCATCGCCGTGTTCGCCGATGACCCACGCAACGACGCCACCCTGCATGTCGATCAATACACCGGCAACGTCCTCGCCGACGTACGCTACGAGCAGTACGGCGCCGTCGCCCGCGCCACGGAAATCGGTGTGATGCTGCACGAAGGCAAGATGTTCGGCACGCTCAACCAGATCATCGTCCTGCTGATCTGCATGATGATTTTGCTCAGCGCGGTCAGCGGCGTGGTGATCTGGTGGAAGCGTCGTCCGCAAGGCAAGTTCGGTGTCCCGCCGCTGCGTCACGACCTGCCGAAGTGGAAAACCGCGATGGTGATCATGTTCGCATTGGCCGTGGCATTTCCGTTGGTGGGCGTTTCGCTGGTAGTCGTCTGGCTACTCGACCGGCTGCTGCTGTCACGCTTCAATCGACAAACTGAAAGCGCCTCGACTCAACCCTGAGTCAAACGAGATGCGCGGGATTGCCGCGCATCTCGCCCGCCCCAATGTGGCGCATCCCGACGCACCACTGCCCTGACCTCGTCCCGTCATGGTGCGTTCTCACATCCGTTCAACCGCTCTAACACGACATTCTCCTGCCTTTCCCCGACCGGGCACAGCCCTTGCTAAAGACCCTTCAGTAGTCCGCATCTGCCAACCAAGAAAATTCATAAGTTCATGGAGATCGCACAATGAAGCGTCGCAGTTTGATCAAGGCTTTCACACTCACGGCAAGCATTGCCGCGATGGGCATGACCTGGACTGTCCAGGCCGCCGAGACCATCAAGGTCGGTATCCTGCATTCGTTGTCCGGCACCATGGCGATCTCCGAAACATCGCTCAAGGACATGGCGCTGATGACCATCGACGAGATCAACGCCAAGGGCGGCGTGAACGGCAAGATGCTCGAAGCGGTGGTGGTGGACCCGGCGTCGAACTGGCCTCTGTTTGCTGAAAAGGGCCGGCAACTGCTGACCCAGGACAAGGTCGCCGTGGTGTTCGGATGCTGGACCTCGGTGTCGCGCAAATCGGTGTTGCCGGTGTTCGAAGAGCTCAATGGCCTGCTGTTCTACCCGGTGCAGTACGAAGGCGAAGAGATGTCGCCGAACGTGTTCTACACCGGCGCCGCGCCGAACCAGCAAGCGATCCCGGCCGTCGAGTACTTGATGAGTGAAGAAGGCGGCAGTGCCAAGCGCTACTTCCTGCTCGGCACCGACTACGTCTACCCGCGCACCACCAACAAGATCCTGCGTTCGTTCCTGCACGCCAAAGGCGTGGCCGACAAGGACATCGAAGAGGTCTACACGCCGTTCGGCCACAGCGATTACCAGACCATCGTCGCCAACATCAAGAAATTCTCCGCCGGCGGCAAGACTGCGGTCATCTCGACGGTCAATGGCGACTCCAACGTGCCGTTCTACAAGGAACTGGCGAACCAGGGCCTGAAAGCCACCGACGTACCGGTCGTAGCGTTCTCGGTGGGCGAAGAAGAACTGCGCGGCATCGACACCAAACCGCTGGTGGGCAACCTCGCGGCGTGGAACTACTTCGAGTCGGTGGAGAATCCGGCCAACAAGAAATTTGTCGCCGACTGGAAAGCCTACGCGAAGAAACACAACCTGCCTGGCGCCGACAAGGCCGTGACCAACGACCCGATGGAAGCCACTTACGTCGGCATCCACATGTGGGCGCAGGCGGCTGAAAAAGCCAAGTCCACCGATGTCGACAAGGTCCGCGAAGCCCTGGCCGGCCAGACCTTTGCCGCGCCGTCCGGCTACACCCTGACCATGGACAAGACCAACCACCACCTGCACAAGCCGGTGATGATCGGCGAGATCCAGGCCGACGGTCAGTTCAACGTGGTGTGGCAGACCGAAGGGCCGATCCGTGCCCAGCCGTGGAGCCCGTTCATCCCGGGCAACGACAAGAAGCCGGAGTATGCGGTGAAGAGCAACTAAGCCAATGGATACCGGGCCTAAGCATGGAGCTTGGGCCGACACGAATCCTGTGGGAGCTGGCTTGCCAGCGATGGCATCACCTCGGTACCTCAGATACACCGAGTCGCCTGCATCGCTGGCAAGCCAGCTCCCACAAAATCCGAGCAAGGCGACTTTTTATGCCCACTGCCATTCATCGCTTCATCCTCGCCATCGCATTTCTGTTGCCGATGACCACTTTCGCCAGCGACGCCGAAGACTTCGTCGCCGCCAACCCCATGCAGCAGGCCAAGCTGCTCGAAGCATGGGCCGCGCAGCCAGATCCTGCGCGCATCGAACTGATCAACGCCCTGCAACAAGGCGAACTGACGGTCGATGGCCAGCCGAAAACCCTGCGCCTGAATAACCGCCTGCGGGGTCTGATCGACACCGCCCTGGCCAGCCACCAATTGCTCGCCGCCGACGCCAAAACCCGTCTGGGCGCCGCCCAGCAATTGCAGAAAAGCGCCAAACCCGCGCAGCTGAAATTCCTCGACCAGCAACTGGCTGGCGAAAAGGATGAAAGCGTTCACGCCGCGCTCAGCCTGGCCCTGGCCAACCTGCAACTGGTGGACAGCGATCCGGCCGTGCGCCTCGCCGCTGTGCGCCTGCTCGGGGAAACCGGTGATCCCCTGGCCCGCACTCGCCTGGAAAGTCTGCTGGAACCGGGTGTCGAAGCCGACGTAAACGTGCGTACGGCTGCCGAAACCAGCCTGGCCCAGGTCAAACGCAAACTGCTGGTCGGCGAAATGCTCGGCCAGGCCTTCAGCGGCATGTCACTGGGCTCGATTCTGCTGCTCGCCGCCCTGGGTTTGGCGATCACCTTCGGGCTGCTCGGGGTGATCAACATGGCGCACGGCGAAATGTTGATGCTCGGGGCGTACTCGACCTATGTCGTGCAGCTGATGTTCCAGCGCTTCGCCCCGCAAGCCATCGAGTTCTATCCGTTGATCGCGCTGCCCGTGGCATTTTTCGTCACGGCCGGGATCGGCATGGCGCTGGAGCGCACGGTGATTCGCCACCTCTACGGCCGCCCGCTGGAAACCCTGCTTGCCACCTGGGGCATCAGCCTGATGCTGATCCAGTTGGTGCGCCTGGTGTTCGGCGCGCAAAACGTCGAGGTGGCCAACCCGGCGTGGTTGTCCGGCGGGATTCAAGTGCTGCCCAATCTTGTGCTGCCGTACAACCGCATCGTGATCATCGCGTTCGCGCTGTTTGTGGTGGTGCTCACCTGGCTGCTGTTGAACAAGACCCGCCTGGGTCTGAACGTGCGCGCCGTCACCCAGAATCGCAACATGGCGGCCTGCTGCGGCGTGCCCACCGGGCGCGTGGACATGCTCGCCTTCGGCCTCGGCTCGGGCATTGCCGGCCTCGGCGGCGTGGCGCTGAGCCAGATCGGCAACGTCGGCCCGGACCTCGGCCAGAGCTACATCATCGATTCGTTCCTGGTGGTGGTGCTCGGCGGTGTCGGCCAACTGGCCGGTAGCGTATTGGCCGCGTTCGGACTGGGTATCGCCAACAAGATTCTCGAACCGCAAATCGGTGCCGTGCTCGGCAAGATCCTCATCCTCGCGCTGATCATTCTGTTCATCCAGAAACGTCCGCAAGGCCTCTTCGCACTGAAAGGACGGGTGATCGACTGATGAACCAGCCCCTGATGCTCACGGCCAGCCAAAAGGCCGGCCCCAAAGTCACGATTGCCGTCGGCGCGGTGATCCTTGCCTTAATGTTGGCGCTGCCGTTGCTGTCGTTGTTGTCGCCGGACAGCGTCTTCCATGTCTCGGCCTACACGCTGACGTTGGTAGGCAAGATTCTGTGCTACGCCATCGTCGCCCTGGCGCTGGATCTGGTCTGGGGTTATGCCGGCCTGTTGTCCCTCGGCCATGGCCTGTTCTTCGCCCTCGGCGGTTACGCCATGGGCATGTACCTGATGCGCCAGGCCTCGGGCGATGGCTTGCCGGCCTTCATGACGTTCCTGTCGTGGACCGAACTGCCCTGGTACTGGGCCGGCACCGACAGCTTTCTCTGGGCCCTGTGCCTGGTCGTACTGGCACCGGGTTTGCTGGCGTTGGTGTTCGGCTTCTTCGCCTTCCGTTCGCGGATCAAGGGCGTGTATTTCTCGATCATGACCCAAGCCCTGACCTTCGCCGGCATGCTCCTGTTTTTCCGCAACGAAACCGGTTTTGGCGGCAACAACGGCTTCACCAACTTCCGCACCATCCTCGGCTTTGGTATCACGGAACCGGGCACCCGGGCGGTGCTGTTTTTCGCCACGGTGCTATTGCTGGTGGCCAGCCTGTACATCGGCTGGCGCCTGGCGCAGAGCAAGTTCGGTCGAGTGCTGACCGCATTGCGCGACGCGGAAAACCGCTTGATGTTCTGCGGCTACGACCCGCGCGGCTTCAAGCTGTTCGTGTGGGTGTTGAGTGCGGTGTTGTGCGGCCTGGCCGGGGCGTTGTACGTGCCGCAGGTGGGCATCATCAACCCGAGTGAAATGTCGCCGACCAACTCGATCGAAGCGGCGGTCTGGGTGGCCCTCGGTGGTCGCGGAACATTGATCGGCCCATTGCTGGGCGCAGGCGTGGTCAATGGCATGAAGAGCTGGTTCACCGTGGCGTTCCCGGAATACTGGCTGTTTTTCCTCGGCGCGCTGTTCATCATCGTGACCCTGTACCTGCCCAAGGGCGTGATCGGTTTGCTGAAGAAAAGAGGTGAGCAATGAGAGTCACTGCAAGCGCTGAATTCATGCTCGAACCGGCGTTTTTCCCGCCCCTGGAACCGAACAGGGACGCCGGCAGCAGCCGCGATGCCATCGGCCTCGGCCAGCGCGCCGGCAAAGGCCTGAACACCCGCCACGGCACCATCCTGACCCTGGAAGACATCAGCGTAAGCTTCGATGGCTTCAAGGCGTTGAACGACTTGAACCTGTACATCGGGGTCGGCGAGTTGCGCTGCATCATCGGCCCTAACGGCGCGGGCAAGACCACGCTCATGGACGTGATCACCGGCAAGACCCGCCCCACCCACGGCAAGGCCTGGTTCGGCGAGACACTGGACCTTACCCAAATGAGCGAAGTGCAGATTGCCCAGGCCGGCATCGGCCGCAAGTTCCAGAAGCCGACCGTGTTCGAAGCCTTGAGCGTGTTCGAGAACCTGGAGCTGGCGCAGAAAACCGACAAATCGGTGTGGGCCAGTCTGCGGGCGCGTTTAAGCGGCGAGCAGAAAGATCGTATCGCCGAAGTGCTCGACACCATTCGCCTGACCGCTTCGGTCAATCGTCCCGCCGGCTTGCTGTCCCACGGCCAGAAGCAGTTCCTGGAAATCGGCATGCTGTTGATGCAAGACCCGCAGTTGCTGCTGCTCGATGAACCGGTGGCCGGCATGACCGACGCCGAAACCGAATTCACCGCCGAACTCTTCAAGACCCTGGCCGGCAAGCATTCGCTGATGGTGGTGGAACATGACATGGGATTTGTCGGCTCGATCGCCGACCATGTCACCGTGTTGCACCAGGGGAGTGTGCTGGCCGAAGGGTCGCTGGAGCAGGTGCAGGACAACGAACGGGTGATCGACGTTTATCTCGGTCGCTAGACATGATCGTTCCCACGCAGAGCGTGGGAACGATCACGGGGGAGGAATTGAGAATGCTGCAAGTCGACAAGCTGCACCAGTACTACGGCGGTAGCCACATCCTGCGCGGCCTGACGTTTGACGTGAAGGTCGGCGAAGTCACCTGCCTGCTCGGCCGTAATGGCGTGGGCAAGACCACCCTGCTCAAGTGCCTGATGGGCCTGCTGCCGGCCAAGGAAGGCGAGGTCAATTGGGAGGGTAAGCCGATCACCACGTTCAAGCCGCACCAGCGGGTGCATGCCGGCATCGCCTACGTGCCGCAAGGCCGGGAAATCTTCGGCCGCCTGACCGTGGAGGAAAACCTGCTGATGGGCCTGTCGCGATTCCCGGGCTCCGAGGCGAAAGAAGTCCCGGCGTTCATCTACGAGTTGTTTCCGGTATTGCTGCAAATGAAGCAGCGACGCGGCGGTGACTTGTCCGGTGGCCAACAGCAGCAGCTTGCAATCGGCAGAGCCCTGGCCAGCCGCCCGCGCCTGCTGATCCTCGATGAGCCCACCGAAGGCATCCAGCCGTCGGTGATCAAGGAGATCGGCGCTGTGATCAAGAAACTCGCGGCGCGTGGCGACATGGCGATTCTGCTGGTAGAGCAGTTCTACGATTTCGCCGCCGAACTGGCCGATCAGTACCTGGTGATGTCCCGTGGCGAGATCGTGCAGCAGGGCCGTGGAGAAAACATGGAAGCCGAAGGTGTACGCGGCCTGGTAACGATCTAATCTGTGGCGTCCCGGCGATAATCAGAAAATATGAATTTACCTCTTCCCACTGCCCTGTTTACCCCGAGCTGGCATGCCGAGCTGGAACTGGGCTACGCCCGATTCGGCGACAGCACGCGCCCGGTCCAACGACGACACAAAGGCCCGTTGCGGGTGCAGAAGCACCTGTATGCAGAAGGGCCCGAGGTGTGCCAGCACATCATTGTGCATCCGCCCGGCGGGATTGCCGGCGGTGACCGACTGGACATCAGCGCCAGCGTCGGCCACGCGGCGTGGGCGCAAATCACCAGCCCCGGCGCCGCCAAGTGGTATCGCGCGGCGGCACCGGCTTATCAGAAACTCGAGCTGAACGTAGCCCAGGGCGCGACACTGGAGTGGCTGCCACAGGAGACGATCATCTTCAGCGATGCCCGCGCCGAGCTCAGCACGTCCATCGATCTGCAAGGCGATGCACGGCTGTTCTACTGGGACGTGGTGGCACTGGGTCGCCCCGCCAGTGGCGAACGTTTCGACCACGGGCATTTCCAGGCGCAACTGGATATTCGTCGTGATGGACAGTTGCTCTGGCATGAGCGCCAGCGCATCGTCGGCAATGACGGCTTGCTCGATTCGCCCATTGGGCTGGACGGGCAACCGGTGTTTGCCACGTTGCTGGTGACTGGCGAGATTGATAGCCCATTGCTGGAGCAGTGCCGTTCGCTGCCCAATGACGTGCGCGGGGATTTGACTCAGTTGCCGGGGCTTTTAGTCGCCCGTTGCCTGGCCAGCGAAGCCTTGTTGGCGCGCGGCTGGTTGATTGAATTATGGCGACTGCTCAGGCCTGCGTTGCTTGGCCGAGAAGCCGTCCCACCGAGAATATGGAGCACCTGAACATCGCTCCTGCAAAAACCTTTTTAACTGCCGAGACTGGATTTCTACGATGGACCTGACCCCACGTGAAAAAGACAAGCTGCTGATCTTCACCGCCGGCCTCGTCGCCGAGCGGCGTTTGGCCCGTGGTGTGAAACTCAACTACCCGGAAGCCATGGCCTACATTTCCGCGGCCCTGCTCGAAGGCGCCCGCGACGGCCAGACCGTGGCCGAGCTGATGCACTACGGCACCACCCTGCTCAGCCGCGAACAAGTGATGGAAGGCATCCCGGAAATGATCCCGGAGATCCAGGTCGAAGCGACCTTTCCCGACGGCACCAAACTGGTCACCGTCCATCAACCGATCGCCTGAGGCTGCACCATGACTTACACCATTCGCGATGCCGTGCATGCCGACCTGCCGGCAATCCGTGACATCTACAACGACGCCGTACTCAACACCACGGCGATCTGGAACGAACTGGCGGTCGACCTCGGTAACCGCCAAGCCTGGTTCAGCGCCCGGCAATCCCAGGGTTATCCGATCCTGGTGATCGTCGACGGCGAGAACAGCGTACTGGGCTACGCTTCGTTCGGTGACTGGCGACCGTTCGATGGTTTCCGCCACACCGTCGAGCATTCGGTCTACGTGCGCAGCGACCAGCGCGGCAATGGCCTTGGCCCGAAACTGATGGATGCCCTGGTCGAACGCGCCAGGGACTGCGGCAAACACGTGATGGTCGCGGCCATCGAAAGTGGCAATGCCGCCTCGATTCGCCTGCATGAGCGCATCGGCTTCGTGATCACCGGGCAGATGCCTCAGGTGGGCACCAAGTTCGGTCGCTGGCTGGACCTGACCTTCATGCAACTGACCCTCAATCCTGGCGCGCAACCACCGACCGCCAGCAAGGAGTGACACCCGATGAACCCCGCCCAACTGCGACGCGTCAACGTTGAAAGCTTTGCGCACTATCGTCAGGGATTGATTGACCTGCTGCTCGATGCCGTCGGTTATGGAGCCAGCGTCGGCTTCATGGCCAACCTGGATGCCACGCAGGCCCGCGCGTATTTCGATGAAGTTCAGGAGAACCTGAACAAGGGCAACGTGTTGTTGTGGGTGGTGGTCAAGGACGAACAAGTGCAGGCCAGCGTACAGCTGACCCTGTGCCAGAAAACCAATGGCCTGAACCGCGCCGAGGTGCAGAAATTGCTGGTGCGCGAGCATGCTCGGCGCCGCGGCCTGGGTCAGCAATTGATGGCGGCTGTGGAGCAGGCCGCCCTGCAACACAAACGCGGCATGCTCTACCTCGATACCGAGGCCGGCTCCCCGGCTGAAGACTTCTACAAGGCGCTGGGCTACACCCGCGCCGGTGAAATCCCCGACTACGCCTGCGACCCGAGCGGCCGCTACAAGCCAACTGCCCTTTACTACAAGATCCTCCAAGGAGCCCATTGATGATTCCCGGTGAATACCAGATCCAGCCCGGCGACATCGAACTCAACGCGGGTCGTCGCACTGTCAGCTTGAAAGTGGCCAACAGCGGCGACCGGCCGATCCAGGTCGGCTCGCACTACCACTTTTTCGAAACCAACGACGCCCTGACCTTCGACCGCGACGCCAGCCGCGGCATGCGCCTGAACATCCCCGCCGGCACCGCCGTGCGTTTCGAACCGGGCCAAAGCCGCGAGGTCGAGCTTGTCGACCTGGCCGGGCATCGCCGGGTATTCGGGTTTGCCGGCAGGATCATGGGCGGCCTTGATTGACCGATCGTTCCCACGCTCTGCGTGGGAATGCATCCCGTGACGCTGCGCGTCACAAAAAGCGGACGCAGAGCGTCCATGGCGGCATTCCCACGCAGAGCGTGGGAACGATCAAAGAAGGAATTGCAATGAAGATTTCCCGTCAAGCCTACACCGACATGTACGGCCCCACCGTCGGTGACAGGGTCCGCCTGGCCGACACCGAGCTGTGGATCGAAGTGGAAAAAGACTTCACCACCTACGGCGAAGAAGTGAAGTTCGGTGGCGGCAAGGTTATTCGCGACGGCCAGGGCCAGAGCCAACTGTTGGCACGCGACGTGGTCGACACCCTGATCACCAATGCGCTGATCATCGACCACTGGGGCATCGTCAAGGCCGACGTCGGCCTCAAGGACGGTCGCATCGCCGCCATCGGCAAGGCCGGCAACCCGGACGTCCAGCCCAACGTGAACATTGCCATCGGCGCCAGCACCGAAGTGATCGCCGGTGAAGGCATGATCCTGACCGCCGGAGGCATCGACACCCACATCCACTTCATCTGCCCGCAGCAGATCGAAGAAGCGCTGATGAGCGGCGTCACCACCATGATCGGCGGCGGCACCGGGCCGGCCACCGGCACCAATGCCACCACCTGCACCTCCGGGCCGTGGCACCTGGCGCGCATGCTCCAGGCCGCCGACGCCTTTCCGATGAACATCGGCCTGACCGGCAAGGGCAACGCCAGCCTGCCCGAACCGCTGATCGAACAGGTCAAGGCCGGCGCCATTGGCCTCAAGCTCCACGAAGACTGGGGCACCACCCCGGCAAGCATCGATAACTGCCTGAGTGTCGCCGACCAGTACGACGTACAAGTGGCCATTCACACCGACACCCTCAACGAATCGGGCTTCGTCGAAACCACCCTCGCCGCCTTCAAAGGCCGCACCATCCACACCTACCACACCGAAGGCGCGGGTGGCGGTCATGCCCCGGACATCATCAAGGCCTGCGGTTTTACCAACGTGCTGCCGAGCTCGACCAACCCGACCCGACCGTTCACCCGCAACACCATCGACGAACACCTCGACATGCTGATGGTCTGCCACCACCTGGACCCAAGCATTGCCGAAGACGTGGCCTTCGCCGAAAGCCGCATTCGCCGCGAAACCATCGCGGCCGAAGACATCCTTCACGATCTCGGCGCGTTCTCGATGATCAGCTCCGACAGCCAGGCCATGGGCCGCGTCGGTGAAGTGATTACCCGCACCTGGCAAACCGCCGACAAGATGAAAAAGCAGCGCGGCCCACTGCCCCGGGACGGTGAAGGCAACGACAACTTCCGCGCCAAACGCTACATCGCCAAGTACACCATCAACCCGGCGATCACCCACGGTATCAGCCATGAAGTAGGTTCGATCGAAGTGGGCAAATGGGCGGATCTGGTGCTTTGGCGACCGGCGTTCTTCGGGGTTAAACCGACGTTGATCCTCAAGGGTGGCGCCATCGCGGCCAGCCTGATGGGCGATGCCAACGCGTCGATTCCAACACCGCAACCGGTGCATTACCGTCCGATGTTCGCCAGCTACGGTGGTTCGCTGCACGCCACCAGCCTGACGTTCATCAGCCAGGCGGCGCAAGAGGCCGGCTTGCCCGAAACCCTGGGTTTGAAAAAGAAAATCGCTGTGGTCAAAGGTTGCCGTGATGTGCAGAAAACTGACCTGATTCACAACGACTACCTGCCGAGCATTGATGTCGACCCGCAGACCTATCAGGTCAAGGCCGACGGCGTGCTGCTGTGGTGTGAGCCGGCAGATGTGCTGCCGATGGCGCAACGGTACTTCCTGTTCTGACAATGAGATCAACACGCAGGAACCTGGCGTGCCAGGCTCCTGCGATACCAAAAGCGATCAGCTCGCCGGTTGAACGGTGAAGGGGATTTCTACCCGCTGCAGCTTTGCCCGGTCGATCGCCTGACGTGTCAACGTCTTGAGCAACGCCCTGCTTTCATCAGTTATCGCCTTCAAATCGGCGGCATACTCCGCTTCAGTCATGACGCGGCCAGGGGCAAACGTGCTGTCCGGTTTTCCCAGTTCTGCGGCGAGCGCCCTGATCTCGATCTTGAGCCGGGCCTCATCCTCAAGGGACAAGGCAGGGTCATTCACGCGTTCCTGCAGTGCCATGTAGAACTCTGTGGTGGCGCTGATCCGGCGCCTGAAGCCTTTGAAAGCGCTGCGGTTGGCATCTTCGACATAGGACGACCAGAACGGCTGGTCGACAATCAAATCATCCAGCAACTCTCCTTCCTCAAGGTCCAGCACTCTTCGATAGGCCGCATCAATCATTGCCTGGTCGACACCCGCAATCTTGCGGAATTGCATCTTGCGAAACTGCCACGGCAAGTCCAGCCGATCAGCCAGGTCCGTCATGAAGGCCATATGAACTTCCACTTCGTCGACAGTGCCTTCAACCTGCCCCTGGGCATCTACGCGTCTGAAATCCTCGCCCTGCTCCAGACGCTCGGAAACCGTCTTGTGGGCGATCCGCGTCAACTCGTCCAGGCGCGACTTGCCCCGGGCCAGCGCGGCTAGTTCAGCCTCCACCAAGCCTGGATTGGCAAGCTCGTAAGTCTCATGGATCAGTACCTCCATGCCCATGGCGTTGAACAGCTGCGCACCAGCATCGACGCACGCGGTGCCGGGGGTGGCCATGGTGAACAGTTTCAGGCGCAACTCGCTATTGTTGGCCATTGCCTCAAGCATTCGCCACACCTTGGCAGTCAGATCGACTCGATAGAGCGTGTCATGAACATAATGTGATGACCCGGTCAGTTTACGGATCTCGTTGAAGAACGGGACCGATCCGGTCTCATCCTCGACGCTGTTCCAGATTTTCTGGCGGGCGACCCACTCAGGTCGTGACAAGCCCTCTTCCCAATCGAGACTGTCGCGCACGCCACGTGGCGGATAAGGTCTATCCGGGTCCAGGCCGACAGACTCGATGTAATCGCGCAGCGTCTGCAAATGGCTGGCCGAGAGAAAGTCCGGTTCGCGGCTCACCACTGTTCGCGCCAGCAGTTCCGCCTGCACCGAGCCACGAGCTACCGCCGGTATAGCCCGGATCGGATTGCGCTGGATATCCAGGTAAAAATGCCGGAACCGCGGTTGCGAAAACAGTCCGCGCGGCCAGGCTCGAATACCTGTATCGGCCAGCAGGACCGTATGCAACATTCTCATCCTGCCAATGTCCGGAACCTCTCCAAGAGGATTGCCCACAAGGTCCAGAGTATGAAGCTCGGTGAGGTCAGCCAGGTCAGCAATGCCTTGTGGGTCCAGCACAATCCGGTTTTCGCGCAGGCCCAATTCGGTCAGGTTGCGCATGCGACCCACGACATTCGGAATTCTGGTGAGTGAATTGCCGTTGATGTTGAGCGAGCGCAAGCGGGGAAAATGGTCGAGGAAGGAAATGTGAGCATCGGCCAATCCAGTGCTGGACAGATTGAGCCGGGTGACGTGATCGAAATTACCCTCCAATGCCGGCATGGTCTCCAGACGCAGTCCCATGGGCAGGTCGTGAAGATCGAGTACCGCGCCTTGCAGGTCGCCATATGAATCCACATCGCGCAGGCTGGTCTGCTGCCAGGCTTCCCTGATGGCCTTGTACACCGTGTTACGCGACTGCCATTCGGCGATGCCGGCGGACGAGAACCGAAACGATTCGGTCGGTGAGTTCAGCCAGCGTTGAAAATTTGCGTTGAGCCGATTGAATTCGGCTTCGAGTGCGCCAGCCCTCTGCTCAACATTCGCCTGACTGCCCCCGGCCCGCAGGTAATCCAGGGCTTCTTCCTCCGACCACCCGGGGCGTACGACACGGACACGCTCCTGGGCGGTCAGCTGCCCACTGACCTGATCGAGCCCCCGAAAAGCGCCGCGCATGCCGCCGCGCAGGCGCATGGTTAGCGGATCGTACGACGGCTTGCGGATAGGATTGTCCGCCAGCAGGACGTTGAACCTGTCTCGTGACAATGGCGCCTGCTGAATGACCTGCTTGAGTGTGGCGCCCTGATTGATCTGATACCCCAGCGCATCGCGTTCGGCGTCGGGCAACGCATGCAACACGGAAGCGTACAAGTCGTCGGGCCCATGCAGATGGAGATCATCGGCATCTCGTGCCTCGTACTGGCCGTTTTCACTGACCAGAACCCGGCGAATGGCGGCATCCTCCGGACCGACACGGTTGCTCAGCGTTCCGTCAAATGAAGAGGCACGGATTTCGATTCGCAGGTTTTCGGGCCATGTGGGCAGTGCCTGCAACGAGTGCAACGCCAGACGCTCGGTGTCCGCGCTGTAGGGCAGATCGAGGAACAGCCCCTCATAAGCGCGCGCGGCTCGTGACGTCAGTAGCGAGACTCGCGCGCGCTCCCTGAGCGCCAGGGGGATGTGCGTCGAGTCGGTTATCTTCAGCAAATCCTCGGAGGCGACGTCGGCCAGCAATTCTTCGGCCGCGGCCGTGGACAGTTCGCTGAAAGCATCCTGCAGCGCCACCACCGGTGGGGAGCCGGCCTGCTGTTTCTCGCGGTTGAGCGCTGCGAACAGGGATTCGCGCCGGGTGATCGCTTGCTCGGCGAGCTTGTTTCTCAAGGCATTGATCCGCACGGGCTGCTCTCGGGAAACACCCTGCCCGAGCATGGCGTGAATATCGTCTTCGCCGATGAATTTCACGGCAAACTCCGGCAGTTTCCCTGAGCGGACTTCGGCGCGGGTGATTTTCAAGGTATTCGCTGGCGATGCGTCGATGTCACCCAATTTCATCGACGGTCCCCAGTGTTCGGCACCTTCAAACAGTTCGATACGGGTGTGCTCAGGCCATCCAGGCACTTCGAGCAGCAAGCGGGGTACCTGCTCAGTGAACGCATGCGGCACCCCGTCACGCCGAATCTGCTCGGGTAATTTGCCCACATCGGCCCAGGCCTTGAAGCGCTCCAGCGTGTCGATAAGCACAGCGGGTGGCGGCTCGTTGACGACATGCAGCCTGCGTAATTCGCCCTCCTCCACTCCACTGGCGATACGGATCTGCTGCAGAGTGGCGTCGGAGAAACTTTCGGCTGCGGGCCCCATTCGGCGCATCAGCTTGGCGCTGTCCCACTCGATCGGGCGGTCGAGCTCGGTCTTCCATCCCCCTGCACCGTTGTGCTCAAGTTTGGGCTGATACGCCTGGGGACGGCTCGGGTGCTGCAAGACGGGTTGGCCAGTGCGCGGATCGTTGCGCACTTCGAAGTGCTGGTTTTCATGCTTGAGAATGTCTTTGTCAGCGTGCCGGAACAAGCCAAGCTCGTTGGGCTTCGCCTCTGCAGGGAGAGCGATATCATGGCCGTAGCGGGTGAGGTTTCGGTTCCACAACCGCACGCTGCCATCGGGCAGTTGAACCGGTTTCAGCCCGTCGATGAGGGAAGACGGCTTGACCGGCAGCGGTGCACCGCTGGGCAGTACATGCCCTGCCATCATCAGCGCCAATTGAGCAAAATTGATCATGACCCCGACAAGGTGACCTGCCGCTTCTTGCTTGTCACCTTTGCTCCACTCTTCGACCCCTTCCATGGTTTCAAACAGCATTTGCCCGACCATCACGGCCAGCAGCGGTCCACCGAGGCCAGGAACCAGCATGGCGCCGAAATTGAACACATTCCAGCCGATGTTCAGGTAAGTGCTCAGCCTGTTCCAGCGAGTGGCGGCATCTTCATCGTCGGTGAGCACCGCGATTTGCCGTGCGTCAGCAATCGCCTTTTCCCTGCGCCAACGACCCAACTGCGGCCACAATGCCCCCTGCATGATGTTGGTGACAGGTTCCGCACTGGGATTCTCGACGGCGGTTTCGCGCCACCAGGGCCCCATGTCCAATGGGCCACGCGCCGTCCAGGTGAATGTCGTGAGACGCTCGCGCACACGGGCAAAAAACCTGCCCTTGTCTTTTTGTGCGACAAAACGGCTGAAAAACTGCTGGTAACTCGGCGAGCGCAACTGGCTCACCAGCTCCTTCATGAAGTCCGCAAGGGAGTCATACTCCTTGACGGGGTGATCAGGGTCGTCGGGGACGTAAACCAGCAACGTTCCGTCAAGGCGACTCTGCTGGTAAATATCATTGCGTTGCAGCATGGCTTCGACCAGAGCCTTGGGGCCATTGGCGAAAAATGCCTTCAGCAATTTGAACTGATCGAATTCCTGTCCCGGCAACAACGTCAACCGACGTGACCATTCCATCAGCGTGCGCTGGTGTTGTGGGACCAGTCCGTCATAAAGCCGTTTGACTTCTGAAGGGTCCGCCACTGCACTGAACAGCACGATTCCGGACAGGTTGAACCCCATCAGCGAAAGGCGATGGCATAACAACGGACGATTACCCAGGACGATGCCCTGCTTCTCATCGCGAACCTGCAGCAGCTTTGCGTAACTTCCGGAAGATATGTCATTTTTCAGATAGGCGATGTAAGTCGATTCGTTGAAAGCGGCTTTTTCGATGTTGATCGCCTGTTGTGCGACCTTTGCGCCTGCAGCGGCATCCTCGGGTTTCAGCAATGCCTTTATATGCTGCTGATACTGCGCACCCAGATCGAGCTTGCGGCTCAGGGTTGCAAATTGCTCAATGGTCAATGGTCAATGGTCAATGGTCAATGGTCAATGCATGCCGCTGCAACTCATTGGTGCTGTCAACGGTGAAGATGCCGGAGCCATCGCGAAACGCCCCCGCCCGTGTTTCTGGCTCCTCGAAGTTGTGCAGCGCCGCCTCAAGCAATGAAGATTGTCGGAGTCGACTTGCATTATTGTCGACACCAGGGAATAGATTAGCCGGGATATACAATCGAATCACTGTGGCATTGACGTCCAGTTCCAGCTTCAGCTCTTCCTTCAACGCCTTGACCAGCAAGGGTTCAGCAAAGGCATTGATGTCTTGCTGCAGATTTTCCAGCGTTGTTTCCAATGGCCCCTGCAAACGCCAGCGCTCGTCAATCAGATCCTTGAGGTGCTGGCGGTCTATTGAGCGCGCATTCATGTACCAATCAGGACAGTTCGGTTGGGCATTGGCGAGCGAGACCAATCGCGAGGGCGGAGCATCTCTTATCGGCGTCGGCAACTTACCCAGAAGATAATCACGATAGACGTTTTCCTGTCCCACCCCATATGAATACAACACCTCTATTTCGGGTGCACCCGATACCTGGCTCATCTCGCATATCCTTATGCAGTCAATTGATTTGCCAGTTTTAGGGAGGATGCAAAAAAACAAAAGATTAAAAAACAGCGGGGAAAATTATTGTTTATCTGAAATCTCATTAAATTTCAGAATCTAAAAAATAATTAATTACCACCCTCGTTTTCCCCGCAGGTGCTTGCGCCGCGTAATGGTAGTTTTTAGCGCCCGGCAAAAGGGCTAAGATGCGCCTGACCTACCTCTCAGGAATCTGGCCATGCGTCTCCCCGATTTCATCAGGCAACACGTGGACCGTATCGTTGATGAATGGGAGCAGTTCGCCAAAACCATCACGCCGGCGGCCGTCAACCTGGACCGTGCAGCCCTGCGCGACCATGCCAAGGCGATTTTGTTGGCCGCCGCGCGCGACATGAACACTGCGCAGACCGCCAGCGAACAGCTGGCCAAGGCCAAGGGCGAAGGCCCCGAAAAAACCCCGAGCCTGGACGAAGCCGGCGCCAGCCATGGCGAGTTGCGGCATACCGTGGGCTTCGATCTGGTACAGATGACCAGCGAATTTCGCCACCTGCGCGCCTGTGTGATTCGCCTGTGGGTCAACAGCCTGGAATCGCCGGATATGGCGTACTTCCAGGACATGATCCGTTTCAACGAAGCCATTGACGAAGCCCTCGCCGAATCCACGGCGGCCTATGCCGACCAGGTCAATCGCTCACGGGATATCTTCCTGGCGATACTCGGCCACGACCTGCGTGCGCCCTTGCAAGCGGTGAGCATGTCCACCGAATTGCTGATGCGCAAAACGCCGTTGGAAGGCGATGCGCTGACCTGCGCCAACAACATCAAGCGCGGCACGCGGCACATGGCGGCAATGGTCAATGATTTGCTGGAACTGGTGCGCAGCCGCCTGGGCAAAAGCCTGCCCATAGACCCCTCACCCACAAACCTGGCTGCCGTGGCACATGAGGCGATTGCGCAGGCTTGCGCAGGAAACCCCGAGTGCGATCCAACGCTGAAAGTAGCGGGGGATATGCAAGGTGTCTGGGATGCCGCGCGGCTGAGTCAGTTGCTACAAAACCTGATCGGCAATGCATTGCAACATGGTTCGACCAAAGGCGATGTCACGGTGACGCTCAGCGGCAAACCCGACACCGTTTACCTCACGGTGCACAACTACGGCGCACCGATTGCCGAGAAGGACATCGGTACGATCTTCGATCCACTGGTGCGCAGCGCCGACGAAGAACTGGGCCAGCCATCCACCAGCCTCGGTCTGGGATTGTTTATCGTCAAGGAAGTGGTGGATGCGCACGGTGGGACGGTTGAGGTCAGTTCGAGCGAAACAGACGGAACGCTGTTTACCGTGATGCTGCCGAGAAAAGTGTGACGCATCGATGGCGTCACCTACTCCACCACCAAGCGCCCTAACCGCTGTTTGAGCATCCGATTTTCCGCCCGCAATTGCTGGACCTCTTCAAGCAGGTCCAACGCCAGGGCGACACCTTCCCATTCCAGCTCCAGATCGCGCCGCAGCTTGGCGGCGCGTTTGGCCAGGGTCAGTTCGTAATCGGTGAAGCGCCAGTCCTTGGGCTGCGCGCCCTGAGGTTCGAGGATGCCGTGCTCGACGATTTCGATCACGTAGACGTCTGTCAGGTCGCTCGCCTCACAAAATTCTGCCAGGTCCAGTTGAACGATCAGGGGGCTGCTCATGATGGGCTACTCCGTCGCTGGGTTCAAAAATTTTCTCGTGGGTTGAAGGCGGCTTTTTTCGCCAGTTCCTGCCACAGCGCCTTGACCTCATCGTCTGCGGCCTTGGGCATTACGGCTTTGAACTGGATGAACAGATAACCGCGTTCGCCGGCCTTGTTCATCAGGCCATGGCCCTTGGCACGCATGCGTTGGCCGTTCTGGCTGCCCGCCGGGACCTTGAGGTTGATCTTGCCGGTCAGGGTCGGCACCGCGACTTCGGTGCCCAGCGCCAGCTCCCACGGTGCCAGCGGCAGCGTGATGATCAGGTTCTCGCCTTCGACATCAAATTTCGGGTGCGGCGCAAAGCGAATGGTCAGGTACAGGTCGCCATTGGCACCACCGCCGACACCTGGAGCACCCTGGCCCTTGAGGCGAATGCGTTCACCATCGCTCACGCCTGCCGGGATCTTCACGTTCAGGCTTTTGCTGGTGTTGCTCACATGCTGGCCGGCCGCATTGTACTGCGGGACCTGGAAGGTGACCTTCTTCGACTCGGTCGACAGGGTTTCTTCCAGAAATACCCCAAGTTCCATTTCCACGTCTTGCCCTCGACGTCCGGTGCTGCGACGTGATTGTCCACCGCCAGCAAAACCGGGGCCGCGGTTACCGAAGATCGAACTGAAGAAGTCCGAGAAATCGCCAGTGTCCTGGCCACCGCCTCCAAAACCGCCACGGCTCTGCCAGCCTGGTGGCCCCTGGAACGGTTGGCCATGCTGGCCATAGCGGCGCAATTCGTCGTATTCGGCGCGTTTGTCAGCGCTTTTCAGCGCCTCATAGGCTTCAGAGGCGTCCTTGAACTTGGCCTCGGCGTCCTTTTCCTTGCTGACGTCAGGGTGGTATTTGCGCGCCAGCTTGCGATAGGCGGCCTTGATCGCCTTGTCGTCTGCCGTCGGCTCCACACCGAGAATCTTGTAATAGTCTTTGAAGTCCATCGCGGGAATCACCATCCGTTATCGAAATCGCGCCACCTGCCACAGCATGCACCTGTTTGCAGCGCAGAGGTTGACCGATCTCAAGGTTGTGACCGGGCAGCGCATCAGAAGTTTATCGGCAGCGTGCAGGGCGACTTGTGCTCGCCCTGGGGCTATCCGGTTGATGCAGGGTAGTTTGGGGGTGATGGCGCGTCTTTCAAGCGGTGAACGGCAAGATTTAGCGGATAACCGGCCTTCGATTCTGTGCCGCACTGGCATACACTGCGCGGCCGTTTTTTAACCGGAACTCGAAAGACATGAAAAACGCATCTCCAGCCCGTGCCGTGGGTATCGACTTTGGCACGTCCAACTCCACCGTCGGTTGGCTGCGCCCCGGCATGGAAACGCTGATTGCGCTGGAGGATGACAAGATCACCTTGCCCTCGGTGGTCTTCTTCAACCTCGAAGAACGCCGCCCGGTGTACGGCCGACTGGCGCTGCACGAGTACCTGGAAGGGTACGAAGGCCGCCTGATGCGCTCGCTCAAAAGCCTGCTGGGCTCCAAGCTGATCAAGCACGACACCAGTGTTCTTGGCACGGCGATGCCGTTCAAGGACCTGCTGGGCCTCTTCATCGGTCAGCTCAAGAGCCGTGCCGAAGCCGCCGCCGGTCGGGAATTCGAAGAAGTGGTGCTGGGCCGCCCGGTGTTCTTCGTCGACGATGATCCGATGGCCGACAAAGAAGCCGAAGACACCCTGGTGGACGTCGCGCGCAAGATCGGTTTCAAGGAAGTGTCCTTCCAGTTCGAACCGATTGCCGCCGCGTTCGACTACGAGTCGACCATCGAGAAGGAAGAGCTGGTACTGATCGTCGACATCGGCGGTGGTACCTCCGACTTCTCGCTGGTGCGCCTGTCGCCAGAGCGTCGTGGTGTGGCTAACCGCCAGGATGACATCCTCGCCACTGGCGGTGTGCACATCGGCGGGACGGACTTCGACAAGCAGTTGAGCTTGCAGGGCCTGATGCCACTGTTCGGCTACGGCAGCCGGATGAAGAGCGGCGCCTACATGCCGACCAGCCATCACATGAACCTGGCAACCTGGCACACCATCAACTCGGTGTATTCGCAGAAGTCCCAACTGGCCTTGGGCAGCATGCGCTACGACATCGAAGACACCGGCGGCATCGACCGCCTGTTCAAGCTGATCGAGCAGCGCGCCGGGCACTGGCTGGCCATGCTGACGGAAGAAACCAAGATCGAACTGACCCATGTCGACAGCCGTATTGTCCCTCTGGACCGCATCGAACCCGGATTGAGCGTGGAGCTGAGCCGGGCATTGTTCGAATCGGCCATCGACAATTTACTGGAGCGAGTGCGCAACAGCGTCAGCCGGTTGCTGGCAGACGCCGACGTGCGGGTCGATCAGGTGGACACGGTGTTCTTCACCGGTGGTTCGAGTGGCATTCCGGCGCTGCGCAACAGCGTTTCGGCGATGTTGCCGAATGCGCGGCATGTGGAAGGGAACATCTTTGGCAGCATCGGCAGTGGTCTGGCGATCGAGGCAGCCAAGCGTTACGGCACGATGGACTGATCCAGAACCGAGGTGAACCCTTCGCGGGCAAGCCACGCTCCCACAGGTTTGAGTCGTAATCATTATTTGTGAACGACACACCACCTGTGGGAGCGTGGCTTGCCCGCGATGGCGTCGGATCAGACACTACATGTACCTGATCAAACCATCCCCACCTGCTTCAACTCGCTCTTCAGATACGCGTAATAAATCGGCCCTGCCACCACCCCTGGCAGGCCGAACGCGGCTTCGAACACCAGCATTGCCAGGAGCAACTCCCACGACTTGGCACTGATCTGCCCGCCAACGATCCGCGCGTTGAGAAAATACTCGAGCTTGTGGATGACAATCAGATAGCCCAGCGCGGCCATCGCCACCCAGATCGACAACGACAGGCCGACAATGGTGATCAGGGTGTTCGACATCAGGTTGCCGATCACCGGCAACAGGCCGAGCAGGAAGGTCAGCACGATCAGGGTCTTGGTCAGTGGCAGCTTGATGCCGAACATCGGCAGCACCACGGCCAGGAATATCCCGGTAAAGAACGTGTTGAGCAGGGAAATCTTGATCTGGGCGAACACGATGTTGCGAAACGCTTGCACCAGCAAGTGCAGGCGGTCGAACAGGGCCGCGGCCAGCGGTTTGCGCTTGGTCAGGTCCGGAATGCGCTGCAGGGCAATGATCGCGCCCAGCACCATGCCGATCAGCAACGTCACGAACATGTGCGCGGCGTCCTTGCCTACGAGCTGCAAGTCACTGAGGTGTTTACTGATCCACTCGCCAATCGCCACGCGGAACTCGGCGGCACTGGCGGGCAGGTAGGCATCGATGAAGGGTGGCAGCTGACCGCGCGCGCGATCGACCACGCCCATGAACTTGTCGAGAGAGGCGCCGGGGTTTTCCGCTTCGTGCAGCAGAAAGCTGATGGCGCCAGCAAAAATCAGCGCCAACACACTGACAATCAAAGTCCCCAACAATGCCACCGCGAGCCAACGCGCACGCCGTCCTTCGATCAGCCGCTGCAACTGGGGGGTGAGCATGTTGACCAGTTCGAATACCAGCAACCCGGCCAGCAGGCTGGGCAGCAACCGCAGCGGAATCACTAGCAGCAGTCCGCCGAAAATAATGACCCAGCTGATGACCAGCAAAACTTGGCGTTGAGAAAACGTTGGCATACAGCCTCAAAACGAACGGCGTAAAAGGATTGGCAGTCTGCCAGCGATCCGGTGTCAGCACTAGGAATTGTGTGGGTCGACCTTTGTCGGGGGCCACTCGGTTTTTGCCCAGCCCTTGCATGCTCGCGAAAAGGCTCTCGCAGCCTCCATATTTCCCGGCCCCATGTTTATTTTTTCTTCAGGCAGTCACTCATGAACGCCTTGCGCTCATCGCCCTTGAGGGCCTTGGTCGCAGCGTCGGCATTGCAGGTTTTCATCTTCTCCTGCTGAGGGGTCAGGGCCTTGGCGTCATTGGCCGCTGGCGCCGCCTTGAGGCAATTGCTCATGAAGGCTTTGCGCTCATCGCCCTTGAGGCTTTTGGCCGTGGCGTCGGCGTTGCAGGTGGTCATCTTGTTCTGTTGATCAGTGGCGGCGAAGCCTTGGGAGCACAGGAGCAAACCGATCATCAGCAAAGGGGCACGCAGCATCTTCATGGAGTTTTCTCCTTGTCACCGTACCGAGGGGAACGGCCTTGCTTTGGAGTGTAGACAACACCTGTTACACCTTCATCTTGTCTCCAGGTGACTGCGTCGATACTGCTCCGGCGTACACCCGGCCTGGCGCTGGAACATGGCGATGAAGGCCGAGCCGGTGCTGTAGCCCAAATCGAAGGCAACGTCCTGGATGCTACGGTGGCTGTCCAGCGCCTCGATCGCCGTCAGAAAGCGCAGGCGTTGGCGCCATTCACCGAAACTCATGCCCAACTCGCGGACAAACTGCCGCGCCAGCGTGCGTTCGCTGACATGAATCTGCGCGGCCCAGTCTGCCAGTGCTCGGTTATCCCCAGGCTCGGCCTGAATGGCCTGCAGAATGCCAAGCAATCGGCTACTGCTGGCATAGGGCAGATAACACTCATGCACAGGCGCCTGCTGCAGTTGATCCACCAATACCTGGGCCAGACGCTTGTCCGCGGCCTGCTCGGGGATCTTCACGTCCCGGGCGGCAAAGTCCTTGAGGATCGCCTTGAGAATGTCGCTGATGGCCAGTGTGCAGGCCTCTTGCGGCAGATCAGCACACAAAGTGGGCGCCAGGCAGACCGCGCGATAATTGATCGGCTGGTTGCTGTAGAAGCTGTGCTCGGTCTCGGGAGGCACCCATACCGCGTATTGCGGCGGCGACATGAAGCGACTGACGCCAATTTCCATATGCAGCACGCCATGGGCCGAATACTCCAGCGTGCCCCAGGGGTGGCGATGCGCCGAGGCAAAACGATGTGCATCGAAATCGGCGTAGCGGAAGTACACCGGGGCGGGTAGCTCACTGAAATCCAGCAGGTCGATGTGTTTACTGGTCATGCTGTCCGGAATCAGGGGCGGTTTGTCTGGATCGAAGTATAGGCCTGTATCCAGACAAGGGATAATCAACCCTCATCAACGTTCTGGTTTTTCCCATGCAATACGCTTATCCGCTGCTGGCCATTTTCATCTGGGCCGGCAACACCGTGATCACCAAAATGTCGGCCGGAGCGATCTACCCCGCCGAGATCGGTTTTTACCGCTGGCTACTGGCCGGATTATTGTTCACGCCCTTCATGCTTAAACCGGTGATTGCCCACTGGCCGTCGATTCGCCCGAACCTGGGCAAGATCTTTGTCCTCGGTGTGCTCGGCATGGCGGTTTACCAAAGCCTGGCGTACTTCGCCGCGAGCCTGACCTCCGCGACCAACATGGGCATCATCCTGTCGTTGATGCCGCTGATGTCGCTGGCCATGGCGATCATCAGCCTCGGCCAACGCCTGACCCTCGGCGCACTGGCGGGTGCGGTGCTGTCGTTTGCCGGGGTGTTGGTGGTGGTCTCGTCCGGCAGCCTTGGCGTGCTGCTGGAGCATGGGGTGAACCTGGGCGACGCGATGATGCTGATCGCCACCCTGGCCTATGCGATCTACAGCACTTTGCTGAAAAAATGGCAGCTGCGTTTACCACCCTTGGTGTTGCTGTATCTGCAGGTGCTGGTGGCGGTGGTGGTGTTGTTTCCGCTGTTTCTCGCCTCACCGAAAATCGGCCCGACCCTGCACAATATTCCGTTGGTGCTTTACGCCTGCCTGCTGGCCTCGATGGTCGCACCGCTGGCATGGATGCAAGCCGTGGTGCGTTTGGGTCCAAGCCGGACCACGCTGTTCTTCAATTTGCTGCCGCTGATTACCGCGCTGATTGCGGCGGTGGTGCTGCATGAACAGTTGGCGATGTACCACTTGGTCGGCGGGTTGCTGACGTTGGGCGGGGTGATTCTTTCCGAGCGCTGGACCACCGTGCTGGGCCGCAAGGTCAGCGTTGCCTGATCGTTTGACCTTACAGCCCTGCAGCTTTTAGCCGCGCCGCATGCTCGACAAACAAACGGATCGGCTCCGCACCCTTCCCCACCAGCCCCAACGATTGATTGACGATGTCGAAATGGTCCAGCGGATACTCATCGCCAATCACTGTCCCCAGGTGCGAGCTGTAACGCCCGACCATCCCGTCGCAATGCCCGGCCTCGCGCACGAAGGTCCGGGCGAACAACCGGCAACTGCGGTTGGTGCCATCGAACAGGTTGCGCCCACGATCGGTCTTGCCCGGTTGCAGGGTGCCGGACCAGGAATAGTAACGCACGCCGTTCACCTCTTCCGGTCCGTGCCCGCCCCAGGTGTCGGGCAGCCCCTGTGGATAACGTTGATTGAACAGCGCCACGCCCTCAGTGGTGAGCGAATGATGGGAGGCATGGATGTCGACCGGCAATTTCGGTCCGCGATAGCCGGTTTCCAGCAGGCTCATCAGCGCCGCGACGCACCGTACCAAAAAGCTCACCAGCCGCCCCATGGGGCTGTCATGCGGATAGTGCTTGTGCAGATAGTCAGCCAGTTCCGAACCATGGTTGGGCCCCGCCACCGAGGTCACCGAGGCGACCAGGTCCGGGCGTTTGGCCGCCGCGTAGCGGGCGGTGAGCGAGCCCTGGCTGTGGCCGATCAGGTTGACCTTCCCGGCACCGGTCTGGCGCAGAATCTCTTCAATCCGCGCCAGCAATTGCTCGCCGCGCACTTCGCAGGAATTGAGCGGCGAAACCTGCACCGCAAACACCACCGCACCACCACGGCGCAAGGCCTCGGCGATCCCGTACCAGTACGGATAGAGCACCAGACGGATAAACCCGAGCATTCCCGGGACCAGCACCAGCGGGTAACGCGTGGCCGAACCTTGCGACATGGGCGAACATCCTTGTGATCGGTGGGGGGACGCCTGGCAGTTGCAAGACATCCGCCAAGCTTCGCCAGCGAACATGACAAACCGACGACCAGTCTAGGACATCCGCCCTACTTCAGCCCCACCACACCCGCCACGATCAGCCCAACCGACAGCAGCTTGACCGCCGTCAGGCTCTCACCAAGCAAGGCAAAGCCGAGAAACACCGTGCCCAGCGAACCGATGGCGGTCCAGATCGGGTAAGCGATGCTCACCGGCAGTTCGCGCATGGCCAGGGTCAGGAAGTAGATCCCGCCCACCGCCGCGACGATGGTCATCACTGATGGCCAGAGCCGGGTGAAGCCCTCGGCGTACTTCATGCCCACGGCGAAGGTGACTTCGAACCCGGCGGCGATCAGCAAAAACAACCAGGCCATTTAGAACTCCCTGACCAGAGCCAACAAGCGCTGCTCTGCTTCGGCGGCAGAGACTTCGAAGGTACGCGCCTCGGACTCTTCGCCTTCGGCGGCGACCACGGTGACATCGGTGATGCCGATGAAACCCAGCGCCGTGCGTAGAAGCGTATCCGCATGGTTCATGGCCTCCAGCTCGCCCCCCGGGCCAAACCCGAAACCGCCGCGACTGGTCACGATCAAGGCCTTTTTCCCCAGCACTAGTGGCTCGTATTGCGCGATACCATTATCCAAGGTGTGATTGAAGGTCAGCCCGAGCCGCACGATCTGGTCGATCCAGGCTTTCAAGCCGCTTGGCACGCTGAAGTTGTGCATCGGCGTGGAAACCACCAGCAGGTCATGCCCAAGCAACTCGCCGACCAGCGTGTCGCTGAACGCCAGGTCCGCTTGCATCGACAGCGGTCGTGCGTCGGGTTGGGGATAAAACGCGGCGGCCACGAACGCCTCGTTGACCGGTGGAATCAACGCCCGGCCGACTTCGCGGCGGGTCAGTTTCGATTGCGGGTGACGGGCCTGCCAGGCCGACAGAAAGACTTCCGCCAAACGCCGGGAGTGCGAACGTTCACCCCGTGGGCTGGCATGAATCGCAAGAACTGTGCTCATCTGATTCTCCTTGGGACTACACTCAAACTGGCGGTGGCTTGCAGCTTGGAGCCCAGCGCTGTCCCACTTCAACTGAACAAAAATCAGTCTGGATGAATCCATTTCATCCATGGAGTTGCCATGTTCGCCTCGTTGCCATTGACCGCCCTGCGCGCTTTTGAATCCGCCTCACGCCTGTTGAGCTTCAAGGCCGCCGCCGAAGAACTGTCGGTCACTCCGACGGCGGTATCCCATCAGATCCGCTCGCTGGAAACCTGGCTCGGCGTGCAGCTGTTCGAGCGCCTGCCGCGCCAGGTACGCCTGACCGAAGGCGGCGAGCGCTTGTTCCACAGCCTGCACGGTGCTTTCCTGGAAGTGGCGCAAAGCGTCGACACCCTGCGCCCACACCGTAGCGGCACGAATCTGACAATCTCCACCACCGCCGCTTTTGCCGCCCTGTGGCTGGTGCCACGCCTGGGGCGTTTCTATGCCCGCCACCCCAACATCAGCCTGCGACTGGACACCCACTGCGAGGTCATCGATTTGCATCAGGACGCCAGTGTCGACCTGGTGGTGCGCTACAGCCTTGATGACTATCCGAATCTGTATGGCCTTTGTCTGTTCGACGAGTCGTTTGGCGTTTACGGCTCGCCCGGGCAAGTAGCCTTGGCTGCCCATCACACGCCTACGCTGATCAGCGTGCGCTGGCACAACTCCAAACTCTACGCCCATGGCTGGGAGGCTTGGTGTACGCAGTCCGGCGAGGCTTGGCTGGCGGGTCAACCCACCGTGCGCGAATACGATGAAGAGCATTACGCCCTGCAAGCGGCGATTGCCGGTCAGGGTATGGTGCTGGCGAGCAATATTCTGGTGTCGGAAAGCGTCGCCAGTGGATTGCTGGTGGCTTATCGGGGGGAAATCCAGGTCGATGGCGCCGGTTACAGCGCATTGTGTGTCCCGGGGCGTGAGCGACATCCGCCGGTGCGGGCTTTTTTTGCGTGGTTGCGGGAAGAGGCAACGGTATCCGGATATGCCTTGGCATAAATAACGTCAGATGGCGTTGCGAATTCTCCAGCCACTTAATATTTTGCAACGCCCTTAAAAACAACCCATAAAAACAAGCAAAAAACACTACACATTATTTTCAACCCCATCACACCACCACCTCAAACAAACAGCAAACAATCAGAAGTTACAATCACTCGATGGACTTCGCAAAAAACTAACTTATCATAACAACCACAACCCATTGGTTGCTTAATAAATCAAGTAAAGGAATACTTATGTACATTGAAGAACGGCTCGAATTCATCGACTCCCTAGCGCCTCTACCCATCTTGCCAACGCGGTCTTTCTCAGACTTTCAAGCGCAGGACGTCGCCCCCCCTCATGATCCAAACAAACCAACCGCAAGCGTCATGCCGGGTACTATCAATGCATTTTTCTCAGATGTTTCACAACAAACCATCTCAGATGTCAACCTCTGCAAATTGGTCATGCAGAACGCTGCGGACAAGTTGTACCCCAACGACAATCAACTTTTCGAGTGGTATAAATATTATGTTGGCGGCCTGAGCAAACTGGGCTGGGTCATTCAAGCCAAAAACCTGCAGGAGGTCACCATCAAGAGAACCGGCCTCACAATAGACCAGGTTGCCCTGGAGATGGCAGCTGGGCTAATTGGTGCTAATCCTGCGGCGATTCTGACAAATCTCGCTAAAAAATCGCTGGAAGAGGTTCAGAAAAACCCCAGGGCAATTCAGATCTTCGAAAAAAATCAAAAATTAGGCTACCAGGCAAAATTCGACATTGCACCTGTTTGGGTGGATAACAGCGGGATGCCGAACATGATCCTGAATTGCATCTCCCTGGACGCGCGGGAAAGCAGCCGTGGCATTCTGTTCTGGAAATCGACCAAGCAATCCACCGCTGTCAAATCAGGCGCCGTGCGCACTTATCTGGACAGTAAAGTTTTGTACCGCTTAAGTGACTCGCTGTATGACAAGTTCGACCAGGCCTCAAAGAAAAGCATTGAGAACCTGCCCGACCTTGATTAATTTCCAATAAAATTTAAATCGGCAAAAATGCCGATTTAAATATTCTTGCCGTGCAATTTCTTCAAGCGGAATTAAGAATGAACAAACACAGCTATGACGCCTACTTGACCAATGGCAACATTACGTTATTTTGCGGTACACACACAGACAGTTTCAAAAACGACATTTTGCAGTCTACTCTGTACGCCAATCTCCTGGCGACAAGAGCTGACAACAACCAAGAGGTGTGGTGGCAGACTTACACTCAAACTCTGAGCAAACTTGGCTACCCCCTCAACAGCCGGGAAGTCCAGCAACTTGAATTCCACAACACCCGTCTTTTTAATATCGTCGTTCAAGGCACGGGAAGCGCACTCTCGGCCAAGGAGCAGCAAGCACTTTCCAGCGTATTTTCAGAGCTGGAGAAACTTCCGGAAAACTCATCCGCTATTGAGGCAATCATCACCAAGCTTAAGGCCAATGCGTCTAATGAAACCGATGATATGGCAGACGCTCACACAGATAATCGCCCGGTTTCAACAGCAACGCTGCTGACGATCGTGCGCAACGACAAAACCCTGTTGACCCTGCAAATCTCCTTCAAAACCAGCGATGGGATCACACCCGACATCCTGAACCAACCTGTGCTCACGACAATCAAGGATGGAAAAAACAATATTCGACTGTTGCGTAGCTCACTGGATGAACGTAAATACAGCGAGATCAGAGAGTCCATCATCAAAAAACTCGGTAAAAAATTGCAAACAGACTTGCTTCATCTCAACCCACCACCCAGCGCAAACTGAAATAGTTCTGACAAGCCTGTTGCTCTAATAGCTCCCAAAGCCCGAGTGGTGAGCGATTAGAGCTTTTTCAGCCTAGCCTCAGTTCTTAACTGTCTTAGGCGCCTTGCCCGCCTTCATCTGCTCCAGCAACGGCGCGCACTGGTTCGGCTCTCCGCCACTCGGCGCCACCAATGCCAACAAACCCGCCGCTGGCGCAGCAATCACACCCAAGGCAACCATCCCGGCCCCCCGCAACATCAAGGGAACGGCTTTCACCCCGGCGTCGGGTTTGATGAACTTGCCCCGCACATACAGTGGCGAACGCAATGAGATCAGCCGCCAGCCCTTGGATTCCGGCGTGATGGTCAGGTCCAGTTGCTCGGTCGCCATGTTCGCCGTGCCATCAATGTAGATGATGGCGTTCTCAGTATCGAAGACGAACAACCGCGTAGTGGCCAGACCGCTCTTGATATCGAAGTCGGCGGCGGCGCAGTTGATCTTCACTTCCTTGTCGCCAAAGATCTTGCCGATCACATAGTTGCCAACGTTCAACCCGGCCAGCTCCATCAGTTCACGACTGATGGCGCCGTCGTTGATCAACATTTTCAGCTTGCCGTTGGCGCTGCCGAGCAACTTGGCCACCGAATTGCCGCGCCCGGTGATGTCAGCATCGCCATTGAGTTGGCCGAAGCTGGTTTTCATCGGTTCGAAGGTCGGGAACAACTGTTTGAGCTTGAACCCCCGGGCGGTGAGTTGTGCCCGGCCTTCCAGCGGTTCGGCGTGCCCGTTCAGGCGAATCTGCGCGTCCAGCTTGCCACCGGCCACACCGAAGCGCAGCGGCTCGAGGCTGAGCACACCATCAGTGAGCACCAGGTGCGTGTAGAGATCGTTGAATGGCAACCTTTCGCTGTGGACGATGCGCTTTCCGGTGAATTCGACATCCGCGTCCATGTCGCGCCAGCGATCGGTCTTGAACTCCTCGACCGGTAACACCTTGTCCGCCGGCTGCTTGCTCTCGCCGCCGAGGGCTTTCTGCTTGGCATTGGAGTCGGCGCCGATCAACGGGGCCAAGTCGGCAAACAATAATTGATTGGATAGCACTGAACCGCTGAGTTTGGGGCGGGGCTGGCCGGCGACGTAGGCCAGGCTGCCATGGATGTCGCTCGCGCCGATCGTGCCGTTGAACGCCTCGTAACGAAACACCGCACCGCCCGGCTCATGCAGCTTGGCGATCAGATGGCCGTCGGTGGCATAGGGCGGCGTGTCCGGCAGGGTCACGCCGGTCAGCGGGTAAAGGTTGCCCAGGCTGGTGCCGGCCAGTTTCAGGCGCAGATCCAGGGCGCCCAGATTCATCGGATCGGTCAGCGTGCCGGCCAGCTCGACGCTGGTGTCGCCGATCTTCGCTTGCGCCTGCAGCGGAAACGGCCGGGCCGCGTCCTGCAGCGCCAGCAAGCCGCCGATCTTGCCCTGGCCCGTGAGTTTCTGAGCGTGGTACTGGCCTTTGACCTTCAGTGCAAACGCGTAATCCTGAGGCGCGCCACCCTGTTCGGAGGCCGTTTTCGCCGCTTTGTCACCGACGATTTCACTGAAGGGAATCGGCTTGCCCAGAGGGTCGATCAGCAGGTCCAGTTGAGTCTTCAGGCTCTGGTCGTCGAGGGTGACACGTCCTTTGTCGAAGCCGATCGCGCCGATATCCACCACCCATGGCGAAGGCTCGGCGTTCGGGTCTTTCGGGTCAAACTTGAAGGTCCAGTTGGCACGACCGTCGGCCAGGCGCTGTAACTGGGCATTGGGTTCGGTAAGGTCGATGCGCGGGATCACCACACGCTGCGCCAACAAGGCCAGGGGCGAGATGCGCAACTCGACGCGCTTGAGGCTGGCCATCTGCGGTGTCTTCGACCAGTCCGGGTTACCCAGGCTCAGATCGTGCGCCACCACATGCGGCCAGGGCACCCAGGCACGCCAGCCACCCTCGTCGGGCTCGCGCTGCCAGACCACCGCCAGATCGCCGTTGATGGCAAACGGCCGGTGCAGCTCTTCGGACACCTTGGCATTGAGGGGCGGTTTGATCCGGTTCCAGTCGAAAAACACGATGACCAGCACCAGCACGGCCAACAACACAACGAAGCTGGTCATGCTCCAGGCGAGAATCTTACGGGTGCGCGTCATTGCACAGGGCTCCTGATACGGCTGAGCGTCACGATCGCGATGCTCAGGAGAAACGCAGGGCCAGAACCGGCCCGTCATGCAATCTACGACTGGCAAATAGCCCGCAGGTTTAATCGAAAATCCGATTTTGCCGCCATTGACCGATCGAACACGCCCCCCTGCTCCCGGTCAGCGTTACCGGCCCCGCACTTTTGCGTGGCGCAGTTGAGTCGAAAATACCCACCTCGGTGCGCCGCAAAGGCCCGGTTTAGAAGGGCTGTAGAGAACAATCAATTCCGTTGATTATTAACATTGCGTTTATGAACTTTTATATCGACTTATCAAGAGTAGCATTGCCTTCGTACCCAATTTATCGCACTCCTACGGAGCACCCCATCATGAAACGCCAACTTCTGCTTAGCCTTACACTTTCAATGCTGGCCAGCACCGCTTTTGCGCTGCCAGCCGCTGACCAGGCCACTCCGCAAGTGAAAGATACTCACTCGGCGTTCAGCCAAACCGTCGCCGCTGATGGCTCCGACCGCACCCCAGGTCAAACCGTCGCCGAAGGTGGTAACGATCGCCTGAAAGAAAAAGGCCTGCTCACTGAAGACGGCTACGATCAAACCCCACAAGGTCAAACTGTGGCAGAGGACGGCTACGACCAGACTCCTCAAGGTCAAACGGTTGCCGCTGACGGTTCCGACCGCACTCCTGGTCAAACCGTTGCCGAAGGCGGTGGTGACCGTGTCATCGAACGCAACAGTTCCATGAGCTAAGCCCATGGTGGCCGTGAAAAAAAGCCCAATCACCGGATTGGGCTTTTGATTTTCTGGTCATTGCCTTTGTAGAAGTTGCAACGCCCCGCCTGATCCCCCCCTATGTCGTTCGACGCCGGCAAAGCCTATTTGCTAGAGTGCGCCGCAGTCCTTTTCAGAAAACGCCCTTGCAATGCTGCCCCGCGCCGAACAGAAACAACAAACCCGCACCGCCTTGATGGACGCGGCCCGCCATTTGATGGAGGGCGGCCGAGGATTTGGCAGCCTGAGCCTGCGCGAAGTCGCAAAAATCGCCGGAATCGTCCCCACCGGTTTCTACCGGCATTTCGCCGACATGGATGAACTCGGCCTGGTATTGGTGAGCGAAGTCGGCCAGACCTTCCGCGAAACCATTCGCCTGGTGCGGCACAACGAGTTCGTCATGGGCGGCATCATCGACGCGTCCGTGCGGATATTTCTCGATGTGGTGTCGGCCAACCGTTCGCAATTCCTGTTTCTGGCCAGAGAACAGTACGGCGGCTCGTTGCCGGTACGCCTGGCCATCGGTCGCCTGCGCGAGAACATCAGTTCAGACCTGGCTGCCGACCTGTCCTTGATGCCGAAACTGCAACACCTGGACATGGCCGGCCTCAGCGTCATGGCGGACCTGATCGTCAAAAGCGTGTTCGCCACCTTGCCAGACATCATCGACCCTCCTGTCGAAGCGCTTCCCGAGCACTTGACGCCGCAAGCAAAGATCACCCAGCAGCTGCGGTTCATCTTTATCGGCCTCAAGCATTGGCAGGGGCTCGGCAGTACCGAATAAGCACCGCCAGGGCACACGCGCCTGGCCTCAACTTGGTGCACAGGGAAAAACCTGCGCACCAATTTCAGCCAAAATCCTGCGCACTTAGAAACTTTTCCTACACCTCCTACAGGTATTTCCTACGCATCCCCGGATTGGCAAGCCCCTTGCTCTAGCCTGAGCATTGTCCATTGCTGGAAGCTTTCCGATGCTGGTGATTCATCGCAGAATCGACCCTCAACCCGACTGGGCCGCCGAGCTGCACCTGACCTTCGAGGCCCGGAGCAAAAGCCGCTTGCGCTGTTTCAGTGCCGAAGGAGAGGACGTCGGGTTGTTTTTGGAGCGCGGTCAATCGCCGTTGTATGACGGCGAATGTCTGCAAGCCGAAGACGGCCGCGTCGTGCGCGTCTGCGCCCGTCCCGAGCAATTGCTGCACGTCACCTGCGCCAATGCCTTCGAATTGACCCGGGCCGCCTATCACCTGGGTAATCGCCATGTTGCCCTGCAAGTCGGCGACGGCTGGTTGCGCCTGCTCGATGACTACGTGCTCAAGGCCATGCTCGAACAACTCGGCGCGCAAGCCGAGCCCATCGAGGCGGCGTTTCAACCTGAACACGGCGCCTACGGCGGCGGCCATCACCATTCGCGTCACGGTGACGAAGACTTCAACTATCCGCCAAAACTGCACCAGTTCGGCGTGCGCCCATGAACCCCGCATGGGCTTTGCTGCGCCTGGCCAGTCCGCAATTGCCGATTGGCGGCTACAGCTATTCCCAAGGCCTGGAAATGGCGGTGGACAACGGCCGGGTGCACGATCCCGACAGCGCGCGGCGCTGGATCAGCGATCAGTTGCTGCTCAATCTCGCCCGCTTCGAGGCGCCGCTGCTGCTCGCCCATTGCGTGGCCGCGGCCGAGGAAAACTGGAGCGAACTGCTGCAGCGTTGCGAAGAACACCGTGCCAGCCGGGAAACCCGCGAACTGCACCAGGAAAGCCGGCAAATGGGTTACTCCTTGCAGCAGTTGCTCAACGGCCTGCCTGAGCTCGATGCACAGGCCCGCGCCTTTCTCGTACAACGACCCGAACCCCACCTGGCCCTGGGCTGGGCGTTAGCCGCTCGCGCCTGGCAGATCAGCCCGCAGGATGCACTGGCCGCGTGGTTCTGGAGCTGGCTGGAAAACCAGCTGGCAGTACTGATGAAAACCCTGCCGCTGGGCCAGCAGGCCGCGCAGCGCTTGACCAGTGAACTGCTGCCGCTGTTGCAACAAGCCCAGCAGGACGCTACCCGAATCAACCCGGAACACTTTGGCAGCGCCGTCTTTGGCCTGTCCCTGGCGTGCATGGCCCACGAGCGCCAGTACAGCCGTCTGTTCCGTTCCTAGGGCCTGTTATTTTGGCCGCCCTTTTTTGGAGAACCACATGAACACACAACCTTTGCGCGTCGGTATCGGCGGCCCGGTCGGTTCCGGTAAAACCGCCCTGACCCTGGCCCTGTGCCTGGCCCTGCGCGAACGCTACAACCTGGCGGTGGTGACCAACGACATCTACACCCGTGAAGACGCTGATTTCCTGGTGCGCAACGAAGCGCTGGCGCCGGAACGCATCATCGGCGTGGAAACCGGCGGCTGTCCGCACACGGCGATCCGCGAAGACGCCTCGATCAACCTGGAAGCCGTGGATCAGTTGAACCGCCGGTTCCCGGGGCTGGACCTGATTCTGGTGGAGTCCGGTGGCGACAATCTCTCGGCCACCTTCAGCCCGGAGCTGTCCGACCTGACCATCTACGTGATCGACGTTTCCGCTGGCGACAAGCTGCCGCGCAAAGGCGGGCCGGGGATCTGCAAATCCGACCTGCTGGTGATCAACAAAATTGACCTGGCCCCCCTGGTGGGAGCCTCGTTGACGCTGATGGACAGCGACACCACGCGCATGCGCAACGGCAAGCCGTTCGTGTTCAGCAACCAGAAAACCGGCCAGGGCCTGGACGCGATCATCGCCTTCATCGAACGCCAGGGACTGCTGACGGCAGCCTGATCATGACTTATCAACAAGGAAGCTACTGCATGACACTTAAACGCATTCTGGGCGCCATGACCCTGCTGTTGACACCCGCTATTGCGTTCGCCCACCCGGGGCACGGTGACAACGGCCTGTTTGCTGGCATCAGCCACCCGATCGGTGGTCTCGACCATTTGCTGGCGATGCTTGCGGTCGGCCTGTGGGCGGCCCAGCAGCAAGGAGCTGCTCGTTGGGCGCTGCCGTGCACTTTCGTTGGCACCCTGCTGATCGGCGGGATGCTGGGCTTCGAAGGGCTGGAACTGCCGGCGCTTGAAAGTGGAATTGCTGCGTCGGTACTTGCCCTGGGGCTTGCAGTGGCCTTGGCGGTGCGCCCACCGTTGAGCGTGGCAATGGGGGCAACGGCGTTGTTTGCGCTGTTCCATGGTGTGGC
The DNA here is from genome assembly GCF_000282475.1 of Pseudomonas sp. GM78. Classification (GTDB taxonomy): domain Bacteria; phylum Pseudomonadota; class Gammaproteobacteria; order Pseudomonadales; family Pseudomonadaceae; genus Aquipseudomonas. The sequence continues at coordinate 80,569 of NZ_AKJF01000081.1, forward strand.
CCATGGCCTGGAGTTGCCGGATATGTCGAGTCCCTGGGCGTATGCCGCAGGGTTTGTCGCGGCGACGGCGGTTTTGCATGCGGCGGGTTATGCCGTGGTGCGGGTGTTGCCGCAAGCTGCTGCGCCATTGGTTCGACTGGCGGGTGCGGCTTCGGCGGCGACTGGAGTCTGGTTGTTGGCGGGCTAGCTCTCTATCGACTGTGATGCCGTCATCGCGAGCAGGCTCGCTCCCACAGTGGAATTGTGTACGCAGGGCAAATGTGGGAGCGGGCTTGCTCGCGAAGACGGCCTGAGAGACAACACACCTCTCAGGCCTGCTAACATGTCGCGCAATCAACCCTGCCGTGACGACGCCAGCCAATGCCGCCTGTTTCCCGCTCCGCCTCCCAGCCTGAACTGACCGCCCTGTTTGCCTCGGTGCAACAGCACTTCCAGGACGTGATCGTGCCGCTTTGGCAAGGTCCCGGCTGGAATGCCGAGATGGCGCTGCCCTATGAGGCGCTGGACGCCGAGCACAAACCGCTGCCCCCCCAACGCTACCGGGCCATGGCCTGCGCGCGACAGCTGTATCTGTTTGCCAGCCTGATCGGCCAGGTACCAGGCGCCCACGAGCGCGCGGCGGCGCTGTTCCGTTCCTTGCAGCGGCACTTCCACGATGCCGAGCACGGCGGCTGGTTCTACAGCATCGACCCGCAGGGCGCGCCGCTGGATCAGCGTAAAGACCTCTACACTCACGCCTTCATTCTGTTCGCCTGCGCCCATTACTGGGACAAAGTCCGCGAGCCGCTGGTGGAATCGGTGCTCAACGCGGCCCTGGAAGTGATCGCGCAACGTTTCGCCAGCGGCGACGGCCTCTACGAAGCGGAACTTGCGCGTGACTGGTCATCGCTGAACAGCGGACCGCTGCAGAATCCGTTGATGCACTTGGCGGAAGCCTTCCTCGCCACGCTGTCGGTGCGCGAAGACCTCGCTGTGCAACAGGCGCTCGTGGACTTATGCACAGGGATGCAGAAGCGCTTTATCGATACGCAACACGGCGTGTTGATGGAAAAACCGCTGGGTGCTGTGGATAACTGGTTCGAACCTGGGCATCAGTTCGAGTGGTATTTCCTGCTGGAATCATCCGATCTGCTGCGCAGTTCACCCTTGCATGCTTCGCTGGAGCGCGCCTTTGCCTTCACCGAGCAACTGGGTGTCGATCCACAGACCGGCGCCGTGCGGGCCATGCTGGACCTGGGGCCGGATGGCGGTTGCCGGGACGCGACGCAGCGAATCTGGGCCCAGGCTGAGTACCTGCGCGCATTGACCCTGCGCCCGGGTAGTGGGGCTTCGGTACTGCGTCAATTGCAGGCGTTGCAGCAGCGCTCGCTACACGTGGGTGGCTGGTATGAGTGCCGTGACGAGCACGGTGAAGTGAGTCGGCGGGACATGCCGTCGACCACGCCTTATCACCTGGCGACCTGTTATCGCGGGTTGGCTGAGTATCTTGGCTGACTGAACGGTCGCCTCAGGCAATCCACTTGCGATCCCCGGTAAAGCTGATGGTCAGCCATCTCGCCGCATCTGGCTTGCCGAGCTTCGCGGAAATTTCCTCTCGCAGTGCATCCAGTTGCACCACGCTGTGCAGCCGATAATTTGTCGGCAACACGATGTGAATCTCGATGAAACACGCCCTTCCGTGTTTCTGCACGTAGGAAATGTAGTCGTCGAAACCATGCTCGATCTTGGCCTCCTCCATCACCTGGCGCACCTTGTCGTCCAGTTGATCCGGGACAATTCCCAGCACATCGCGCAACGCCGGACCAAGGATCTTGAACGCCGGCGGGAGCATGCCCAGGGCCAGCAGAATCAGGATCATCGGGTCGACATACAACGCCCATTTATCGTAGCCCTGGGTCTTGAGCAGCAGCGCGATGAGGAAACTCACCAACAGGCCGGCCGAGAGCATCGCGTCCACCAGCCAACTGATGTTGTCGAACTGGATCAGCGATGATTTGAGCGTGCGATTGCGATGGCGGACGTAGAAAAAATAAATGAGCTCGATGATGGTGAACAGCGCTGCGTAGAAGATCACCAGGCCGAGCTCGACCTCGCGCCCGCCACTGATGATGCCGAACACGCCGTTGAGAAAGGCATAAATGGCCACCAGCAACAGGAAGCTGCCTTCGATCACCAGCACCATGGGCTCCAGGTGCCAGGAGCCGAACTGGAAGCGTTGATTGCTTTCCTTGGCGATCAACCTGGCGGTGATCAGCATCAGGACCTTGATGAAGGCTGCAATCAGCGAGAAGAAGCCATCGAACAGGATGGATTGGGCACCCGAGACAAACCCGGTGATGATCCCGGCGAATGTCACCACCAGCATCAGGAAAGTCGATTGCTTGAGCAGTGCCTGCTCGCCTCGATTGCTCACATGCTCTCCTCGATAACCGTGGACCGCAGGGAGCGGCGGGTTGTTGGGTGAGGAGTCTAGCTGATGTCCTGTGTTGTCCATGCAGGCCCATTCGCGAGCAGGCTCGCTCCCACAGGATTAACGCGATCCTTGTGGGAGCGAGCCTGCTCGCGAATGGCCGTTACTCGGTGTTACGCCTTGCCACCACTGCGATCAATCGCAAACCCGGCCCAGGTCTGGCTCACCGGCATCAGCTCAACGCTGTTGATGTTGATGTGCGCCGGGGCATTGAGCACCCAGAAAATGGTGTCGGCGATATCCTGCGGCTGGATCGGGTCGGCACCGGCGTAGGTAGCGTTGTAGCGCTCCTGGTCACCGGCGAAACGCACCAGCGAGAACTCGCTTTCGCACAGGCCCGGTTCGATGTTGCTGACTCGCACGCCGGTGCCCTGAAGGTCGCAGCGCAGGTTCAGGGAGAACTGTTTGACGAACGCTTTGCTCGCGCCATACACATGGCTGCCCGGGTAAGGGTAGTTGCCGGCAATCGAGCCAAGGTTGACGATGCCCGCGCCACGACCATGGGCGATCAAGCGCGGCAGCAGCAGCCGGGTGCTGTACATCAGGCCCTTGATATTGGTGTCGACCATGGTGTCCCAGTCGTCCAGATCGCACTTGGGCGCCGGGTCGACACCCAGGGCCAGGCCAGCGTTGTTGATAAGTCCGCGCAGCTTGGCGAAGGATGGCGGCAGGTTGGCAATGGCTTCTTCCATGGCCCTGCGGTCACGCACATCAAGCACCAGGCCGTGCACCTCGGTCTGCTTCGACAGCTCGGCGCACAGCGCATTGAGGCGCTCTTCACGACGCCCCGTCAGCACCAGTTTCCAGCCGGCCTCGGCAAAACGACGGGCACAGGCTTCACCAAAACCGGAAGTCGCGCCGGTAATAAACAGGGTGTTGGACATGGTGTTCTCCTTGCTACGGCTGATCGGCAGCCATTGGAATAGAAAATCAGCAGGCAGCATGCCCGGCCTTGGGCACAGCGGCAACCGGCGCGCTATCTGTACAAAAAACGAACAAAACCTGCAATGCCTTGCCGGCCGTGGCTTGCAGCCATATGCACGCACCTTATCCACAGCCCCATCCACACATTCCGGGGGCAAGTGGAAAAGCTGAAAGCCGCTATCCACAAGGCTTTGCGGGCCGATTTGAAACTTTTTTGCTTGACCCCCATTGGCCTGCTGTGTAACCGAAGGTCAATTTCCCGACCGCGGGGTCAAGCCTGCGATGGCGCCAAGCCAGTAACCACGGCCCTCAGCCAAGTCTTTCCAGAGTTTAACCACAGACTTATCCACAGGCTTGTGCACTGCGATTTGCCGCACTTTCCTTGCCAAGAAAAAGGTTGACAAAGCTGCCTTGGAGGCCCGGAAAAACCCTTGATCAAAAAACAACCATAGCGCTGCAAGCCACGGATTCAAAGGCTTTCAGCCAGCTACTCCCACGTTATTCACAGCCAGCTCCACAGCAAACGGGGACAAGTCAAAACTGTGGAAAAACAACTAATTGCGGCGGCTTTATGTCGCACTTTCGGAGCTCGACAATTTTGTTTTCCACAATTCCCCAATGACGCAGTGGAATGAAAAAAGCCCCGGCGATTACTCGTCGGGGCTTTGTCATTGCAGCAGCGAATCAGTGCCCGCCAAGATAAGCGTTACGCACATCCTCGTTGACCAACAGCTCCTTGCCGGTACCGCTCATGCGGATCTCGCCGTTGACCATCACATAGGCCCGGTCCGACAGTCGCAGCGCGTGGTTGGCGTTCTGCTCGACCAGGAAAATGGTCATGCCGGTCTTGGCCAGTTCCCGCAGCGTGGCGAAGATCTGCTTGACCACGATGGGCGCCAGCCCGAGGCTCGGCTCATCGAGCAACAGCAGTTTCGGCCGGCTCATCAGGGCACGGGCGATGGCCAGCATCTGCTGCTCGCCACCCGACATGGTCATCGCACGCTGGGTGCGCCGCTCTTCAAGCCGCGGGAACAGCTTGAACATGCGTTGCATGTCTTCCTTGGCGTACTTGTCGCCAATGGGGATGGTGCCCATCAGCAGGTTTTCCTCGACGGTCATGTCGGGGAACACCCGCCGTCCTTCCGGCGACTGGGCGATGCCGTTGGAGGCGATGTAGTGCGACGACTTGTGGGTGATGTCCACGCCCTGATAAACGATCTGCCCGTCCGCCGCGCGCGGCTGACCGAAGATCGACATCAGCAGGGTCGACTTGCCCGCACCGTTGGAGCCGATCAGGCTGACGGTTTCCCCTTCGTTGATGTGCAGCGAAACGTTCTTCAGGGCCTGGATCGGCCCGTAGAACACGTCCAGGTCCTTGAGTTCGAGGATGGGTTTGCTCATACCACCTCCTCTTCATCGGCGCCCAGGTAGGCGGCAATCACTTTCGGGTCGTTACGGATGTCACTTGGGCCGCCCTCGGCGATGACGACGCCGTGGTCCAGCACCACAATGTGGTCGGAAATACTCATTACCATGCCCATGTCGTGTTCGATCAGCACCACCGTCAGATCATGCTCGTCGCGCAGTAGCCGGATCATCGCGCTCAGCGCTTCGGTTTCCTGAGGGTTGAGGCCGGCGGCGGGTTCGTCGAGGCAGATGATCTGCGGACGGGTGCACATGGCCCGGGCGATTTCCAGTCGGCGTTGCTGGCCGTAGGACAGCTCACCGGCCAGACGGTTGGCGCAGTCCACCAGGTCCACCACTTCCAGCCAGTAGAAGGCGTGGTCCAGCGCATCGCTTTCGGCCTTGCGGTAGCCCTTGGTGTTGAGGATGCCCGCAAGCATGTTGCGGTTGACCCACATGTGCTGGGCCACCAGCAGGTTTTCCAGCACCGACATTTCCTTGAACAGGCGAATGTTCTGGAAAGTCCTTGCCAGACCGGCACGGTTTATCAGGTGGGTGCCGCCGAACATTTTGTAGCGCAGCCGGGTCATGAAGCTTTTGGGCGAGACGAAATCGGTCGGTTTGAACGATTCGCCCAGCAGCTTGATGACGTTGGTCTGCTGGCCACGCACGTTGAGTTCGATCTTGCCGCCGGAGGCCTTGTAGAAACCGGTCAGGCAGTTGAACACCGTGGTCTTGCCGGCGCCGTTGGGGCCGATCAGGGCGAAGATCGAGTTGCGCTTGACCTTCAGGCTGACATCATTCAATGCCTTGATGCCGCCGAAGTGCATCATCAGCTTCTCTACGGAGAGTACGACTTCGCTCATGGCGCTACTCCTTTACGCGGGGTCACACCGGTACGGCTGATTCGAATCAGGCCGCGCGGTCGCCAAATCATCATCAACACCATCAGGATGCCGAACAGCAGCACGCGGTATTCGGCGAAGCCACGCAGCAGTTCCGGGGCCACGGTCAATACGAAGGCCGCAATCACCACGCCGATGGTCGAACCCATGCCGCCGAGGACCACGATGGCGAGGATCAGGGCCGATTCGAAGAAGGTGAACGAGGTCGGGTTGACGAAGCCCTGGTAGGTGGCGAAGAACACGCCTGCCAGACCGGCCGTCGATGCGCCAATAGTGAACGCCGAGAGCTTGACCAGCACGTGGTTCAGGCCCATCGAGCGGCAGGCGATTTCATCCTCGCGCAGCGCTTCCCAGGCACGCCCGACAGGCATGCGGGTCAGGCGATGCTTGATGTACAACACGGCCAGTACCACCAGGAACAACACCGCGTAGATGAAGTAGTACTTCACGTCAGGGTTGTAGGCGATGCCGAAGAACTCATGGAACGGCACACCGCCGTCCTTCGCGCGCTTGCCGAATTCCAGGCCGAAGAAGGTCGGCAGTGGTGCCGGCATGCCGTTCGGTCCGCCGGTCAGGGACAGCCAGTTGTTGAGGATCAGGCGGATGATTTCACCAAAACCCAGGGTCACGATCGCCAGGTAGTCGCCGTGCAGGCGCAACACCGGGAAACCGAGGATGCAACCGGCCAGTCCGGCGGTGATCGCCGCCAGCGGCAGCACCGTCCAGAAGCCCAGCCCCAGGTACTGATAACCGAGCGCCAGGCCGTAGGCACCGATGGCGTAGAACGCCACGTAACCCAGGTCGAGCAAACCGGCCAGGCCCACTACGATGTTCAGCCCCAGGCCCAGCAGCACGTAGATCAGCCCGAGGATGACCACGCCCAGCAGATAGGAGTTGGAGAAAAACGGGAACACCACGGCGATGACGATCATCAACGGGATGATCCAGCGCAACCGCGACTTGTAGTCCGGTGCCAGTACATGCACACCGGAACCTGTGCTCTCAAAACCTTCGAGAATGCTCAAGCCCTTGGGGGTCTGCAGGAACATGCTCAAGGCAAAGCGACCGGCCATGACGATGGCGACAATCCACGCCACGCGGGTGGTTTCCAGGTTGAAGCCGTAGCCATCGAGAACGACGCCGACAATCGGCCCGAACACGATCAGGGCGATGAGGCCGGCAAGAATCGCGTCAACCAGACTTTTTTTGAAATCCATGGTTTTTTTAGTGGTTGAGGACATCGCTTACACCTTCGACACAAGAGGACGGCCGAGCAGGCCTTGGGGCCGAAAGACCAGAACGAGAACCAGCAGCGAGAAGCTGAAAACGTCTTTGTAGTCCGAGTTCACCAGGCCGGAGAACAGCGACTCGGAAATCCCGAGGATGATCCCGCCCAGCATCGCGCCCGGCAGTGAGCCGATCCCGCCGAGCACCGCGGCGGTGAACGCCTTGATGCCGATGATGAAGCCGGCATAGAAGTCGAACGTGCCGTAGTTCATGGTGATCAGCACGCCGGCCAGGGCCGCCATCGCTGCACCGATGATGAACACATAGGAAATCACCCGGTCGGTGTTGATCCCCAGGATCGAAGCCATCTTGCGGTCTTGCTGGGTCGCACGGCACATGCGGCCGAGCTTGGTGTACTTGATCACGTAGGTCAGCAGGGCCATCCCGACGAACGCGGCGACCAGGATGAACACCTTGGTGTAGGTCAACTGCACGAAACCTGTGCCGACTTCCACGCGCCACGCCCCGCTGAGCAAGGTTGGAACACCTTGTTGCTTGGCGCCCTGGGCGATCTGCGCATAGTTTTGCAGGATCAGCGAAATACCGATGGCGCTGATCAGCGGTGCCAGTCGGGTGGAGTTACGCAGGGGTTTGTAGGCGACGCGCTCGATGACCCAGCCATACACCGCCGTGACGACGATGGTGAAGATCAGGGTGCCGAGCATCAGCAGAGGGAAGGATTCAATACCGAAGTATGCCAGCAGAGCCAGACTGATTGCCGCGAGGTAAGCGGAAATCATGTAAACCTCGCCGTGGGCGAAGTTGATCATGCCGATGATGCCATAGACCATTGTGTAGCCGATGGCGATCAGGCCATAGACCGACCCGAGGGTCAGGCCGTTGACCAGTTGCTGCAGGAAAATACCATCCATAACGCAATCTCACGCAATGAGAACCTGTCCACCTGCCGGTGCGATTCTTCTAAGGAAAATACAGATATACGTCGGAGCAATGTCAGCCACGATTAGCCCGATCACCGCTGCCCCCTTGTAGGAGCGAGCCTGCTCGCGATAGCGGTTGAACATTCAACGTATGTGTTGCCTGTCAGTCCGTCATCGCGAGCAGGCTCACTCCTACAAGGGAACGGTAGGGATCAGCCGATTGAGTCAGCCCTTACTTCTGTTTTTCCAGTTGGTGGTACTTGCCATCCTTGTCCCACTGGTAAACCACGTAGTCGGAGATTTTCAGGTCGCCCTTGCTGTCCCAGGTCTTCTCGCCCATGACAGTCTTGACCGGATTTTTCTTCAGCCACGCAGCCGCTTCTTCGCCCTTGTTGGATTTGGCGCCATTGAAGGCAGCCGCCAGGGTCTGGACCGAAGCGTAGGCGTATAGGGTGTAGCCTTCTGGCTCGGTACCGGCCTTGCGGAATGCGTCTACCACGGTCTTGCTGTCTGGCAGCAGGCGCGGGTCGGCACCGAAGGTCATCAGCACGCCGTCGACGAATTGCGGACCGCCAGCGGTGGTCACCAGTTCGTCGGTCACGATGCCGTCATCGGACATGAACTTGACGTCTTTCAGGCCTTGTTCACGCAGCTGGCGAACCAGAGGACCGGCTTCCGGGTGCAGGCCACCGAAGTAGACGACGTCAGCGCCGGCACCGCGGATCTTGGTCACGATGGTGCTGAAGTCTTTCTCGCCACGGGTCAGACCTTCATACAGCACAGGCGTTACGCCGCGCTTGACCAGTTGGGCCTTGGTGGCGTCAGCCAGGCCTTGGCCGTAGGTGTCCTTGTCGTGCAGTACCACAACCTTCTTGCCCTTGAGCACGTCGACGATGTAGTCGCCGGCCACGATGCCTTGCTGGTCGTCACGACCGCACATGCGGAACATGGCGCTCAGGCCGCGTTCGGTCACCTGTGGGTTGGTAGAGCCTGGAGTGATGGCGATGATGCCCGCTTCGTCGTAGATCTCGGAAGCCGGGATGGTCGAGGAGGAGCAGAAGTGACCGACTACGCCGGCGACTTTCTGGTTGGTCAGGTCTTTGGCGACCGTCACAGCCTGTTTCGGTTCGCAGGCGTCATCGCCCTTGACCAGTACGATTTTTTCCCCGTTGACGCCGCCCGCTGCGTTGACCGCATCGGCTGCTGCCTGTGCACCCTTCATGTACTGCTCGCCAAATGCCGCGTTGGCGCCCGTCATTGGACCCGCTACGCCGATCTTGATGTCAGCCTGAGCAAACGCAGAAACACCCAACGCAGCTGCCACTGCGAGGGCCAGAAAGCCTTTCTTGTAAAACGTCTGGGACATGAGGTGGTGCTCCATGGTTTTTTTAATTGGCACTGCGACTTCACTGATTGCTCAGAGCAAGGGCCGTGCCATCGGTTTTTTATTCTTAAAAAAGTCGCTGCTTTATTCTTATTTCGACTATCTCGGGCCCATTTTCATTGGGCGTGCAACCGTCTAAACCGCGGAAGGTAAAACCATTATTTTTTTGAGGCGCAACCCGCCTGCGCCATCATTGCAACCGCGGCACTAAACGACGTGCAACCAGCCTGTAACAACGTGCGTCACCGAAGTGCACACTGCTGGTGCGGGACTGCTACAACCCGCACCACTACAGGCTAGCTGCTGATCAAAAAAGCGCCGCTTTCAACAACAAAAATCAACATTCAGATCACGATCCGCAAGCACTGGCCTGCGTGATACAGCGAAAAGCCGGCCTCGTACAAACAACTACGCAATCCCACCCCTGCCAGTGGCTGCATTGGAGCGAAGGGAATGGGTAGCGCTTGAGGATTTCCGTTACACAAATAATCGGCAAATGCCTTACCGACCACGGTCCCGGTGGTCACACCCCGACCGTTGTAGCCGGTCACTGCCACTATTCCGGGCGCCGGTTCGAACAGGCGCATCAAATGATCGGGGGTGAAGGCGATGCACCCGGTCCAGGTGCATTCCCATTCCACCGGCTTGAGGTAGGGGAAGTAATGCTGCTGCACCCGATCCGCCCAGGCCTTGAGAAACCAGGCCGGCTTCTGGTTGCCATTACCGAGACTGCCGAGCAGCAGGCGCCCGTCCTTGTCCCGGCGAATACTGCTGAGCACCTGGCGGGTGTCCCAGGATCCCTGGCCACCGGGCAGGATTTGCTGCGCGGCGTCTTCAGTCAGCGGCACCGAGGCCACCTGATAGTAATAACCGGGGAAGAAATTGCGCCGCAGCTCGGTCCAGTCGCCTTCGGTGTAGGCATTGGACGCGATCACCACTTGCTCGGCCAGGACCGAACCCTGCGCGGTTTGCACCGACCAGCGCTGCCCCTGACGTTCGAGGCGGGTCACCGGGGAATGATCGAACAACTGCCCCCCCAGACCAATGGCCGCCTTGGCCAAGCCGGTGGTGTAAGCCATCGGGTTGAGCGTGCCAGCACGGCGATCGAGCAGTGCCGCAGCGATTTTTTTGGTACCCGTCGCTTGCTCACAGGCTTGCCCGGTCAGCAGCTCGACGGGGGCGCCACGGCGCTTCCATTGCTCCTCGCGACTGCGCAAGTCAGCTTCGCCACGGGCGTTGTGCGCCATGTGCAGCGTGCCCTCGCGGCGCAACTGGCAATCGATGTTGTACTTGTCCACAAGACTGAACACCAGGGACGGTGCGGCGCCGAGCATGCGGTTGAGCTGGCTGCCCACCACCTCGCCAAATCCGGCTTCGATCTCGTCCGGGGGAATCCACATGCCGGCATTGACCAGCCCGACGTTGCGCCCCGAACCGCCGTGGCCGGCGCGATGGGCTTCGAGCACACATACCGTCTTGCCCTGCTCCAGCAGATGCACCGCCGCCGACAGCCCGGTAAAACCTGCGCCAATGACGCAGACATCGACTTTCACCTCACCCTTGAGCGCCGAGTTGTCGGGCCTTTGCGGCGTCAGTTTTTCCCACAGACACTCTTCGCGTAACGGCATTGCCAGACTCCAATCAGAAACCTAACAAACAAAAACAAAGCATCGCTGGCAAGCCAGCTCCCACAGGGTTATGTGCCGCAACACAAATCCTGTGGGAGCTGGCTTGCCAGCGATAGGGCCCATCAGTCAAACGTAATACCTTGAGCCAACGGCAACTCCAGCGAATAGTTCACGGTATTGGTCTGACGACGCATGTAACCACGCCATGCATCAGAACCGGACTCACGGCCCCCGCCCGTTTCTTTCTCACCCCCAAACGCCCCACCAATTTCCGCACCGCTCGGGCCGATGTTGACGTTGGCGATACCGCAGTCACTGCCCACCGCCGACATGAACTGCTCGGCTTCACGTACGTCAGTGGTGAAGATGCACGACGACAGGCCTTGCGGCACGGCGTTGTTCAAACGCAGGGCTTCGTTGAAATCGCTGTAGCCAACCACGTACAGGATCGGCGCGAAGGTTTCATGGCAGACCACATCGCTCTGCTCCGGCATTTCGACGATGGCTGGCGAAACGTAGTAGGCATTGGGGAATTTGTCTTCCAGCTGACGCTTGCCGCCGAACACCCGACCGCCTTCGCTCAGGGCCTGTTCCAGCGCGTCCTGCATGTTGTCGAAGCTTTGCTTGTCGATCAGCGGGCCGATCAGGTTGCCTTCCAGCGGATGGCCAATGCGCACTTTGGAGTAGGCGGCCTTGAGACGGGTGACGATTTCTTCCTTCACCGACTCATGGGCGATCAGGCGACGCAGCGTGGTGCAGCGCTGACCCGCAGTGCCGACGGCGCTGAACAGGATCGCGCGAACGGCCATGTCCAGATCGGCGCTTGGGCCAAGGATCATCGCGTTGTTGCCGCCAAGCTCAAGAATGCTGCGGGCAAAACGCGCGGCGATTTTCGGCGCCACTTCACGGCCCATGCGGGTGCTGCCGGTAGCGCTGACCAGCGCGACACGCGGGTCATCGACCAGGGCTTCACCGGCATCACGACCGCCAATGACCACTTGGCTCAGGTGCGGTGGCGCATCGCTGAAATTCTTCAGCACGCGGTCGAACAGTGCCTGGCAGGCCAGGGCGGTCAGTGGCGTTTTTTCCGACGGTTTCCAGATCACCGGATTACCACAGACCAGCGCCAGCGTTGTGTTCCAGGCCCAGACCGCCACCGGGAAGTTGAAGGCGCTGATCACGCCGACGACGCCCAGCGGGTGCCAGGTTTCGCGCATGTGGTGGCCAGGGCGCTCGGAGGCGATGGTCAAGCCGTACAGTTGACGGGACAGGCCGACGGCGAAGTCGCAGATGTCGATCATTTCCTGAACTTCACCCAGGCCTTCCTGGGTGATCTTGCCCGCTTCCCAGGACACCAGCTCACCGAGATCGGCCTTGTATTCGCGCAGGATATCACCCAGTTGCCGCACCAGCTCGCCGCGGCGCGGTGCCGGAACCTTGCGCCACAGTTCGAATGCATGATCTGCACGACTGATGTGCTGCTCGACTTCAGCGGCACCTTCCCAGTTGACGGTGGCAATCGTGCTGCCATCGATCGGCGAATGCACCGGCACTTTGCCGTTCTGGTACAGGGCCGGGTTCACACCAAGACGATCAAGCAATGCGGCAACCATGGGTCACTCCTCAAGCAAAAAACGGAACGTGTGCAGCCGCCGAATCACGACTGATCAGACCTGTAGTTTTAGCGCTCCCGAGGTTACTCAACAAACGACCATTAAGAGAGATATCATTCCGTTTATTCATGCTGTGCATTGTTGGCAATAAAGAGACAAGTACAAAGGACCGCCCATGCTGAACAAACGCTATTTGCCCTCGATCGCTGCGCTGCAGTGTTTCGAAGCCGTGACCCGCCACCTGAGCTTCACCCGGGCCGCGGAAGAGCTGAACCTGACCCAGAGCGCGGTCAGTAAACAGGTGGCGCAACTGGAAGAGCTGTTGCAGCACCTGTTGTTTCGCCGGGTTCGCCGACGCCTGCAAATGACGCCAGCGGGCGATCTCTACCTGGTGGAGGTACGAAAAATCCTCACCCAGGTTGAGATGTCTACCCACTACCTGCGTTCCTACGGGGGTGAAACCGAAGTCCTGCGCGTCTCCACCCCCTCGACCTTCGGCGCGCGCTGGCTGGTGCCACGCCTCAAGGGCTGGCGCCTGCGCCATCCGTCGATCCATCTGGACCTGTGCAATGAACAGGAAGCCGACGACCTGCTGCAGGGGCGCAGCGACCTGGCGTTCTACTTCGGCCAGGGTTCTCGTCCGGGCACCGAATGCCTGAAATTGTTCAGCGAAGAGCTTGTGCCGGTCTGTGCCCCAAGCAGCCTGCCCGACACGCCGTTCACCGACCCGACGCAACTCACCGACCTGGTCCTGCTGCAAAACGCCTCCCGCCCCCAAGCCTGGCACGACTGGTTCGACAGTCAGGGCTACCACACCGAACACAGCTACCACGGCCCGCGTTTCGAAACCTTCTACATGTGCATCCGCGCGGCGCAAGTCGGCTGTGGCGTAGCGCTGCTGCCAAGGTTCCTGGTGGAAGAGGAACTGGCCGACGGCAAACTGGTCATTCCCTGGCAGCATGCGATGCCCAGCACCGACGCCTATTACCTGGCGTACCCGGAACATTCGGCGGAAGTGCCCAAGGTGCGCGATTTCGTGAAGTGGATGCTGGAGCAGGTGTAGGGACGCTTCAAAAATCGCTGGCAATCAACACCACCGATATGCGCCACTAGCCTTATTCAATGTGGAGAACCCCCGTTATGAGCGAGAGTGTGTTTGCCGATCGCATCGTGCAGAACCTGCTCGACACCGACTTCTACAAACTGACGATGATGCAGGCGGTGCTGCACAACTACCCGAACGTAGAGGTCGAATGGGAGTTTCGTTGCCGTAATAGTGAAGATTTACGCCCGTACCTGGCGGAGATCCGTTTCCAGATCGAACGTCTGGCCGAGCTGAGCCTGAGCGTCGACCAATTGAGTTTTCTGGAGCGCATCAGCTTCCTGAAGCCGGATTTCCTGCGTTTTCTCGGGCTGTTCCGCTTCAACTTGCGCTATATCCACACCGGCATCGAAAACGGCGAACTGTTCATCCGTCTGCGGGGCCCGTGGCTGCACGTGATCCTGTTCGAGGTACCGATTCTGGCCATCGTCAGTGAGGTGCGTAACCGCTATCGCTATCGGGAGATTGTCCTGGAACAGGCGCGCGAGCAGCTCTATCGCAAGTTCGACTGGCTGACCGCCAACGCCAGCAGCGAGGAATTGTCCGAATTGCAGGTAGCCGATTTCGGCACCCGTCGTCGGTTCTCCTACCGTGTACAGGAGGAAGTGGTGAACGTGCTCAAGCACGATTTCCCCGGGCGCTTCGTCGGCACCAGCAACGTGCACCTGTCGCGGGAACTGGACATGAAACCGCTGGGCACCATGGCCCACGAATGGATCATGGCCCACCAGCAACTCGGCCCGCGGCTGATCGACAGCCAGATCGCCGCCCTCGATTGCTGGGTTCGCGAATACCGTGGCCTGCTAGGGATCGCGCTAACCGACTGCATCACCATCGATGCGTTCCTGGGCGATTTCGACCTGTTTTTCGCCAAGCTTTTCGACGGTTTGCGCCACGACTCGGGCGATCCGGTGGCGTGGGCGGAAAAAGCCATCGCGCACTATCACAAGCTTGGCATCGACCCGATGAGCAAGACGTTGACCTTCTCCGACAGCCTGACGCTGCCCAGGGCCCTGGAGATTTTTCGGGCGCTGCGGGGTCGAATCAATGTCAGCTTCGGCATCGGCACCAACCTGACCTGTGATATTCCGGGTGTCGAACCAATGAGCATCGTGCTTAAAATGACGGCCTGCAACGGCGCGCCGGTGGCGAAGATCTCCGACGAGCCCGGCAAGACTCACTGCACAGACCCGAATTTCGTCGCCTATTTGCGACACGTTTTCCAAGTTCCTGCCCCCCTCTAGCAAGGAGTGAATTCATGCAAGCCGTACAGCGTGAGATTGCTGAACAGCTCAAGGTCCAACCGCCGTTCGCCGACGAAGCTGCCCTCGAAGCCGAAGTCGCCCGGCGGATTACCTTCATCCAGGACTGCCTGGTCAATTCCGGGCTCAAGACCCTGGTGCTGGGCATCAGTGGTGGTGTCGACTCCCTGACTGCCGGCCTGCTGGCCCAGCGTGCGGTCCGTGAGCTGCGCCAGCGCAGTGGTGATGCCGCCTACAAATTCATCGCCGTGCGGCTGCCGTACGAAACCCAGTTCGATGAACATGACGCCCAGGCCTCGGTGGACTTCATCAAACCGGACGAGCGCCACACGGTGAACATCGGCCCGGCGGTCAAAGCCCTGGCCAACGAAGTCGCGGCGTTCGAAGGCAAGCACGCGGTGTCGGTGGATTTCGTGCTCGGCAACACCAAGGCGCGCATGCGCATGGTCGCCCAGTACACCATCGCCGGCGCGGCCCATGGGCTGGTGATCGGCACCGATCATGCGGCGGAAGCGGTAATGGGTTTCTTCACCAAGTTCGGTGACGGCGCCTGCGACCTGGCACCGCTCAGTGGCCTGGTGAAAAACCAGGTCCGTGCCATCGCCCGCAGCTTCGGCGCACCGGAATCGCTGGTGGAAAAAATCCCGACCGCCGACCTCGAAGACCTGTCACCGGGCAAACCGGACGAAGCGTCCCATGGCGTGACCTACGCCGAGATCGACGCGTTCCTGCACGGCGAGCCGGTGCGTGAAGAGGCGTTCCAGATCATCGTAAACACGTACAACAAGACGCATCACAAGCGGGTGATGCCGTTTGCGCCTTGATGGGTGAATGAATGAAAAAGCCCGCCGAGGAGTGATTCTCAGCGGGCTTTTCTTTGGCCAGCACATTTGCTGAAGCCGATGGCCCATTCGTCGGAACGCCGCCCGGAGCCGGCTCGCTCCCACATTTGATCGCGGTCTAATTGTGGGAGCGAGCCTGCTCGCGAAGAACGATAACGCGGTGAACCTGCTTATTTCAGGGTCACAGTGCCTTTCATCATCGAAATGTGGCCCGGGAACGAGCAGAAGAAGCCGTACTTTTCATTGGCATCGAGCTTGGACACGTCGAAGGTCACCGAGTCGGTTTCCTTGGCGCCGATGATCTTGGTGTGGGCGATGATGCGGGCGTCGCCTTCTTTCAGGTAATTCTTGTCGATGCCAGCGCTCAGACCGTCGGTTGCGATCGGCTGCATGTCGGCTTCTTTGCTGATGACCAGGTTGTGGCCCATGACGTTTTTCGGCAGGTTGCCGGAGTGCTTCAATTCCACGGTGAACGTTTTGCAGCTCTTGTCGATTTCAATGGCCTTCGTGTCGAAAGACATCTGGTCAGTGGAGTCAACGGTGACTTTGCACTCGGCAGCCATCAATTGGCTGCTGGCCAGTGTCAACAGGGATACCGCAACAAGTTTGGCAAACATGGTGAATCTCCAAGGCAGGGTGAATGAGAAATGCGAATGAACAGAAGACTGCCTGAAAACTTCGCAAGTTCCTATGACCTGAAGCAAAAACTGTATACAACTTTCGGGCTATGGGACCGATCGAGACAATCTACCAGCCAGGTGTCTGCCCCGGCCCTATCATCAGACTGTCCTCATTTTTCGGAGCGTCTGTCATGTCGATCAATACCCTGTTATGCAGCTTGCTCGCCGCCTATGCCTGCGGTGCCAGCGGAACCTGCGAAACGCCCAGGCGCGAAGTTTAGCCCTTGGAGCGTAGCGCGCCTGCCTTTACCCTGTGGCCCTGATCGACCCTGGAGCAAGGCATGTCTTTAACATCCGTTTGTGTATTCTGCGGCGCCAGCACTGGCACCAACCCCGCTTATCGTGAAGCGGCCGTGGCCCTTGGCCAGGCCTTGGCCGAACGCAAGCTGACCCTGGTCTACGGGGCATCGTCGCCGACGCGGCATTGGCGGCCGGCGGTGAAGTGATCGGCATCATCCCGCAGAGCCTCAAGGACAAGGAAATCGGCCACAGCGGCCTGACCCGCCTGGAAGTGGTCGACGGCATGCATGCGCGCAAGGCGCGGATGGCTGAACTCAGCGATGCCTTCATCGCTTTGCCCGGTGGCCTGGGTACCCTGGAAGAGCTGTTCGAAGTCTGGACCTGGGGCCAATTGGGCTACCACGGCAAACCGTTGGGCTTGCTGGAAGTGAATGGTTTCTACAGCAAACTCACCGGTTTTCTCGATCATATCGTCGGCGAAGGCTTCGTTCGCGCGGCACACCGTGACATGCTGCAGGTGAGCGAATCGCCGCAGATGCTGCTCGACGCCCTCGATCGCTGGCAGCCGACCGTTGCGCCCAAATGGGTCGAGCAAAAACCCGACTAACGACTTAGGCATCGATACAGGGCAGAATACGCGCCGCTCAAACCTCACCTTCGACCCCAGAGGATCGCCCATGGCCAAACCCAATTACTCCTTCGCCAAACGTCAGAGAGACCTGGCCAAGGAACAGAAGAAAGAGGAAAAGCTTCAGCGCAAGAAAGCAATGGCTGACGAAGCGGCACTGAACCCTGACGGTGAAGTCGCGGCCGATGACGATGTTGATGATGTTGATGCACCGAAAGAACAGGCGCCCGACGCCTGAGTCCCTCCGGGCCGGATGATCTGATCAGGCCCACGGATCTGTGTCCAGGGTTGGCGGCGATGCTGCCGACCCTGTAGGAGCTGCCGAAGGCTGCGATCTTTTGATCTTGCTCTTCAATGGCCTGAAAAAGCTCAAGATCAAAAGATCGCAGCCTTCGGCAGCTCCTACAAGGGGGCATGGCTATTCCAATGGCATCACTGTGACGCGAACTTCGGGATCATGGTTGCCTCCGCCCAGAATGACCCCGCGCAACGGCGACACATCGGAGAAATCCCGGCCCCAGGCCAAGGTGATGTGTTCCAGCGCCGGTTGCACATTGTTGGTCGGATCGAAATCCACCCAGCCTGACACCGGGCAAAACACCGAGATCCAGGCATGCGACGCATCGGCGCCAATCAATCGCGGCTGACCGGGCGGTGGCTGGGTCAACAGATAGCCGCTGATGTAGCGCGCAGCCAATCCACGAGAGCGTATGCAAGCGAGCATCAGGTGGGCGAAGTCCTGACAAACCCCGCGCCGGCGTTCCAGCACTTCCACCAGGGGGGTCGCAACCTGCGTCGCTTCGGCATCGAAGGTGAATTCGCTGAAGATTTTCTCCATCAAGGCCTGGACCCCGAGCAACAGCGGCCGCCCCGCCGGAAAGCAGCTCTCGGAAAACTCGACGAAGTTGCGCTTCAAATGCACATAAGGCGATTCGAACCGGTAACGGCAGGCTTCAAGCAATTGCGGTGAAAGCGGCTGGCTGCTGTAGGTCAGCGCGTTGCGGGTGTCCTCCCAAGCTGGGGATCGATTGAAATCGACCAAGGGCCGGGTCAGCACCTCAATCGTCAGGCTGGCGTTGACCAGCAGTTCATCATGGGGGCGCTCGAACGCCAGCCGGGTTAACGGATTGCCGAACACATCCAGCTCATCGCGACGTGAAGTCGGGTCGGGACTGATCTGCAATTGCTGGTCGGAGCAGCGCTGCCACGCACAAGGCCTGGGCCACAAATGCGCCAGTTGCTGGGCCAGGGACACCGGGCTGTCGTAGTGATAATGGGTATCGTGGAAAATCTGGTAGTGAGCGCTCATCAGACGGACACCGTGCGCTGGCTGACATCATCGACGTGGGCGAAGTGACGCAAGGCCAGGCGATCCGAAACCTGCCCGCTGGCATCGGCAATTTCCTGCAGCAGATCGGCCAGCCCTTCGATGGCAGCACGCACGCTGGCGGCGCCAAACAATGGGTTTTCCAGGCAGCCCAGATCGAAGCGCGCCAGACGCTCCACCAACTGTGGCAGGCCCGCTTCGCGAGGTACACCGAAGTCGTCGCACAGGCGTTTGAGCGTGCGGGTCACCAGTTTCAACTGAAACAGCACCGCGTGCGGGTTCTGCTCATCGAGCAACAACAGGTCGAGCACCGGGATCAATTGCGCCACCGCCAGGTACCGCGAACGATAGGTAATGCTGCTGTTGCCCAGCTCCAGCAACCATTCCAGTCCCGCCTGATCGAAAGCCCCGGCGCCACGCAGGAACGCCGCCAGGCTGCCGCTGAGAAACTGCAGGCGTTCGAGCCGCCGGCCGATCATCAGGAAGCGCCAGCCTTCGTCCCGGGTCATGTCGTCCAAGGCAAAACCAGACAGCGCCGCCAGGGACATCACCAGCCGGTTGAGGAAGTCGAGCAACTCGCCGAAGTCCGGTTCATCGGTCTCGAGCTCCATCGCTTCGCGTTGCAGCTCCACCAGCGCCTGCCAGTTCTCCCGCGACAGCTTGCCACGCACCTGCGAGGCCGCCCACTGCAAACGTTGCAGGTTGGAACGCAGGCTGAACGGCCAGTCCTCGCCGAGTA
Source organism: Pseudomonas sp. GM78 (assembly GCF_000282475.1). Classification (GTDB taxonomy): domain Bacteria; phylum Pseudomonadota; class Gammaproteobacteria; order Pseudomonadales; family Pseudomonadaceae; genus Aquipseudomonas. The sequence continues at coordinate 99,885 of NZ_AKJF01000081.1, forward strand.
TCGCCGCCAGCAATCGCTCCGGCAGTTCGCCTTCATCGGGCAACAGCATCAGTCGTTCGCCAAGATCGACCGCCGCCTCCAGGGCCTGCGGATCATCGCCGTCGACATAACGCGCCAGCATGATTCGCAGCAATCGGGCGCTGTCATCGCAGCGTTCGCAATAACGGCCGAACCAGAACAGGTTTTCCACCACCCGCGACGGCAAATAAGGATCGCGGCGCACCAGGTCATGCACGCCGATATTGCGCTGGGCTGTCCACTGTTCGCCGCTCGGTGAACGTTCGCCCAGCACCCAGGTGTCCTTGCTGGCGCCACCGCGCTGCATCGATACCACCTCGGCATCCGCTTGCGCGGCCACACGGGTCAAGCCACCGGGCAACACCCGATAGCCGTCGCGACTGGCCACCGCATACACGCGCATGCCGATGGCCCGCGGTTGCAGTTGACCGTCCTCGGCCTGCCATATCGGCGCCTGGGACAATTGCGCAAGTTCTTGCGCAACATAAGCATACGGCCGCGCCTGCATGCGCTCGGCGAGCTCCTGGCGCTGTTTTTCACTCAAATCCCGACCGAATAGCGGGGCGAAACTCTGGGACGGAAACGCCGGCTTGATCAGCAGCTCCGGCATTTTTTCAAGGGCCTGGGCCAGCACCGGCGCCTCCCCGCACCACCAGGTGGCAATGGACGGCAGGATCAGTTCTTCGCCAAACAGGAACTGGTTGATCTTCGGCAGGAAACCCAGCAAGCCCGGCGACTCCAGCACACCGCTGCCGAGGGCGTTGGCCACCAGCACCCGACCCTGGCGCACGGCTTCGAGCAGGCCCGGTACGCCCAGGGCCGAGTCGGTGCGCAATTCCAGCGGGTCGCAGAAGTCATCGTCGAGCCGGCGCATGATCGCGTGGACCCGACGCAGACCACTCAGGGTCTTCAGGTAGACCGTGGCATCGCGCACCGTGAGGTCGCCACCTTCCACCAACGGGTAGCCAAGCTGGCGGGCCAGGTACAGGTGTTCGAAATAGCTTTCGTTGAAACGCCCCGGCGTCAGCAGCACCACCAGCGGTGCATCTTCATCACTTGGCGCCTGACGGGCCAGTGTCTCCTGGAGGGTGCGGAAGAATCCCGCCAGGTGCTGCACCTTCAAATCACGATACAACTCGGGAAAGGCCCGAGACACGATGGTGCGGTTTTCCAGAGCGTAGCCAGCGCCGGACGGCGCCTGAGTACGATCGGCCGTTACCCACCAGCGGCCATCGGGTGTACGCGCCAGATCCACGGCGTACAGATGCAAAAAGGCTCCGTCAGGCGGCTTGATGCCCTGACAGGGCCAGAGGAAATTGTTGTGGCCAAATACCAGCTCCGCCGGCAGCAGACCTTCGGCAATCAAGCGTTGCGGGCCATAGAGATCGGCCAGTACGGCATTGAGCAAACGCGCACGCTGGGCGATGCCGGCGGACAATTGCTCCCACTCATCGGCGGCAATCACATGGGGCAGCAAGTCCAGCTCCCATGGCCGATCGGCGCCCTTGGGATCGGCGTAGACGTTATAGGTGACGCCGTTTTCCTGGATCTGCCGGGTCAGCAATGCCTGGCGCTGCACCAACTGCACGGGCGTGCTGCGCTGCAACTGATCGAACAGCCGACGCCAGTGCGGCCTTATGGCACCGCTGTCGTCGAGCAATTCGTGATAGGTGCCCGCCGTCAGCGGGTAGCGGTCTAGCAGGTCAGGCATGGAAAGCTCGGCAGACAGCATTGATCGGTCAGACTAACGCACGCTCATGACGCCCGGATAGACGAAAAATCCGGGCGTCGCGTACGAATTAGAAACGTCGTAAATCGAGTGTCATCGGTAGCTCGTCGTTAATTTCCATATTGGGTATCGGAAGTTTCCCCGGCGTGTGTCCGATTCGGAAGAAACGCGCCATACGCCGGCTCTCGGCTTCATTGGCGTTCACTGGCAACGTCTCGTAGTTGCGCCCCCCCGGATGGGCGACGTGATACTGGCAACCGCCCAGCGAACGGCCCATCCAGGTGTCGAGCAGGTCGAACACCAGCGGCGCATGGACCGGGATGGTCGGCTGCAGGCAGTTGGCCGGTTGCCAGGCACGGAAGCGCACACCGGCGACGAACTCGCCGACCCGCCCAGTGGGCTGCAACGGCACAGGCAGGCCGTTGCAGGTCAGCAGATAGCGTTGCGGCGGCAATCCGTTGAGCTTGACCTGCAGGCGCTCCAGGGACGAGTCGACGTAGCGCACCGTGCCACCGGCCGCGCCCTCCTCGCCCAATACATGCCATGGCTCAAGTGCCTGGCGCAGTTCCAGCGCAATGCCATTGACGGCGTAGTCGCCGACCTTGGGAAAGCGGAACTGCAGGTGCGCCGCAAACCACTCCGTCCGCACCGGATAACCGGCGGCGTTGAGATCGGCGACCACGTCAGCGAAATCCTGTTCGATAAAATGCGGCAACAGGAACCGGTCATGCAGTTCGGTGCCCCAGCGCGCCAGTTTTGGCGGCGCATAAGGCTCGCGCCAGAACCGTGCAACCAATGCCCTCAGCAATAACTGCTGGGCCAGACTCATGCGCGCATGGGGTGGCATTTCAAAGGCACGCAACTCCAGCAAGCCCAGACGACCGGTCGCGCCATCCGGTGAATAGAGTTTGTCGATGCAGAACTCGGCGCGATGGGTGTTGCCGGTCACGTCGATCAACAGGTTGCGCAGCAGGCGATCCACCAACCACGGGGCGCACTCTTCGCCCGGCGCAGGCATCTGGGCGAAGGCGATTTCCAGTTCATACAAGGCGTCGTTGCGTGCTTCGTCGACGCGTGGGGCCTGGGACGTCGGGCCGATGAACAGCCCGGAAAACAGGTAGGACAAGGACGGATGGTTATGCCAGTAGCTGATCAGGCTGCGCAGCAAATCCGGACGCCGCAGAAACGGTGAATCCGCCGGCGTCGCGCCCCCCAGTACGAAGTGGTTGCCACCACCGGTGCCGGTGTGCCGGCCGTCGATCAGGAATTTCTCGGTGGTGAGTCGGGTCTGGCGCGCTTCTTCGTAAAGAAACTCAGTGCGCTCAACCAACTCGTCCCAGGTCGCGGATGGCTGCACGTTGACTTCGATCACGCCGGGATCAGGGGTAATGCGAAAGTTGCTCAGGCGCGGATCGCTCGGTGGCTCGTAACCTTCCAACAATACCGGGCAATCCAGCTCCCGGGCCGTGGCCTCGATGGCTGTCACTAACTCCAGATAATCCTCGACCCGCTCCAGCGGCGGCATGAACAGGTACAACCGGCCTTCCCGTGCTTCGGCGCAGAAGGCGGTGCGGGTCAGCCAGTCGGCGGACTCATCGACCTTGGGTGCCCGATCTTCAATCAACGCCGCCGCGCCCTGGCGCTGCAGTTGTTCCGTACCAGGTAGCGCCGGGAAATCCTGATTGGGATCGTTGGGGTGAATGAACGGATATTCCGCCGCCTTCACCCACGGCTGTGAACCCAGAGGCAGGCGATACCCCAGCGGCGAGTCCCCCGGCACCAGCCGGCAGTGCTCGTCACGCAGGTACCAACGGCCGCTTTGCCACTGATCACCCTTGGCGGTGCGCGCCAAGGGCAGGACCTGGCCAATCACCTTTTCCAGGCCCTGACTGAAGACTTTGCGCAAACGCGCACGCTCCAAAGGCTCTTCGAGTCGCGAGTCTTCGGCGCTGACGTTCTGCGGCAAAGTGCCTTCGCGCCAGAGGTAATAGAAATTGTCTTCGTAGGCTGGAAACACAAAGCGCGTAGGAATGTTCAAGCGCTCGGCGACACTCGCCAGAAAACGCCCGGCCAGCTCGCCATTGGCGCCGTAATCCTGTTGCTCGTCGGCGATCAGCGCGCTGTCGTGCCAGATCGGCACACCGTCGCGGCGCCAATAGCAATTGAGCGACCAGCGCGGCAGTTGTTCGCCGGGATACCATTTGCCCTGGCCAAAATGCACCAGGCCTTGCGGGGCATAACGCTTGCGCATGCGCTGGAACAGTTCGGCGGACAGCCGGCGCTTGCTCGGCCCCAGCGCCGCGGTGTTCCACTCCGCACCGTCCGGATCATCGATGGACACAAAGGTCGGCTCACCGCCCATGGTCAGGCGCACGTCGCCTTCGAGCAGGTCGGCATCGATCTGCCGGCCCAGGGCCTGGATCGCCAGCCACTGCTCTTCGGTGTAGGGCTTGGTGACCCGCGGGGCTTCCCAGATTCGCTCCACCGACATTTCGTGGCTGAATTCGCACTCGCACGGTTCCACCAAGCCACTGATCGGTGCCGCAGAGGATGGATCGGGACTACAGGCCAACGGGATGTGTCCTTCACCGGCAAACAGCCCGGAGGTTGCATCCAGGCCGATCCAGCCGGCACCGGGCAGATATACCTCGCACCAGGCGTGCAGGTCGGTGAAGTCCACTTCGGTACCGGAAGGACCGTCGAGGCTTTTCAGGTCGGCGGTCAATTGAATCAGGTAGCCCGACACGAAACGCGCGGCCAGCCCCAGGTGACGAAGCAGTTGCACCAGCAACCACGCCGAATCACGGCAGGAACCGGAGGCCTGCTCCAGGGTGTGCTCGGGCGTTTGCACCCCCGGCTCCATGCGGATCAGGTAGTTGATGTCTTCGCTCAGACGCTGGTTGAGCGCAACGAGGAAATCCACCGCCGGCAATGGCGTGCGGTCGATGCCATCCAGGTAGGCCTTGAACTTCGGCGTCAGGGGCAAGGTTTCCAGGTACGGCGCCAGCTCCTTGCGCTCGTCGGTCGCGTAAGCGAATGGAATTTTTTCGGCGTAGGGCTCAAGGAAAAAGTCGAACGGATTGAACACCGCCATTTCCGCCAGCAGATCGACTTCGATCCGCAGCTCTTCGGTTTTCTCCGGGAACACCAGCCTAGCCAGGTAATTACCCTGGGGGTCCTGCTGCCAATTGATGAAATGCTGCTCGGGCGAGACTTTCAGCGCATAGGAAAGTATCCGCGTGCGGCTGTGGGCGGCGGGACGCAGGCGAACGATCTGCGGGCCCAACTCGACAGCGCGGTCATAGCGATAATGTGTGACGTGGTGCAATGCGACATGAATCGACACGGCGTGCCTCCTGCGAGCCCTAAGCGTATTGGAAAGCGCGCAAGACTTATGCCATCCAGCAGTGCTGGCGCTTTCTCCCGTTGCAGGAGGCAGTACAGCACCAAAATCGGGCGATGCGGGAAATTGGTTGGAGAGAGTTGCACGGATTTGTGGCGGGAAGTTGTGAAGTCGCCGCCTGTTCGGGCCTCTTCGCGGGCAAGCCCGCTCCCACAGGGAACTGCTGCGAACACGCAATCGCGTGCAACCTCGAACACTGTGGGAGCGGGCTTGCCCGCGAAGAGGCCAGTGGCTCCAGCACAAATGGTTAAACCCGGAAACGCAAAACGCCAACCCGAAGGTTGGCGTTTTGTTCAGCTCAAGCGCGGCTTAGCGCGGCACGACCGGCTTGCGCGCAGGCTTGGGTCCCTTGCCTTTGGCCGCTTCCTTGCGCTCCTTGGCTGCCTGCTGGTTGCGGGCGAATGCCGCCGCCTTGGCCTGCTCACGCTTGTCCCACGGGTTACCGCCATCGCTGGCGCGTGGTGGCAGGCCGGTATGCTGGGTCAGGATCTTGGTGGTCTTTTCCCCTGCAACCTTGTGGCTGCCGGCCGGCGTCGAGTTCTTGCGACGGGCACTCTGGTAGCTGTCGGTGGACGGCTGGTGCAGCGGGATCAACTGGTTCTTGCCCGGCCCGATCAGATCGGCACGGCCCATGCGGGTCAGCGCTTCACGTAGCATCGGCCAGCCTTTCGGATCGTGATAACGCAGGAACGCCTTGTGCAGGCGACGCTGCTCTTCGCTCTTGACGATGGTAACCGCGTCACTCTTGTAGGTGACCTTGCGCAGCGGGTTCTTGCCCGAGTGGTACATCGCGGTGGCGGTGGCCATCGGCGACGGGTAGAACGCCTGCACCTGGTCGGCACGGAAACCATTGCCCTTGAGCCACAGGGCCAGGTTCATCATGTCTTCGTCGGTGGTGCCCGGGTGGGCCGCGATGAAGTACGGAATCAGGTACTGCTCCTTGCCTGCTTCCTTGGAGTACTTCTCGAACATGCGCTTGAACTTGTCATAGCTGCCGATGCCCGGTTTCATCATCTGGTTGAGCGGACCTTCCTCGGTGTGTTCCGGGGCGATCTTCAGGTAGCCACCGACGTGGTGGGTTACCAGCTCTTTAACGTACTCCGGCGACTCGACCGCGAGGTCATAACGCAGGCCGGAGGCGATCAGGATCTTCTTCACACCCGGCAATTCACGGGCGCTGCGGTACAACTGGATCAGCGCCGAGTGGTCGGTGTTCAGGTTCGGACAGATACCAGGGAACACGCAGGACGGCTTGCGGCACGCGGATTCGATTTCCGGAGTCTTGCAGGCTATGCGATACATGTTCGCGGTCGGGCCGCCCAGGTCGGAGATCACGCCGGTAAAACCGGGAACTTTGTCACGAATTTCTTCGATCTCTCGGATGATCGATTCGTGGGAGCGGTTCTGGATGATCCGGCCTTCGTGCTCGGTGATCGAGCAGAAGGTACAGCCGCCGAAGCAGCCACGCATGATGTTCACCGAGAAGCGGATCATGTCGTAGGCCGGGATCTTCTCCTTGCCATACGCCGGGTGCGGAATGCGGGCGTAAGGCATGCCGAAGACGTAGTCCATTTCTTCGGTGGTCATCGGAATCGGTGGCGGGTTGAACCAGACGTCCACTTCGCCGTGCTTCTGCACCAGGGCACGGGCGTTGCCCGGGTTGGTTTCCAGGTGCAGCACGCGGTTGGCGTGGGCGTAGAGCACTGCGTCGTTGCGGACCTTTTCCACCGACGGCAGACGGATCACGGTCTTGTCGCGGGTCATCTTCGGGCTGGCCAGGATCTGCACGACCTTGGCTTCCTGTGGATCTTCAACCGGCCCCTTTTCCTGCTCGATGGCGCAGGCCTGGGTGTCTTGGGTGTTCACGTACGGGTTGATGATCTTGTCGATCTTGCCCGGACGGTCGATACGCGTGGAGTCGACTTCGTACCAGTCTTTCGGTGTGTCGCGGCGAATGAACGCGGTGCCGCGCACATCGGTGATGTCTTCGATCTTGTGACCGTAGGACAGGCGCTGGGCGACTTCGACGATCGCACGCTCGGCGTTGCCGTAGAGCAGGATGTCGGCGCAAGCGTCGATCAGGATCGAGTTACGCACCCGGTCCTGCCAGTAATCGTAGTGGGCGATGCGGCGCAGGGACGCTTCGATGCCACCGAGCACGATCGGCACGTGCTTGTAGGCTTCCTTGCAGCGCTGGCTGTAGACCAGGCTCGCGCGATCCGGACGCTTGCCCGCCAGGCCACCCGGGGTGTAGGCGTCGTCGGAGCGGATTTTCTTGTCGGCGGTGTAGCGGTTGATCATCGAGTCCATGTTGCCGGCCGCGACACCGAAGAACAGGTTCGGCTCGCCAAGCTTCATGAAATCGTCTTTGGACTGCCAGTTCGGCTGGGCAATGATCCCGACGCGGAAGCCCTGGGACTCCAGCAGCCGGCCGATGATCGCCATGCCGAACGACGGGTGATCGACGTAGGCATCACCGGTGACGATGATGATGTCGCAGGAATCCCAGCCAAGCTGATCCATCTCCTCCCTGCTCATCGGCAGGAATGGCGCTGGTCCGAAACATTCGGCCCAGTACTTGGGATAGTCAAATAACGGCTTGGCTGCTTGCATGTCGATAACCGGTGTTGGCTTTCATTGAATTTCGCGGGCGCGGAATATAGCACAAATTTTGACCAATTCCGACGGCTGTGGTCGGAAATTGTGGTGACCTTATCGCTGGCAAGCCAGCTCCCACAAGGACAGTGATAACCCTGTGGGAGCGGGCTTGCCCGCGATGGCGTCCGATCAGGCGCTACAAATCACTCGTCGTCGTCGAAGTTGTAGCTACCCGGCGCCAGGTTCTCGAATCGCGTGTATTTGCCGATAAAGGCCAGGCGAATAAAGCCAATCGGCCCGTTCCGCTGCTTGCCGATGATGATCTCGGCAATGCCTTTGTGCTCGGTCTCCGGGTGATACACCTCGTCGCGGTACACGAACATGATCACGTCGGCGTCCTGCTCGATCGCTCCGGATTCGCGCAAGTCGGAGTTCACCGGGCGTTTGTTCGGGCGCTGTTCCAGGGAACGGTTGAGCTGTGACAGCGCAACGACCGGGCAGTTGAATTCCTTGGCCAAGGCTTTCAGGGATCGCGAGATCTCGGAAATTTCGTTGGTCCGGTTATCACCGCTGGAGCCCGGGATCTGCATGAGCTGCAGGTAGTCGATCATGATCAGGCCGACTTCGCCATGCTCACGTACCAGACGGCGGGTCCGCGCACGCATTTCCGACGGGCTGATACCGGCGGTATCGTCGATGAACAGCTTGCGATCGTTGAGCAGGTTGACCGCCGAGGTCAGGCGTGGCCAATCGTCATCTTCCAGCTGGCCGGAACGCACCTTGGTCTGGTCGATACGCCCCAGCGACGACAACATACGCATGATCAGCGATTCGCCTGGCATCTCCAGCGAGTAAACCAGAACCGCCTTCTCGCTGCGCAACACGGCGTTTTCCACCAGGTTCATGGCAAAGGTGGTCTTACCCATGGACGGACGGCCGGCAACGATGATCAAGTCGGCCGGCTGCAGGCCGCTGGTCTTCTCGTCGAGGTCGGTGTAACCGGTGGACAGGCCAGTGATGGCGTTGTCGGTGTTGAACAGGGTGTCGATGCGGTCGATGGCCTTGGTCAACAGGTCATTCACACCCACCGGGCCGCCGGTTTTAGGCCGGGCCTCGGCGATCTGGAAGATCTGCCGTTCGGCTTCGTCGAGAATCTCGGCGGCGGTACGGCCTTCCGGGTTGAAAGCGCTGTCGGCGATTTCGGTGCTGATGCCGATCAGCTGGCGCAAGGTTGCCCGCTCACGAACGATCTGCGCATAGGCCTTGATGTTGGCGACCGATGGCGTGTTTTTCGCCAGTTCGCCCAGGTAACCGAGGCCGCCGACCTGCGAGGTCTGACCTTCCTTGTCCAGTTGCTCGGACAGGGTCACGACGTCGATCGGCATGTTCTGATCGGCCAGCTTGGCGATCGCACGGAAAATCAGACGGTGGTCATGTCGATAGAAATCGCCGTCGGAGACTTGATCGAGCACGCGTTCCCAGGCGTTGTTGTCCAGCATCAGACCACCGAGTACAGCCTGTTCGGCTTCGATGGAATGCGGCGGCACCTTCAGCGCGGCGGTTTGCAGATCGTATTGCTCGGGAGCAGAGATTTCGTTCATGGCCACTTGGTTTTTTGAAAAGCAGGGGTTTGAAAACGGGTGTTACCAGAAAGACAAAGGGCACGACCTGTGAACAGGATCGTGCCCGATGTTACCGGCAAGCACCCGAGGGTGCCAGCCGACAAGTGCTGCTTAAGCTGCTACCACGACAACGCGTACGGTGGCTTCAACTTCGGCGTGCAGGTGCACGGCTACGTCGAATTCACCTACGTTGCGGATGGTGCCGTTCGGCAGACGAACTTCGCTTTTCGCTACTTCAACGCCGGAGGCGGTCAGTGCGTCAGCGATGTCGTGAGTACCGATCGAACCGAACAGCTTGCCTTCGTCGCCAGCGGTGGCAGTGATGGTCACTTCCAGCTCGGCCAGTTGGGCAGCGCGGCTTTCAGCCGACGATTTACGATCTGCTGCGGCTTTTTCCAGCTCAGCACGACGCTCTTCGAACGCAGCCAGGTTGGCTGGGGTCGCAGCGGTAGCTTTGCCGTAAGGCAGCAGGTAGTTACGACCGTAACCAGCCTTAACGTTCACTTTGTCACCCAGGTTGCCCAGGTTGGTGACTTTTTCCAGAAGGATCAGTTGCATGTGAAAATCCTCTTAACTTTTAACCTTCACCGTTCGCGTCATCGGCGTCTTTCGGCGCCAGACGACCGCGAAAATCAATCAGGCTGTCGACGATGGCCAAGACCACCAGCAACGGATAGATCAGCTGCATGAACAGCAACAGCGTGACGTACAACCCCACCAGCCAGAATCTGGCCAGTCGCTTTTGCGCCACCAGCCCGTGAATCAGGGCCAGCCCGGCGAAAACCAGCGGTACGCTGCACAGCGGTACAAGCATGGACATCTGGACACCGAGATTCGGTGTCACAACCATGCCCGCCAGCAGCAACATCGCGGGACCCAGCGGGATTCGGACGGCGCGAAACTCGCGACCGAAACCACCGGGGTTGTACAACAACGCCTGCCAGTAGCGCCCGACAATCAGGCTCAGCACACTGACGATTTGCAACAAGGCCGCAATCAGGCCGGTCAGGATTGGTGTAATCAGGGACGCGAAACGCGCTTGCTCGTCTACCGACATTTGCTGGTAGACCTCACCGAGTAGCGACGGCATGACTTTTATCAAAGCCTGCGCCAGCATCTCGATCTGGGGACCGAAAACCGCCCCCAGCACCACTGAAAACACCACTCCCATCGCTATGCTGACCAGCAGCACGCGGTTCCAGGACTCGCTTGCGCGCAAAACCAACGCAAGGCTTGCAGACCCCAGCAGCACCAGAAGTGCTCGTGGGTCGTCGGAGTAAAGCCACCAGATCAACGCCGGCAGCAGTCCCAGAGCAAGAACGCCCAGGGCGTCCCTCAATCCGCGCCGCAGGAGCACAAGACATCCGGCGGCAGCACCCAACCAATACAACAACGGCAATGCCGCGCATCCAGCCACTACGAGAGTGGCCTGCATACGGCCCCGCATGATGAACTCAGCTAAGGCACGCATACATTCAATCCTTTGCTACGTGTCGACTGCCCGGTCTCAGCGGCCGTGGCTGTCGGTGTAGGCCAGCAGGGCCAGGAAGCGGGCGCGCTTGATAGCGGTGGCCAGCTGACGCTGATAACGAGCTTTGGTACCGGTGATGCGGCTTGGAACGATTTTGCCGGTCTCGGATACGTAGGCTTTCAGAGTGTTGAGATCTTTGTAATCGATCTCTTTCACGTCTTCAGCGGTGAAGCGGCAGAATTTACGACGACGGAAGAAACGTGCCATTTGATAGGCTCCTTAAAAGGTCCGTGGATTACTCGTCAGCGTTATCGCTGTTGTCGCTGTCATCACTATCAGCGCTTTCAGCGCCTTCGTGCTCAGGACGGTCGCGACGCTCACGGCGCTCACTGCGGTTTTCTTCAGCCTTGAGCATCTCGGATTGGCCGGTAACGGCTTCTTCGCGACGGATGACCAGGTTACGGATCACTGCATCGTTGTAGCGGAAGTTGTCTTCCAGCTCGGCCAGGGCCTTGCCAGTGCACTCAACGTTCAGCATCACGTAGTGAGCCTTGTGAACATTGTTGATTGCGTAGGCCAGTTGACGACGGCCCCAATCTTCCAGACGGTGGATTTTGCCGCCGTCTTCTTCGATCAGCTTGGTGTAACGCTCAACCATGCCGCCGACTTGCTCGCTTTGATCCGGGTGGACCAAAAAGATGATTTCGTAATGACGCATGAATGCTCCTTACGGGTTGTAGCCTGCCGCTCAAAAGCGGTCAGACAAGGAGTGAATGACACTTATGGACTTGTGGACGCTAGACACGTTGGTGCCTGCCATCACAGCAAGGGGCGCAATTGTAGAGAAGGGGCGTGGGAGGCGCAAGGGAATTGGTGATTATTTGAACAACCTTCAATTCATGCCACACCACAAAACACTGTGGGAGCGAGCCCGCTCGCGATGGGGGCGCAACATTCAACATTGATGCTGAATGTAACTCCGCTATCGTCGGAACGCCGCCCGGAG
>NZ_AKJF01000082.1 GCF_000282475.1 Pseudomonas sp. GM78
AGCCGACCATCCTGACCAACGTTCCGAACAACGCTGCCGTGGCCAAGGAAGAAACTTTCGGCCCACTGGCTCCACTGTTCCGCTTCAAAGACGAAGCCGACGTGATCGCGATGTCCAACGACACCGAGTTCGGCCTGGCTTCGTACTTCTATGCTCGCGACCTGGGTCGCGTGTTCCGTGTGGCAGAAGCCCTGGAATACGGCATGGTCGGCGTCAACACCGGCTTGATCTCCAACGAAGTCGCGCCTTTCGGCGGCATCAAGGCCTCGGGCCTGGGCCGTGAAGGCTCCAAGTACGGCATCGAAGATTACCTGGAAATCAAATACCTCTGCCTGAGCATCTAAGCTCGGTAAAGGCATTGTTTCAAGCGCAAAGGACACGAGAGCGCTGTCCCTTTGCGCCGCTTCAAACGGACCTATTCTTTGTGGCCGGGAACGCTGTGGCAGTCGATCATCGCATGCTGCCGCCGTTGCTTCCCTCCGCTTAATCCTTGAACCACGCCCCCCAAGCGAAGACGGGTATCCATGCCCACCACAACCTGAGCTTGGGCGTTGCCAAGTCCTTCGTCGCGGTGGTCAGGGTTGTGATCGCGTTGACGCCAGTGTTGCTGGAATGGGGCCGGTGCAGGGAACACACCATTGGTGGTGTTCATCGCCGCAGCCGAGCGCCTGGGCTGGAACCATGGCACCGGTCTGTACACCCTGATGGATGCCGCCGATGACATCATCCGTCCCCTGCAGGACCGTCCAGTGCGCGTTGATCGCGAAACGCTGGCACTGGGTTGTGCCGGCGTTTACTCAACCTTCCTTCGCCACGCCGAAGCGGCTGCCCAGCGCTACGGGTTGCGAACCGTCGACATCCTGGTCGAGTTGAGTCGGCGAAAAATGGTCTGTGGGCAAGAGGACATGATCGTCGATGTGGCGCTGGATTTGACCCACCGCTGATTGGTGCAACAGCGCAACAGTCTTTGGTGGTTTTACGGGATTCTCGATCGTTACCCCGGTAAATACAGTAAGCGGCATTACAAAACGAGAGTGTGGATATGAGCAACCTTGACGACCGGAACATCATTATCACTGGCGCCTCGGGCGGAATTGGCCGTGCTTCGGCACTGGCTTTTGCCAAAGCGGGCGCGAGGGTTGTGCTGCTTGATCGCGATACCGCAGGCATCGAAGAAACCGCCAGTGCTGTCACGGCTGCCGGCGGCAAGGTTTATTCAATTCCCTGCGACGTTACCGACGAAGATGCTGTGGCCGCAGCAGTCGATGATGTCGTCACCCGATTTGGCCGTCTGCATGGCGCGTTCAACAATGCAGGGGTCGAGCAAAGCAATTTGCCTCTGCATGAAATCTCGTCTGCGGCGTGGGATCGCATTATCCGCATCGACCTGACCGGTGTTTTCTACTGCATGAAGCACCAGATCCGCGCCATGTTAAACAGTGGCGGTGGCGCCATCGTGAATACCGCTTCGTCTCTGGGCTCGGTAGCGATTGCCGCTGCGTCGGACTATATCGCTGCCAAGCATGGGGTGGTCGGTTTGACCAAGGCCGCCGCCGTCGACTACGGCACCCTCAATATCCGGGTCAACGCAATCATGCCAGGCATCATCGAAACGCCGATGATCGTGCGTGCGAGTGAAGAGCCGAATTTTGCCAAACAGTTCGCTGCATTGCGCGAACGACACCCTATCGGTCGTTTCGGAAAACCGGAAGAAATCGCCAAGGCTGCGCTATGGCTGCTGTCCGATGACGCCAGTTTTGTGACCGGAGCGGCAATGGCCGTAGACGGTGGTTATCTCACCGTTTGAGACCCCCTGACAGACTGTCCCTGACACTCGACAGGGAGTCGGTCACTTTTGAACCTGAAACCCCGGAGTACTCCATGATCAATGTAAGTCGTCGCTTGAAAGTCAATGCCCCTGAGGAGTCGGGCGGTGTGAACCTGAACCGCAGCCAGGTATGGGAAGGCTTGGTGAGCAAGGCTCGCAATGCGGTGCCGTTCGTTGATGCCATTACCGAATGTAATGTCGTTGAGGACCAGGGCAATACCTTTATCCGCGAAGTGGTGCTTCACGGTGAGCGCCTTCAGGAAATGGTCCTTCTTACTGAAGAGCAGCAAGTCGAGTTCGTGCGCCTCTCCGGTAATGCCCGTGGTCTGATCAAGAACGTCATCGAGGAAGAGGATGGCGAACTGTTCCTGCGCTTCTCATTCGATTTCTCCCTGCCGGGCGTATCGGCGGGCAGCGAGAAGGAAGTCGAGTTCTCAACCGGCATGCAGACGTCCTACCTCAGCGCCGTGCGATCCACCCTGCAAGCCATCCGTAACAAGGTCAGCAAAGCGGCATAAGAGAAACCGCAGCGACCAGACATGAAAAAACAAAAACAAGAAATGAGGCGTGTAATGAACCATGAATTGACAGGTATGTTTGAAAGTGTCGATCGGATGTCGGTCGAAGGCTTTTTGAGTTATCTGACCGATGACGTCGTGTTTCGGTTTGGCAATTCCCCGGAAGTAGTGGGGAAAAAGGGTGTCAGGGCGGCGATTGAGTTATTTTTTACTCAAATAGCCTCGCTGGAACACATTCTTCAAGGCGTGTGGAGCGAAGGCAACACGACAATCATGCGTTTTGATACCTATTACACCCAGCATGACGGCACGATTATCAATGTTCCTTGTTGTGTCGTTGTTCACTTCAATGCTTCCCGATTGATCAATGATTATCGAATACACATTGATATTTCGCCCCTGTACAGCAGCGCATCTGCGGGTAATGTTGTCCAAGCGTCTGCATAACCACTGATGAGTGCCAGTTGAGCTGTACTTGCCAGTCGAAGCCACGAAACTTTGCTGGCAAGTGCAGTGTTTTGGTTTCCGAATATCAGTCAAGGCATCGTGATGAAGGATTTGAATCTGCTCTATACCTTTGAGGCGTTGTGGCGAGACCACTCAGCTTCCATTGCGGCGCAGAATCTGGGTGTTACGCAGGCAGCCGTCAGCGGTTCGCTAAAACGGTTACGCAACGACTATGGCGACAGGCTGTTTACGCTGGTCGGTCGCCGAATGGAACCCACACCGTTTTGTGTCCATATCGCGCCGCGACTGTTGGCATCCCTTGCGATGGTCAGGGAGGCTGGATGCCAAATGCCGGTGTTTGATCCGAAAGGTTGTGAAAAATCATTTATCTTTAGAATGCGCGACATTGGCGAGGTCGTTTGTTTGCCACCCATCTTGAGCGAATTGTCCAGGGTTGCACCTCAAGCGCGGATACACACCGTTGTGGGTGGGATGGATGAGACGCTCAATGGCCTGTCCACTGGCAGGATAGACCTGGCGCTCGGCTTTATGCCGACCCTTCAGACTGACATTCACCGTACGCCGGTTATTTCTCAGCATTACGTCTGTGCCATGCGCAAAGACCACCCCTTGGCCCATCGCGGCTTGAGCCTTGAAGCGTTTGTCACCAGTGAGCATTTGTTGGTGGAATCCGGGGGGAGCGGTCACCAGGCACTGGAGCGTGCCCTGATCGATGCGGGCGGAAGAGACTGCATTAAAATGCGCACCCCTCAGTTCCTGTCCGGTCCGCACTTGCTGCTCGATACCGACATGATATGGACGCTTCCTATTGCCCTGGGTAAAACCCTGGCGCAATTTTATCCTCTGGTCATACACCCTCTGCCTCTGCAGATACCCTCATTCGAGATCGATCTTTACTGGCATGACCGATTTCACCGGGACCCTCAGAACAAGTGGTTGAGGGAAATGGTTGGCCAGGTACTGCGCAGCCAACAGTCGGCCTGGCAATAGTCGCGTTGAGAGGGAACCGCGGCCATCAAGGCGTTATGTTCCCCGAGTTCAAAACATTACCCGGCGCGGCCTTCACCTTCTTCAAGCGACTCGCTCAACGGTGATGCTTCGTTCCTGGATGCTCTGGGGTAAATGGAGGCTCAGGTAGTCGATCAGGCTGCGCACGGAGGGCAACATCCCCTTCGGTTTGGGGTAGAGCAGATGGATGATATGCGTTGCACCGGTCCAGGAGGGAATGACGACTTCCAGGGTCCTTGCGCGCACAGAGGCTGCTGCTATTGGTTCCGGCAACAGGGCGACGCCCAATCCATTGACGGCGGCCTCCAACTGCATTCGCCGGTCATCGCATATGAGACGTGGTTGATGTGCGACGAGTTGCTCTTCGCCAGATGAACTGCGCAGGAGCCAGCGACCGACACCGTCATGGATATCACCAGGACGACAAAGAGTCTCAATTTCCGAAATGGCCTTGATCGTGGCAGGCCGGCCGACACGATCGAGAAAGCGTGGGCTTGCTACCAGAATCTGCCGGGTTGCCCCTAACTCCTTTGCCACCAATCCGGCCGTTTCTTCAATTCGGGCACGCGATCGCAAGGCCACATCGAAGCGCTCTTCAAAGAGGTCGACCTCTCGATCTACCGCATTCAGCTCAAGCCGGACCTTCGGATATTTTTCCATATATTCAGGCAGCAGGGGGGCCAAATAACTCTGTGCCATGACCTGAGGACAACTCAGCCGCACCAACCCGACCGGTTCTCGTCGCAGATGCTCGACACTTTCATAGGCGGTATGCGCTCCCTCGACAACGGGTTGGCTCAGCGTAAAGAAATGGTGACCGGCTTCGGTCAGTGACACCTGGCGCGTTGTGCGATGTAACAGTCTGGCCCCCATTCGCAACTCCAGATCCGCGACATGACGACTGAGCAACGTTTTTTCAATGCCCGTTGCCCGTGCCGCTGCCGAGAATCCTCCATGTTTGACCACCAGCACGAAGTAATAAAGGTCATTAAGGTCTTTCATGCAGTTGACGCTCTCCTGCGGGGGGACGTTGAGCAACCGTCAACGGCACCTGGCACTGTACTGATTGAGTTCGAGGCATGTGCAATGGCTTCGAAGGTTGACGTGGCTATCATTGATCAAACTGGATTCGGGATAAACTGGCTGCAATTGAAAAGACTGATCCACTCATGGAGCAATCAATATGGAACTTCTGAACGACATGGCGCTGTTCGTCGAAGTCGTCAAAGCCCATAGTTTTCGCAAGGCCGCAGAAGCGATGGCGATGCCGAACTCGACCTTGTCGAGACGCATCAGCGGGCTTGAAAAGGCCATTGGCTTGAGGCTGTTGCACCGCACGACGCGCAAAATCGAATTAACCGAGGCGGGGCAGTTGTACTTTGACCGATGCAAGCGAATCGTGGACGAGGCGCGACTAGCACACGAGCAACTAGGTGAAATGCTTGCGCATCCAAGCGGTCTTTTGCGCGCATCACTGCCCGTGGATTTCGCCAATATTTACCTGGCGCCGCTCATCGCCGAATTCGCCCGACGCTATCCTGGCATCAGCTTTGAATTCGACCTCACGCCGCGTCAGGTCGACCTGGTAAGCGAACCTGTCGATGTGGTCATTCGCATGGGCGAACCGGCAGATTCGAATCTGATTGCACGAAAACTCGCGAGCCTCTCTCGTCGCTTGTACGCCTCGCCTCGTTATCTGGAACTCAATGGAGCGCCCAGCCATCCGTCTGAGCTGGTCAACCACGAATGCCTGCGATTGCGAAAGGCTAGTCAGTGGCAGCTCTCCCATTCAGGCGAAGTCGTAGAGATCGAGGTGGGCGGTCGGTTTCAACTTAATAGCGTCGGAATGCTTCGGCGATTGGCGACACTGGATCTGGGGATAGCGCTGCTACCTGAAGGCATTGCAGCGGACGATCTGCGCACTGGCTTGCTGCAACCGGTACTGCCTCGATGGCACGCCAATCCGATCCCGGTGTATGCCCTCACTGAAACCCGTCTTTTGCCCGCAAAAACTCAACGCTTCATTGAGTTTCTGCGTGAGCAACTTGAGCAGGCTTGATTGTCTGGTTCCGGCGAAGGTCGAGACTATAAAGGCAGCCGATTGCTGTCGCGCCGATCAACACCGGAAGCGCCAACCAATGGAAGAAGACCTGTGATGTGCCCGCGCTAGAAATAAACCAGGCGCCCAGCGTTGAGCCGACAATTGAACCGCACCGGCCGACGGCCATCGCCCAACTCACTCCGGTCACGCGGGCGGCGGTGGGGTACAGGGTGGCTGACACCAGGTTGAGTCCGTTCTGAGCACCGGCGACACCGAAACCGATGAGAAATACCATAGCGGCCAGCTGATAGGGATCACCCATCAGATAGCCTGTGACGGCAATGACCACAGCCGTCAATGAATACGAGAGCGTCAGCACAGGGTAGGGACCGACACGATCCATCAGCAGGGCCATGAGAATGGCGCCGACGGTGCCGCCCAGCGGCACCATGGCGCCAATACGCGAAGCGTGAGCGATATCGTAGCCTGCCTCTTTAAGCAGGGTCGGCAGCCAACTGGTCAGCAGGTAGAAAACAAAAAGCGAGCAGAAGAAGGTCACCCACAGCAGCAGTGTTCGGATCAATCGGCCATCAATGAACAGGTGCGAGATCGGCGACTTGACTTGGGCCGGACGTTCGTCATCGAGGATCGTGACTCCGCCCCAGCTCTTTCTGGTGATGCGTTCCACCACACGACGCAACGCGTCGCCGTGCTTGGCCGAGGACGCCATGAACCGAACTGATTCAGGCATAAGCCAAGCCAACAATGGCAGTAGCGCCAGCGGCATGACGCCGCCAAGTACCAGCACAGAACGCCAGCCGAATGCAGGGATCATATGCGCAGCGAGCATGCCGCCCAAGGCTAGGCCAGCCGTGAAGCCACTCCAGCTCAGAGTCACCATGATCATGCGCCGCCGGGCAGGGGAATACTCGGCACTCAATGCAATGCACGCCGGCATCGCACCCCCCAGGCCGATGCCGGTGATGAAGCGCAGAATTGTCAGCGACTCGATCGAGTGTGTATAAGCGCTGGCCAGGGTGGCGAGACCGAACACCAGCACTGAAATCAGCAAAATGCTTTTGCGCCCGATGGCATCGGCGATCGGCCCCAGGATCAGGCTGCCGACCATCAGGCCGAACAATCCAGTCCCGAAAACCGGTGACAACTGGGCAGGCAACAGACCCCATTCTTCGCGCAGTGACGGGGCGATATATCCAATGACTGCGGTATCGAAACCATCCACCAGGACGATGAGGAAACACAGGGCAAGGATAACGACCTGGTACGGTGAGATCTTCGCGTTGTCGATGATCTCGCCAATTCGGGCATTGTCAGGATTCATGCGGCTACCTTCCGTTTTTATTTTTTTATGTAGACGAGATCGTCGCTAAGCGCATTAAATAAAGGAAGCCAATTCTAATTATTCAAACTATCTGGTTTTGTTATACCTATGCGCACCGATCTCAACTTGCTCCGCGTCCTGCTAGCCGTTTATGAAACCGGCAATGTCACCGCGGCGGCAAAGCGGCTAGGCACGAGCCAGCCCGCAACCAGTGCTGCACTGGCCCGCCTGCGTCACTCACTGGGCGACCCACTGTTCATTCGCTCGGGCAACCTGATGGAGGCGACGCCACGTGCGCAAGGCATCATTGAACGCACCCGCGAGGTGATCGAAATAATCGACCGGGACATCCTCAGCGGCCCGACCTTCGACCCCACTACCAGCGAGCAGGAGTTTGTCTTTTGCCTGAGCGAAGTGGGTGAGGTGGTCTTTCTACCGGCGTTGTTCCAGAGCCTGCGTAGTGCGGCGCCGAATACACGCATCCGAACCGTCAGCCTGGCACCCGATGAGCTTGTGGAGAACCTGCATGAAGGTCGGGTCGATGCGGTGCTTGGCTATTTTCCCGACCTCACTACCCCCAACATCTATCAGCAACGGTTGTTCTCCCATGACCTGGTCTGCCTGATCCGCAGCGATCATCCTCTGGCGGGGGAACGCCTGTCCCTGGAGGATTTCACCAGGCTGGAACATCTGCAGGTACGGGATGGCAGCCGTCGCCAGGAAATGTTCGAAGCCCACCTGACCAAGGCAGGTATTCATCGCAACATCGTGCTCCAGACTTCTCACTACATGAGTGTGCCATCGATCATCGAACGCTCTGATCTGATCGTGGTGTTGCCACGGACCGTTGCTAACATGTACACGCATAATCTGAATGTACGAATAGTCGAGCCGCCTGTGGACATCCCACGCTACGACCTCAAGCAGTACTGGCATGCGCGTTTTCACGAGGCCCCCAGAAGCGTCTGGCTGAGGCGTTTGATCATGTCGGTATTCAACGGGTGACGTACCTGGAAAACCGCTGTGGTCAGATCCGGAACAAAACCACCTCTTGAATTTCTGACCCTGCCTGTCATCTCCCTTATGGACCCTTTCACCGTGATTGTTGCTTGAGAGCAACAGTCCTTGGTGATTTCCGTGCCTAGTCAATAAGTAGTGGTCTACCTACAGTTCGGCAACTCATTAATCGCCACGACGGATCGGTGTGTTACTGCACCATCTGTTCTTATAAAAAACAAGCAGGAGAAATGGGATGCATATCAGTAATCGTCTGCAGGGTAAAGTTTGCATTATTACCGGTACTGGCGGATCAATGGGACGAGCGGCTGCGATAATGTTCGCGCAACAAGGCGCCAAAGTAGTGGGGTGTGACATCTATCATGAAGCTGCTCAAGAGACGCTTGATGCAGTGAGGTCTATGGGTGGGAATATGGTTTCTTTGAGCAATTGCGACCTGACAGACCCAGCCAACTGCGCACGGCTGGTCGAATTGGCTGTTTCGGAATTTGGGCGCGTCGATGTGTTATTCAATAATGCGGCGATGGCCTATTTTGGATGGATCGATCAGATATCAGACGATGACTGGCATCGAACAATCGATCAGGAACTGAATCTGGTATTCAACCTTGTACGTGCAGCCTGGCCTGAGTTAATCAAGTCCGCGGGTGCTTCCATAATAAACACGGCATCTGTTTCGGCATGGTCGACCTACCGTATGCTCCCCGGAATCGCGCATAGCGCGGCCAAAGGAGCCGTGCTTTCCATGACTCGCCAACTGGCGCTTGAGGGCCGGCTCCATGGCTTGCGCGCCAACAGCATCTCCCCAGGGTTGATTGAGTCCAAGCAAACAATCCCATTGCTGCAGGATCCCGAGTGGGCTGAAACGATGGTGGGCAAGGTGATGCTGGGGCGTTTGGGTAAGCCCGAAGAAGTTGCGGCCACCGCTGTGTTCCTGGCCTCTAATGAAAGCTCTTTCATCACGGGTACTGATATTCGGGTCGATGGTGGTACCACTGCCTGGTAGGTCTGCCTAACACCAAACTTGACTGTTAAATTTGGCCTGCCTGAAACATGGAGGGACTCTATTGTTTTGCAAATAATAACCCCTTAAAGGCAGGCCCTGTTGTCGTTGTGGGGCGTTATCCCAGTTATTCTGTTTGTAATGTTTATTTGCATGAATCTTCGTAATCAAAATAATAATCTATACGAGATCATCTTTATGTTGCGCGTAAAAACCTTGCGACTCAGTAACAGTTCTACTTTGCTCTGCACGGCAGCCATGCTGCTGACGTGTACCCATATTCACGCTACGGAAAACAACGGAACTGCTTACCCACTCGGTCTTGACACCGTATTGGCTGGACGAATGCCACCGCCAGGGTTAACCACCTTTTTTTACAGCTCTGCTTACGAGTCGACTGAATTAAAGGGAGCCTATGGGCGCAGCATGGCCGGGATTGAGGACTTCAACCTCAGTTACCAGTCACTCGCGGTATGCCTGGACTACGTTTATTCCGACTACACCTTATGGGGCGCAACGCTGGCCAGTCGTGCAGCCTTGCCCTACATAAAAGGGCAGGTGAGTTTTTATACAGAAACGCCCCAAGGACGTGTCCGCAACAGTGGCAAGGACGAAGGATTCGCCGATTTGGCCTTCACTCCACTGTTTCTGGGTTGGAGCTCACCACGTTTCCATCAGATGCTGGGTGTGGATTTTTATGCACCCACCGCTTCGTATGACAAGGATCGGCTGTTCAATGTGGGAACCAACGTGTGGTCCTACTCGCCGTGGTACTCCTTCACGGCGAACCCGATAGACGAGGTGGAGCTAAGCGCCAAGATTCTCTACATGATAAACGACAAGAATCGTGCGACTGATTACCGGTCGGGGCGCGAGTTTAACGCTGACTACCATCTTGGCTACAGCTTGAACAAAAATTGGCAGGTTGGAATCAGTGGGTATTTGTACAAGCAGGTGAGCGATGATGAACGTCACGGTGAGTCGGTGTGGGAGGACGGCAATCGAGGTCAAGTCGTTGCTTATGGCCCTGTTGTGAAATATCAAACTCCCGAATTTGGCGTACTGATGAAGTGGCAGCATGAAACGCTTGTCGAAAACAGGGCTCGCGGTGAACGGCTCTGGCTCCAGGCAGTCATGCGATTTTAGCCTGGCGACAGGCTTCATCTGCTAAGCAGGGGCGCCAGTCGTGGCCCTTGTGGACTCTTGCGTCGTGATTGGTGCGCAAACGCAACAGTCCTTGGTGATTTTCCTGTCTAGTCAGTACCTAGTGTCTCACTTATGTTCTGGTTCTTAGATCATCAGGCGGGCTTTGGGATGCTGCAAAAGAAACACTTCAGAACACTGAACGGCTTTGGCTCCGTGCACGGCGTACCCAAGCTGCCAACCGGTTTTACTGACGTTTTCGAAAGCTACGAGATCGATGCCAACGGCGTGAAACTGCACGCCGTCATTGGCGGGCAGGGCAAGCCATTGCTACTGCTTGGAGGCTGGCCGCAAAACTGGTTTGTGTGGCGTTACCTGATGCTGCCGCTGGCTCGCACGTTCACCGTGATCGCTGTCGATCCAAGGGGCGTCGGGCTCTCGGAAAAAGCCCGGGAGGGTTATGACTCAAGAACCTTGGCCCAGGACATGTTTGGACTGATGGACGCCTTGGGACATGAGTCCTTCGCCATGGCCGGCCATGACATCGGCATGTGGACCGGTTATGCCATGGCACACGATCAACCCGCCCGAATCGAGCGCATTGCGCTGGGCGAGGCGCTTATTCCTGGCGTTTCGGACTCTCCGCCATTGCTGCCTGAGCACCGCTGGCTCAGTGATTTTCTCTGGCATTTCAACTTCAATCGGGCACTGGGCATCAACGAGCTACTGGTCAGTGGTCGCGAAGAGCTCTACTTCGGTCACCAGTTCGCGACCAAAGCAGGCTCGCCAGAGGCCGTACCCCGTTACGCGGTCGACTTCTACATCGAACAACTCAAGCGCGATCCACAAGCCCTGCGGGCCAGCTTCGATTATTACCGCGCAATCGATCGCTCGATTCCACAGAACCAAGCGCGCAAAGCAATTCGCCTGACCTTACCGGTGCTGGCGTTTTCGGGTGCGCTTGCCTGTGGCGACGGTGTCGAGGTCGAGTTGCGCACGATCGCTGCGGATGTTGAATCCGTGGTCATTCCGGATTGCGGTCACTATCCGGCGGAAGAGCGCCCGGAGGCACTGCTAGCCGCGTTTAAGGCGTTTTTCGCGCCCTATGCAGGATGACCCATTGCCGTTCGGTGAGAGATGGTGGGGCTACACTCATTATTGCGCATTGAACGACACCACCAGTACCAGAGGCTGCTGTCATGTCTGTCGTTATCGCCCAGCTTAATCGCGCCAACCTCGGCGGG
The DNA here is from genome assembly GCF_000282475.1 of Pseudomonas sp. GM78. Lineage (GTDB taxonomy): Bacteria > Pseudomonadota > Gammaproteobacteria > Pseudomonadales > Pseudomonadaceae > Aquipseudomonas. Next base: position 11,613 of record NZ_AKJF01000082.1, read on the forward strand.
CATTTCCACGGTTACGGTCTGCGCACCGAGCCAGAGTTGATCTCTCCCTTCATCGGGGTCGACCACTACTGGATGGACGCGCCGACTTTTGCGCCACACCACCATGCCGGTATTTCGGCATTGTCCTACCTGCTTCTCGATTCCGAGACGGGGATGGCCAACCGTGACTCGATCGGCACCCAGAACGTGATTCAACCAGGCGGCCTGCACTGGACCACCGCCGGCCGTGGTGTGACTCACGAGGAGGTCCCGGCTGAAACCGGAAAAACGGTTCACGGACTGCAGATATTCGTCGCCCTTGCCCCATCACGCAGGGACATCGCTCCGTTCCCGTTGATACTCGAAGCGCAGGACGTGCCAGTCATGCAGGAGCCAGGTGCCAAGGTACGGGTACCGTTGGGGAGCTATCGTGAGATGCGCTCCCCGCTGAGTCCACCGACCGAGGTAACGATGCTCGACATCTCTCTGGAGGAGTGTGCCGAGTTGAGTGTGCTGATTGCCGCAGGCCACTGCATGTTCCTCATGCCAATCGAGGGCACGGTGGAGGTGGGGTCCCAACGCTTCAATCGCGAGGACCTCAAGCTACCGGTGTTCCCGGCACAAGAGGCTCCGCGCGAGGTCACGTTAAGAGCCCCGCAGGGCAGTGCCAACGTGGTTCTGTTCAGCGGGCCTGCGCTCCCCTTTGTTTGAACCCAACGAAACGAGGATTTGTACTATGGCTGACGTACGATTTACTGCAGAGAACGCCGCGTTGTTGCTGATCGACCATCAGGTCGGCACTATGCAACTGATCAAAAACATAGACCGTGAGTTTGCCGCGAAACAGTCGATTGCGCTGGCCAAGATGGCGAAGATCCTCAACATGCCGGTCGTAATTACGTCTAGCCAGGAAGATCAGGCCCAGGGGCCGATTCTCCCGGAAATCGCCCAGGTGCTTCCAGAAGCGCATGCGGCGCGGATCAAGCGACCCGGTGTGGTTAATGCCTGGGAATACGCCGACTTTCGTGATGCGGTGCTTGCCACTGGGCGCAAGCATCTGATCATGGCCGGTGTGACCACCGACGTTTGCCTTATCTTTCCAGCCATCGATGCTGCGCTCGAAGGCTTTGCCGTGCAGGCCGTGCTGGATGCTTCGGGTTCGCCCAGCGACCTTTCCGAAGAGCTCGCTCGTCAACGAATGCACGATGCCGGCGTCGTGCTCACCGCCACCAATACGCTCATGGCAGAGATCGGGCAGGATTGGTCCACACCTAACGGACAGCAACTGATTGGCTTGTTGTTCACTGATGTATTTCCGGCCTTGGGTGCCGGCATCCAGTAAAACTGCAATAGTGTCGCGCTGCCTGAAGCGCATGGCTCTTCGGGCAACGCGACAGTTCCCAGATCAGTTCGCTGCCGCATAACGAAGATATTCGGCACTGATCCGGTTTGAATGGGTGACCAACCCGCGGACGAAGGGTAATCGTGCTGCTTCATAACGGGCCAGCACAGCGGCAACGGGTTCGTCTGCGCTTCGTTCTGCGAGTAGACGAGCCAGCACCGCCGCATCTTCCACTCCGGTCAAAAAGCCGCGCCCGGTCATCGGTGACACGACGTGGGCAGCGTCCCCGATGATGGCCAGTGCGCCACGTGCCAGCCGCTGCGGCTTGTACTCGGCAATCGGGGCTCCGCTCAATACATTCGCTGAGCGCACACCGACAGTCACTGCCTCCGCCCACATCATGGGCCAGACCTGAGGGACCTGGGCGACTAAGCCAGACCTCACGTCTTCTTCGATCGTCCCGCGTCTGAGTGTGCCCACGATGTGGCCATCGGCACTCAGGCAACCGGTGTTACGGAGCAATGCCTCCTGATGCACATCGAACCATGCGAATGTCACTTGACGCTGGCCTGGCTCCATCGAGCCGTCGCGACCTGGAAGTACCGCAGCAACGAGACGATATCCGCCCACGAATTCAATCCATAGGCCACCATCCGACGGCCATGGAACGGAACGCGTCAGCGTTCGCTCCTCGACCAACCCACGCCACACCAGATAACCGGCATAGCGGGCAAACGGTGCATCTGGCGTGATTGCCTGGCGAACGATGCTGAGATATCCATCCGCACCGATCACCGCTGCGGCAAACCTCTGCGTTCCGTCGGCAAAGGAGAGTTGTGCCCGATCCCCAAGGTCTGCGACTGAGATAACAGCTTTGCCTTCTTCGAGGACAATGCCGGGTGTTGCGAGAGCCCGGTCTCGTAGCCAGTTGTAAAGTGCTGGCCAGGTCGTCAGCTCACGATAGGCGGGGACCACGGGCAAGATGGGCGCAGCACGTGGATCATGGCCAACCGTCGTCGCGACCAGTTCAAGATCGATACTCAGGCTGTCTCCACCGTGCACGCGCGCGACAGAGCGCTCAACGACACGAACGGGGACGCCCCTGGTCGCGCAAGCGAGCGCAAGCGTGAGGCCGGCAAGGGATGCGCCGACAATAATAATTTCCGGGTGCGTGGTATTCATCACGTGTAAGCACTCATAGCATCAAATTCGTGAAAGTATTCCGGTTCATCTAAAGGTCTTCTGCGTGACTGAAATGATGAGCGCGATCACCGCCACGCCGATCACGACCCAGAAATATTCCATGCTGGCGACCAGAGTCGATTGCTGCTGCAGCATTTGTGCGTGCATCGCCACCGAGATTTGATTCGCTGTCGTGGCGCCCACTTCGGATGACAGTGCTTGCGCCAGCTGTTGAGTCTGCTCCAAATAGAGAGGGTCACTGGCGCTGAAGTGCACGTTGAGGTTGTCGTATTGCGTGGTGGTGCGCCATTGCAGAAACAATGTGGCTACAGTGGTGCCTATCGCCATGGCGATCTGCCCCATCATGTTTTTGATCTGGTAGGCATGCGCGAAGAGCTTCTCCTCTTGCATCACGTCCCGAAAGGTCTGCATCGCGGCCGTTGACATCACCAACATCACAAAGCTGCCGTTGAGAATCAATGCCGGCAGAATGTTCGACCACATATTGGCGTTGGGAGGAGAGCAGCCAGCCAAAGCCACCCAGCGAGATGAATCCCAGAATGAAGAACTTCTTTGGGGCAGGGTACTTTGGCAGGAGAGTGGCCATGATGACCCAGGTGGCCAGGGTGCCGGTCAGTCCGATGGCCTGGAATGTACCGATGGTGTCCCAGGAGTAGCCCAATCCTGTTTGCAGGAAGTACGGCAAGATGTAGTTATTGGCGCCCAGTACAACGTAGGCGTAGCAAAACAGCGCCACGCCCTGGAGGTAACGAGGCTGCATCAAGTCTCTGACCTTCAGGAACGGCTTTGTCTTGTTGTGTTCGGCGTGGAAGAAGGTGTACACCCCCAGTGCTGCCAAGAGTGCGCAACCGACGATGATGAAGGTGTCGTTGTAAAAGTCGTAGTAGGACCGTTGCAAAATGTAGAGCAGAAAGAAGCTGCTGACTGACAACAAGAGAATGCTTGCCAGGCTTAAGGGGGTTCGCTCCTCCTCGGGGATAGGGCTGGTAGGTAGAAAGCGCACGCAAAGTGCTGCTGCAACCAGGGCGCCAACGATCAAAATCCAGAAGATGGCATGCCAGGTATTTTCGGCCACCACTAACGACGAGATAAAAGGCGCAGCCGCCGTCCCGCCAGCGAGCCCGGTGGCAAAAACTTTGATTCCCGTGAACCGGCCCGGTCCAGGGGGAAGCAGGTTGATCATGAGGCGTGCCGACGTCATGAACGAGGCCCCACCCAGGGCCATGACGACTCGACCTACGGTGAAGCTGGTCAACTCACTGCTCACGCCACACACGAAAGCGCCCAGCACGAAAACGCTGATTGAACCGAGCATGAAATTGCGCCAGCCCAGGCGCTCAGTCAACCAATGCTGTTTCGAAATCACCACCACAGCGATACAGGCATACAGGGCGGCCACCAGGCTGAATTCTTCAGGGCTGGCCTCGATTTCGCCGCGAATCGGTGCATTGGCAAAAGCGATCATGCCCGCCTGCAAATATTCCAGCGCACAGAGCAAACCCACAGTGAACAACAAGGCAGCGTGTTTTCTGTACATGATTCCCCCGTCAAAATTTCAAGTTTTGGGGGGCATGGTCATTACCCTCATTGGCACTGATCACACGTTCCACAACTCCATTGGCGTCCTGGAGCTCGCTCTTGAAAACCTCGGTGCTGTAAGCCGGTTGTTGCGCAACGGTCTTGTTCAAGACGGAACCAGTGCGATCGGATGTATTGACCGAAACCCGCATGGACAAACCTAGGCGCAAGGGGTTCTGTGCTATTTCCTGTGGCCGTAAAGCGATCCTTACCGGCACCCGTTGGGTGACCTTGATCCAGTTGCCCGTAGCGTTCTGAGCCGGCAGCAAGGCGAAAGCACTGCCGGTACCGGCATCCAGGCCGATGATGGTCCCGTGGAATATGACGCTGCGGCTGTAGGCATCCGCGCGCAGCTCAACGGGTTGGCCAATACGCAGGTCTTCAATCTGCGATTCCTTGAAGTTGGCATTGACCCAGACTTGATCACCCGGCACCACCGACATCAGCGCGACGCCCGGACTGATTTTTTTGTCCGACCTGCACGGTGCGTTTGGTGATTACGCCTGCAACCGGAGAATTGATTTGGGTGCGATGCAAGGCCATGTAGGCATCTCGCAGGTTGCTTGCCGCCACCAACACATCCGGGTGAGTGCGAAGTGTAGTGTCGTCGACCATCGCGCGCCGAATGGAGAGGGCGTGTTTGCTCCCATCAAGCCCTGCGATTGCGTTCTTGAGGACGTCGGCAGTGTGACTGATCTCTTCACGAGAAACTGCACCACTGTCGGCGAGCAGGTTGCGCCGACGCAAATCATCCCGGGCCTTGCGCACGTCATTTTTACGCTGCTCGACTTCAGCCTGGAGTTGCTGGACCTGATAGTACCCAGTGCGTGCCAGGCGTACTGCGCGTGCGAGATTGGACTGGGCGCGCTCGTACTGAATTTCGGCATCCACGGCGTTCAATGTGACCAAGGGCGAGTTGGTATCGACATGATCGGTGTTGTCGTTGCTGATTGCCGTCACGGTACCGCTTACTTGTGAAGTCACCTGAACAACATTGCCGTCGACATAGGCATCGTCGGTGGATTCGCTATCCAGTCTCAGGAGGTAGGTACTGCACAAGGCAACGACAAGAAGCACTATGGCTGCAATCAGCAACAATGTAGGACGATACGACGTTCGTAGTTGAGGGGAGGGTGATGGGGAGAGCGTGTCTTTAGTCATAATGTCATGTACCCATCAAAGGGGGAGTGGCCTTGTCGGGCGCAGGATTTCGAGCATGTATCCGCTCCTCAAAGCCGACAAAGGCGCGCTTGCAGGGGAAGCTGCTTTCGATTTCAGGTCTATCAACGGGGTTGGAGCTTTCCGAACGCACCCTGCTGATATCGATCAAGGGCTTCGGCCAGCGCGGGCTGAGAGGCAAGCGCCAGCGGTCCTTGCCAAAACACCGGCTGGTTAAGCGGGGCGCCAGAAAACAGCACGGCTTTGGCGTTGCCCTTGGGTGCGCGCAACCTGACTAAGCGATCGTCACCCAGCGGCAGATTCACCGGCAGCTTCAGTTCGATGAGATTGAAGGTGAGACCGTCGACCAACACATCGCCATCAATCGGCATCACGAACGCCACGTGCCCTTCGGGGATCGGAACGCTGAGTTCAGCGCCGTCCTCGATGGAGATGTCCAGCACGGTCACATCGGTGGGCACCGACAGGGGGGACGACACCTGTGCGAAACTGCCCAGTGGCACGCGCACCTTGCTCCCCGGCAACCGAACCACGGGCACATCCTGGGCTTCAAGACTGAGCGCAAACGGAGCGTCGGCCTGGCGCTCCTGCGGCAAGTTGACGAAAATTTGCAGCATGTGCACCGTTTTACCTGGCTCAGCCGGCACCTCCTCATGCACCACACCTTTACCAGCTGCCGTCCAATGCAGCCCGCCGGGTCTAATCAGGTTGCGATTACCCAGCGCATCCCGGTTTTCGATCCCGGTCTCGGAATCAAGAAACAGGTAGGACACCGCCGAGAATCCGGCATGCGGGTGTGGTGGAAAAGTCGGCCCGCTGATCCAGGCATGATCGACAGCAAGGAAGGGGTCGATAGGCTTGGCGAACTGATTTCCACGCAGACTGAAAGCCCGGAACTGGCTGCCGTGATTCATGCGCTGCAGACGTGCAATTGGTGACATGGCCGTGTTCCTCAGACGCGTTGCGCTGCGGGCAAAGCAGGGTAGTCGATATACCCTTGCGCACCCGGTGCGTAGAACGAATTCTTGTCCGGAACGTTGAGCTGGGCGCCTGTGCGAAAGCGCTCGGGCAGATCCGGGTTGGCGAGGAATGCACTGCCAAAGACGGCAGCATCGGCGTGGCCGTCAGCGATCAGGGATTCGGCGGAGCGTTGATCGAGCCCACCACCGATGAGGTAACTGCCGTCGAACAGTGGGCGCAGCAACGTGTGGTAGTCGACGCTGGCTCCGAACAGGGCCACGTGCAGATAGGCGAGACTCAGTCCATGCAGGTGTTCGACCAGATAGGTGTAGGTTTCTTGCGGGTTGGCATCGACGATGTCGTTGAAGTTCATTTCAGGAGAGATCTTTAGCCCCACCCGATCACCACCAATTTCCGTCGAAATAGCGGACAGCACGTCCAGTACAAAGCGCACACGGTTTTCAACCGACCCACCGTATTCATCCGTGCGCTGATTGCTACCCGTCGAGAGAAATTGTTCAGGCAGATAGCCCGACGCGGCATGCAACTCGACACCGTCGAAACCCGCCTCGATGGCCAGGCGCGCCGCTTGGCGATAGCCCTCAATGACAGCGGCGATCTCAACCACGCTTAGTGCATGGGGGGTGACGAAATCCTGAAGGCCCGTCGCGGTCCAGGTCTGGCCGGCGGGTTTGATCGCGGAAGGTGCCTGTGGCTGGGCTCCATTCGGAAGCAGCGAAGGGTGCGAAATACGGCCACTGTGCATCAGTTGCATGAAAATCCTTCCGCCACGAGCATGCACGGCCTCGGTGACGTTCTTCCATGCGGCGACTTGTTCTGCCGTTTCTATACCTGGAGTACGGACATAACCTTTGCCCATTGCAATGGGGAATACGCCTTCACTGATGATCAGGCCGGCGCTGGCACGCTGTGCGTAGTAAGTCGCAACGAGTTCACTTGGCACGCCAGCATCATCGGCACGCGAACGCGTCATTGGGGCCATGACCATACGGTTGGAGAGGGTGTAGCGACTGATCTGGACTTGGGAAAAGAGAGAATTCATTGTGGGGCTCCTCAATAGTGATGGAGCCATCATTGACCAATCCGAATCCGGGATAAACTAGGTAAAACTGAAATGACTAATCCATTAGTGGAGCAATGCCTTTTAGCGGATTTCGCGATAGGCTCGGAAAATTCAGCGATCCCCTCGTGAGCGCAACTACGTTGGTAGAAAGCTAATACGGCTGACGCCTAGAGGAGGGGGCACCTGTTTCGGGCGGATTTATGCTTCGGCTTGGCAGATCACATGCCATGCTGCAGGCAGAATGAACTCGACCGTGGTGGCCCACGGTCGTTGTCATAGGCTAATCGACACTCAATAGTTGCTGTCGAATGTGGACGCTGTTCAATCGATCATCGGCGTCCATATCCGTCTCAGTCAGAATGTCTGATATGCCTGAACCTTCTTCGACCCTATCCAACCAGTACAGCACTGCTTTCTTCATAAACCAATGTGGCGTTCGATCCAACGAAGCGGCTGCCTGTTTGATCCTTTGCTTTGTTGAGGGATCAAGTTTTATCCCTGTCGTCGTGCTCACACAAGCCTCCTCCCTATTACCTGCCTTTTTCCATGAGCATTAAGCTGCAGTGGCTGCTACGTGTTGAGCGGTAGCCTTCGCGTTTCGACGATAGGCAAGTAGTAAGCCGATGTACCAGACGGGCATCACATAGAGGGCAGTACGAGTGTCTGGCTCCAGGGTAAGGAGACACAGAACAGAGATCAGGAAAACTTGAGCCAGTGCTGCTGTGAGCCTGCCACCGGGAAGCTTGAATTTGGATCGCAAGTGAGCCTCGTGGTCCTGGCGACGGTATGCGAAGTAGGACATGAGAATCAGTGACCATGTGACGATGACCATCACAGCGGAAATGGTTGAGACCAAAGTAAAGACGGCCATCACGTCTGGGATCACGAACAACAGTGTCAACGCGATAGTCATGCAGAGGCCAGAAAACATCAGCGCTCGGACTGGCGTACCGGAGCCGGACAACCTCCCAAATGCCTTCGGCGCCTGCTGCTGGTGAGAAAGACCGTAGAGCATCCTTGAGCCCGAATATACGCCGCTATTGGCGGAGGATGCTGCAGACGTCATTACTACGAAGTTGATCATACCTGCAGCAGCTGGGAGGCCACCCAATAAGAACAGTTCAACGAAAGGGCTGCGATTAGCCGGGACATTGGCCCAAGAGATCACGCTGATGATGCAGGCGAGTGCTGTGATGTAGAACAAAAGGATACGCAGTGGGATCGTGTTGATCGCCTTAGGCAGTGTTTTCTCGGGGTTATGGGCCTCAGCCGCTGCAGTACCAATCAATTCTGTACCGACAAACGAGAAGATTGCGATCTGGAATCCGGCCAGGAAGCCGACAATGCCATGGGGCATGACCACGCCAGGCTCAACCAAATGGCTGAAGGAGGCGGTTACGCCTACTGGGGAGGTATAGGATGTGGCGACCATTACGAGGCCTGTGATAACCAGTGCGACGATGGCGATGATCTTGACTAGGCCGAACCAGAACTCCACTTCACCAAACGCCTTCACGGCCAGCATATTGAGTGCTACGAGGAGGAACATCGTAGCGAAGGCCGGAATCCATGTGGGTAAGTCTGGATACCAATATTGGAGAAATCCTGCCACGACGACCACGTCGCCAACCGCTACTACTACCCAACTGAGCCAGTATGACCAGCTCAGTATGAAGCCGGCACGTGGACCAAGGTAGTGATGGACGAGATCTGCGAACGACCCCATTTCAAGATTGGCAAGGAGCATTTCCCCCATTGCCCGCATGATACAGAAGACAAAAAAACCGATGATTGCATAGACCAGGATAATTGATGACCCAGACAGCGCAATCATCTTTCCAGACCCCATAAATAGGCCTGTACCAATTGCTCCACTAATAGCAATCAGTTGGATGTGTCGATTTTCCAAGTGCCGTTTTAATGTTCGACTATCACTTTGAGTCTCGTCTTGCGGCTTGCACGTTTGATGCATGTTTGACCTCTTATTTTTTTCTGTGAAGCCTCAGCCTATCCCTCTTGATTGAAGGTGTTTTTATTCAGGCGTGAGTTATTGACGTCTCGTAAAACAAAGATTGGGCTTGTCCACAGACTTAGTTATTCCAACCTTTTAGCTCCCCCATACATGCTCGGAGTCGCTCAGCCATACGCTGGAGGCAACCCATTCTGCCAGCCACAGTTGCCAACCGGAACGCTACAAAGCGTCAGGCCGGAGCGCAAAATTAAGCACTTTGCATTGAAAACTGTGCAGATTGATAAGCTGCACAGACATGGTGCAAAACCGCGCCAATCTGGCTTACATCTTGAAGGTCGATAGGAGGATGCTGGTCTCGGTGTTTTCGATGTGCTGGATCGAGCGGATGTTATTCAGCGCCTTATCAAAGGCTTCCAGCGTTTCCGCCCTGAGTTCCGCCATGAGATCCCAGCGGCCATTGGTAGTGTGGATGGCGACAACGTTAGGATGCCCGCGTAGAGCGTGTTTGACCTCGGCGGCATGGTGCCCGCTGATGCCGATACTGGTGATTGCTCTCACGCCGCGTTCTATGGCGTCAGACTGAAGACGGATCGTATACCCCATGATGATGCCTTGGTCTTCAAGCTTCGTGAGGCGATTCTGAACGGTGGCGCGTGCGACTTTCAGCTTCTTCGCCAGCGTCATTACCGGGGTGCGAGCGTTGTCACGCAACAGAGCGATAAGCTCACTATCAATGCTATCCATCAACGCCTACCATCCAAATTGCTATTTTAAGTTAGCAGATTGTCTAGGAAACCGATAATTCTGGCAACCTGTAGGCTTCAATTTGTATTGTTTTTTCATCAAAATTTCCGAGGTGGCAAGAATTCATACTTAGCGCTCGCCCTGCACTACTTAATGGCTGGCGCACTCATTAGGTGCATAAGATGACACATTTCATAGACGTTCCTACAATGTCTGATCTAGTTCACGACATCGGGGTAGTCCGGTTCTTGGGTGAGCTTTCCGATGTAATTCGGGACGACTTTAAGCGCTGGCCGGAATTCGATAAGTCTGCCCGTTTAGCAAGTCATTCTGAAGTAGGCGTCATTGAGTTGATGCCCGTGGCAGACACCACTCAATATGCGTTCAAGTATGTAAATGGCCATCCTGCCAACACCTTCAAAGACCTCCACACCGTTATGGCATTTGGCGTGTTGGCCAATGTAGAAACTGGTTACCCAGTCTTGCTTTCTGAGCTGACCATTGCGACTGCACTGCGTACCGCCGCTACTTCACTGGTGGCCGCCAAGGCGCTGGCCCGCCCTGATTCTCGGAGGATGGCTCTCATCGGCAACGGTGCCCAGAGTGAGTTCCAGGCGGTGGCATTCCATAAGCACCTCGGAATCCAAGAGATCGTTGCTTACGACACCGACCCGCTCGCCACTGCGAAGCTGATCAGGAATTTGCAGGAGTACCCAGAGCTCAAGATCACTCGAGCCGAAAGTGTTGTCGAAGCTGTGCGGGGCGCGGACATCGTGACCACCGTTACCGCAGATAAGGCCTACGCAACGATCATCACGCCTGAGATGCTTGAGCCTGGCATGCACTTGAATGCCGTTGGTGGCGACTGCCCTGGCAAAACTGAACTCCACGTTGACGTCCTTCGTAATGCCAAGGTGTTCGTGGAGTACGAGCCACAGACCCGCATCGAAGGTGACATTCAACAGCTCGAAGCTGACGCCCCTGTATTTGACCTCTGGCGGGTGCTCACCGGTGAACAAGAAGGTCGCCAGAGCGCTGAGCAAGTGACCGTGTTCGACTCTGTTGGCTTTGCTCTTGAGGACTACTCGGTACTGCGCTACGTACTCCAACAGGCAGAAAAACGTGGAGCTGGCACGAAGATCGACCTCGTTCCATGGGTCGAGGATGATCCGAAAGATTTGTTTAGCCACACCCGTGGCAGCTCCGCCAAAAAACGCATCCGACGCGTTGCATAAAAAAGCCCCTGCATTGGTGACTCAAGATGGCATTTCCTACGCGTTCGATTCAAGCGCCTGCGGCAATTGTGATGGTTCGTCCACACGCCTTTACGCCTAACCCAGAAACGGCTGCAGACAACTCGTTCCAGAGCTCGAACCATGACCTCGCGGCATTAAACCTCGCTGAGGTGGCTCGTGATGAGGTGACTCAGGCTGCTGAGCGGTTGGAGGCTGAGGGTGTAAGGGTTCACCTGTTCGATGATTTCGGTGAAAAGAACACCCCAGACTCTGTGTTCCCGAACAACTGGTTCTCTACTCACCCTGGTGGGCACGTCGCAATCTACTCGATGTATTCGCGAAACCGTCGCCGCGAAAGGCGTACAGACGTAATCGAGATGCTCAAACAGGAGTATCGGGTTCAGGACGTGATTGACTATTCTGGCCTTGAGCAAGACGAGTTGTTCCTCGAAGGCACCGGGGCCATGGTGTTCGACCACATGTCTCGGGTGGCCTATGTGGCGCGTTCGAATAGAGCAGATCCGATTGCCTTGGAGCGCTTCTGTACACACTTCAATTTCGAGCCAATGGTGTTCGATACGGCGGATGAGAAGGGAACTCCGATTTACCACACCAACGTTTTGATGTGTGTGGGGACTGAGTTCGCGCTGGTTGGTTTTGGCACATACACCAACAAGGCTAGAGCTGAAGAAGTTCGTATGCGCCTGAGAGAGTCTGGTCGAGATGTTATCGATCTGACGAACCAGCAGATCAATGAATTTGCCGGCAACGCAATCGAACTCTCTGGGCGAGACGGTCGCATCCTGGCCCTCTCGCGTAGAGCTTTCAGCAGCCTGACCCAGGAGCAGTGTCAACGCATCGAGCGTTCGGCCAGGTTAGTGCCGCTGGATGTTCCAACTATCGAGATGGCCGGTGGCTCCGTCCGTTGCATGATCGCGGGAATCCATCTTTCGCCTCGGAAGTAATCCTCCGGTAAGAAAAATCCCCATCCTCTGTCGGTGGGGATTTTTCTTCGTCAACTTGCGACGCTGTCGTGGCCTTGAGGTGCTGAGACACCTAGAGCGTGGCATGACCCATTGCGCGTCCGCATGATTAGGGCCAGGTCTTCGAGGCCTGAACGCTCAGCAAGTACAAAAGCAACATTCCGCAGCGCAGAAGTGAGCCTAAGCAACCCGATATGCGTACCAATGGCGTTTTCGATCAAAACAAGCCTTCTGCAACCTGTATTAGCATCTCCTCTACCTGGTGAGTACCTGATGCAGTTGCGAGCATCGCGATTGGATCCTTTCCTGAAAAACGACTCTTGGGCTTCGAAAGCCACGACCGGGCTTTCTCTTCGCTCCCAAATACCACTTCCGCCATAGCCAAGATATAGGCATTTCTGAATAGGCGGTCACTCTCATCTACTGTAAGTTTCTGCCCGCGCGACAACCGGAAGCTGAGTGTCTTGTGAGAGACAATGTGGTCACGTTGATGTAGGGGGATCTTGCCCAGCTCACAAAAAATATTGAACCGGTCGATTGAAAAGCCTGCAAAGATCATCTCGTGGAGATCAGAGTCTGAAGCGTCAATAGGGAGATTGAGTAATTCTGACAACCCGCCCCGGAAGGCACGATAAAAATCCTCTTTCAGCACTTCGGGAAGCATGGTGCACCTTCATGGTTGGATCTTTGCCACTTAGTATCTGGCAGATCCATATTGCATGAAAGCGCGCAGATTTTGACGGCCTATTCCACATGGATCATTTGGAACTCGAGGGGCAGGGAAGCGCCCAGTCACTAGGGTGCTCGGTCAGGAGCGAAAACCCATAAGGATGGCTAAATCCATATCAACGCATGCGTATTGGTTCAGTCGCTTGCCGTCAAATCAGAAGCCAATTCGTGGAGAGACAGCGCTTCTGGCAAGAGAAATTGCGGCTCGCAATCCAATACGGTGGCTATGCGGTATAGCTTTTCCACGGTGATGTTGACTTCACCGCGCTCAATACGCCCCATATAGCTACGATCGACACTGCAGGAGTGCGCCAAGGCATCTTGGGAAAATCCTTTGGCCTTCCTTTGTGTCCGTATTCTTTCGCCCAATGCCTTCGCAAGCTGATGCATAACCGCCTCGGTTCCCACTGAGGCGGCACTATCGTGCGTTTGCGGATGAATCAACCACGGATTATAATCCGCATTTTGGCTGTTCCGCGAATTTCCCTTCCAGGTGCCTGCATGAAACCCGATTCATTCATCCTCGACAGGCGGCTCTACGACCTGTTTCAGCAGGGGCATCTACGCCAGTTTACGACCCAGGATCTACGTGACGCCTACGCTGCGCACCTGACGGGTATGACTTTCAACAGCAGTGACTTGCGTCGATATGTCTATGAGCAGATCCGACGCATGCTGCGTACCGGATGGGTCATTCAGGATGAAAAACGACAAAAGCGGGGTCAGATCTATCACTGGCAGAGTATTCCGGCGAACTTGCAGGTGGAGCTCATCGACAATGGGTACGAAAGCAGTGCTAAGCCGGCGAACAAACCGTCTCATCAACCCTTACAAAGCACTGATCCAGAGCAGCCAGGCCCAGGTGTGATCGAGCACCTGGAGTCGATACTCAAAGAAATTCGGCTCGACTTTCTTTCTTCGATGGGAGAGGCGGAGCGGTATAAACAGCTGCTCGACGAAATGCCGCATCTGAAAGACCAGGTCGAAGGCGAATATCTGGAAGCACGAGACCGAAGCTCCCGTCTTTTAGGACATCTCCGAGCGGTCGAAAAGACGCTCAAGACAGTCACGTCCGCGCGATGAAAGCATCTCCGAGAAAATGGCAGAACCAATGCATTGAAATCGCGTTGGAGCACTACACCTCAACGCCGCACTTCTTCTGTCAGGCCACCCCAGGGGCCGGGAAAACTCGAATGGCCGCCGAGCTGGCTCGACAACTGATGGAGCAGGGCAAGATCGATCTCGTACTCTGTTTTGCTCCCTCATGCCAAGTCGTCGACGGCTTTCGCGCGACATTCTCTGCTGTATTGGGGAGGCGCCTGGATGGACTTATCGGTGCCATTGGAACCGCATGTACCTATCAAGCGATGGAGCACCAGGATGAAGCTTTCTGGGGGCTTTTCGATGACTATCGCGTGTTTGCAGTATTCGACGAGATCCATCACTGCTCAGGACACGATCCACTTTTGAGCAATGCCTGGGGGCAACAAATTCTTTTGAAGATGCAGGACCGTGCCGCCTTTACCTTGGCTTTATCGGGCACACCCTGGCGCTCCGATGACAGAGGTATTGCTCTGGCTCGTTACTCCAACCCGGAAGGCAGATTGATTTGCGATTATAGATACGGTCTCAAAGAAGCCATTTTTGACGGGGTTTGTCGGTCACCTCGCATCGTTCTGTTAGATAACCAGATGCTGAGGCTCAAAGAAGATTCTGCAAGTGACAGTACCGTCAAGATTTTTCCCAGCATCGCTAAGCTACTGCGTGAGTCACCGGTCTCCTACGAAGACCTGATTTGTCATGAGGAAGCGCTCAGCCAGTTGCTCGACCTGGGGAGCAAGAAACTTGATGAAATGCGAATGCTTAAACCGAATGCCGCGGGCTTGGTTGTTGCCACCAATATCGAGCATGCACACCAAGTCGCTATGGCGCTGAAGGACATGGGTGAAAGCTTCCAGGTCGTGACCACCAGAACCCCGGACGCGCAACAGGTAATCAACGGGTTCAAAAATAGCGATTGCCGTTGGATTGTGGCGGTGGGAATGATCAGCGAGGGGACTGATATTCCGCGGCTTCAAGTTTGCTGCTACCTCAGTCGAATTCGTACTGAACTGCATTACCGTCAGGTGCTGGGAAGAGTCCTTCGACGTATGGGCGAGATTGACGATCAAGCTTGGTTGTTCGTCTTGGCGGAGCCGACACTGAAGCGATTCTCTCAGCGTATCGCCGATGATCTGCCGGAAGATTTGGCTGTTGTGTGCTCAGTAGGTGAGCCTGCACCCCAGGCTTGTTCAATCGAAGGTGAGTTGGATTGTGCTGTGAACGCTCGCCCTGGGGACCAGGGAAACTCAACACCTACCGTTACAGCGCAGAAATTTCTATCACCGGTCGATTTATCCCCTGCATCGACTTATCACATAAGCTTTTCGAAGAATTATCGCCAGCAGCTGCTGGCCGTTTTTTGATGTGCATTTTGTCCATTGCAAGGCCATATCAATGCTGGTTCAGGGGGCCAAGGTCCGCCTGTGTTGGATCCCTGTGATCCATCTCTCCGCTGAGCTTAGCCAGATGCCGGGCTTCTTTAGCACTGATGGAGGAGGGAGGTACCTGGTTGTGATCGGCGCGACAGCAAGCCATTTTGCTCATCAAAAGCGTGAGGGTGGTAATGAAAGGTAAGCGCAAAGCGAAAACATCCAAATGGGCCATGAAGTTTCGATTTGAAATGGAGGCTGAGCGGTTAATGTCCGCTAGGTCCGAAAAAGCGTCAAATCGTTTTCTTGATGTCGCGCTGCATTTGGGTTCAGCGCACGAGCCGCTAGGCAAGCTCGCCGGGGCGCCACCCAACAACCACTCAAATAGTCCCGATCTGCCAGCGCTGCTTTCCTCCGTCATCAACATCGTTTGCCAGGCAGGACAACTTCTCGTAACAGAATGGCAACGAGCAGACGGGCCAAGGGGGCAGGGGGACAAGGCAGTAGTTGATGTGGAAATTGAACAGCTTCTACGTCAGCAGTTGCTTGACCTGTTGTTCTGCGACTTCTGGGGGGAGGAGACCGACCATACCCTGACAGGAGATTCATGGTGCTGGGTTGTTGATCCCAACGATGGCACAAATGATTTTCTGAGAGGGCTAAAAGGTTCAGCTATTTCAGTCGGCCTTCTGCACAAGCACACGCCAATATTAGGTGTGGTTTATGCGCCTGTAACGATAGAAGGTGTTCCAGATTGCATCGCTTGGGCTGAGGGATTGTCCAATTTGATACGCAATGGGAAATCCGTATCACCCAAGCTTCCGGACATGATTTGGTCGAGCGATAGCCGTGTGATGCTCAGTTCAGCTGCCGTGAATAAGGCAGAAATAAATCAAGAGCTTTGTGCTCCAAGCAGTTTCGTCGCCATGCCCTCGATCGCCTATAGGCTTGCAAAAGTAGCCGCTGGCGATGGCGTGTGCGGTGTATCTGTCTGCCCTGTGTCTGCTCATGATGTTGTTGCGGGTCATGCGTTGCTTAGGGGGACGGGCGGAGTTTTGCTCAATGAAACTGGAAATTCAATACAGTACGTAACGCAGGACAACATGCAAGTAGTATCAAGACGCTGCTTTGGTGGATTGGAAGCTGTGTGCCGGACATTGGCTGCTCGAGAATGGGATCGCATTTTCACAGATGATTAATTACTTCCTGGAGAATTAGTCTGTCGCATGAACCGCTACCAGTAGGCAACAAACTATCCGCGTTAATCGTTCCGTACATTCAAGAGGTACACCGGCAATGTATAAATCCTTGAGCCAGAGTCAGGTTCGTCGCCGCTTGCGCCGACTCCTTGCGCTGGTCAATCAAGGCTACACCTTTGTCATCACCAAGCATGGCAAAGCGGCTTGTTTGCTCTTGGAGGAGAAAAGGGAAAGAGGGGATGATAAATGAGCAAAGCGCCTCGACCCATAAATAAGACGTTCCTGGACGGATCGCAATCGGGAATGGCATCAAGCCCTTATGATCTATCCATGAGTAATGCCTGACACCTCATTCGTTGCTGCGAGCAGTAGCTTGCCGGCATCGAATACAAGAATGTCCTGCGGTCGACAGCCTCCAATGTATCCATTACTGGAGGTTAAAACCGGGGCGAACACCATGAAGCGCGTGACGCTCGAACTGGGCGGCAAGTCGCCCACCGTGGTGCTTGACGATGCGGACTTCCAGGCGGTAATGCCCTTGGTTCTGCATGCCGAATTTCTCAACAGCGGCCAGGCTTGCGTCGCGGGCACGCGCATCCTTGTGCCGCGCGGGCGGCTTGCAGAGTTTGAGAGGGTGGCGGAGCAGGCTGTGTCTCAGATCCAACCGGGCGATCCGCGCAACGCCGACACTGACATCGGCCCGATGGTGAGCCAGAAACAATGGGAGCGGGTGCAGCGCTACATTCGTACTGGCCAGGAAGAAGGTGCGAGGTTGCTGGCGGGTGGCGAGGGTCGCCCGGAAGGCCTGCACGTCGGCTGGTTCGTGAAGCCCACGATCTTCACTGATGCCCACAACCGGATGCGCATCGCGCGCGAGGAAACATTCGGCCCCGTGCTGACGATCATCCCCTACGACGATGACGCTGATGCGATCAGTATTGCCAACGACACGGACTATGGGCTGAGCGCCCTGGTGCTGGGCAAGAGTTCCGAACGCTGTCTGAATATCGCCCGCCAGATCGATTCGGGACGTGTGCTCATCAACACCCTTGCCCACGAACCGCGTGTTCCCTTTGGCGGCTTCAAGCATTCAGGCCTTGGGCGCGAAATGGGCAAGTGGGGGATGAGTGCTTATCTGGAGCCGAAGACATTGATCACGTACGATCTGTTGACATGATCGGGTGGATTTCTGCTTGGGAGCACTTAGCGGGAACAGCAGAAAGCGTCTGCTTCTGGCCGATTTCTGCCTGTTGTGCGGCTAGACTGTCTGGGTCAATTCAGCCTGTCGTGACCGGCAGCAAACCAAAGAAGACATGCACTGGCTGGAGGTATCGGCGAGGAGAAAGAGCCCAAAAGGTGCCTATGAAACCAAGGGCGAATTCGGGTTGCTTTCGACTGTATTAAGCTATGGAACACCTGGGAAGGGTAAAGCAGCCAGCCCCCATATCTGGCCACTTTCTCCAGCATTGAAATGGTCAAGGTGCCAATTACACGTGCACGGCCGCCAGAGCAAAGTCCTGTGGACCCGCCGAGACATTCGAGGCGACAACTTCGATTGTCCACTCGCCAACCATTGGCTTGTCGACTTGGACCATTTCGACATTATTGGTGCTGTCGAGTTTGAGGATTCCGGCCTTCGCACCGGCAGACTGGTTGCCAATCAATCTCTTCCCGGACGGAGTGCGAACGATGAGATTGAGGTTGTTCACCAGTTTTTTTCCTGGATAGTCAGTGTAAGCGAGCACTATCCGTATAGGCCGTGCCGTCTCTGCAATCGTTTGTGTGACAATCCACTTTTTCCCCGTCACGAGGGCCGGTCCATCAATCGTAAGAATTGGGTAGGAGAGTGACCGGTCAAGATTTACACGTCCAAAACCTTGATGGGGGTCGAGCAAGACGCCTTTGGGAGCCGTTCCAGGCAGACGCTCCGCCCCGGCGATCAGTAATGCTTTGATGAGGGCTGCACTCGGATTGGATAGCTGCCTTTGGCTGCGTAGATATTCTCGCAGCAATGCCGCCGCCCCAGCTGTGAGCGGTGTGGCCATGCTTGTTCCCCCCATGTAGAAGTATTTGTGGTTGATCGGATATGGGGACCACGCAAAGTTATTCGGGGCGATTTGGGTCGAACGCGTAGAGAGAATGAAGGTGCCTGGGGCAACGACATCGGGCTTGATGCGGCTGTCGCTGGTGGGACCGCGGCTGCTAAATGCCGCCACCTGGTCCGGCTTGTCAGCCATCGGGGCGCTGTGGAGTGGGGCCACAGGGTAGTCGTCTGGCCACCACTCACCATAGGTATTGGACTTGAATTCCGGACGCCTGTTTTCACTTGCTCCCACGGTAATGCAATTCTTGGCCGTTCCAGGAGACGTCACACTCATTAAATTGATCTTGCCGTCACCATCCTTGTCTGTCCCATCGTTTCCTGCTGCGATGATGAAGCAGAAATCCCGGTGTTTCCAAACATACTCGTCAAATTGCCTGCATTGATCGTCGTATTCACCAGCATCCCCACCGCCCCAAGAATTGGAGTGGATACGGGCGCCTTTATCGTAAGCGAACTGGAATAAGGTGCCGAGATTGTCGGGCAGGCCAGCAAGTATGTATCGGCGTCGTGCCAGGCTCGGAGCGGTTGCTGGCTTCCATTTCATTTCCTGCTCTATGGCTTGAAAAACAAGCTTGGCCTTATAGGCGAGGCCATGGATTCGTTCCGGTCCACCGTTCGATGCGGTACCGTTGCCGAGCACCGAACCACTGACATGCGTGCCATGCCCGGAGTCGACATCGGCGGCTCCGTCATCCGCGCCGCCATTGGTGACGTAATCAAGCCAGGACGAGGCAATTGGATAGCTCTTGATAGCGACGATCCTCCCGGCGAAATCAGGATGGATGGTCGCCGGATCCCCCGTGTCGAGACCGGTATCACATACGGCAATGATTTCCCCATCGCCAGTCAGGCCGAGCTTTGTAGACATGCTTTTCGGATTGCCGTTACCCATGATGATGGTGGCCACGTTATTGCTTGTTCGCGGAATGACCCTTTGCCGGACGTATCGCACGCCGTGCACTGCAGACACCTGACGCAGTTGCTCCGGGATGGTTTTCGAGGCCTGGGTGGATGCCACGATCAAGACGCGAGCACGGGCGTTCTTGGCAAGGATCTTAAACCCGAGTCGACTTACCTCCTTCGAAATCCTCTGCACATCGGCACCGTCAAAAAGCTCTATCGAGAAATTGTCAGGGACCTCGTGCCGCCTCGGGAGAGTTTCACCGTTATCTTTTTTCTCCACGAGTTCAGGAGCAAGCCGCGCATCGTGTTGCAAATGTCCCACCCACTGTACGAAGGGGAGCGCGGCAATCTTCGTGAGTTGTTTCCCCGCCGTCCGGATGACATATCCAAAAGCGCCATAGGGCTCGCAAATTTTCACTCCGACTTTTCGCAGTTGGTTCAACCAGGTGCGTTTGATTGGAGCAATGAACTGCACCACGTAGTGGTGTGGCTTCTCATCCACTTCGGATACATTCGGGTCAACTCCCCCGCGGCTCAGCGTGTTGATCGTGTGCTTGCCCATTTGCAAGTCATATTCCTGAGTGATGTCTTCTACAGGAAACTCACGCGCTAGTTCTGTGGCGTCCTGGTTATTCGCCTGAACCACCACGAACGCGTCATAACGATCAATGATCTGCGCTCGTGTCTCAATTGAAGGGATATCGGATTTGTCAGCAAAAACTTTGAGGACAGACATCGCAAAGCTCCTTGTTAGGCAAGAGAGGCCGGCGCAGGCTTTCGTTTTTTAGCAACACTCTTTTTCCAGGGGGCACCAGCACGTCCGTGACGTACACTTCGGTCCTTTCCGTTAAAGCCAACACATACGTCATAGTAGTACGGTGAATACAAATCCACCTCCGCTACTGCGACAGGAGCGCCTGGAGTGAAAAGGCGAATGTCCGCATCTGGCCGGCTCCCACCGGTCGCGGCAGTCAGGAGTTAGCCAGATGCGTTAATCCTGAATCGGCTGCTTTTGGGCGCCCCAGTACCGGCTATGATGTCTTTGTCAGCGTCGCGGAACGGTACATACATGGCCTCAGTCGTCCAGGCTAGAGGTGCAGGCTTCGACACCTGCTGCTGGCAGCTCGCTGCAATCAGCCATTTCATGGCGCTCAATCTCACCTTCCGGGATGCCTATGCGGATGCGCAACACGCCTGGCCGAAATGATCCCTGCCCTTGCGGTAGCGGCCGCAAGTTCAAAAAATGTCATGGGACAATCGACAGTCTCAACATAGTGCGAAAGCCAAATGGACCGCTCATACTCCAGGAGATGCAGATGACACTCGCTCGTCATGAAGCCCAAGAGTTTCAAAGGCGTGAGCAGCAGGGTCTTGGTAGGCCGATCATTTCCACTGAGTACCATGATCACAGAGTCATAGCCGTCGGTCAGACGATACATTTCTCACAGAAGTGGAAAACGTTTCACGACTTCCTGAACGACTACCCCAAGATCGTCTTAGGCAAAGAATGGTGGATGTCAGAGGGAAACAAGCCTCCAGAGGAGCGACATCGTATTCTCACCTGGGCAGTCCGCAGCTACGAGCACGCAAAAGCTCACATGGAACAGATGGGGCCAGGTGTTGCTCAGCCGATGACGGGGGCCATTGGTGTCTATATGCGCTTCGCATATGACCTTTACAGCCTGAAGCACGCCGTCGAGGTCCAGAAGCTGCTTATCGATCGAATCAAATGCCCCGAGAACTTCCCTGGTGCGTTGTATGAAGTGCAGGTCGCCGCCGCCCTGCTTCGGGCGGGCTTCAGGCTGCAGCACCAAGATGAAACCGACAGACGTACTACCCACGTTGAGTTCATCGCTACGGATGCTAAGTCCGGTGCGACTTACGCCGTTGAGGCCAAACGACGAGAAGGCAGGCGGATGAACGTCAATAGGCAAATACATCGCGCTTTGAGCAAAAAGTCGGATCACCCTCGCATTGTTTTTATTGACACAAACGATGGGCGCTTAGAACTGGGCAGGGGCCGGCCTAATCCAGTAGCGCTTGTGGAGGCTGAGAACCTCTTGAAGCTATATGAGCGAGACCCGACTGGGCAAACGCTTCCGCAGGCATATGTCATAGTCACGTACGATCCGGATGAGCATCACCTTGATGCCATTGATCTGCCTTCCGGAGTGCTTCTCTGGGGCTTCCACATCGAAGATTTTCATCCTGGGCCGAAAACCCTGCTCCAGCAGGTCAAAATTAGGCGTCGGCATGCGCCAGTCTTTTCGCTGCTGGAGTCCATGCAGAAGCACCGGCGCATCCCCGCGACGTTTGATGGAGCGGCTGAGGCGTTCTCAGGCGGAACTCCCAAGGCACGGCTACAGGTCGGTCAGCGGATGGAAGTGCCAGGACCCAACGGAACGCAGATTGAGGCGACGCTAGAGAGTTGCGTCGTCATGCCCAAGTCGAGAGAGGCATTTTGTGTCGTTCGCAGCGACGATCAACAGCGCTTCGTAGTCAAAATTCCGTTGACAGATGATGAACTACAAGCTCACGCCCAGCACCCTAAGACCTTCTTTGGCGTTATTGATAAAAATGCTGGGCGTCCGCGTCCGAAGACTGGCTTGGACTGGTTCGACTTCTTCTGGGAAACATACTCGAGCAGCACAAAAGAGAAACTCATAGAGCTCATGGACCATGCTCCTGACGTTGAAAGATTGAAGCAGATGACCCAAGAGGACTTGGCCTACGAATACTGCGCTCAAATGGCAAACGCAATGATTAAGCCCCAAATGGGAAGGATGTGACCCATTCTCCGGCTCTAGCCCAGCAAAACTCTAGTGCCTGAGGACGACGAGCGTCACCGCCCTTGAATAAGCTTGGAATGCTCCCATGAGTCGGCTCATGCTATTTCTCACAACGGTTGAACGACCGCATCCCACAGTCGAGATTGAACTTCAAAATGTCCACACCGGGTCGATAAATACCGTTCGCGAGTGGCTGCTTTTGGCCGATTCTGTTGAAAAAGTCGATTCTTCCAGACAGCCCCCCATACTGAGCGCTGAAAACGTCTTTTTGCGCGTTGCTACGCCAAATCTGAGCCCCGAATCCCATGCTCAAAGCAAAGATTTTCAATCTCAAGCGCGTACTTTTCTGTCGTGGAAACCATGGCCGACTTTTTCAACAGAATCGGCCGATTGCTGCACATCGCGAAGGGCAGAAATCGTCGCTCAAAGGCCGACCGTGTCTTGAAGGTAAACTACCGCTGATTGGTGAAAGTTGCCCTTGGAAAACGTCCGCTTTTGGCCGATTCTGTTGAAAAAGTCGGTTCTCCCAGACTGCCCCCCCGCTGAAAACGTCTTTTTTGCGCGTCGATACGCGAAATCTGAGCCCCGAGAATCCCATGCTCAAAGTAAAGATTTCAATCTCAAGCGCGTACTTTTCTGTCGTGGAAACCATGGCCGACTTTTTCAACAGAATCGGCCGAAAGCGGCCTACCGTTGGACGCGTTCCCTCCCACGATGGACCACCAGATGATCCATACAGCCGTTAGCCCCTCGAAGGCTAGCCGCGTTGCTACTCCACCCTAAGCCCTGGCATCCTGAGTAGCCTGCGCACGGATGCCAACCAGTCGCGAGCCCACCGACTACGCGAACTGCCCGATGAAAGCCCAGTGCTGCCCGAACACTATGTTTCGCGCGCAGACGCGCCAGCCGTCCGGACAAGGCCGGCTGCGTAATCCCCAGGTGGGTCGCGGCCCTCGTCACATTACGCACTTCGTTCAGCGCCTTGAGTGCCAGTAACAAGGTTGCGTCAATATCCGCGTAGCTCATGGCCGTCTCCGTGTTCGTGTGGTTGCCCGCCCATCTCAGTCGCGGTTTCGGTATTGGCTGGCAACCCACTCGTAGTGTTCACCTTTACGTCGAATGTGGCCCACACCGGGGAAGGGTAGATGGGCAACGGCCACCAGCTTTCTTTCTTCTGCTGCCGCCGCAAACTGACGCAGGCGTTGTGCGCGGGCAGCGTCCTGGTTTATGTCGAACGTGATGGTCACTTGCGGTTGCGGGAACTGGATCAGGCCGACATGCATGATATCGCCCCAGAACTCGATGCTTTGACCCTCATTCTCGAGCAGAAAAAAGCTGTGACCTGGCGTGTGGCCCGGAGTAGGGATGGCAGTGATGCCGGGCACAATCGTTGTTTTTCCGGAAAATACTTTCACCTTGCTGGCCCTGTTGTACGGTCCAATAGTTTTCAGTGCTTCTTCCAGATGAGCTGGTTTCAAGCCCTTGGAAAGGTTGGCGCGATCAAGGAAAAAATCGACATCGGCTTGATTAACGTGAACCATTGCGTTGGGGAACAGCATCTTGCCGCCGCGTGTCAGTCCGCCGGAGTGATCGGTATGAATATGCGTGATCAGGATATCGCTGACCTGTTCGGGTCGGTAACCGGCTGCCGCCAGGCTGTCCGGCAGTTTGCCAGCGACGGAACCGAATAGCTCACCGGCGCCGCTGTCGATCAGGACCACGCGAGGTCCATCGTCGATCACATAGGCATTGATTGAGGTTTCAAGCGGATTGCTGGCGAAGCCGTTGTGCAGTAGCGCATCGATCTGCCGTGGGGATATGCCCCTCAAGAGCGGGTGCAGGTCGAGCGGTAGCGTACCATCGCTCAATGCGGTGATGCGGACATTGCCCACGTTGAACCGATAAACGCCGGGGACTTGCGGTTTGAGCGTTTGCGCAGAGGGCGCGGCAATTGCCGGTAGTGTCTCTGCGGCCATCGATTGGAGGGGGTAGGTTGCCGCGAAAGAAAGAATGGCAGCGGTCAGCGTCTTAATGTGGGGCCGCATCGTACTTTTCATGAGGAGCACCTTTAGATTGGCGCGACCATGGGTGATCGCGTAAACCAAGATAGGGGCAAGTCTTCGCGCAGAGAACTGTGGTGTCTCTTGTACGTACCATAGCGTGTGATAGCTACGATACTAGTCAACGGCGTGAGACAGATGCGTATTTCTTGGAATGTGATTTCGGGTATCAACTAATCCTGCGGCTCCTGCAATTCGCGCACCGCCATTGCCCCCGTCCCAAGGGGTGAGTCCAGGGTATAAAGCTGCACGCGCAGTCGGCCTGCCAACAGTTCCTCGCGATCCCTGGCCTTGAGAATCAAGCTGTCGCTCGCCCGAGTCATATGGGGTTTAAGCAAGTTCCATATGATCGGCCCCGGCTTCTCGTCGAGGCTGCGCGCAAGCGTTACACCAGCAACCTGATCGCCGGGAATGTCGCGTGTATGAGCGGTGTAAGCGAGTTTACCCGTGAGCTTGTCGTAAACGAAGTTCACCACGACCGAGGCATTCTGGGTAGTGAGTGAGGTGGCCTGGAACTTCAATGGCGAAGGCGCCTTGCCAGCCTCCAGCGGCGGGGTGGTGAATGGCGGGTGACGTGGCTGGGTGTTGCGTTCCCAACCATAGGCCAGGTTCAGGAGTTCGGACTCGGCATATTCGTTCCCCAGCAACTCCAGTCCCACCGGCAACTGATCGGCTGACCAGCCCGCTGGCAGCGCGATAGCGGGTAGACCGGTGCTGGCGCTTAGCTGGCAGTTCGTGGCGCCGAACTGCGGTTCTCCGATCAGCGCAGGCTTGCGTTGAATGGTCGGGTAGGCCAGGGCACTCAAGTGCTGGTTACGCAATTGCAGGGTTATCAGGGCCTTTAGTGCCGCGCGTTTCTGCAGAACCTTGTTCAATGCTTCCCGGTCGCTGGCTTTTTCGAGGTCGACAGCGTCGCGAATCCGCAGGCCAGGATCGAGCAGTAGATGATCCATGCCTTGTTCAAGTATCTGGCCCAGGCTGTCCACGGGAGCGCCGGGATGTTTAGCGAGATAAGCGGCCAGGTCGTACTTGAATTCGTAAGGGATGATGCTGCTGTCACGCAGCAATTCGTCCAGTTCCGGAATCGAGATTTCAACCACTGTGGCACCCTGGGTCTTGAGATGCTCCAGCGCCTTGTCGATGACCTGCACCACCTCCATGTCCTCAGGGGCGGTACCAAACAGCCCGCGGATCACGCCGATTCTCGCGCCTTTCAAGCTATCGGCCTTGAGTGAGGTGAGATAGGAGGGGGGAATATGCCGATTAGCATCAGCAGTCGAAGGATCGCTCGCATCGCTGCCGACAGTGGCATCGAGCATGACTGCCAGGTCCGCAACACTGCGTGCCATAGGACCTGCTACGTCCTGGGTTGAGGACAGCGGCATCACTCCGCTACGGCTGGCAAGACCTCTGGTAGTGCGCAGTCCCACCAGATTCTGATAGGCCGCTGGAATCCGTATGGAGCCGCAGGTATCGCTGCCCATACCGGCGGTGGCGAAACTGGCGGCCACTGCTACGGCGGTGCCTCCGCTGGAGCCGCCCGGTGCGCGAGTCGGGTCGTAGGCGTTGCGGGTATAACCCGTCAAGGAAGACACCGTGGTGACGCCGGCAGCCAGCTCGTGCATCGTCGTCTTGCCAATGATGACCGCCCCCGCCGCGCGTAATCGCTGCACCTGGTAGGCATCGGCGGTGGGCCGTAGATTGGCGAGTGCGAGGGTGCCGCCGGACGTTGGCATGTCAGCGGTGTCGTAGTTGTCCTTGACCACGATAGGGATCCCGTGGAGCGGGCCGCGCGGCCCTTTCGTGCGGCGTTCTTCGTCGAGGCGCTGTGCGTCCTGCAGCGCGTTCGGATTGAGACTGACCATGGCATTGAGCGCCGGCCCCTGTTGATCGTAAGCCTTGATCCTTGCCAGGTATTGTTCCACCAGCTCGTGCGAGCTGATCGTGCCGGCGCTCATTGCCGCCTGCAACTCGCTGATCGAGGCTTCATATACAGAAGGTGCCGGACTCGCTGTTACCGCCTGGGTATTGGCTGCCAGCCCGAGGCAGGCAATAGCGCAGAGTGAACCCGATGTTCTGCGTGTAAGTGAGAAGGCGTTTGTCACGTGCAGTGTTTTCATGAGGCTCAGCCCTTATGCCGTGAGGTCGCTATTGCGCCGGGTGATCACATGTCCGGCCCGGGCGCCCTGGTGCCGGCCTTCTCTCCAGGTGACCTGACCGTTGACGATGACGACCTCTATGCCTTCGGCAGGTGCGGTGGGGTGGTCATAGTCGGCGACGTCGCGCACGGTCAGCGGGTCGAACACCACGATGTCGGCTTGGTTGCCCACGGCAAGAATGCCGCGCTTGTCGAGGTTGAAATTGCGCGCGGTCAGCCCGGTCATCTTCCAGACTGCCGTTTCCAGCTCAAACAGGCCGAGGTCACGGCTGTAGTGCCCTAGGATTCGAGGAAAGGTGCCCCAAAGGCGCGGGTGTGGCTTCTCGCCCGTTGGGATGCCGTCGGAGCCGATCATGGTTTCATCGAAGGCGAGAATGTTCTGCACGTCTTCTTCATCCATGCCGAAGTAGATCGCACTGGCTGGCTGCAGGCGCGCGGCCGCCTCGACCTTGCTGACACCCCACTCGGTAGCGATGTCGTCGAGGTCGCGGCCGGTGTGTTCGGGATGCGGCTCGCTGGAAGCAATCAATACGCGCCCCTGCAAGCGATTCGGGTCGGTATGGAGCATGGTCGAACTGGCGTTGTAGGGGTAGCAGTCCAGGGCAATGCATTGGCACTTCATCGCTTCGCGAATGATCGGCAAGGTAATTACCGATTTGCCGAAGTTCTGCCGGCGTTGCAGCTTGTGGTGGGAGATCACCACCGGGCTGTCCAGTTCTCGACCGATATGAAAGCTCTCCTCCAGTGACGCCAGGGTGTTGTCCGCCTCATCGCGCATGTGTGTCACGTAGAGTGCTCCACTGCCGGTTAGCGGCCTGCAGACGTCGATGATTTCCTGGGTCGGGGCGTGTGCTGCCGGTGGGTAATAGGTACCGGTGGAAATGCCGATTGCGCCCGCTGCCAGGGCCTCCTCCAGCAGCGCCTGCATAGCATCGATCTCTGTAAGGTCCGCGGCGCGTTCAAGCGAGTCCATGGTCATGACGCGCAAGGTGGAATGCCCGACCATGGCCGCGACGTTGACCGCCGAGGGGGACTGGCGCAGCGCGTCAAGATAGCCCTTGAAGGTGGAAAAGCGCGCGCTGTCGGTGTCATCCAGCAGGTTGAGCGGCGAGGGCAGGTCACTGTCCTGGCGCAATGGCGCAATGCTGATGCCGCAGTTGCCGGTGATCACGGTGGTGACCCCTTGGGACACCTTGAACGTCATGTCGGGCTGGGACAGCACCGCCTGGTCATCATGGGTGTGGGAGTCGATGAAGCCCGGTGCGACCACCTTGCCCGTGGCATCGATACGCTGGTTGGCCTGGAAGGCCGACAGGTCCCCGAGTGCGCTGATACGCCCATCGATAATACCCAGGTCAGCGCGGTAGCGAGGTGCCTTGCTACCGTCTATGAGCATGCCGCCTTCAATGATGAGGTCGAACGGGTGATCGTTACGCATGTGCTTGTCCTGCTTGTTGTTGGAGGATAGGTGCGGGATTGCGCCAGGTCAGGGCGATAACAAAGGCCGTCATGGCCGCGGCGACGAGGAACCAGAAGGCCGCCATGTAGGAACCGTCGAAGGCTACGATCAGGCTGCCCATGATGATCGGGGCGACGGAGCCGGCCATCTGTCCGCCGAAATTCATCAGCCCCGTGGCGCTGCCAATCAAGTGCGAGGAAAAGCGTTTGAGCGGCACGGAAAACACCGTGGCATAGATGAAGTTGAACGACAGCAGGCAGAGGGTCCAGTACATCACCAGCAACGTGATTGAAGTGGTGCTGATCATCAGCGAGAGAAAGATGGCGCAGCACAACGAGCCGCCCATCATGAAGTGCCGTTCACGGTCTTGACCGACCTTGTCGAGCAACCAGCCCACGGCGTTGGTACCCAGGAATGCGATCAAGTAGGGAATCGCGGAGGCCAGGCCGATATGCAGCAAGTCGATCTGGTATTGCTTCATGAGGTAGGACGGCATCCAGGAGATCATGCCAATGTAGAGAATGCTGGTGCAGAACCAGATTGCCGTGAGCTTGAGCGCCGCCGGGTTGCGGATCAGTTCGCGCAAAGGGTTGCCCGTCTGGATGTTTTTGGTTTTCTGTTGCTGTGCGATGCCGCTCCTGAGTGCCAGCCACAGGACCACTGACACCAGCAGGCCCACGCCCGCCAGCAACTGGAATGCTTCACGCCAGCCCCAATAGACGACAACTAGCGCCACCAGCCCTGAGCCGACCGCATTGCCAAGAAATACCGTGGAAATCAGAAAGGACTTGGCTCGTGCGCGCTCCTGCTTGGGGAACACTTCGGCAACGGTCACCGAACTTGCCGGTGAAAAGCAGCCCTCACCCATACCGAAGAGAAAGCGGATCAACAGTAGCGACGCGAAGGACCACGCCACGCTGGTCAGGCCGGTGAACACCGACCATGCGATCACGCAACCCACCACCACGAGGCGTGAACCATAGCGGTCCGACATCCAGCCACCCACCAGTTGCATGAGTGCGTAACTGACATAAAACGCGCTCAGCACCATGCCCGCTTGCCGTGCATCCAGTGCAAATTCCTGGCCGATGGGAATGATCGCCGTGCTCATCACAATCCGGTCGGCATAACCGACTGCCCACGCCAGGAACAGGGCGCTGAGGCAAATCAGTTTCTGCGTTTTGCTGCTTGTTTCACTGAGACTCTTCATACGTTTTCGCTCTACCTGGATGTTGTTTTAATAGGCAGTGAAGGTTGAAACGCTTGCGCTACAGCTGTTGTTTTAGGGGAGTAGGTGTTGCATCACACCTGGATGTTTTCGTGGCCGGCGATCATCTCGCTCAAGCGCTGGGCGCTGGCACAGGCAAGGGTGAAGCCCAATGCGCCGTGGCCCAGGTTCAGCCATAAATTGCGGTACGGCGTGGCGCCCACCATGGGCACGCCGCTGGGTGTTGCCGGGCGCATGCCGGCCCATTCCAGTGCCTGCGAGTAATCGCCGCCGTGGGGAAAGAGTGCTGAAGCGGCCTGGCGAATGCTGTCGATTCTTCGGCGGTCGATGCAGGGATCGAAACCGACGATGTCGACCATGGCGGCGACGCGCAACTGCTGGCCGAGGCGTGCGAAAACGACTTTGCGGTCATAGTCGGTGACACTCACCTCGGGCGCTTGATGCACAGGCAGAATGGGGACGCTCAGGCTGTATCCCTTCAGCGGATAAACCGGAATTCGCATGCCTGGCAGCGCCAGTGCCGCGCTGCGATAACCGGTGCTCAACACCAGCTGTTGCACCGGCAGCACCTGATCACCTAGTTCCACCGCCTGCACCTTGCCCCCGACCTCGCGGATGCGCGTTACCGCCTGGCCGAGGATAAAGTTGCACAGCCCAGAAGCCCGCAACCGCTCTGCCAGCAACAGGCAGAACTGATGGCAATCGCCGACTTCTTCATCCGGGGTAAAAATGCCGCCCACAAACGGCGCGTTTGCCAGCGTCGGCTCGAGATCGAACAGTTCGCTCGGGCTTAGCACCTGCTGGGTCTGGGGTTCGCAAAGCCGGGTGCGGGCATGGGAAAAACTGCTCCTGGAGCGGAACGTCACCAGCTTGCCGTTGCGTCGCCAGGCGAACTCCCCCAGTGCGTCTTCTTCGCGCCAGGTGTTCAGCACCTGCTGGCTCTGCAGCGCCAGGCGGTAAAGCTGTTCTGCATTGCGACGGTTGACCGAACCTCGGCAGGCGCCGAGGAAAGCCATCATCCAGCGCCACTGGCGCAGATCCAGGCGCGGGCGCAGCTTGAGCGGTGAGTCACCTTGCAGCATCCAGCCCAGGGCCTGCAGCGGCACACCGGCATCGGCCAGTGGCGCCACGTAGCGATAGGACAGTTGCCCGCCGTTGGCAAAGCTGGCCTGGCGGGCGAGGTCCGGTTGCGCATCGATCAAGTTTACCTGCAGTCCTTGACGCACCAGGGCATAAGCCGTCGTCAGGCCAATCACGCCACCACCGATGATGCACACACGCTGAGTCATGAGCCGTTCCTTATCTGCAAGCAAGCGTCACAGTAATGGGCATGACAGCGGGCCGATAATGAATAAAGATAGGCCGGGTATAGATAAAGGTTATGGGTTAAAACATGCGACTCAGACATATCGAGGTGTTCCAGGCGATTCGCCAGGCGGGGTCCATCAGCGGGGCGGCCCAACTTCTGCATATCAGCCAGCCCGCGGTGACCAAAACCCTTCAGCACGCCGAATCGCAGCTGGGTTTCGCTTTGTTTTTGCGGGTCAAGGGCAAACTTCTGGTGACGCCCGAAGCGCTTGAGCTGGAGCGCGAAGTGAACAAGGTGACGGCCAGTGTCGACGGTGTGCGGCGGCTGGCCGAGAACCTGCGCCACCAACCC
Source organism: Pseudomonas sp. GM78 (assembly GCF_000282475.1). Classification (GTDB taxonomy): domain Bacteria; phylum Pseudomonadota; class Gammaproteobacteria; order Pseudomonadales; family Pseudomonadaceae; genus Aquipseudomonas. The sequence continues at coordinate 42,632 of NZ_AKJF01000082.1, forward strand.
GGGCAGACCTTGCGCATCGGTGCAACACCGGCGCTGGCGTTTTCGTTGTTGCCGACCTTGATCGGTGAATGGTCTCGGCGCTATCCCGGCACTTCGTGCGAGCTGGCCAGCCTGCACAGTCAGGAGCTGGTGCAGAATCTTTTCATGCGTGAAATCGATATCGGCCTGACCCTGCGCTACCCCGATCATCCGGGCTTGAATGTGCAACCCCTGGCCGAGAGTTTCCTGGTGGCGTTGGCGCCACGGGACTATTGGACGCCGCAACAGCAAGCATTGCCGTTGCCGGTCGAGGAGCTCAGTGATGCGCCGCTGATTGGGTTGTCCCATGCCGATCCTCTGTTTGCCCAGCTGGGTCTGTACCTGAACACCATTGATCCGCCACCGCGGACGGCCATTCGCGTGCAGACCTACTCGTTGGCGAGCGCGCTGGTGGCGTCCGGCACGGGGCTCGCGGTCGTTGACCCGTTCACCGCCCTCAGCGCGCCGCCCGAACGCACGGCGATACGCACCCTGACGCCTTCATGGCCAGTGACGCTGTTCGCCATGACCCGGGCCAATGAGCCGCACCCTCATATCCTCGACAGCCTGATCGCGCTGTTGGGCGAACAGGCCCGTCACCTCCTGGCGTCAATCCGCCAGTGAGGCGCGATCTTGCTGATTGAGCAGGCGCTCCACTCGACGGGCATGGTGCAACAAGGCCTGATCGACGTTATTGCGGCCGGATAGCATGAAACCGCTCGGCGCGTGGCCGGGGCGGTGCATGGGCAGGGAAATCGAGCATCCGTCGAACAGGTTGACCATCCCGGGATTTCGCAGTATCAGGCGATTGAACCGGGTATACGCCGGTTCATCTTCCAGGGCGCTGATGGCTGGCGCTACGATCGGAGTCGTGGGCATTGCGAACAGGTCGAAGCCGCTCAGTGACTGGGTAATCTCGGCGATGAACTGGTGACGCAGACGGTGCAGTTCGCGGTATTGCTCTGGCGTGATGTGGCGGCCCGAATCAATGCGCGATAGCACGCGTGGGTCGTATCGAGACAGATCCAATCCTCGACGTTGGGCATGCCAGTGCCAGGACTCATAGGCGCTGAAGCCGCCATTGGCATGCAAGGCAGGCACGCAATCCAGGGCCGCCAGTTCTCGCCGCTCGACCTGCACGCCATCGGCCCGCAGCCGCATCAGCGCCCGTTCGAAATCGTCCGCGACGGTTTGATCAGTGTCCAGCGAGGCCAGCGATTGCGGCACCAACAAACGCAACGGCCGCTTTTCATCGGTTGGTCGAGGTTCGATACTTCGGCCAGACATGATCGAATAAAGAATCTCGCAACAGTCGACACTCATCGCCAACGGGCCGACGCTGTCCAGGGTCGTGGACAACGGCAGGACGCCCTGCCTGTTGATATGCGCGGCGCTGGGCTTGTAGCCCACCACGCCACACAGCGCTGCCGGGATACGGCAGGGGCCGCCGG
>NZ_AKJF01000083.1 GCF_000282475.1 Pseudomonas sp. GM78
CCGAAGGCGACACCGTCAAGGGTTCGCGCTTCACCTACGCCGTCGGCACGCTGGCGCTGTGGTCGGCCAAGGAAGGCTACGTCGATGCCAAGGGCAAAGTGCTGGGCGGCAACCAGTATCAGCATCTGTCCATCGCCAACCCGAAAGCCGCGCCTTATGGCCTGGCGGCGACCCAGGTATTGGCCAAAGAAGGCCTGACCGACAAGGTCAAGGACAAGATCGTCGAAGGCCAGAACATCACCCAGGCCTACCAATTCGTGTCCACCGGCAATGCCGAACTCGGTTTCGTTTCCCTGTCGCAGATCTACAAGGACGGCAAGATCACCAGCGGTTCGGCCTGGATCGTTCCGGCCAATCTGCACGACCCGATCAAACAAGACGCGGTGATCCTGAACAAGGGCAAGGACAACCCGGCCGCCAAGGCACTGGTTGCCTATCTCAAGGGCCCAAAAGCGGCGGCTGTGATCAAGTCCTACGGCTATCAACTCTAAATGTCACTGAGGATGCCAGGCTGGGGCATTGCTCTATGCCTGGTTTGAGTGCCATTTCTCTGTTTAAGAAATCAACTAATCAGTAGTCGACACTCACTTCTCGATGGGTGTCAGCGCTGTCTTGCGCGCAAAAATAAAAAAAGTAATTGGAGTGTTATCCATGTACCGATCCACTTTGGCCCTGGCGGTCGCTTCGGCCGTGCTCGCTCAACAGGCAAGCGCCGCCGGTTTCATCGAAGACAGCAAGGCAACATTGGGGTTGCGCAACTTCTACATCAACCAGGACTACCGTGAGGGTACCGGTCCGAACAAGAGCGAAGAGTGGGGCCAAGGCTTCGACCTGCGATTCACCTCCGGTTATACCCAAGGCACTGTCGGCTTCGGTATCGATGCGATCGGCTTGCTGGGCGTCAAGCTGGATTCGGGTGGCGGCACCAACGGCGCCACTGCAACCTCTTACGGTGGCACTGTTTTCCCAAGCAAATCCAATGGCGAGGCCGTTGATAATTTCTCCAGCCTGGGCCTGACTGCCAAGGCCAAGGTTTCCCAGACCGAGCTGAAGCTGGGTACTCTGCAGCCAAAACTGCCGGTCATCGTGACCAACGACGGCCGTCTGCTGCCGCAAACCTGGGAGGGTGGCCAGGTCACTTCCGGCGAGTTCAAGGACTTGACGCTGATCGGCGGCCAGATTGAACACGTCAAGGGCCGCAACTCCAGCAACAATGAGCAGATGTCCATCGGGGGCGCCAATCCACGCGTTGCCAACAGCAACAAGTTCATCTACGCCGGTGGTGACTACAAACTCACCAAGGACCTGACAGCCCAGTACTACTACGGCAACCTGCAAGAGTTCTACAAGCAGCACTTCCTGGGCCTGGTGCACAACTGGGCAATCGGCCCCGGCGTGCTGAAGTCGGATTTGCGCTACTTCAACAGCTCCGATGATGGCGCCAATGGCGACACGGCCGCTTACTTCAGCAACGGCAACTACAATGGCGTGCCAAGCGGTAAAGGCAAGGTCGACAACAACCTGTACAGCGGCCTGTTCCTCTACACCGTTGCCGGTCACACCTTCGGTGGCGGTTACCAGGTCAGTAACGGCAGCAGCGATTTCCCGTGGCTGAACCAGGGCGACGGATCGTCGGCCTACATCATCACCGATTCGCAAATCCAGAAGTTCGCCCGTGCCGGCGAACGCACCTGGCAGGCACGCTACTCGTATGACTTCGCCAAGGTTGGCGTACCTGGCCTGACGGCGGGTTTGGTTTACCTGCATGGCGATGATATCGATACCGTCAACAATCGCGGTGCGCAGGCGGCTAACGGCGATTCGGAATGGGAGCGCGACCTGACCGTGGGTTACGTCGTTCAATCCGGCGCGCTGAAAAATCTCGGCCTGCAGTGGAGAAACGCCACTTGGCGCACCAATATCCCGGGCGTTCGCGACCAGGACGAGAACCGCCTGATCGTCAGCTACTCGATCCCGCTGTTGTAAGCTCGGGATCGATCCGCTGCCTGGAGCGACGCCAGGCAGCGTATGCGTCTTTTCTACCTCTGCGCCAAACTATCAATCACATGCACGCTATACCCCGGCACATTCTTCGCGTGATGCTTGGCCTGCGAAGCCATCTCCGCCAACTGGCTGGCATCGAGCTGCCCACAGGCCTCCGGGTGTAGATGCACCACGCCAATCGACAGTGACAACAAGGGGAATTCCTGGCGCAGGCCCTGGCGGTTCGGGGCGGTGAAGCAGCCGGCTTCCAGGTGTTCGCTGCGGTAGAAGCGTCGGCACTGGCTGTGGAAGTCGTCGAGCAGCTGGTTCAAACGTTTGCGCCAGTCGTCCGGGCCTAGGACCAGCAGAAAATCATCGCCGCCAATATGGCCGACGAAGTCGCGGGAGGGGTCGATGCGCTCGTTCAGGCATTGTGCCAGGCACAGCAGGACTTCATCGCCACGGCCGTAGCCGTAGATGTCGTTGAAGGGTTTGAAGCTGTCGATGTCCACGTAGCAGATCAGCGATTCGCGTTGCTGTTGCAGCAGTCGGGTCAGGCATTGCTGGATCGGTACGTTGCCCGGCAGCAAGGTCAACGGGTTGGCGTAGCGCGCTTGCTGGATTTTCAGTTCGGTGATCAGCTTGAGCACGTCGATCACCCGGCCCAGGCCCAGGTAATTGCCATCGAGGGTGATGATGAAGTCTTCTTCGATGCGTTGCCGGGCGCGGCTGGTGATCAGCCGGCTGACCTGCTGCAGCGACTGGCCTATCTCGACGGCGAGAAAGTCGTCGCTCATCAGGCGGCTGATCGGCTTGCGGGCGAACAGGTCGGTGGCAAACGGCTTGAGCAGGGCATCCGAGAGCGAATGCCGATGGACGATCCCGCACGGCTGGCCTTGCTCATCCAGCACTGCCAGCGAGTTGAGGTTGGCCTGGCGGCGGAAGGCTTCGAGCACGGTAGCGGTCGGGGTGTGGCGGGCCACCGCTGGCTGGTCGTTGAGCAGGGCGCTCAGGTCGCTGCCGTCCTCGCCCAGCGCCACGGCGCTGCTGTCGCGCCTGGGCATCAAGGCGCGGGCATCGCGCGGCGGATGCTCCTGTGGCCGACAGAGCAGATAGCCCTGGACCAGGTCGATGCCCATTTCGGTCAATACCGCCAGTTCTTCCGGCAATTCGATGCCTTCGGCGATCACCTGCGCCCGCGAGGCGTTGGCAATTTGCAGGATCGAGCCAACGAACTCACGCTTGAGGGCATCCAGGTGAATGCCGTCGATGAAGTGGCGGTCGATCTTCACGTAGTCGGGGCGTAATTCGGACCACAGGCGCAAGCTTGAGTAACCCGCGCCCAGATCGTCCAGCGCAATGGAAAACCCCATGGCTCGATAGTGATGCAGGGCGGTGTGCAGCAGCTGGAAGTCGTCGGTCGGGGTCTGCTCGGTGAGTTCGATCACCACCTGGTTCGGTTCAATGCCGAAGTCCTGCAGCAACTGCAAGGTGCGACCGGGTTGGTGGGCCGCTTCGAGCAAGGATTCCGGGGAGACGTTGAGGAACAGTTTGCCGGGCAGTTGTTGTTCGTTGAAGCGCCGGCACGCGCTCTGCCGGCAGGCGATTTCCAGTTCGCTCAGGCGACCCGCCTGGCGGGCGACGGCGAACAGGGCGACAGGGGAGTGCAACGGACTGTTGGAAGGGCCGCGGCTCAGGGCTTCGTAGCCCAGGATGCGACGCTCGGAAAGGCTGATGATGGGTTGGAACAGGCTGTGCAAACCGCTTTGAGCCAGGATTGAACTCAAGGCACTCAGCTGTTCGGTTGTGGTCATGGCGATCTCTGGCGAAAAAAAAGGACCGGGCGTGCTCTTGGTTAAGAGGCGCTACCGGTCCGTTATTTCACGACAGAATGATGACTATTTGATGACGCTCCGGGGAGCGTCAGCATTAAATTGCCATCAGCTTAGTGCTTGGCTACCGCGGTATTGAGCTTCAAGTAATCCAGCAGGATGCGCCCGGTCTCGCTCAGGTAGGCATCGTCTTCCGGCTTGGTCTTGTCGTCCTCGGCCGCGATGGCGTCTTCGTCTTCTTTCTTCAGTTCCTTGAGCGGCTCTTCGCCCTTGGCTTTGCGACGGATATTCTCCATGGCGAGCTGCTTGGCTTCGATATCGGCGTGCTGGGCACGACGTTCGGCTTCATTGAGGCTGACGGTTTTTTCTGCCATCAGTTTCTGCGCCAGGGCCAGTTTGTCGCGAATGAATACGAACTCCGCGTCTTTGTTCGTACGCACGTCGTGCTCGGACTTGAGCTGGGTGATGTACGGTTTGAACGGGTCGACCGCAGGCTTGATCGCCGCGCGGATGGTGTCCCACGGCATGGCTTCCGGCAGGGCGCTTTCGCCGATTTCCTTGGTGTCGATGATCGACGGGTAATCGATGTCCGGCAGTACGCCCTGATGCTGGGTGCTCTGTCCGGAAACCCGGTAGAACTTGGCCAACGTCAGCTTGAGCTCGCCATGGTTCAGCGGCTGGATGGTCTGCACGGTGCCTTTGCCGAAGGTCTGGCCGCCAATGATCAGTGCGCGGTGGTAGTCCTGCATGGCGCCGGCGAAAATTTCCGAAGCCGAAGCGGACAGGCGGTTGACCAGCAACGCCATCGGGCCTTTGTAGAAGGCGCCCGGGTTTTCATCTTCGAGCACATCGACGCGGCCATCGGCGTTACGCACGAGTACGGTCGGGCCCTTGTCGATGAACAGGCTGGTCAGCTCGGTGGCTTCCTGCAAGGAACCACCGCCGTTGTTGCGCAGGTCGATGACCACGCCGTCGACCTTGTCTTTCTGCAACTCGGTCAGCAGCTTCTTGACGTCGCGGGTGGTGCTCTTGTAGTCCGGATCGCCGGCACGGAAGGCCTTGAAGTCCAGGTAGAAGGCCGGAATCTCGATGACGCCGAGCTTGTAGTCCTTGCCATCCTGCTTGAGGTTGAGCACCGACTTCTTCACGGCCTGGTCTTCCAGCTTCACCGCTTCGCGGGTGATCGGCACGATCTTGCTGGTCTGGTCGTTCGGCGCGTTGCTGGCCGGGATCACTTCCAGGCGCACGATGGTGCCTTTGGGACCGCGGATCAGCTTGACCACTTCGTCCAGGCGCCAGCCCACCACGTCGACCATCTCTTTGTTGCCTTGGGCAACACCGATGATCTTGTCGGCAGGCGCGACTTGCTTGGTCTTGTCGGCAGGGCCTGCCGGTACCAGGCGCACGATCTTCACTTGATCGTTATCGCTCTGCAACACGGCGCCGATGCCCTCCAGGGACAGGCTCATGTTGATGTCGAAGTTTTCCGCGTTATCCGGCGACAGATAGTTGGTGTGCGGGTCGTAGGACATGGCGAAGGTGTTGATGTACGCCTGGAAGATGTCTTCCGCGCGGGTCTGGTCCAGGCGCGCCAGCTGGTTCTTGTAGCGCTTGGTCAAAGTTTCCTGGATTTGCTTGGAATCCTTGCCGGCGATCTTCTGCCGCAGCACTTCGTCCTTGACGCGTTTGCGCCACAGGTCGTCGAGTTCCGCGGTGGATTTGAGCCAAGGGGCATCCTTGCGGTCGATCAGCAAGGTTTCCTTGGTGGTGAAGTCGATCTTGTCGACGCCCTTGTTCAGCTCGGCAAGGGCGAAGTCCAGACGCGATTTGACGCGGTCCAGGTAGCGCTTGTAAATGGTGAACCCGGCGTTGAGGTCGCCGCTCTTGAGGAAGTCGTCGAACTGGGTCTTCCACTTGTCGAATTCGGCAATGTCGCTGGCCATGAAGTAGCTGCGCGATGGGTCGAGCAACTTCAGGTAGCTGTCGTAGATGATCACCGAGCGCGCATCATCGAGCGGCGGCTTGCTGTAGTGATGGCGCTTGAGCAACTCCACGACGTTCAGGCTGGCGATGACTTCGTCACGGTCGGGCTGAAGCTTGTCCCAGCTATTGGCTGCAAAAGAACTGCTCGACATCGGCAGCAGGCCGATACCGATGAAAAGGGCGAGGGCAGTGCTGGGGAACAAACGCTTCATGTTGATTCGACGCGGGGACAATTGATAACGCATATTAGGCCGTCTTTGAAGTCGCCGGTTCCACAAGGACCGGCCGCATAATGCAAAAAGCCCGGCGCTACAGCTTCGGGCTCAGTCCAGACTCACTATGGAGGCACTGTGAAAGCATTGCAAGGCGTTGACGGTCAAGTGGAGTGGGTTGAAGAGCCCAGTCCTGCGTGTGATGTAGGGCAAGTTCGCATTCGAGTGGCGGCAGCGGGTCTCAATCGTGCCGATTTGTTGCAGAAGGCAGGCCTTTATCCACCACCGCCGGGTGCCAGCCAAGTGCTTGGTCTAGAGTGCTCGGGGGTGATCAGCGAGGTTGGGCCGGGTTCGTCCTGGCAGGTGGGCGATCGGGTTTGCGCCTTGCTGGCCGGGGGCGGGATGGCTCAGGAGGCGGTGGTCGACGGGCGGCACGTGTTGCCGGTTCCCGACGAAATGTCGCTGGTCGAGGCGGCGGCATTACCGGAAGTGTATGCAACGGTCTGGTTGAACCTGTTTCAATTGGCTGCGCTGAAACCAGGCGAAAAAGTGCTGCTGCACGCGGGAGCAAGTGGAATTGGTTCAGCTGCCATTCAGCTGTGCAAGGCGTTTGGTAACCCGTGCTGGGTCAGTGTCGGCTCCGCTGAACGGCTGGCCTACTGCGAAGCGCTCGGCGCCCAGGGCGGTGTGGTGCGCACTGACGATCTGGACAGCTTGCGCGACCTGGGGCCGTTCGACGTCGTACTCGACCCGGTAGGCGGCAACTACGCCGCGTTGAACCTGAAACTGATGGCGACGGATGGCCGCTGGGTGCTGATTGGCCTGATGGGAGGGCGCGAGGCGAAGCTGGACCTGGCGCAGGTGCTGGCCAAGCGCGTGCAACTGCTGGGCTCGACCCTGCGCAGCCGAGATGATCAGTTCAAGGCGGATCTGTTTAGCGATCTGCGCCAGCACGTCTGGCCGCTGTTTGCGGATAAGCGCTTGAGCCCGCAACTGGCCAGGGCGTTCCCGATCAAGGATGCCGAAGCGGCGTTTGCCGAGTTGGCGAGTAACAAGGTGGCGGGGAAGCTGGTGCTGGTGATCGACGAAAGCCTGACCTGATAACACGGACCTGTGGGAGCGGGCTCGCCCGCGATTCAGGCGACGCGGTCTAACTGACAGACCGCGTTATCGTTCATCGCGGGCAAGCCACGCTCCCACAGGGATCTCGGTTACTTCCAGGTGTGGATCGGCCAGCCGGCCTTTTCCGCCTGCTCTAGCAACACAGGGTCTGGGTTGACCACGTGCGGGAAATCCACCTTCAGCAACAACGGCAGATCATTGCGTGAATCGGAATAGAAATTCGCGCCTTCCAGGTTCTCCTCTTCGGCATCCAGCCATTCCAGCAATCGGGTGATCTTGCCTTCGCGGTACGTCAGGGTGCCGACAGTCTTGCCGGTATACGCCCCGTGCGCCACTTCCAGTTCGATACCGAGAATTTCATCGATGCCCAGGCGTTCGGCAATCGGCTTGACCAAATGGACGCCCGAGGCCGAGATCACCAGGATCCGGTCGCCGGCCTTGCGGTGGGCGGCGATGGTTTTGGTGGCGTCGCTGAAGATGATCGGCTCGATGAAGTCTTCCACCCAAGGGCCTACCAGGTGCTCGACTTCGGCGGGCGTGCGGCCGATCAAGGGTTCCAGGCTGAAGGCCATGTAGTCCTCCATGGCCAGGTGACCCCTGCCGTAGGCGTCCATCAATTCCTTGTCGCGACGCAGGAAGGATTCGCCGTCGACCCAGCCGAGGCGGACCATTTGCTCACTCCACAACGAGGCGCAGTCGCCGTGGATCAGGGTTTCGTCCAGATCAAAAATTGCCAGGGCCATCAGTGCAGTTCTCTCTTCAACGTCAGCAAGGGCATCAGGCTACCTCACACAGGGCCGTCGGATCGATGGAAAGCGCCAGGCGCTGACCATCGGGATGCAGGTCGGACGCCGAGCGGTTGAGCACATCCACCACTAGTTCCACGCCGCGGGCTTCGATCCGGTAGCGAATCACGTTGCCGAGCAGGCTGTGGCTGCGCACCTGGGCGTCGAGATCGCCTTCGAGGCTCAGTTCGATGGCTTCCGGGCGAATGGCGATGCGGTGGTTGATCGGCCGTTGCAACAGCTTCGACGCGCTGTCGGCATCCAGCAGGTTGTAGTTGCCGATGAAACCGGCGGCGAAGACATCCACCGGCGCCGTGTACAAGGTTTCAGCGTCACCGCTTTGTACGATCTTGCCCTGGTTCATCAGGAAAATGCGATCGGACATTGTCAGCGCTTCTTCCTGATCGTGTGTGACGAAGATCGTGGTCAGGCCCAGCTCGCGCTGGATCGCACGGATCTGTTCGCGCAGGTGCTTGCGAATCCGAGCGTCGAGGGCTGACAGCGGTTCATCCAGCAGCAACAGCCGGGGCCGGGTCACCAGGGAACGGGCGAGGGCAACGCGCTGGCATTGGCCGCCGGACAACTGATGCGGGTAACGGGCGGCAAAATCTTGCAACTCCACCAGTTTCAATACTTCGGCGACGCGCTTCTGGCTGTCATCAGCGTTGACCTTCTGCATGCGCAAACCGAAGGCGACGTTCTGCTCGACGGTCATGTTGGGGAACAGCGCATAGCTCTGGAACACCATGCCGATTCCGCGTTTTTGCGGGCTCAATGGCACGATATCGACGCCATCGAGGAGGATCTTGCCGCCATCCACCGACGTCAGGCCGGCGATACAGCGCAGCAGGGTGGATTTGCCGCAACCAGACGGGCCGAGCAGGGTGACGAACTCACCTTTGTGGATTTCGCAGTTGATGTCGCTGAACACGGTGGTACCAGCGTAATTCTTTTGCAGATGTTGGACGCTGACATAGCTCATTCGCTTTTGTCCCTGTTCAAGATGTTGGCCGCCCAGGTCAGAACCAGTACGAAGAAGAAGTAGGAAATCACCAGCGCACTGGTGAAGTGGCCGCTGCTGTTGCGCATGTTATTGAGGTAGACCTGCAGCGTTTCGTAACGGGTGCCGACCAGGATGTTGGCGAACACGAACTCGCCGAACAGAAACGAGAACGACAGCAGTAACGCCACCATCAAGCCCTTGCGCAGGTTCGGCAGCACCACCAGGATCGCTGCCTGAAAAGTGCTGGCGCCGAGCAGTTGGGCGGCGTCCATCAGGTCGCGCAGGTTGATCGCCTGCAGGTTGTTGGTGATCGCCCGGTACATGAACGGCAGGGCCACTGTGAAGTAGCAACCGATCAGGATCCACGGCGTACCGACCATGGCGAACGGCCCGGAACCGTAGAGCTGCAGCAGCCCCACCGACGACACCACCGGTGGCACGGCGAAGGGCAGCAGGATCAGGATGTTCATCAGCGCATCGAGTTTCGGGAAGTGGTAATGCACCACGAACAGCAGCGGCAGGATCAGCACCACCGAGAGGATCAGCGCGCCGAGGCACACCAGCAGCGACTGGCCGAAAGCACTCAGGAAGCGCGGGTCGCTCCACAACTGCGCGTACCATTTGATGCTGAAACCGCTGGGCAGGATGGTCGCCGACCAACTGCTGGAAATCGAATAGATGAAGGTGCCGAGCAACGGCAGCAACAGGATGGCAAACAGCAGGTAGACCACGACCCGGTGGTAGATGCCGACAGGGCCCAGTTCAGCGCGAGACATGGTAGCTCCTCTTCAACAGCAGCTGATGCACGATGGTCACCAGGGTCATCAACGCCACCAGCACCACGGCCAGGGCACTGGCCAGGTTCGGATCGAGGGAAATATCACCCGAGACCATCGCCGCGATGCGGATGGGCATCACGTTGAAGTTGCCGGTGGTCAGGGCGTACACCGTGGCGTAGGCGCCGAGGGCGTTGGCCAGCAGGATCACGAAGGTGCCAAGCAGTGCCGGGGTCAGCACCGGCAGGCCGATGTGGCGCCAGAACTGCCAGCCGTTGGCGCCGAGCAGCGCGGCGGACTCGCGCCAGTCTTCGCGCAAGGCGTCGAAGGCCGGGTAGAGCAGCAGCACGCCAAGGGGAATCTGGAAGTAGGTGTAGAGAATGATCACCCCGGTTTTCGAATACAGGTTGAAGTCCTGAATGATGCCGGCCTGCTTGAGCAGGATAGTGAAGCTGCCGTTGAAACCCAGCAGGATGATGAACGCAAAAGCCAGGGGCACGCCGGAGAAGTTGCTGGTCATGTTGGCGAAGGCGTTGACGAAGTTGCGCAGCTTCGAGTCGACCCGGCGCAGGGAATAGGCGCCCAGCACGGCGATGATGATGCCGAACACGCTGGACCAGAAACTGATCTCCAGGCTGTACTGGATCGCCTGCATATAGAACTTCGAATTGAAGATCCTGGTGAAGTTGGCCAGGCCCCAGCCGAACTCCTCCGACTCCAGGCTGTTGGTCATCACCCACACCAGCGGGGCGATTTCGAAGACGATGAAGAACAGGGTGAAAGGTATCAGGCACAGGGCAGCCAGCCATTTGCCGCGAGTCATGGCATTCACTTGAGCAGCTCCCGGCACACGGGTTTGTCGTGGGGTACACCCAACAGTTCACAGACGGTGCCGCAAATTTCGGTTTGTTTCGGCGCGGCATCGGCATTGAAGCTGAAGGCATCGCCGAACACGAACAGCGGCACTTCGCGCTCTTCCGGCAGCAGCCCGTTATGGGAGCGGTCGTTGTTCATGCCGTGGTCGGCCGTCACCAGCACCTGATAGCCGGCGTCGAGCCAGCCTTGCAGGTAGTCGGCGATGATGATGTCCACCGAGCGCGCGCTGTTGCGGTATTGCGGGGTGTCGAGGCCGTGCTTGTGCCCGGCGTCGTCGATGTTCATGGGGTGCACCAGCAGGAAATTCGGCCCATGGCGCAGGCGCAGGTTTTCGGCGTCGGCGAACAGGTGGGAATCGGGGTAATGGTCGTTCCAGTAGAAATGCCCGTGCTGGATCGGCAGGTTGGGGTCGTCGGTATGGCGATCCCGGGCCGCCACGAAAGGCGAGCGGTTATACAGCTCACTGACCCAGTGATAGGCCGCCGCCGCGGTTTTCAGGCCGGCAGCAGTGGCGTAGTGATAAATGCTGCGCTGGTTGGACAGGCGCGAGACGTTGTTGTGAACGATGCCGCTGTCGATCGGCGTGACACCGGTCAGGATGCATTCGTAAAGCGGTCGGGACAAAGCCGGCAGCTCGCACTCCAGTTTGTAGAGTGCGGCGCGTCCTGCGCCGACGTAGGCCTGCAGGTGCCCCATGGCGTGGCGGGCGACCTCATGGTTGAGGCCGTCGAGCACGACAAGGATGACGTTGTGCTTCATAGGGGCGATGACTCCGCAATTAAAACCGAACGGTGTAGGAGCTGCCGCAGGCTGCGATCTTTTGACTTTGCCTCTAAGAAGCAAGATCAAAAGATCGCAGCCTGCGGCAGCTCCTACAGATGAAGCATTACTTCATTTCAACAATGACTTCTTCGTTCCACTTCTGCGGCAGGGCCTTGGAGGTTTTCTCCCAAGCGTCCGCGTCCTTGATCGGCGTGACCTTCTTGTACTGCTCGTTCGGCAGCAGCTTGGCCTGGACCTCGGCTGGCAAGGTCAGGTGCTCGGCGCGGATCGGACGGGCGTTACCCTTGGCCAGGTTGATCTGGCCGGCATCGCTGAAGATGTATTCGCGGGTCAGCTTGGCGGCGTTCGGGTTCTTGGCGTATTTGTTGATGATGGTGGTGTAGCCGGAAATCACCGAGCCATCGGACGGGATCAGCACCACGTAGTCATCCGGATTGGCCATCTTGGCCTTGTAGCTCAGGCCGTTGAAGTCCCAGACCACGCCGACTTCGATCTCGCCTTTTTCCATGGCGCCTATGACCGGGTTGGACATCGACAGGCGACCTTGTTTAGCAAGGTCGGCAAACAGCAGCAGTGCCGGTTGCAGGTTTTTCTCGTCGCCACCGTTGGCGTAGGCGGCGGCCAGAACGCCGTTGGCAGCCTGGGCGGCGGTGCTCACGTCACCGATCGACACTTTGTATTTACCGGTTTTGAGGTCAGCCCACTTGGTCGGTACTTCGGAACCGTGCAGCAGCTTCTTGTTGACGATGAAGGCAATGGTGCCGGTATAGGCCAGCGCCCAGTGACCGTCCTTGTCCTTGGCCCAGGTCGGTACCTGGTCCCAGGTGGATGGCTTGTAGGGCTGGGTAACGTTCTGTTTCACCGCAATCGGGCCGAAGGCTGCGCCCACGTCGCCGATGTCGGCACTGGCGTTGTCTTTCTCGGCGGCAAACTTGGCGATTTCCTGGGCCGAGCTCATGTCGGTGTCGATGTGCTTGAGGCCGTAGTTCTTCGCCAGGTCTTCCCAGGTGCCTTTCCAGTTGGCCCAGTCATCGGGCATGCCGACACTGTTGACGGCGCCTTCCGCTTTCGCAGCGGCTTCAAGGGTTTTCAAATCATCAGCCGCCATGGCGGCGGTGCACATGGCAATGGTCGAGCCTAACAGTGATGCCAGGAAAAGCTGTTTCATTCCGAAGCTCCTATGGGCGTTTTCAACGCTGCGATTGCGGTTGTGTTGGTCTAGGTCAGCAATACCTGAGCCAATCTAAGGCGGCTCGATGACACTTTGATGTCGTTCGTCGCCCCGGTGGACGTTTACTTGCCCGGTATTGGCCGGTGCCAAGTAAGCGTAGACCATGGGCGAAGCCCCATTGCGCAAGGGATTTGGCCGATGTTTTGCACAGTGTTGGCGTGACCGTCGGGCGGCTTTGTCATCTCTCGGTCATCTGCATTGCCTACGCTTGCAGGATCTTCAAACAGCCGGTTTTACCGCCGGTTCTGCCCTGAAAGAGTGCTGGTCTAGTCCAGATAGGTAACGTTGATGCGCGATGAGGCAACAAAAGCAGTGACGGCCATTGGCCAGGTGCTTCAGGAACAGCTCGATCACGGGCTGCTGGCGCCAGGGAGCAAGTTGCCAGCCGAACGCAAGCTCAGTGAATTGTTTGGTACCACGCGCATTACCGTGCGCGAGGCGTTGCTGCAGCTCGAAGCCCAGGGCCAGATTTATCGCGAAGAGCGTCGCGGCTGGTTCGTGTCGCCGCCGCGCCTGGCCTATAACCTGATGCAGCGCAGCCACTTTCACGCCATGGTCAGCGCCCAGGGGCGGGTGCCGTCCACCGAAGTCATTTCGGCGCGTTTGCAGCCGGCATCGGCGGCGGTCTGTGCCTGGTTACAGTTGCCGGCGTTGTCGAGCGTGATTCAGGTCTGTCGTTCGCGGCGTATCGATGGGCGACTGGTGTTGTACGTGGAGCACTACCTGAATCCGCAGTATTTTCCGGGCATTCTGGATTTCGACCTGAATCAGTCGATCACCGAACTGTATGCGCGGCACTACGACCTGCACTACGGGCGGGTGCGCTTCGAGATCGTACCGACGGCGTTGTCGGCAGACGCGGCGGCCGCCTTGCGGGTGTCGGTGGGCAGCCCTGGACTGCGCATCGCCCGGGTCAACTACGATCAGCATGGGCGGCTGATCGATTGTGACCTGGAGTTCTGGCGCCACGATGCGATCCATGTGGGGGTCGATGTGGCTTGAACCTGGCAGCCGCAGGTTTTAGCCATTATCCGAAACGGTAGATGTCCATGCCCAGTGCGCCCATTGTGAATCCCTGGTGGGCAATGCTGAATTGCCCCCCGGCACTGCGGGCAAAGTACAACGGCAACAGATGTTCATCGCTGGGATGGTTACGCACCGCATTCGGTGCTTGCCGACGATAGTCGTGCAAGGCGGTTTCATCGTTGGCCGCCAGCTTGTCGATCATCCAGTCGCGAAACACCTGGGCCCAGGGTTGCACGTTCTCGGGGCCGGCATGCCAGTCCAGCTCGCGCAGGTTGTGGGTAATGCTACCGGAGCCGATCAACAACACACCCTGTTCGCGCAAGCTGCTCAGCGCCTGGCCAACGCGGGCCTGCAGCGCCGGGCCGCCTCGGGTGGGCAGTGAAACCTGCACAATTGGGATATCGGCCTGCGGATACATCAACGACAGTGGCACCCAGACGCCATGGTCGAAGGGGCGTTTGCCGTCGACGCGGGCGGGCAGGGCGTTGTCTTGCAACAGATTGACCACTTGTTCGGCCAACCCGGGGTTACCGGGGGCAGGGTATTGCACCTCGAACAGTGCCCGTGGAAAACCGCCGAAGTCATGCCAGGTGTCCGGCTGCGGGTTGCCGCCGACCAGCAGTTCATCGCTTTCCCAGTGCGCGGAAACAATCACGATGGCGTCTGGCCTGGGCATCTCTGTCGCCAGGCGAGCGAGAGCCGGCCCACTGGCACCAGGTTCCAGGGCCAGCATTGGCGAACCATGGGATATGTACAGGCTGGGGAACATGGATGAGCTCCTGAGAGTTAAGATATCCCCATCTTCTGTCAGATCATTGATCTAAATCTAATATAAGTTTTAGGGTGTTTTGATCGAATTTTCGGGGTTATTTATGCAGCCGGAGTTTTGGCACAAAAAATGGAAATCGAACCAGATCGGTTTTCACTTGCCGCAAGTGAACCCTTATCTGCAGCGATTCTGGCCGGCGCTGGGCCTGGAAGAGGGGGCTCGCGTACTGGTGCCGTTGTGCGGCAAGAGCCTGGATCTGCTGTGGCTGGCGCAGCGGGGTCATGAGGTGCTGGGGATCGAACTGTCGGAAAAGGCTGTCGAGGATTTCTTCAGCGAGCACCATTTTGACCCAGCGGTCGACGAACAGGGACCTTTCAAGGTTTATCGGGCTGGCTCCATCGAACTGTGGTGTGGCGACTTCTTCGACCTGACGCCAGGCGATGTCGCCGACTGCTCGGCCCTTTATGATCGAGCCGCATTGATTGCCCTGCCGACGCCAATGCGTCAGCGCTATGCCGCGCATTTGACGCGGATCCTGCCCAAGGACTCCAACGGGTTGTTGATTACCCTGGACTACGACCAAGCGCAAATGGAGGGGCCGCCGTTTGCCGTGCTCGATGAAGAAGTGCAGCGGTTGTTTGGTGCTTCGTGGGCGCTGAAGGTTTTGGAAGACCAGGATGTGCTGAGCGAGAGCGGGAAGTTTCTGGAGGCGGGTGTCACGCGGCTTGAAGAGCGGGTGTATCGGGTTTCCAGTCGGTAAAAGCGTCAGCAGACAAAAAGGCCCGCATCGCTGCGGGCCTTCTTGTTTACTGCGGTCTCTCTCAGCCGCGACGACGTGCCAGTGCGTCGATGCGCTCTTCCAGCGGCGGGTGGCTCATGAACATGCGGGCGAAGCCCTGTTTGATGCCACCGTTGATGCCGAAGGCGTTCAGGGTGTCAGGCATATGCACCGGCAGGCCCTGTTCCGCACGCAGGCGTTGCAACGCGCCAATCATCGCGGCGGTGCCGGCCAGGTTTGCACCGGCTTCGTCGGCACGGAATTCGCGCTTGCGCGAGAACCACATGACGATGGCGCTGGCCAGGATACCCAGGACCAGTTCAGCGAAGATGGTCGCCACGTAGTAGGCAATGCCCTGGCCTTCTTCGTTCTTGAAGATCACCTTGTCGACAAAGTTGCCGATGATCCGTGCGAAGAACATCACGAAGGTGTTCACCACACCCTGGATCAACGCCAGGGTGACCATGTCGCCATTGGCCACGTGGCCGATTTCGTGGGCCAGGACGGCTTTCACTTCATCCGGAGAGAAACGCTCCAGCAGGCCCTGGCTGACCGCGACCAGTGCGTCGTTCTTGTTCCAGCCGGTGGCGAAGGCGTTCGCCTCATAGGCCGGGAAGATCCCGACTTCGGGCATCTTGATCCCGGCTTCCCGGGACAGTTGCTCGACCGTTTGCAGCAGCCATTGCTCGTGACGCGTGCGCGGCTGGCTGATGATTTGGGTGCTGGTGCTCATCTTCGCCATCCACTTGGAGATGAACAGCGAGAACAGGGAACCGGCGAAACCGAAGACCGCACAGAAAATCAGCAGCTGATTGAGGTTGAGATCAACCCCATTGGCCGCCATGAACCCGTTGAAGCCGAAAAGGCTCAGGGTGATGCTGGCAATCAGCACGACCGCCAGGTTAGTGGCCAAGAACAGCAGGATGCGCATCATGGTTGTAGAAATCTCCTCATGCTAAAGATGTAGCGTACTGCGGGGTATATAAGGTGCTGCAACGGGGTATTCAACCGAGTGACTATTTCAAACTGTGTCCTACAGCATTAGCGTAGCTGTTTGCAGGGCATTTCCGACACGGGATGGCAAAGTGATTTGCCAGCCAGCTGGCAACCGAGTGCCCGTCGTTACTCGACATGACCCGGCAATGGGTCATTGCTCAGGCATCAAGAGTGAGGTCACGGGTAGGGCGCGAGCATGTGTTGCAGAATGAATCACCGTGCGATGTTTCTGCCATCGCACGGTGACAGGCCGCTTACTGGCGATAGGATTTGAGGAAATTGCCAATGCGTCCGATGGCCATGTCCAGGTCATCGACGCGCGGCAGGGTCACGACGCGGAAGTGGTCCGGCCATGGCCAGTTGAAAGCCGTGCCTTGCACCACCAGTAATTTCTCCGAGAGCAGCAGGTCGAGGACGAACTTTTCGTCGTTGTGGATCGGGCAGACCTTCGGGTCGATCCGCGGGAACGCATACAGCGCGCCCATCGGCTTGACGCAGCTCACGCCAGGAATGTCGTTGAGCAGTTCCCAGGTGCGGTTACGCTGTTCAAGCAGGCGCCCTTGCGGCAGCACCAGGTCGTTGATGCTTTGATAGCCACCCAGCGCGGTCTGGATCGCGTGCTGGCTCGGCACGTTGGCGCACAGGCGCATGTTGGCCAGCATGTCGATGCCTTCGATGTAGCTCTGGGCGTGGTGTTTCGGGCCGGAAATGGCGATCCAGCCGGAACGGAAACCAGCCACTCGGTAGGACTTGGACAGGCCGTTGAAGGTCAGGCACAGCAGGTCCGGCGCCAGGGAGGCGGTGCAGATGTGCACGGCATCGTCGTAGAGGATCTTGTCGTAGATCTCGTCGGAAAACACCACCAGGTTGTGCTGGCGGGCCAGTTCCAGCATGCCCAGCAGGACTTCCTTCGAATACACCGCACCGGTCGGGTTGTTCGGGTTGATGATCACCAGGGCCTTGGTGTTCGGGGTGATCTTGGCCTTGATGTCGGCCAGGTCCGGCCACCAGTTGGCCTGCTCGTCGCACAGGTAATGCACCGGGTTACCACCCGACAGGCTCACCGCGGCGGTCCACAACGGGTAGTCGGGAGCCGGTACCAGCACTTCGTCACCGTTGTTGAGCAGGGCCTGCATCGACATCACGATCAGTTCGGAAACGCCGTTGCCCAGGTAGATGTCCTCGATGCCGACACCTTCCACCTGCTTTTGCTGGTAGTACTGCATCACGGCCTTGCGCGCGCTGAACAGGCCCTTGGAGTCACTGTAACCCTGGGCGGTCGGCAGGTTGCGGATCACGTCCTGGAGGATTTCGTCCGGCGCTTCGAAACCAAAGGGCGCCGGATTGCCGATGTTCAGCTTGAGGATGCGATGACCTTCCTCTTCCAGGCGTTTGGCGTGCTTGAGCACTGGGCCGCGAATGTCGTAGCAGACGTTGGCGAGCTTGTTCGATTTGCTGACCTGCATGGCGATGTGTTCCCGAAAATGAACGATCCAGGCGGCGTGTGAACAACCGTGCTGGGAATCCTGCGTAATCACACAGGCCTGACGCCATGAGAGGCAGCACCCATAAATCCGTTTGAATGCGCGTGGTCTGGCTGCCAGACTGGCGTTTGACGAGGCGCAATCATACGTGCCGCCCGATCCGTGGAAAAGGTACAGATCGGGCTTTTTCAGCTGCTGAGGTGTGATGATGGAAAAGTTGGAAAAAACCCTGGAAGAATGGAAGGCCATGCTCGATCCGGAGCAGTACAACGTTTGCCGCCTCAAGGGCACCGAACGGCCGTTTTCCGGCAAGTACAACGGCACCAAGACCGACGGTATCTACCACTGCATCTGCTGCAACGAGCCGCTGTTCGATTCCAAAACCAAATTTGATTCCGGCTGCGGCTGGCCAAGCTTTTATGCGCCGATCGGCGACAGCGCCATGACCGAGATTCGTGATGTCAGCCACGGCATGATCCGCACCGAAGTGGTCTGCGCCAAATGTGACGCGCATTTGGGCCACGTGTTCCCGGATGGTCCGCCGCCAACCGGTCTGCGTTACTGCATCAACTCCGTGTGCCTGGACCTGAAGCCACGCTCGTAATGCGGGCCTTGTAGGAGCAAAGCTTGCTCGCGATGACAATCTCAAGGACGCCATCGCCGGCAAGCCGTGCTCCTACAAGAGCGCACAATTAACTAATTACATTGCGCGCAATTCAATTGCTCGCTATGTTTAGCTCATCTTCCAGAATCCAGAGCCTCAATCATGAGCGACAACCTCCTAAGCATCCCTTGCACCACCATCAAGGGCGAACAAAAGACCCTGGCGGACTACGCCGGCAAGGCCGTGCTGGTGGTCAACACCGCCAGCAAATGCGGCTTCACCCCGCAATACAAAGGCCTTGAGGAGCTGTGGCAGACCTACAAGGATCAAGGCCTGGTGGTGCTCGGCTTCCCCTGCAATCAATTCGGCAAGCAGGAACCGGGCAACGAAGGGGCGATCAGCGAGTTCTGCGAGCTGAACTACGGTGTCAGTTTCCCGCTGTTCAAAAAAATTGAAGTCAATGGCGACGGCGCCCATCCCTTGTTCGTGCAGTTGAAAAAACGTGCACCGGGTGTGCTCGGTTCCCAGGGCATCAAGTGGAATTTCACCAAATTCCTGATCGGCAAGGACGGCCAGCTGGTCAAGCGCTTCGCCCCGGCAACCAAGCCTCAGGACTTGAGCGCCGAGATCGAAGCACTGCTCAAATGAACAGCTTGTCCGTCGACTCGCTGAGCCTCGACAGCCAGCTCTGCTTCAAGCTCTACGCCGCGTCCCGCGCGGTGATTCGCGCGTACAAGCCGATGCTCGAGCAGTTGGGCCTGACGTATCCGCAGTACCTGGCGATGCTGGTGTTGTGGGAATGGCAGGCGACTGCACCGGAGCAACCGACGGTCAAGGCGCTGGGTGAGCGCCTGGCGTTGGACTCCGGCACGCTGACGCCCTTGCTCAAGCGTCTTGAACAATTGCAACTGGTTCAGCGCCAGCGCTCGGCGCGCGATGAGCGGGAGGTGCACCTGAGCCTGTCGCCCAAAGGCTCCGTGTTGCGTGATCAGGTCGGGCCGCTCAAGGCCCGCCTGTTGTGTGACAGCGGTGTGGACCTGGATCGCCTGAATGAGCTGCGCGACGGCCTTGACCACTTGCTGGGGCAGATCAAGGCACTGTCGTAACGGGTATCCACACGTCCAGCAGGGAGGCCAGCTCTTCCCGCCGGAAAGGTTTGGCCAAATAGTCGCTCATGCCCGCCGCTCGGCAGCGTTCGCGTTCTTCGGACATGGCGTTGGCGGTCAGGGCGACGATCGGCAGTTGCGGCCAGCGCCCGCTGCGACGGATCTGCCGACTGGCTTCATAGCCGTCCATGACCGGCATGTTGCAATCCATCAGCACCAGATCGAAGTCGCGGCTCTCCAATTGGTCCAGCGCCTCGGCGCCGTGCGCGGCGACGATCACGTCGCAACCGAGCTTACCGAGCATGCCCTTGGCCACCAGTTGGTTGACCGGGTTGTCCTCGACCAGCAGCACCCGCGCACGTCGCTGCGGGACGTGGGCGTCGACCTTTGTATCGTTGGGCGTGTCGGTTTGCGCCAGCAGGATTCGCCGCAAGGCCTGATACAGCGCATTGCGGGCCAGGGGCCGTGCCTGTTGCTGCAGGGGGGCGAGGGCGCTGGCTTGTTCGCTGGGCATGAAGCTGCCGTAAGCGGTCACCAGCAGGATCGGCGCGCCGAGGGTGGGGCGCAGGTTGAACAGGCATTCGGGGCAATCGGTGATCAGGACATCGGGGTTCAGGCCGAGCAACGGGTCATCGATCGAGCGCTGCTGATAATTAAGCCCCCAACCGGGCAACACACTGCTCAACAGTTCCGCCAGACCGCTGCTGGCGGCGGTAATCGCAATGACCTTGCCCTGCAGGGGCGCCGGGGCCAGTGCCCTGGTGTGACTGGGCAGTGGCAATTGCGCGCAGAACTGGCTGCCGAAACCGGGTTCAGAACTGATGGTGAGCCGGCCTTGCATGGCTTCGCACAGGTTGTGGGTCAGGGCCAGGCCCAGTCCGGTACCGCCGAACTGACGAGTGATCCCGGCACCGGCCTGGGTGAAAGGCTGGAAAATCTTCACCTGGGCATCCCGGGGGATACCGATGCCGGTGTCGCAGACTTCGATGCTGACGCCATCGTGGCTGGTCGACAGACGCACATCGACCCGGCCGAAACGGGTGAACTTGAGCGCATTGGACAGCAGGTTGCTGACGATCTGCCGGACCCGTGTCGGATCGCCGAGCACCAGCGCAGGAAAGTCCGGATCGATCAGGCAGGTCAGTTCGACACTTGGCGCGGCATTCTGCGACAGCAGGTTGGCGGTGTCTTCGATCAGCGAGCCCAAGTCAAACGGGATGTGCTCGAGTTCGAGCTGGCCGGCATCGAATTTCGACAGGTCGAGAATATCGTTGAGCAACTCCACCAGCACTTTGCCCGAGTCATGGGCGATGGCCAGCTGTTGCTGTTGCTCGGCGCTCAGCGGGCCGTCCAGCGACAGCGCGATCATGCCCAGCAGGCCATTGAGGGGCGTGCGGATTTCGTGGCTCATGTTGGCCAGGAACACTGAGCGCGCTTCGGCCATGTCCAGGGCGGTACTGCGGGCGACTTCCAGTTCCTGGTTGGATTGGCTGAGCCGGGCGTTGATGGCCTTGAGTTCGGTGGTGCGCGCCGAAACGATGTTTTCCAGCTGGCCGAGATAGTCGGTCAGGCGGTTTTCGGCGTTGCGTCGCTGCTGGATTTCGGTGGCGAGGTTTTCGAATTGCTGGTTGGCGACTTTCACCAGCACGCCGATTTCATCCTTGGCATGTCCCGCCGGACATTCCAGTGAGGTTGGCTCGGCGCTACGCGGATCGCGGCCACTGAGTTCGCGTATAACCCGCACCAATGGCTTGGTCAGCATCACGTAGAACAGCGCCAGGAGGATTCCGCTCAGCAGCAGGCTGCGGGCGAAACCGTTGATCAGGGTCACCTCGGCCCGCCGCAGGAACCGGTAGCCGAACGAGTAGGTGTCGACGTCCAGTTGCAGGGTACCCAGAGATTCGCTGGGCATATGATTGAGGTACAGGCGGTCTTCAAACTGCCGATGGGCCCCGAACAGAAGGTCACTCAACACCCGATAGCCGCTTTGCAGGCCGGGACGCTTGACCTTGGCCAGGACATTGCCGTTGTTGTCGGTCAGTTTTGCCCCGATGATCGCAGGCGAGCGCAACAGGCCCAGGGTCAGTTCCTGGGCGAGTTCGGCGTCGATGTTGTAGGCGATGCGCGAGGCGGGGTTGTGACTGATTTCGAGCAAAGACAGGATTTCACGGTTGATGGAGGCGTCTTCACTGGCATAATCGATGCCTATTTGCAGCACGCTGAGCAGCATACCCAGAACGAAACCGACCAGCACGGTGAGCCGTGCCTGTTTGTAAGACAGCCGGTTGGTGAACTTGATGTCCATGGGGTGTTGAACCACTTCCGTTTTCCTTCGCTGCTCAAGCATAGTCGATCATGCAGGGTGATCCCGCGAGCCCTGATACAGGGCGGTTGACCGTTCATCGAACGCTGTATTTCGTCGCTGTATCGCCATCATTACTGTGAACGTGCCCGAGGAGAAGACGTGGATTCCCGATTGAATGCTTTTCTTGAACGTGCCGATGCCGTTCTGGCCCGTATCGAACCGCTGCTGCCCACCCCTCGGCAAGCCATCGACTGGACCCATTGCCTGGCCGCGCGCTGGCAACGCGAGGGGCGCAGCGGTTTTCTGCTGCCGCTGCAGGTCAGCCTGGACATGCGCCTGAGCGACCTGATCGGCGTCGACCGCCAAGTGGAGCAACTGGGGCGAAATACCCGCCAGTTCCTCGATGGCATGCCGGCTAACCACGCCCTGCTCTGGGGCTCGCGTGGCACCGGCAAATCGTCGCTGGTGCGCGCCTTGCTGGCCGAGCACGCTGAGGCCGGGCTGCGCCTGATCGAAATCGAGCGGGATCACCTGGCGGATTTGCCGCGAGTGGTCGAGCAGATCGCCAAGCTACCGCAGCGCTTCGTCTTGTTCTGCGATGACCTGTCGTTCGAGTCGGGCGAGGGCGATTATCGCGTGCTCAAAAGCGTTCTCGACGGTTCGCTCGAACAGGCGCCGGACAACGTGTTGCTGTACGCCACCTCCAACCGTCGCCACCTGGTGCCGGAAAAGGAAAGCGATAACGAAAACTGGAAACGGGTCGATGGTGAATTGCACCCCAGCGAGGCAGTGGAAGACAAGATCGCCCTGTCGGATCGCTTCGGGTTGTGGCTGTCGTTCTATCCGTTCACCCAGGAACACTTCCTCGACGTGGTCGAACACTGGATCGGTCAATTGGCCGGCAAGGCAGGCCTGCCGTGGCAACGCACGGAAGAGCTGGACATCCTCGCAGTGCGCTGGGCCACGGGACGTGGCAATCGCAACGGACGTTGCGCGTATCAATTTGCCCGCTATTGGGTGGGGCTGAAACTGTTGGAGCACAAGGCATGATCGATTTACAAAAGAGCGGCCAGGGCCTCGAAGGCTACGGCATGCTGCATGCGCAGCTGGAATCCTTGCTGGCGGACGAGCGCGATTTCATTGCCAACGCCGCGCAGTTTTCGGCGTTCCTGTTCAACCAGCTCGAGGGCTTGAACTGGGCCGGGTTTTACCTCAATCGCAATGAAGAGCTGGTGCTGGGGCCGTTTCAAGGGCAAATCGCCTGCGTGCGGATTCCGTTCGGTCGCGGTGTGTGCGGGACGGCGGCCGCGACCTTGCAGACCCAGCGGGTCGAAGACGTGCACGCGTTTGCCGGGCATATCGCCTGCGACAGTGCGTCGAACAGCGAACTGGTCGTGCCTCTGGTCAAGGACGGTCGCCTGATCGGCGTGCTCGACCTCGACAGCCCGCAACTGGCGCGTTTCACGGTGCAGGATCAAGCGGGTATCGAACAACTGGCGGCTATTTTCCTGCGCCTGACCGACTGCTGATCACACTTTCAAGCCTGCCTTGACCAGCAGGCTTGACGCATCCACCGTATCGATCTGCTGTGGGTCGAGGAAGCGCCGGGCGTACTGCAGGTAAATCTGTGCGTTGATGAACAGTTCGAACAGCTGCGGGTCGATGTGGGCATCCCGGCACATGATGGCCATGATGCCCAGCGCTTCACTCAGGGGCTTGGCTTTCTTGTAGGGGCGGTCCGCGGCGGTCAGCGCTTCGAAGATATCGGCAATCGCCATCATTCGCGCCGGCAGGCTCATCTGCTCACGCTTCAAGCGTTTCGGATAACCGGTGCCGTCCATTTTTTCGTGGTGGCCGCCGGCGATCTCCGCGACGTTGCCCAGGTGCTCGGGAAAGGGCAGGTGGCTGAGCATCATGATCGTCTGCACCATGTGGTGGTTGATGATGTAGCGCTCCTCAGCGGTCAAGGTGCCCCGGGCAATGCTCAGGTTGTAGAGCTCGCCGCGGTTGTACTTGTATCGCGGAACATCGAGCTTGAAGCCCCAGGGGTTGTCCTCGGCAATCAATTCGGCTTCGGCGCGCTCGAACAGATGCTCGGGCCGGTCCGCCAACAACGTTTCGCAGACCGGCAGTGTCGGTGCCGGCGTGCGGGCCTGGCGCTGGTTCTCTTCCCAGGAAACGCCCAGCCGGTCATCCAGGGTTCGCGTCCAGGTGCGTTGACCGATACTGCGCAGGCGTTGCAGGTCGGCTTCGGCCATGGTCTCGCCGCCGAGATTGCAGCGGGCGATGAAGGCGAAATCATCATCGAGCCCCGCCAGGCTGGCATCGCGCTTTTGCGCCAGGTGGTGCTCGTCGCCACCTTGGGCAATGGCTTGCCAATAGTTGACCCAGGCATCGCGCTTGAGCACTTCGAAGCGGGTGCGTATTTCGTGGATGCGGTCGTTCAGGGTTTCGAGTTTGGTGGCCTTGTCGACGACGTATTCCGGAGTCGTCACCTTGCCGCAGTCGTGCAGCCAGGCGGCGATGTGCAGCGCCTCCCACTCGTCGTCCGTGGGCTGATAGCTGCGCAAGGCCGGGTCCTGGCTGGCTGCCGCGGCTTGGGCGAGCATCAGCGTCAGGGCCGGTACTCGTTGGCAATGGCCACCGGTGTAGGGGCTCTTGGCATCGATCGCGCCGGCCAGCAGTTTGATGAAGGCGTCCAGCAGCTGTTTTTGCCGGTCTTGCAAACGCTGGCTTTCGATACTCACCGCGGCCGCACCGGACACCGCCTGCAGGAACGCGATGCGGTCGGGACGCAGTTTGTCCAGGTCGCTCTGTTGACCGCTGTCGGCCAGCAGAAACACCAGCAGGCCGACGGTTTCGTTGTGACGATTGTGCAAGCGGATGCCGATCAGGTGAACCCGGGGGCAAACCATTGCCAGCAGGACTTTCTGTAGATCACCCGCCTGTTCGAAGCCCAGGTGGGTGACGACGTTGTCGGCCGTCGCCAGTTGCTGCAGCCAGGCGGGGCTGTGCGCGTCCTGGAACCCGTGTGCGCGAAGGTCGAATGAAGACAGGGCGTGTGCCGTGTCGTTGATCACCAGGCCCTGGGGTTCCATCAGATCGCCATCCCCTTCGCGCAGGTAGATCAGGCCGGCCTGGGCCTGGCCGATCCTGACCGTTTCAAACAGCACCCGCTCCAGCAATGGGGCAAACCGGGTTTCGGCGCTCAGGCTGTCAGTGATCTGGAAGAAGCTCGCCAGGGTGTCTTTCATGCGCCCCATGGACAGGCTCAGCTGGTCGACCTCAAGCACCGGAGAGCGGCGTGTCACTGGAAAGTTGAAATCGAAACTGCGAATGGCATCCGCTTCCTGCACCAGGGCGCGCAGAGGCTTGACCAGGATCCTCGACGTCAGCCATCCCAGAGGTACGCACAACAACAGGGTCGCCAGGGTAATCAGCGCGCCTTGCCAGCGCATGCGGTAGGCGTCGACGAGCAATTCATCCTCGGGTACCAACATCGCGAGTTGCAAACCCTGAGGGCCGCCTTCCTGCATGCTGCTGCGGGCAACGATCCATTGGCGACCCATGGCAGTCAGGCGATTGCCCGGTACAGGTTTGTCGAGCAGCGCGCCCAGGGCGGGACTCAGGTCGGCGGCCTTGCTCAGGCGGGCGGTTTGATCGTCGACGATCAGGCGGCGGTTGTCGGGATAAGCGATGGCATTGCCTTGGGCATTGAACAGCACGATCTGGGTAGCGGGCGTTACCACATGTTTGGCCAGGGTGGCCGAGAGCTCGGCCAGGGTCAGGTCGGCAGCGAGCACGGCATGCTCGCCGCTGCGCCGCGCCAGGGTGGTACCGACGTTTCGGGTCGAGAAAAAAACGTAGGGTTCGGTGGTGATCTGGCCAAGGTCCTGGCTGGCGCTGGTAAACCAGGCGCGGTCACGCGGGTCATAGGTTTCACCGGGGTTGTCCTGGCGGCTGACGAGCGTCAGGTCCTGATCGAAAAACAGGAATTGCGAGTGCGCCTGGCCACCGCTGTTTCGCTCGATGCTCCAGACCTGATAGGCCGCGGTATCCGGGGCCTTGAACAACGCTTTCAGATCGGGTGTGCGCAGCGGGCGAACCATGAAAAAGTCACCGGTGTCGTATCCCAGGTACAGCGAAGCCAGGTCCGGGTTGTCCTTGAGCGACTGACTGAAGGGCTTGAGCAGCGCCAGGCGCTGTTGCAGATCGGGGGCCAGGGTTGCAGGGTTGTGCATCAACAGGCTCAGCAGCTGGCGAATCGGCTGATAGGTGGCGTGCAGGTCCAGGCGCACGTCCTGTTCAATCCGGCTGAACAGCTTTTCACTGCTCGACAGAATGATCTGGGTGGTTTGCCGGTAGTGGAAAATGCCCAGCACGATCCCGGTCAGCAACAGCAGGCAAGTGAACATCACGCTGATATGCACGTGCAGGGGAAACCGCCGCTGATCCGGGCGCAGTGGGCTGGGCATGCAGGTCACTCCGTGATAGTTAACGCACTGCTCCGCGTCCAAGCATAGTTAAGGCTCGCTCAGTGTACAGCGGTCGTTTTGCTCGATTTGTTGCAGTAATGCCTGCTCCAGTTCGAGCAGTGCGTGCTCCACGGCGCTGCAGCATTCGCTCACTTTCTCGCTGGATAAGCCGGCATGGCAGATGGCTTCGAGCGCCTCGCAGCTGTCGATCAACCGGGTGGCCTGGACGATTCGGGCAGCGCCTTTGATTCTATGGGCAATGTCGAGAAATGCCTGTGGGTCCTGCGTGCCGGACAGCGCCTGCAGGCTCAGTCGATCCAGGCGGTTGCTGTTCAACAGTTCGGTCAGCAGACGCAGGTTCATCGTCGGGTTGCCTCCGGTCAACACATGCAAACCTTGCAGGCTGAAGGCCGGTGCGACGACCGAAGGCTGGATTCCCTTGACCCATTGACTCAAGGCGGCCAGGGACAGTGGCTTGAACAGGCAGTCGTCCATCCCGGCCTGTTTGCAACGTTGAATCTCCTCCGGCTGAGCGTTGGCGGTAAAGCCCAGGAGGGTGCAGCGCGGCTGTTGCGTGTGCTGCTCATGTTGACGAATGGCTTGGGCCAGTTCGTAGCCGTTCATGACCGGCATGTTGCAATCGGCGATCACCAGGTCGAATGCGCCGGATTTCCACGCGTCCAGGCCCGCCTGGCCATCGGCCGCGACGCTGTATCGATGGCCCAGGAATTCCAGCTGCTGGCACATCAGCAAGCGATTGGCCGCGTGGTCGTCGACCACCAGCACATTCAATGGGGCCGTGGCGCAGTGGATGGGGGACTCAGCTGCTTGTTCCCTGGATTCGCGAGGCAGTGTGGATAATGGCAAGGAAATCCTTACCCGGGTACCGACGCCCGGCTTGCTGCTCAACTGCAGGTTGCCGTTCATCATTTCGCACAGGCTGCGACTGATCACCAGGCCAAGCCCTGCACCGCCCCTGGCCGACTGCCCGGCATTACCGGCCTGGGCGAAAGGTTCGAACAGGCGTTGTTGATCCTCATGGCTGATCCCCTGGCCACTGTCTTCGACCAGCAGCAGCATTTGAACCTGGTCGGGTTCGCAGGTCTCGTGCAGGGCGACAATGATCCTGACCTGGCCGTGCTGGGTGAACTTGATGGCATTGCTCACCAGGTTCGACAACACCTGCTTGAAGCGCAAGGGATCGAGCAACACGTCGATCGTCGGGTTGGCCGGGTTGAGTTCCAGTTGCAGTTCCAGCCCCTTCTGCCTGGCCAGGCCATCGAAGATACGCGCCACCGAGGTCACGATTTCTTCTGGATTGACCCGTTCCGGGTTCAGGCTCAGGTGCCCGGACTCGATGCGGGCAATATCGAGGATGTCCCCGATCAGTTCCAGCAGGTCCTTCGCCGAGTGGTAGGCCACATCGATGGCTGGACGATCCGGGTGGTGGAGTTCGATGCGCTTGAGCGTCAGTTCGAGCATGCCGATGACGGCATTCATCGGGGTGCGAATTTCATGGCTCATGGTTGCCAGGAACGTGGTCTTGGCCCGGTTGGCTTCGTCGGCACGCTCTTTGGCGCAACGCAGCTCATCGAACAATTGCCGCCGTTCGCTGATGTCGATCCAGCCACCAATGATCCCTTGCACCTCGCCGCTTGAGTCGCGATAGGGAAGAATCCAGTGATAGATCGTCAACCGGCGACCGCCAATGTGCATCGCACGGTCAAGGATCATGGGCGTGCCCTCGGTCACGACACGCTGGTAATCGGCCTGGTACTCCAGAGCTTCGAAGGCGTTGCCCAGGCTGCCCTGGATCACGCTTTTACCGATCACGTCTTCGCGTTTTGCGTTGAAGGCTTGCAGGTAGCTGTCGTTGCAACTTTGCAGCAGTCCTTGGCGATCACGCACGTAAATCGGGTGGGGCGTGCCGTTGACCAATGAACCCATGAACTCCAATTGATCATTCAACGCGCGCTCGGCCGCCCGGCGTTGATTGATCTGGCGCCGCATGTAGGCGTTCCAGGTCACGGAGATCAACAACAGCAATCCTGCACCGATGACGATCTGATAGAACACCCGTTGATAATTGCGCCAGGTGCTTTGCGAGGAGGCCGAATAGCCGCGCCAACGACTGTTGATGACGCCCAGCTCCTGCGGGGCGATGCTCAACAGTGCCTTGTTGAGGATGTCATTGAGTTCCTTGGCGTCGCGCCCGGTTGCCAGGGAGAACGCCGCCTGCCGGGTGCCGATGGTGGTGCTGATCTGCAGATCGGTTTCGAACAGTTGCGAGGCGATGAAGTAGTTGGCGATCACCAGAGAGTTCACCGCGCCTTCCACCCGGCCTTCGGCAAGCATTTCCACGGCGCTGAAGGTGTCCGCGGTCTTGATCAGCCGGATCTGCGGGAATTCGCTGCGCAGATAGTCGATCAAGGGGTTCCCACGGGCAATGGCCAGGCTCTTGCCCTGAAGTTGTGCAAGGTTTGTCGGACTGTCGTGCGCCTTGCGTGTCAACAGAACGAAGGAGTTCTGCAGGTACGGGCGGGTAAAGTTGAGCAAGGTATCCCGTCGCGCGCTGGGGAGCAGCGCGGCGATCAGGTCAGCCTGATCGGTTTTGATTCGCTCGATCATGTCTGCGTCGCTGCGGCTGCGCTGAATGTCGAAGCGCAGGCCGGTACGCAACCTGATCAACTCAAGCAGGTCCGCGGCAATCCCGCGAAAGTTGCCAGCACTGTCGAAAAACGTCAGCGGCGCATAGGCCTCATTGACGACCACCCGGACCACCGGGTGTTGCGCCAGCCAGCGCTCCTCACTGTGACTGAGCTGCAGTTTTTGATCGGTGAGCAGGATATCGCTCCCGGCGCTCCAGCGTTTGGCGATGTTTTCCCGTTCGCTGGCGGGGATGGCCGCGAGCGTCGTGTTGATGATGTCGAGCAGTTGTGGATTGGTCTTGTGCACGGCAAAGCTGAAACCATGGGCTTCGTGCTTGCCGAAACTGGCCATGCGAATGTTGTTCAGATAGCCCTTGTTGATCATGTAATGGGTTGAAAGGGTGTCACCGAGAAAAACATCGGCCTGGCCGAAAGCAACGGCATTGATCGCGTTCTGGTAGGAGGGGTAGGACGTGATGATTGCCTTCGGATACAGGGCCTTCACCTCTTCCAGGGGCAAGTAGTGGTACAGCATGCTGAGCCGCAACCCGGAAAGCCCATCATTGAGCGGCCGGGTTTCGCCTTCACGTGTTACCAGGACCGGTTGATCGACCGCATAGGGCCTCGAAAGCGCGATGTGGTCATTGCTCGCCTCGAATCCGTTGGCGCTGCCCAACAGGTCTACCTCACCATTTTCGAGCGCTTCGATCGCAGCTCCCCGGGAGCTGAAGCGCTGAACTTTGATGGGCAGGCCAAGGACCTCGCCAAGAATGCCCGCGTAATCGGCGGTAAAACCTTCGTAGTCATGACCGCTGCTGGTCAGGTCGAAGGGGGGATAGTCTGGCGCTGAAGTACCCAGGATCAGTTGCTCTTTTCCCCGGGCCCAATGTCGTTGTGATTGATCCAGCTCGACTTCCAGGTGCAGGGGCGCTGAACGACTGAGCAAAGTGAATTGTTCAGGGGTTTGCGCTGCGTGCAACGAGGTGCACAGGCACAAGCCTGTGGTCATGATCAGCAGGTAGTCCTTCAAGCGGCTCGGCATCCTGTGTCTCACACTAATGCATTACGTTTTGCCATCTCGATGAGTTCAACCAGTGATTTGGCCTTGAGTTTCTGCATCAGTCGTTTTTTATAGGTACTGACGGTCTTGTTGCTCAGGAACATGCCTTTGGCAATTTCCTTGTTATTTCGACCTTGTGCAAAAAGTTGCATGACCATGAGCTCTCGGTCATTGACTGATTTGAACAGTTCAAGTTCGGCGCACCGCGCTTCGTCACCGCGAGCAGGGTTCAGGGCTTCACTGGGAAAATAGTTGTAACCAGACAGTACCGCTTTAATGGCGCTTACCAGTTCGCTGAGTTCTTCCCGGTCAATTTCAATAAAATTTATACTAGAGCGTCGCTTTTTAGGCGTTTTTTTCAAGAATGCTTAAGCGAGGTTTCAAAAAAAATAGTATTGTTGAGTTTTTTCCAGGCGTAGTCCGACTTGGCTGAACCTCAGGGCGTAGGGGGGCTACATTAGCAGCATGATTTCTGGATTTTCACTGGAGGTAAATGTGGAAAAGGTAGCTTGTATTGTTGAGTTTTTTATTAATGTTGTGGCTGGAAAGCGAGGGGTAGAAGGTTTTAGTTATGATTCTATTGTTTGTTGGGGGGGGAGGGTGGCAGGGAGTCTAGATATATTTTCAGTTTTGATCTGCTTATTAATTTGGTTTGGGTATAGTTGTCTGGGATAGGTCTTTCATTTTCGAGTATGCCAGAGCGCAGTAGGTTATTAATTTTGCAGTATCCGCCTGGCGTGCTTTTGCTAGCCATTGCGCAGGTGCAGTAGTTATCCAGAATAAATTCACATTTTTTTTTGTCGCTAGTAGATATGTATTTTGTTCGATTGTTGATTATGGTGCTGATAAAGCCAAATTTTATAAATAGATTTGTTAGGTCATTGCTTGAAATGCCGTAGGTGTTGATGAGGTCTTTTAACGGGCTGTATCCTTTTGGTGGGGGTTTACTCGAATGATTTTTATCGGTTCTGTATTCTCTAGATGTATTCAGGTAGGCCATTTGTCTAAAGAACTTATCGTGCGAATCACGTATGGTTGCACGGTTGTACAGATTTAACTGTTGACCAGTTGTCTTTAGTTTTATGGGTGTTATTCCTATACCCTTGAGCGCATCGATCATTTGATGAGCCATATTTGATGGCAAGCCTGCTAGTTTCAAGAGTTCCTTTGGCATGATGAAGCGCTCTTCGAAATTATTCAGCCAGCTAGGCCTGAAATAGGCGCCCACCCTTCCTTGTATGTACTTTACGGAGCCAGTTGCCATTAGCTGTGATAAAGTTTCAGTTGAGATGTGGAGCCGATTTGCGGCGAAAGTTTTACTGCAGTAATTGAAGTGTTCACTCGGGTCCTCCGCTTTTGCTAGTTTTGCTACTCGCATGATGTCTGCTGCTTTATAGATGTAATTGCGAGTGCCATCTACCATTGGTCCAATGAGCGCGCGCACTCCTAGACCAAAGAATAAATCAAATGCTTGGGGGCAGGAGACTTTTATAATTTTGGCTGCTTGTGTAGCAGTCATAAATTTATTTTTGAATTTTTGTATTTCAGTTTTAGGGATCAGGAGTAGCATTTTTTTTCCGAGAGAACCCCCCTTCAGTATATTTATTCGTATGGCGGAAACTACATTGTCTACGTCCATTTGCAGTTCCTTTGCTGCTTCGCGTAACGTAATGTAATCAGTCCGTGGCTTTTTTGAAAAGTTGACGGAGGGCAAATATTTTCGCTGGTACGTTTTTTTGCTTTTTTTTATTTTTGCATCATTGAGGCGATCCACATCAGTTTTTTCGATAAGTCAATGGGTTTTTTTAAGATTTCGATCGGGTATTATTTTAATGTCCATTGACACAAGTGTTGCGTATAGCTTGCGTGATGACATGCCAGTTATTTTTACAAGGCTCTGAAATGGCTCGTAACGAATAGAAAACTTCTCTATGTCTGAAGGAAAAAAGAATGGGGTATGTTTATAGCCTAGGTATGGCTTGAGTAGGTTGTATTCGATATATGATTTTATGGCTTCAACTGATATGCCTAAAATCTGACTAACTTTTGCCCTGCTAAACATTTCTTTTTTGGGGATAGGTAAGCGCCCGCCGTCCGTTAATAAAAAATCTTTAGCTTTTTTTGCGAGAATAGCTGCGTCGTCTACAGTAAAGCAAGAATATATTGATCTTCGCGCAAACGGCGTATGCTTCTTGATTTCGCCCATTTCTGCAGTGGTAGTATTCAAAACTGTAGTGGTCAACTAATCCCGGACACGACGTTGAGTTTTTCTTCGGCCCGAGCTGGCGCCAGCCCACCGTTGAATTGATGGGGTCGAACCCAGTTGTACCGATGCATCAAGAAGTGGCTGATATCGCGCTGGGCTTCTTGAGCCGTTCTGTAGCCCGTGGTCGGTATCCATTCCGTTTTCAAGCTGCGGAACACGCGCTCCATTGGCGCGTTGTCCCAGCAATTTCCTCGGCGACTCATGCTCTGGCGCATGCGATAACGCCACAATCGCTGACGAAATAGCCGGCTTGCGTATTGCGACCCCTGATCGGAGTGAAACAGCAGACCCGAAGGCCTGCCACGCTGCTCGTAGGCCATATCCAGGGCCTTGATCACCAGTTCAGCGTCCGGCTTTTCCGACAACGCCCAGCCCACCACCCGGCGCGTGCAAAGATCCAGCACGACCGCCAAGTAATGCCATTTCCCCTGGGCCCAAATGTAGGTGATGTCGCCGCACCAGACTTGATTCGGGGCTGGCACATCAAACTCACGGTTCAAGGTATTCGGGATATCGAGTCTTTCTACTGTCGCTCGTTTGTAGGCATGGGAGCCGGGTTGTTTACTGATTAAATCAAGCTCGCGCATCAAGCTGCGTACTTTGAATCGACCGAGCTGCTCACCGTCTTCACGCATCAGCGACAGGATGCTGCGGCTGCCCGCAGCACTGCGACTTTGCGTGAACAACTCGCTCACCCGGCTGCGCAACCGAAGCCGTTCAACATCAGGCGTGCGGCGCCTAAGGCGCTGGGCGTAGTAGCACGAACGAGTGACTTCAAACACCTTGCACAGCCAATCGACTGGCTCATGGACGCTCAACTGATTGATCAGCGCGTACGCTCGTGATCTTCCGACATCAAGAGCGCGGTAGCCTTTTTTAGTATGGATTTTTCTCGCTCAAGTCGAGCGATCCGGGCTTCCAGCTCCTGAATCTTTTGTTGTTCCGGCGTCAGCGCCTTGCTCTGAGGGGTGACGCCTTGGCGCTCTTTCTGAACCTGGTCAACCCAGCGACGCAGTGCCGACTCACCAATGCCGAGTGAACGGCTGGCTTCGATGTAGCTGTAGTTTTGGTTGAGCACGAGGTCGGCAGCCTCGCGTTTGAATTCAACAGAAAAGGAACGGCGTTGTTTGGTCATCTGACACCTCGATCTGGCGAGCATTCTCGCCTAAATGGGTGTCCGGTTTCATTAGACCACTACAAAACAGAGCGGAGCTGGCGTAAGGTCAGCAGGAACGGAGCATGGTAATAGGTTAAGTTAGGCAAAGGTTGGTATTTTGTTTCCAAAAATATTCTTGATGCTTCTCGTGCGGCAGGAGTGGTGACCAGGACAAAACGCGCTGCAATCCAGAACTTCTCCACATCAGGGTGCAGGCTCTGTAATTTAAATAGGTGCTCCAGAATTGCCCGGGAATCATCGGTCATGATGGAAAATGCCCCAATGAATATCATTCGCCGAGTCGCATCTGGTACCGTTGGTCTTTCGGGTATGTAGCCTAGCTGGCGAGTGATGGCAAGTAATTGATCGAAATCGAGTTGGCTGCGGCTACGCATCAGCTCGACCAGCATGCGTTCTAGTCGACATTCCTCAAGCGAACAGGACTGACACTTCAATGGTTTAACACAATGCCTGCATTTTCCATCGAGTGCATGCCACCATTCGACTGGCATGTGGCAGTCCGGACAATGAGTAAGGTATTTTTTCTGATGATAAGGACAAAACTCTGAAAATTTCAGATCCCGAATTTGGCGCTCCCAGCCTTCATTGAAGCAACCATCACAATATGCGCCGCTGCGCAGACGTATATATGTGATCGGAATTTCTATGCCCCCAATAACAAAACGTCGTCGTTGCTTGGGTCCTTCGATCATTGCATAGAAACCATTCAGGACTCTTGGCCCATTAATACCTGCCTCAGCAACAAATAGTTTTGCAAAATCTGAGTTCTGTGTGAGCGATGTTGATCGAAAAGTTTGCGGGCCAATGCATAGGCCGTTAAGTTTTCCCGTAGTCGAAAAGCCGTGGCATTGCGCGGCACGTTTTATCAGGCTATGTGGGCTTTCTTCGGGGAACGGGGTGGGAACGAAGATAAGCTTTTTCATCTTCATATTTCTCGATTAATGACAGGCTCTTGCTTAGAGGGACGGTAAACGGGTTGGCGCTTTTGGCAAGATTGAGGGGCAGCAGCAAACTTCGGCAGGCGTCGACGAAGTCAGCTCGCCTGAGAGTGGGGGTGGAAGTCTCACGACCAAGGCAAATGCTTACTGCCTCATAGATAATTTGTCGCACATATTCTAGATTGCCCGTGCTCGCCACATAGAGGGGGAGCTTGATTGATACATCATGCAGGTGTTCCTCGCCAGAGAAGTTGGCCAGTCGGTACAGTTCTTTGTCTAAACCTTGCAGGGTCAGATGAAAGTCAGAGGTGTTAGAGTCATTGTACTTAAAATATTCCAGGTTGGCCACGTAGCAAAACCGGCGCGCAAACGGCGCGTCATTGAACAAATCACTGCACTTTTCAGTGCCCGATAATATGATTGGGATATGGCTGAGGGTCAACAGTGCGACCAGCCAATCTAACGTGCCGTCGCGTGTTTTTTCGGCATCTGGCCTCAGTAGGCGTTGAATTTCATCAAATATCAGTACGCGAACTTTACATGTTTTTAAGCGTGGGATCAGCAAGTTGTTTAGCTCGTGAACATTGCTATGAGGCGAATATTGCCCAAGTTGTTTGAGTAGTGTCAAACAGAAGCCTTTGATTGTAACTGGCGCCGGGACGAGGCAATATAGTGCTGGAATAATCTTATGTATTCCATCATCTTCTAATGCTTCGCTGACCGGTCCAAAGGAATCGCGGAATAACTCGCACAGCCTGGATTTTCCAGAGCCAGAGCGACCGATTAAAAATGCACAACTGGGGGTTTCGCGTAAGCTCGTTGTCTCGACGGATTTTTGAAGCTGTGAGTAGGCAAAGCGAAAATTAGGGAAGAAAATCGTTTGTTGGCTGAATTCTTTGAGTATATTATTTCGGAGGGTCGTATTCATTTTTGGCCACCACCACTTGATAATTATCAGGGGTTTCGGGATGTATATGAAATTGCTCGATATCCTCAGGATTCGCTAATGGGTCGCAAGCAGTTTGAGCAGAATCTGACTCAGCAAGCGCTTTGAAATCGCCATGTTCGTCAGCAATTTCTCGATTTTTTCTACGGCCTTTGGTGTTGGCAATAGCGAGTTCATGGAGAATACGTACACGTGCTTCGCGGGCAGCCCGGTAGTTGATTGATTTTTTTTTGCTACCCAGTCGCGTTTTGACGAGTTCATGTAAGTGCATGGTTAGGCCGATTTGGTAAACGGGATCGACTGCGTCGACCGGGTACACGTGCCCAGGTTGTTGCGGGTCGCAAACCCACGCGTGTCCCAGTTCGCTAATGTCGTAATATAGCCGAAGCGGTTTCTTTTTACCGGGTCGCCTGCCGGCGAGAAAACTCACCCCCGGTCCAGTCCAGGCGAGTCCTCTATGCCGCAATCGGCCATTATTCGGAGTAACATAGGCAACGCTCAAGAAGTGCCTGTTTAAGTCATCTTCGCTGTATTTTTTTAAGGCGAATTCGTGGCGATCGGTTTCGTCGTGCTCCCATAACTCTATAGGTGCCATTCCGATTCCGCTATGAAAGTTAGCGTGATAGAAGGTGTCACGCCAGTCTTCAAAGCGCTCTTTTAGGTCTTCTAACGTATAGATCGCGTTGCCCTCAGAGTCATATCGATTGGGCTTCGAAAATGTCGTGCCGCGCATGTTATGGACGATGGAAGTAGTCCATGACTTAAAGAAACTTTCGATGTGGGGTTTTTGATCTGCATTTCCCGGCTCGCAAAAAGTGACATTTGCGCCCAGTCCTCTCAGTATGGTTCTTAATCGTTCGGCAGTGTAATCGGCGCCGTTGTCAAAACGATAGTTACTAGCAAGACCTCCATATGGGGTATCGCTGCGGAGAGAGTACCTCAACGCCCGGATATTTTTTTCTAAGGATGGCGGGTTGTAGGATATGTCCCAGCCAACAATCATGCGCGTGCGTACTTCCAGTAGGACGGTGAGGTACGCTCGACCTATTGGATGGCCGTCTTTATCGCACGTCTCTATGTCCAGGATGTGAGTATCACCCTCCACCAATTCAAACCGACGATAGGGTTGATGGAATTTGCGGCTCCATTTTTGATTTTTGATTGCGGCGTGATACCCCAATTGACGAAGATCCGTCTCATAGCGATCCAACTCAACGATGATCCGGTACAAGGTGCTGCTCGAAGGAACGGGCAGCTGATGAATCGGACTCCGGCTCTGATTGGACGTTCGGATGGCGCAATCAATGGCGTCTATCACTTCGGTTTTGTTGCAAGGGGTGCGAGTGAAATAAAGCTGGTCGATAGTTAACTTGATGAGTTCCTGCACCTCCTCAGGCTGGCGGTGCAGGCGGTGCAGGGTAGAACGACGTGTTTTAGGCACCAATGAAAGAATGTTCTCGCCGCCTGCCAGATAGGCCTTATTCCATAGGTAGATGGTGCCATAGCTCGGCACATTAGGCTCACCCCGTTGCGCTGCAATTTCTTTTGCTAACTCCTCCACTCGCTTGCGGGGAAGGCGTCCGCCACAGTCGTCCCGGATCTGCAGTAAGAAAAATTCTTTTCTGTCTGCTTTCGCTTTGTGATTGGCACTTACAGCGGCGCTCACTAGCGTCGCGTCAGGGGGGAAAGGGGCTTCCTGAATTTTTCGTAACGCACCACTCTGATGGGCCCGTACTAAGCGTTCAAAGGTCTGAAACACCGGGCTGGTGCTCGCTCGAAGCGATCGTAGTTGTATGCGCTCGCCGTCGATATCCATTACTTGATAGTCAGTACCGTGGTAACGGTAATGCTCGCCAACAACAATCTGCAGAGTTTCGTTCATTTAATCGGCCCAGACCTTACTGCGCAGGTCCAACGGGCACTGGAGATTGCAGCGAAGAAACTGATGAAAAAGCGCAAAGGTAACGTCTTCCTGACGCGCGCCCAATCGGATCAGTTCTCCAATTGTGGCGTGCTGATCCGGTTGCTGAAGCAACAGGCGAACGATCGACGGGGGACTGGAAGGGCTACCGTTGAAACCGAAGTGGTGCAGAATACGAAGATTATTCAGCAGTATGGGATGACGGAACTGATGCTCTTCAACGTATTCGAAACTCAATCCATTAATACCCAGCAACTCCTCTAGACGCGCACGACGCTGTTGCCACCTTGGGTCGCGGCCACTGCTGTTGCTTTTTATTTCATAGAGTACCTCCCGACCGTCATCCAGAGTGGCAATGAAGTCGGGGGTGTAGCGCAGAGCAGGGTCGCGGAAATAGACGGTAAAGGGTTGTGCCCGGTAGCTGATGACTGACGGCAGGTATTCCAAAAACAGACAATAGTCGGCTTCCAGCAACGACTCGCAGCCTACGGGCGCATCATTTTTTTGTGAGGCAAAGAAGGTCACAAGCTTGCCGTGCCTTCCGCATACCACCGGCCTAGCTGGGCCGAGGGTATAACCTGGATGAAGACTGCGGGTGTTGAGCGAAAGATCCATGGCTTGCTTCCTCCAGTAAGTCGTTGTTCACCCTGTACTGCTCAATTAGAGCCAGTGAGGTCAATGAGATTTATCGCGGCGGTTGTGGCCGACGGAATGCCACCGGCTCCTCTCATAAGCCTCAACAGTTGCTGGTTGATCAATGGGCGGTAACGATTGACTGGTTCGTGGGTACCGCTTGATGACGTCCCGTGTCCGGCCCATCCGGCCATCGGGTAGTGATGGTTGCTGATTCGCCCGAGCTCCGATCTTTCTAAATACCCATTCGTACACTTCATGCCTGGCGCAAATGCGTAGCCCGATTACATGGCCTGTGTGTGTATCGAAAAGTATTACGACTTGTGGACATCCACTCAAAGGTTCGTCGACACGGATGTCGGGTACCCATGTCGACAACGGTTCGACGCTGACCTTCATCCCGAGTGCGCCCAGCAGGTAGCTGGACAAGCGATGTTTGGGATCGCGAGAAAAATCCCCCGCGAACACGAAACTATCCCGGCGAAACAAATTCAGGTTGGGGGGTGTGCTGGCCTGTTGAGAGGAATAGGCGAAGGCGTGGTGCTCAAGCGATTCGTTGCGCTCAGGTGGAGTGATTGATGGGAGCGGAGAGATCGACAGTAGGGGTAGTAGGCGAGGCGAGTTAAAAGCCGATTCTGCACTGACGCGACGTGCAGTCGCTTCTCTTCGTAAACGATACCGATTAAGTATGGTGTTCATAATATCGCTCCAGGCGCCGCACAGAAGGTTAGCCGGTATCTCAGAGTTGTTAATGTTATTAAACGCTTATTTATTTTTAAAATCGTCTACCTCTTAGTTATTTTTTTAGTTAGCTATCTCATTGATATAAAATGCTTTTTTCAAATTTTTATAAGTGTGTGTTAACTGTTAGACTCCGGCACACATTTGCTGTGGACAAAACAGTGCTTCACTACAGGTGTTGGAAGTTGCAATGGAAGGTCGTGCCATGGGCCGCATTTCGTTAGTCCGGCGCCTTAGAAACCGAGTGTTTGCTCATATCCTGCTGAGTTGCTGGGGATGTCGGCATAACGGGGGCGCGCTGACCCAATGTGGTGGAGCTTGGCAGCAGCATCATCAGAAAGCGTCGGACTTACCCCCTAACAACAAGTGGGCACGGTTACTAGCGGGCAGTGAGTTACGCGACCCGTGGTTGAGCGCATTGCTGATGGCTTATCCTGCAGTGCGACCTTGCTGGACCAACTCGTTGTGGAACGCCCTGAGTACACTCTGGGATGAGCGGCGCCCTACCGATCATTTGGCGCAGACACTGCACTTGGAAAACGGCTATATGCTGCCGGCGCATAGCTCCTTCCTAATGCGTCGCCTGTTTGGCTGTCCCGATTGGAACAACCTGGGATGTGTCCTTGCCCTATTGGGCTCTAAATCCAAACAGTTCGCGCCCCACCGTCGCTGGTTACGCACACATTTTCTGAGCTATCTGATCCTGGTGTGTATGGCTGAACCGATGTGCTTCGTCCGCGAACCGCTGTACGAGTTGCTCA
This sequence comes from Pseudomonas sp. GM78, assembly GCF_000282475.1. Classification (GTDB taxonomy): domain Bacteria; phylum Pseudomonadota; class Gammaproteobacteria; order Pseudomonadales; family Pseudomonadaceae; genus Aquipseudomonas. Next base: position 39,221 of record NZ_AKJF01000083.1, read on the forward strand.
ATAAAATTTACCTGCGCGGTTTGTTTGAATTTGTTGATGATTGGCCGTCAGACTTCGCCGCCTTCGAGCTGAACTGTGAGGCCATGGAGCGCTACGGTGAATGGATGCGCGGTCACGGCTGGATCGCCGGTTGGGACCTCCACGCGTGCACTCTGTTGCAGCTTTACCGGCCGGACCAGGAAATGCTGCGACAGGAGTCCTCGACGCTGGCCCGCCCGCCACCCTCTGTTGAACTACCGTCAAGGATTGCTAGGAAGGTCGAGGCGGCGCTTAAGGGCCACCGGCGTGACCGTTTTGCGGTGGGTGAATGGCCAGACGTTTACGGTTCGCCAGCGACCGGGCCTACGCCCGTCGCAAAGGGCTTCAGCTAGCCGCGGCCGGGGAGAAGAAAGCTAGCTGTCGCCGGTGGGCGAGGGCAGCGTTGCCCAGCGGCTGAGCAACTCTTCCAAGCGCGCGATCTGTTGCCGCTGGAACCTCAGCTCGCGACGGTTCTGCCGTTCCGTGAGCACCTGACGCTTGACCCGTTCGCGCAGGCCGGCGTGCTCGGCGGTTAATGCCTGGACCCGTGTCTGCACGCTCTGCTCGCGGACTTCCGCTTCCTGGTTTTGTTGCAACAACTGCTGCAGTGCACGTTCACGTTGGCGATCTTGCTGGCCCTGATTGCGCAGTTCACCGACCAGCCCTTCGTTGTCCTGGAATAGGTGGGCAAGTTCATCCTGCTTGTCCGAAAGACTGATACGTAGTCCCCGCAACTCGTGTTGCAACTGCTGAACCTGAGCGTCGTGTCGCTGGGTTTCCTGCTCTCGTTGCGACAGATGCTGTTGGCGAAAGTGCTTCAGCGCTTCACGAGCTTGGCGGTGCTTGTCCTCCAGCGATTGAATGTGCGCCGCCCGTTCGACCAACAGCTGGTCCAGGTCGTGTTCCAGCTGGCCCAAACGTTGGCATTCGCCGTCCGCTTGGCGCAGTTGCTCCTGGAGTGTTCGCTCGTGCTCACGCAGGGCCTGTAGCTCACGATCGAGGCCAGCGTAAGCGCCCTGCAGTTGATCGATTTGCGCCTGGTGCTGCAGCCGCTGCTGCTCATACGCCGAACGATCCCGCTGCAGGCGCTGGCGATCCTCGGCGACCGCCTGTTCGGCCAGCACCGTGAGGCGAGCGCTTAAACCGGCGACAAAGCTGTGCAGTTCCTCGTCGGGTGTAGGCGGCTGCGCCTGCTCTCGGGCACCGAGCTCCTTCAGGTAGCGCTGAATGGTGCTCTTCGAGCCGGTGTTGCCCAGCTCCACGCGCACGGCGTCGATGCTGGGGTGCTGGCCGCGGGCGAGCAGCGCTTCGCGAGCGATTTGCACCACGGCCTTGTTAATGCCTCCGCGTGCCATGGCCTGACTCCGACGATTTCGTACTGGTTTACGGAGTATGCAATTACAGCTGTAACCCTGCCTTAAGGACGGCAGTAATTCGGACGGACTGGCGTTCGAGAATGCTGAATTCTTGAACGTAACAAACCTTTTTCGAGGCCGGGGCTCGAAATCGCGGTATGCGGGAGGTGGGATGAGCGATTCAGCCGAGCGGTACCTGCAAGCGGCGCGACGCGACAGCACGCAGCGCCGCTATGCACAAGCCGTTGAACACTTTGAAGTGGAGTGGGGCGGGGTGTTGCCGGCCTCCAGTGAAAGCGTCGTGCGCTACCTGGCGGCGTACGGTGCTCAATTGTCCAGCAACACCTTGCGCACGCACCTGGCGGCTTTGGCACAGTGGCACCAGCAGTACGGCTTCGATGACCCGACCAAGGCGTCGAGGGTGCGCGATGTCTTGCGTGGTATTCAGGCGCTGCACCCGCAACCGATCAAGCAGGCCGAAGCGTTGCAGTTACAGCGGTTGGAAGCGTGCGTCGAGGGGTTGGTCGGGCAATTGAGCTCGGATCAGGTGGCGGTGAAGTTGCGCGCGGCGCGGGATCAGGCGTTGATCCTGATGGGCTTTTGGCGTGCATTGCGGGGCGACGAACTGTGCCGGCTGCGCGTCGAGCATATCCAGGTGCGCGAAGGGCAAGCGTTGGACATCTTTCTCGCCAGCAGCAAGACCGACCGCGACCATCGCGGTCGTACTTTGGTGCTTCCGGCGCTGAAGCGGCTCTGTCCAGTGGATGCCTACCAGCAATGGCTGGCGGTGAGTGGCCTCCACCACGGGCCAGTGTTTCGCGCCATCGATCGCTGGGGCCACTTAGCGGAGGAGCCGGTCAACCCGAACAGTCTCTCGCGCATTTTGCGTCTGGCATTTTTGCGCAGCGGTGTGGCTGGCGAGGGTTATACCGCGCATTCACTGCGCCGCGGTTTTGCCACCTGGGCCAGTCGCAACAAGTGGAGCAGCAAGGCGTTGATGGAGTACGTCGGTTGGCGCGACGTGCAGTCGGCGGTGCGCTATGTTGAGGCTGATGCGCCCTTCGGTGATTGGGCACGTTGAGCGCACTGACGGCCCAAGGGGATGACCTGGCGGCAAGGGCATGGGGGCATTGCCGCCACTGACTCCTGGACGATCTCGGCAGTAAGGCTTCGCCGGTTGTCGAGCGGCAAGCCGCCCTATTCAGTGAGCAGAGTATGGTAGGCCTACCGTGTTAATAATGGAGCCGGATCGGTCGCTGACGAAATGTTTAACCCGCCTGTGTAAACCGTTGGCTCGACGGTGTGAGGGGGTTCAGGGAAGACAACTGTTCTATCGCGATTGAACCGAGACCGGAAAGGCAATTTTTGGGAGATTACGATCCGGTAGGCGACCGCGTGAGGTAGATGCGTATTTTTGTCGACCTGGATTACAGAATTTTTCACTGAATAGACTGTTTACCTAATTCTTAGGGGAAGTGAAAAATCCGACAAAATGAGAGCAATCAAGCCGGCAAAAGTGATTGTCGTCAGGAGGTAAATGAGATGAACGAATCGAAATTCAATCCTGAGGACATGTCGATCCTTGACCTTGACACTTCCGATACCAGCCTCTACGAAGCTTCGTGCTTCCTCGACAGCCCGGAAACCATCAGCGCGTATCTTGCAGAAAATATGAAGGCTCAAGACTCGAAAATGCTCATGAAAGCGCTCGCCGAGGTCGTCGCTGCCCAAGGCGTGAACGAGGTTGCCCAAGAGGCGGGAGTTGATCGAGAGAGCCTTTATAAATCCCTTAAAGGCGGGGCAAAAATTCGCTTTGAGACTGTCAGGAAGCTATTAATGGCAGTAGGAGTAGAACTCACCGTGCAGCCGATTACAGCAAACTACTCGGCTCCAAATTTCACGAACCCCGCTGCGGGTGTTGCAAAAAAAACTGCGGCAGCAAAATTACGGTAGCTGCCAAACCAGTGGCCATGCTGACTACGCCACCGCTACCGCGTGGTACGCTAGTAACAAAAGAGGAACAAAACCATGACCGCTGTTCTTGAAAATTCGCAGAGCGTGCGCGCTGCGCTCGAAAGTCTTCAAATGCTTCTGGAGCAGCTGCGCGGTCAATTCGTGAACGGCATCGAGGAGCCAGAGGATTACGCTCGGGCCACTCTACTGCTTGATGAACTGACCGACGGACATGTACTCAACAAGTATGAGGAGCGGATCCTTATTGAGCTTGAAGACGCGATTCTGGCTTACGAACAAAAAGGCGAACAGCTCAGAGCGTTTAACGCTGCGATCAAGGCCACCATCACACCGGTGCAACTGCTCAAGGACTTGATGGAGACGCTGAAACTGACCGGCTCGGATCTGCCCGAAATTGGCGACAAATTCGTGGTGGCCAAGGTTCTCATTGGCGATAGATTGATCAGCCCTAGAATGGCACTCGCCCTGGCCGAGCGCTTCCATATGGACCCGAAAGCATTCGTTTCGGATACTCCTACTCTTCCCCAGGAACCCTCGACTACAGGCCCACGTCACGCCCGGTAAATGGCGAGGTGTTGGCGCTGACGCCGAATTGACCCAGTTGCCGAGATGTCACTGACCCAGTCTGAGTCCTCGAAAAACATTGCCTGTGCCGGGGTTGTACCGATTTGAAGGTGGGGCAGTCTTGCTTCGGCACGTAGGTCAATTCGGCATCGGCCTCAACAGCCAGGGCCTTGTGATCGTTTTCCAGCACGGCCTGGAACGGCTGGGTGGTTTTCCATTCCGGGTGCTGCGGCGCGGTGCGTTTGACTCGAGGGCGAACAGCAATTCGAAGTACATCGGCTGCTCGCTCCACAAGGTGCCGTCGTTATCGAACACGGCAATGCGGTCTTCGGGTTTGACGAAGTTCTTGCTGTTTTGATCGGTCACCGCCTGCACGAACTCGATGATCTGCTTTTTCGACGGCCCATCGTTCCACGAGGGCAGGGGTTCGGCTGCCTGGACCAGCAGCGGCAGGCTCAAGGCAAGGGTCAGCAGGAAGCTGAATACGCGAGGATGGTGCAACGATTTCGAATCGGTCATGGGAAACCCTTCTCATGGACGGGGTTGAGCGGATGAAGAGCAGGAGAGACTGATTCTCTGTTGCACTCGGCCTGACTATGCAGCGTAGACAAGGATTCCCTGAATTGGCGCAGGGCCTGCTCTTTGTCCGTTTCGCGGCCGTAGCAGGCCCGCAGGAAGCTTTGCAGGCGCGGGCCGAGACCAGTCAATTTCAGGCCCCGGTGGCTGCGTCGGGTCCACAGGTACAGGGCGCTCAATTGCGTCGGTTTGCTCTCCAGTTGTGCCGGAATCTGCTGCCATGCGTAATCGGCGGACTCGAGCCAGGCGGCGTGCCGGGCGCGGCGGTGGGCTTGCCACTTGAGGTGTGCGCGTTGTACGAGCGGGCGACTGAACCAGCCCAGGGCCACCACCGCCAACGCCAGTGCGAATAGTCCGAACCAGTGCCCGGAAAGGTGCGGGCGGTTGTGCTGGCCGAGTTTTTTCAGGTCTTCGGTGATTGAAAACACCGGCTTGTAGGCGCTGTTGGCCACGGCTTCGAAGGTCACGCCTGGCACTGTGGCCGTGCGGGTTTGCTGGCTGCTGGCATCCCACCATTTCAGTTCGACGGATGGCAGGCTGTAGTGGCCTTCAGTGTCGATTCGATACGTCACGCTGTCGATGCGCTGGCCGCCAGTGAAGTTGCCGCGGCCGTCATCCAGGTTGTGGATTTGCGCTGCTTTCGGGTAGCGGCTCAGGCCCTTGATGGCGTCCAGCGTCGGTGTCGGCAGTGACATGGCCAGGGCGCCGTCGGCCTGTAGCGTCAGTTCCCGGCTGATGCTGTCGCCGACCTTCAGCGGCGTGGCCGAATGGATGGTCTTTTGGGTAAACCGTAGCCCTTGAGCCACCAGCATTGGCTCCCCAGGCTGGAATCCCGGCGGCTGTGCGGCGTTGAAGTGAAATGGCTGACTTTGGGCGCTGAGTTCGTGGCTGGCCTGGCCCGGTGTGGCTTGAACGGTCAGTGCCGGAATGTCGAAGCCCTGGGCCAGGTTCGGGGTGATCAGGTAGCTGTAGCGCATGCCGCTGAAGGATTGGCCGTCGATCGTCTGGTTCAGGTGTTCGGCGTGGCCGTCCGGTGGCATCACCAGCGCACCGGGCAGTTTCAGGTCGGGCAGGGTGGGGGCGCTGGTGAACCAGGAGTCGGTGAATACATCGAGTTGCAACTTGACCAGGCTGCCGACCATGACGGGGTCGGCGGGTTGCAGGCTGGCGCTGACTCTCAGTTCCGGTTCATTGCCCCAAGCTCCGAGGCTAGTCAGGCATAGAAGTATGATGACAATGGCAGCGGTGATTGATCTGGCGCCTTCGCGGGCAAGCCCGCTCCCACAGTTGATTGAAGTGATTCCCACAATATGTGTACGACACATAGTCCCTGTGGGAGGGGGCTTGCCCGCGATGGCAGCGATTCGGTCCTGAAGGTAGGTCATGGCTTGGCCCCCGCCTGATCCTGCAAGCTGAATTTCTGCTTGAGGAATTTCGCCGGCGATGTGGTGAGATTCTGCAACCATTGCTCATCCGAGGCCGCTTGCTGGGTTTCCACCTTTTTGCTTTGGCCTTTACCCGGCGCCTTGTCCATCTTGATTTCGTCGGGTTTGACCTCAGGCGTGTTTTTCTCGGCGCTTTCGGTGTCTTTCTGCAAGGCAATGGCCAGGGCCAGGTTGGCCGTGGCTTCCGGAAACTGCGGTTGCAACTTCAGCGCCTGTTGATAGGTTGCGATGGCCTGATCGAACTTGAAGCGCCGCACGTAGATGTTGCCCAGATAGAAATAGGCCTGCGGTGTGTCGAGGCGCGCGAAACTGGCCAGTGCCAGGTCGAAATCCGCCGCGTGGTAGGCGGCAACGCCTTTCCAGTACGGATCGACAAACAAGGCCGCCGCCTTAGGGAAGTGCTGATGTTCGAAGGCCCAGCGACCTTGCTGGTCGCGGGTAAAAAAAGCGTCGGTCAGCGCATTGGCCCGCGCCGGCACCGGTTGCAAGCCCAAGCCTGCCGCCAGCAACAACCCAGCCATCCAGTTCAAGCTCCAGCCCTTGCGTACGCTGAAAAAGGCGATCAACAGCAGCGGCCAGCACAGCCAGTAACCTGCGTCTTTCCAGTGCAATTCATGCTGTTCGTCACTGGCAGACTGGAAGTGCTGCCGGGCGTGCAGTTCGACCCAGTCCAGGTCGTCATCGTTGAGGGTCAGGCTGCCCAGCGGGGCATCCATCGTTGCTGCAAGCTGCTTGAGGGCGTCCTGATCGAAACTGCCGAGTTGCGGGCGACCGTTGCTGCCGGTACGCGGCCGGCCAGCGGTATCGCGAATGATCCCGCCATCGGTGCTGCCAGCCGCCAGAATCAGCACTTGCAGCGCACTGCCAGTCAGCTGTTTATCCAACCCGGCCAGTGCCGAAGTGTCGGCGCCATCGGTGATCAGCAGCAGGGTGCCGGGGGTTTTCTCGGTGGCGAGCAGGCGCTTGGCCTGATCGATGACCGCGCCGACATTTTTCCCCGGCTTGCTGATCAGGTCGGTGCTCAGGGCCTGAATGAACGTATCGAGCAGCGCCGCATCGTCGGTGGCGGGCAATACCAGATGCGCGCTGCCGGCATAGGCAATCAAGGCGCTGCGCGACCCGGCGCGGCGCTGGATCAAGTCGTGGAGCTTGTGCCTGGTTGCTTCCAGGCGACTCGGTGGAACATTGCTGGCGTCCATGGACGGCGACAGGTCGACGGCAATGATCAGTGGCGCACGGTTCTCCAGAAAATCTGGCCGATCCCGCTCCCAGGTCGGCCCGGCGGCGGCAATGGCGCCGAGTACCAGCAGCGCACACACCAGGTTCACCGGACGCAGGCGTTGCCGGTCTTGCGGGGTGATCAGCAGATGCGGCAGCAGGTGCGCGGCGATGTTGCTGCGCAAGCGCCGTTGCAGATCCCGGTTGCGCCGCCACAGCAACGGCAGCAGCCCACCGAAGATCGCGAGCAACAGCCACAGGGGGCGCAGGAAATGGAAGTCGCTGAGGTTGATGTCCATCTCAGGCCTCCTGCCGCTGACGCGCGAGCATCAGGCGGGGAAGCAGCAGGGCGCCCAAGTGATAAGTCGCGAGCAGGGCAACGGCAGCGCCCAGCGGCCACCAGAACAGATCGCGTTTGGGCTGATGGCTGAGGGTTTTCACTTGATGCGGGGTGAGTTTGTCGAGGGTGCTGTAGACCTGGTCGAGGGCATTGCGGTCTTCGGCGCGGAAGAAGTGTCCGCCAGTGACTTCGGCAATGTCTTGCAAGCCTTGCAGGTTGACCTTGGCTTCGCCTTCGGCATTCGGGTCGCCAATGCCGATGGTATGAATCACCACGCCTTTGGCGGCGGCCATGGATGCTGCGTGGTCCGGGGTGATGGCGCTGCTGGTGTCGTTGCCGTCAGTGAGCAGAATCAGCACCTTTTCCCGCTCGTGGGCCTGATCCAGCAGTTTCAGGCTCAGCCCGATGGCATCACCGATGGCCGTGTTGGAGCCGGCCATGCCGATCCCCGTATCGTCCAGCAGCAACGACAGGCTGGCGTGGTCGAGGGTCAGCGGTGCTTGCGGATACGCGCCGCTGCCGAATACGATCAGCCCGAGGCGATCCTCTTTGCGCTTGTCGATAAAGCCGCGCACCACTTCCTTGACCGCCGCCAGACGATTGATCTTCTGGCCGTTGGCGTCGGCGAAGTCGGTGGTTTCCATGGACTGGGAAAGGTCGATGGCGAGCATCAGGTCGCGCACCGGTTGCTGGCGTTCGATGGGTTTTTCCACGAGCACCGGCCGGGCTGCGGCCAGCAGCAAGAGCCCCCACACCAGCAGGTTCAACAGCAACTGCCAACGATTGCTGCGGGTGCCGGCCTGACTTGGGGCCTCACCCACCGCCCGGCTCATGGCGTTGAAAAACGGCACACGCACGGCACTGCGCGCTTCATGGTAATCGGGCAGGTAGCGATAACCCAGCCACGGCAATGGCAGCAGCAGTAACAGCCAGGGGTAATCAAGCTGCCACATGATGACGCTCCACCCAGGTTTTCCAGGTGTCGAACAGCTGTTGGCGCTGTTCATTGGGCATGTCCCGCAATGTTGCGTCGGGGGCGTAGGCCAGCAGCGACAGTTGTTGGCTGAAGTCGACGGGTAGCGGCTGTTTACTGTGCCGCTGCAAAAATGCCTGCCAATCCTCTTTTCCAAGCGCAGCAGGCCCCTGTGGGAGCGACCCTGCTCGCGATGGGGCCGGTACATTTAAAATGGATGTTGACTGACCGGACGCCATCGCGAGCCGGCTCGCTCCCACAGGTTTTGTGGTGTGTCTTGAAGGCATAGAGATCGCGACGCGCTTGAGCAGCTCCGGAAGCTCGCGCAACGCACTCAGGTCATTGCTGCGCTGCCGCAATTCTTCCAGCCGCACCAACGCCTCGCGCCGATAGCGATCACGCAGCCATTGCCGGTAGCGCCGCACGCCTGTCACCAGCAGCGCAACGATCAGCAGCGCCAGCAACGCCCACCAACCCCACGTCTGCGGCGCAAAACTGACCGGCACCGGCAGTGCCATTTCCCTGAGTTGGTCGATGCTCGGGACAGTGGGGTTCATCGGCGCCTCCCGGCGAGCTTGCCCAGTTCGGCGCACAGTTGTTCCCGGGCCTCTGTGGCGGTGCTGAACATCATCAACGGCACCCGGCTGCGGCGCAGCAATGTAGCGACGTCCTTGAGCCGGCCGATGAGAAAATCACCAAGTGGCTGATGCACCTGATGTCGTTCCACCGCCAGTTCCACCTGCAACTGTCCTTGGGTGATCAGCAAGCGACCGTTTTTCGGCAGGTTCAGCGCCAATGGGTCATAGACCTGCATGGCAATCACATCGTTATGTGCCGTCAGTTGACGCATCAGTTGCAAGGTGCGTTCGCCGGCCCCGGCGAAGTCGCTGATGATACAGATCAGGTGATCGTGACCGGCCACGGCCAGGCAATGCTGCAAGACCTTGTCGAGCTGGTCTTCGCCTTCGGCGTCCGGGTTGGCGGCATTGAGTGCCTGGTTCTGTTGGGCGATGCGGCTGCACAACGCTTCGATCCGTTTGCGACTGCGCAGCGGGGCGATGCTGTCGATGCGCCGGTCGTTGAACACCAGCCCGCCGACGCGGTCGCCGGCGTTGAACACCATCCACGCCGCCAGGGCACCGAGTTCGGCGGCGACGGTGGATTTGAAGCTGCGTTGCGAACCGAAGAACATCGACATGCGCTGGTCCACCAGGATCAGCGCCGGACGGTCACGCTCTTCGGTGAAAGTCCGTACCACCGGTTTGCCGGTGCGCAGGGAGGCGCGCCAGTCGAGGTGACGCAAATCGTCCCCCGGCTGATAGGGGCACAATTCATCAAAGTTCAAGCCACGGCCGCGCAAGCGCGAAGCATGGTTGCCGGCGAGGATGCTGCCTTGGGGCTGGCGCGCAACAAAACTCAGATCACGGGCCTTGAACTCCAGGGCCATCAACTGCGCCAGAGAGACATACACCAGGCCGTCGGTGTTCACGCAGGAATTGCCACTTTATCGAGTAGACGGTCGAGCACCTGATCGGCGCTCACGCCATCGGCCACGGCGTCGTAGCTCAGTTGCAGACGATGGCGCAGCACCGGGTGCACCACGGCGCGCACGTTGTCCGGAGAAACGAAGTCCTGGCCCTGCAACCAGGCGTCCGCCCGGGCACAACGGTCCAGGCCGATGCCGCCGCGCGGACTGGCGCCGATGCTGATCCAGCGCCCGAGGTCGGCGTCGTAATCGGCCGGGTGGCGCGTGGCATTGATCAGGTCGATCAGGTAGCGGTCGATGGCCGGGGAGACGTGCACCGCGCTGACCTCACGACGCGCGGCGAACACCACGTCCTGGGACAGGGCGAAGCCCTGCACGGCAGCGGTCTTGGCGCCCAGGTCCTGTTCTTCTTCGCGCAGCAGGCGCAGCACCTGGCTTTCGTTTTCCGCGCTCGGGTAATCCAGCAGCACTTTCATCAGGAAGCGGTCCATCTGCGCTTCCGGCAGCGGATACGTGCCTTCCTGTTCGATCGGGTTCTGGGTGGCGACCACGATGAACAGGTCCGGCAGCGCATGGCTGTTGCCGGCCACGGTGATCTGGCGCTCTTCCATTGCTTCGAGCAACGCCGCCTGGACCTTGGCCGGCGCACGGTTGATTTCGTCGGCCAGGATCAGGTTGCCGAACAGGGGACCTGGCTGGAAGCGGATCTCGTTCTTGCCTTCGACCTGATGCAGCACTTCGGCGCCGGTGATGTCCGACGGCAGCAAGTCCGGGGTGAACTGGATGCGGCTCATCTTCGCGTCCAGGTGTCTGGCTAAGGCTTTGACCGTGCGGGTCTTGGCCAGGCCGGGCAGGCTCTCCAGCAGCAAATGTCCGTTGGCCAGTAAGCCGACGAGCATTTGGCGGATCACCTGATCCTGGCCAAGCACCGCTTCGGCGATACTGGCTTGCAGGGCGTTCAGATCAGTGAGGGCAGTCATCGTTAGCTTCCTTACTCAAAATACGAACGTCGAAGTCATCACATGGTCGACAAGCCAAGAAATCAACTCAAGCCTCGGAATGATTTATCGAGCAAGCGAATAAACAGGCGCGGGCGGAAAAAGCTTCAGGCCAGCACTCCCATCCGACGCAACTGATTCAGCCGCTCTTGCGCGACTGTCGCTAAAAGCGGTGCTTGCTCCTGATGATCGATTGGAAGAATCGTACCTGGTGTACGAGAGAAGCGCGGCGCTGGGTTGGCCTGGACAACCGGTCGGGTCTGGAAAGTATTGCGGGCGACATTGTGCGGATGAACGGCCGCGTCCATCGGAGATAGCACGGGAGCGAAGCACACATCACTGCCTTCCAGCATCGCACACCAGTGCGCACGCGGCTTGCTACGGAATAGCGTCGTCAATCGCTCCTTGAGTGCCGGCCATTGGGCGAGATCATACTGAGCCTTGATGACGACATCCGATAGTTGCAGCCGTTCAACCAGCTGCGCATAGAACTGAGGCTCCAATGGCGCCAGGGAGACCCATTCGCCGTCGGCGCACTGGAACAGATCATAGAATGGCGAGTCGTAGAACGCACTGGGTTGCGAACCACCGATCTGCCCTGCGGCGTGAATGAAATGCGCAATAGAACCGAGCACCGCAACCATATCGACGATCGCGGTATCGACGACCTGTCCCTTGCCGGAATCGCGCGCCTCGAAGGCGGCTGAAACAATACCGAATGCCATACCAAGGGCACCAATGGCATCTCCCGCCAAGGTCGCCGGGGGACGTTGCGGATCGCTGCGTCCACCGGTCAATCCGAGCAGGCCGGTCAGTGCTATGTAGTTCAGATCGTGACCTGCAGCCTGGGCCAGTGGGCCCTCCTGGCCCCAACCGGTTAAGCGACCATAGACTAGACGCGAGTTCTTCGCCAGGCATTGTTCAGGACCCAGCCCCAGACGCTCCATGACTCCGGGACGGTTGCCCTCGATCAGGGCATCGGCCAGGCTCAAAAGGTCCAGTGCCAGGGCGACCCCTTCCGGATGCTTGAGATCGATGATCACCCGACGCTTCCCGCGCTGGAGGATATCAATGTCGATGTCGCCACCCAATTGCTTTGCCAGCGCAATGCCGCCTTTGCGGGCGATCACCGTAACTTCGGCGCCCATGTCCGCAAGGAGCATCCCCGCCAGCGGCGCAGGGCCTATCCCTTCAAACTCAATGATTTTAAGTCCAGCCAATGGTCCCATAATTTTTCCCCATCAGGATTCACAAATCCATTTACCCACGCCCGCCCTCACTGCGTCGGATCGTGGCTCATCGCGACAGGAAATCGTATGGATGGGATGTCACGCAGCCAATGGCTAAACACCTCAAAACAATTGCATAAGACTTCAATGTTGACGTGATCCAAGTTCAATTTAACAGTCTGGCTTTTTGGATTGGACATCGGCCCGGGCAGATTTTCATGCAATGAAAATGACCTATTGCTGTCGTCGCATGGATCGGAACATCGATCTGGTTACCTCCTGAAATTTGCACCTGGCCGTTGTTACTTTCGCCTGGTTCGTAACACTGCAAAGCTCCATACTGAGTCGTTACAGTGCTAGGTGCTAGGTGCTAGGTGCTAGGTGCTAGGATGATAGGCTCCTCGCCCGTGTGACTTCTAGGTCGTCCTCCGACAGGGGTTCAGGGGCAGCAGCAAGCTATTGATTTCGGAGGGTTACTGGGGAAGGGATATCCTGTAAAGGGTTGGTCACAAACTTGCAGGGCAGGACAAAGCCGGTTCCGCTATTCTGTTCCCACCAGCAATTTGATGAGCACCCTTGGGGATCAATCAGATCCGGGGTACGCAAGTCACTGTCAACCGCCGGTCCATTTTTTGGAGCGTCACGCTTTCTCTACTTTCAGACAGTTTTTTGCCGCCGCATTGTTGCCTGTCCTGCATCAGCCCCCCCCCGGGGGGGGGCACTCTCAAGGCCACCATTAGTTGCCTGGGGAGGGGGGCGATGCTCGTGCCACAGCTAGCTGAAAGTTATTTCCCGCTGGCGTAGCTCCATGTGACCATTGTGCTTAAATGGCCAATGCACAGATTTAGGTAACCTTGTGCAGCGCTTTATATTTTGCTTCTAGCTCAATCTACACTGCATAGTAGATCTATGATTCGAGCGCAGTAAGGAGCCTGATACAAGTTTATGAAAGTTATTCCCCCCCTACGAGATCTACAAACGAAGCTTTTGCCGCGCACGACTGTTTTCGTCGCTGAGGAGCCAGCTTCCTTTGGGCGCGAGAGGAGGGAGGCTGCTACTGAAGCATGCTCGTTTTCATGAACAGAATTTAATTGAAAAAATCAGACGCCAAGAGCCGGCGCCTGAAAGAAAAAGGGCGAACGCAGGTCTATAGCTGGCGGGCGATAAGATCCTTCATAACTTCATTGGCGCCACCATATATCTTCTGTACGCGTGAATCGACAAACATCCGCGCGATCGGGTATTCGTCCATATACCCGTAGCCACCGAACAATTGCAGCAGTTCGTCGGTGACCTTGCACTGCATGTCGCTGCACCATAGCTTGGCCATGTAGGCGGCCTGGGGGTCGAGCTTGCCGTCGAGCAAACGCTGGGTACAGTCGTTGACGAATGTGCGGGCGATGTGGGTGATGGTGGCGCATTCGGCCAGCTTGAACTTGGTGTTCTGCAGGTCGAACAGTTTCTGGCCGAACATCTTGCGTTCCTTGGCGTAGTCTGTGGCCAGTTCAAGTGCGCGCTCCATGACTGCCACTGCCGGCACGGCCAGCAACATGCGTTCATAGCAAAGTTGGCTCATGAGCTGGATGAACCCGTTGCCCTCGATCGGACCGAGCAGATTTTCCACCGGCACGCGCACGCCATCGAAAAACATTTCGCAAGTGTCCGAGCTGTGCAGGCCGATCTTTTTCAGTTTGTTGACGCTGTAGCCCTTGAGGTTTTCGGTCTCGACCACCACCAGGGAAATACCCTTGGCGCCATCGTCCGAAGTGCGCACGGCGATCACCACCAGGTTGCCGCTGTAGCCGTTGGTGATGAAGGTCTTGGAACCGTCGATCACGTACTCGTCGCCATCGCGGCGGGCGCGTGTACGCAGGGTCTTGAGGTCGGAGCCGCAATCGGGTTCGGTCATCGCGATGGCGGCGAAGAGCTCGCCACTGGCCAGCCGGGGAATCCACTTGTGCTTCTGCTCGGCGGTGCCGTAGTCGAGGATGTAGTGGGTAGCAATGGAGTGCACAGCCGTACTGGGCGGCAATCCGGCACGAGCCAGTTCATCCAGGGCGACCAGCTGATAGGACAGCGGCGCGCCCGCGCCGCCATATTCCTCACCGATTTCCGGCAGCAGGAAACCCATCTCGCCAAAGCCCCGCCAGATTTCGCGCGGTACGTAGCCCTGATCGCGCCAGGCATCGTTGTGTGGGGTCATCTCATTGGCGATGTAGCGACGTAGCTGGTCGCGATAGGCCTCGATGTCGCTATCCATCCAGGTGTGTTGGTGCAGTTGGGGCAACATAAGCTCGGTCTCCGCAGTTCTGGGCTTCGCCACCGATGGCGGCGTGCGAAATGCGAGCCTAGAACCCGGGCCCGCGCGGGCAAATAGCCGCGAACCCCAAAGCTGTTGCACTTGACCCCAAACTGTCAGTTGCCCTTGCGAACCTGTCCTGGAGTCTGGTTGGTCCAGCGCTTGAAGGCGCGCTGGAAGCTGGCGCTGTCGGCGAAGCCAAGCTCTTCGGCTAGCACCGGGGTCGGCAGCTTGCTGGTTTTCAGGCGGTAGATCGCCCAGTCGCGGCGTAGGCTGTCGCGGATGTTCTGGAAAGAGGCGCCTTCCTGCGCCAGGTGGCGTTGCAATGAACTGGCCGAGCAGTGCAGGGCGGCACTGGTCTGTTCAAGGTCCGGCCAGCCGCTGTGGCGCGCGCGTTCTTCATGCAGGTAGACCCGCACCCGGTCGCTGACGCGTGCGGGTATGGCGGGCACCAGAAGATCGAGCAAGGCCTTGTCCAGGTATTCGTGCAGATGAGAACTGTCACGGCGCACCGGTGCCTGCAACGCGAGGGAATCGAACCAGATCGTTGAGAAGTCCGTGCCGAAGCGCAGTTCCGTGGGGAAGAGCTTGCGGTAGTCGCCAACGGATTCGGGTTGCGCGAACGCCACGTCGATGCCGGCGGGGCGCAGGGTCCCGCCTTCCAGCCAGGCCATGACGCGCCAGATCAGTCGCAGAAACAGCACGTGGGCGAAATCGCGAGACTCGACCTGCGTGGTGAGGAAATGCAACTCGACGCGCACCTGTCGGCCGTCGTCCAGTAGGACCGGGTCAAGGTCGTCCTGCAGCAGGCGCAGGGTGTGAATGAATTCGCGCAGGGCACCAATAAGGGTGCCGCCGATCAGGGCTGAACGCATCATCAGCATGAAGCTGCCCCGGCGCAATTTTCGCGAGAACAGTGCCATGCCTTCGTCATCGAGACCCTTAATGGTCTTGCGCAGCAAGGCGACGTACTGGTCGACGGTGACGTGGTGGTCCAGGTCCTGGGGTTGCTGTGGATCGATGCCCGCGTCGCGCAGGAAGCCCTCGATCTCGTAGCCGCGTTCGCGGGCTGCGGCGAGCAGGGAAGAGACGAATACAGAGGCGAAGATAACGGGGGTTGGATTCGACATTGGTGGATTCTGCAAGTCATTTGCGGCGCCATGACATTGGCGGTTTGCCGCACGGCCATCACATTAAGCCCACAAAGCCACACCGTGCTGCAACTAAAATCAGGAAAGCCGCTATGAGCCGCAATGTCTATGTGATCGGGGTCGGCATGATCCCTTTCGTCAAGCCGGGCGCCAACGCGCCCTATCCGCAAATGGCCGCTGCCGCCTTGCGCGCTGCGATGGTCGATGGCGGCGTGAATTACGCGCAGGTCGAGCAGGCCTACGTCGGCTACGTCTATGGTGACTCCACTGCAGGCCAGCGTGCACTGTACGAAGTCGGCATGACCGGCATCCCGGTGGTCAACGTCAACAACAACTGTTCTACCGGTTCCAGCGCGCTGTTCCTGGCCAACCAGGCGGTCAGCGGCGGGGCGGCGGAATGTGCCCTGGCGCTGGGTTTCGAGCAGATGAGCCCGGGTGCACTGGGCACACTTTTCGGCGACCGTCCCAGCCCCTTCGAACGCTTCGACCTGGCCACCGATGAGTTGGTCGGGCAGGCCGGCATTCCGCTGGCGCTGCGCTACTTCGGTGGCGCCGGCCTGGCGCACATGCAGGAGTTCGGCACCCGCCTGGAAACCTTTGCCAAGATCCGCGCCAAGGCCAGCCGTCACGCCGCCAACAACCCGATGGCATTGTTCCGCAACGTCATCAGCGCCGAAGACGTGATGAACTCGCCCGCCCTCTGGCCCGGCGTGCTGACGCGCCTGATGGCTTGCCCGCCGACCTGTGGCGCCGGTGCGGCGATCCTCTGTTCCGAGGACTTCCTCAAGCGCCACGACTTGAAGGGCGCCGTGCGCATTCGTGCGCAGTCCATGACCACTGACACACCCAAGACGTTCGATGCGCGTGACATGCGCGAAGTGGTCGGTTTCAGCATGACCCGCACGGGCGCGCAGAAAGTCTACGAGGCGGCCGGTGTCGGTCCGCAAGATATCCAGGTCGTCGAGTTGCACGACTGTTTCGCGCAGAACGAACTGCTCAGCTACGAAGCGCTGGGCCTGTGCGCGATCGGCGGGGCGGAGCGCTTCGTCGAAGACGGCGATAACACCTATGGCGGCAAGTTCGTCACCAACCCGTCCGGCGGTTTGCTCTCCAAGGGCCATCCGCTGGGCGCCACCGGCCTGGCCCAGTGCACCGAGCTGGTCCAGCAGTTGCGTGGCGAGGCCGGTGCACGCCAGGTCGACGGTGCGCGCCTGGCCCTGCAACACAATCTCGGGTTGGGCGGCGCTTGCGTCGTCACCCTCTACGAAAAAGTCTGAGGGGCGACAGATGATCGATAAGAAGTGGATCGGCCACGAACTGGCCGCCACCACGATGACGCTTGAGCGCGGGCGTCTTTGCGCATTCGCCCGGACCATTGGCGAGACCGATCCGTTGTACACCGATCTCGCTGCCGCCCAAGGAGCCGGATTCTGCGACGTGCTGGTCCCGCCGACATTCCTGTTCGGTGCCGAGCTGGATGCCGGCACCGTGGACAGCATGCTGGCGGATCTGGAAATCCCGATCGAGAAGATTCTTCACGGTGAACAGCACTTCACCTATCACAAGCCGGTGTGTGCCGGGGAAACGGTCACCGTGAAGTCACGGATCGCCGATATTTTCGACAAGAAAAACGGTGCCCTGGAGTTCCTGGTCAAGACCTCGCAAGTCCACAACGACAAAAACGAGCTGGTCGCCGAGTTGCGCACCGTGCTCGTGGTCCGCAACTGAGGAGTCCCGACCATGAGTCATTCACTGCAACACGTGAAGGTCGGTGACCGGCTGCCACCCCTGACGCTGGCGGCGGTCGACCGCACCACGCTGGCGCGGTTCGGTTGCGCCTCGGGCGACCTCAACCCGATTCATATCGACGTGGATTTCGCCCGCAAGGCCGGCATGCCGGACGTGTTTGCCCACGGCATGTTGAGTATGGCCTGGCTGGGTCGCCTGCTGACCCAGTGGGTTCCGCAAAGCCGGCTGCGCAGCTTTGGCGTGCGCTTCCAGGGCATCACTCACCTGGGGCACGTCATCACCTGCAAGGGCCAGGTAATCGAGATCGTCGAAGTCAACGGCGAACGCTGCGCCAGGGTCGAAGTGGCCACGGTCAACCAATACGGCCAGGTCAAGATCGTCGGCGACGCGCTGATCGCCATCGCCATTGGCTAACCCCTTTTTTCAACCTTTTGCGGAAGAGACAGATGAGCAAGAAACTCGAAGGTAAAGTTGCCCTGATTACCGGTTCCGGTCGTGGAATCGGCCGTGCCATCGCCCTGAAGCTGGCAGCCGATGGTGCCCGCGTGGTGGTCAATGACCTTGACGCCGAGCCGGCTCAGGAAGTGGTTGAGGCCATCAAGGCCATGGGCGGTGAAGCCGTCGCCTGTATCGGCAGCGTTTCAGCGCCTGACTTCGCCGAGCGCTTCGTCGGCACCGCGGTCGAGCATTACAAGGGGCTGGACATCATCGTCAACAACGCGGGCTACACCTGGGACAGCGTGATCCAGAAGATGACTGACGAGCAGTGGTACGCCATGCTCGATGTTCACCTGACCGCGCCATTTCGCATCCTGCGCGCGGCGCAGCCGGTCATCCGCAGCCTGGTCAAGGCTGAACAGGACGCCGGCCTGCGTAACATTCGCAAAGTGGTGAACATTTCCTCCGTTGCCGGGCTGTTCGGAAATGCCGGTCAGGCCAACTACTCCACCGCCAAGGCCGGTATCACCGGCATGACCATGACGCTGGCCAAGGAGTGGGGGCGCCTGAACACCACCGTCAACTGCGTGGCCTACGGCTTTATCAAGACTCGTCTGACCGAAGCCACCGCCGACGGTAACGCCACCGCCGAGATCGAAGGTCGCGAGATCAAGGTCGGTATCAACCCTGACCTGATGACCATGCTCGAGCGCAGCATTCCGTTGGGGCGTGCCGGTACCCCGCAAGAAGCTGCCGGCTCGGTGTACATGTTCTGCATTCCCGAGTCCGACTATGTCAGTGGCCAGACGTTGATCTGTAGCGGCGGTCTGACCGGAATCTAAGCGCCACCGCTGTCCGGGCAATCCGAAGCATTCAGTCAAAACAACAAGGACAAATCATGAAAGACAAGCGCGCGTGGTTGTCGCGGATGGCCCTGGTGGGCGTCTCGTTGATAGGCCTTTCGGCGACAGCCGGGGCGGCGGATAAACCCAACATTCTGGTGATCTTCGGCGACGATATCGGCCAGACCAACATCAGTGCCTATAGCCATGGCGTGGTCGGCTATAAGACACCGAACATCGATCGCATTGCCAACGAAGGCATGATGTTCACTGACTACTACGCGGAGAACAGTTGCACCGCAGGACGTTCTTCGTTCATCACCGGCCAGACGCCGTTGCGTACAGGCCTGACCAAAGTCGGAATGCCCGGGGCGCCAGTCGGCCTGCAGGCGCGCGACATTACCATTGCCCAGGCACTCAAGGCTCGGGGCTATTCGACCGGTCAGTTCGGCAAGAATCATCTGGGTGATCGCGACGAGTTCCTGCCGAGCAATCACGGTTTTGACGAGTTCTTCGGCAACCTGTACCACCTCAATGCGGAAGAAGAACCCGAGCGCGCCAATTGGCCAAAAGATGATCCGGACTTTGTCAAGGCCGCCGCACCGCGTGGGGTCATCCATTCCTATGCCGATGGCAAGATTGAAGACACCGGCGCACTGACCGCCAAGCGCATGGAAACCATCGACGACGAAACCACCGCCGCTGCTCAAGCGTTCATGGAGAGACAAGCCAAGGCAGACAAACCGTTTTTCGTGTGGATGAACACCACCCGTATGCACCTGTTTACCCATGTGCGCGACTCGATGAAAGGCCAGAGTGGCATGCCCGGCAACGAGTACGCGGACGGCATGCTCGAGCACGACGGTGACGTCGGCAAACTGCTGAAAACCCTCGACGACCTGAAAATCGCCGACAACACCATCGTCGTCTACACCACCGACAATGGTCCGAATCAGTTTTCCTGGCCGGACGCAGCAACCACACCGTTCCGCAACGAAAAAAACTCCAACTGGGAAGGCGGGTTCCGTGTGCCGGCGATGGTTCGTTGGCCGGGCAAGATCAAGGCTGGTGAAGTGTCCACTGAAATGTTCTCCGGTCTTGACTGGTTCCCGACGCTGCTGGCGGTAGCGGGTGATACCGACGTCAAGGAACGCCTGCTCAAGGGGGCGAATTTTTCGGGCAAGAATTTCAAGGTGCACCTGGACGGCTACAACCAGCTCGATTATTTGACCGGCAAGGCCAAGAGCGGTGCACGCAAGGAGTTCTACTACTTCAACGACGACGGCGTGCTGGTCGCGTCGCGTTTCGGTGACTGGAAGGCGGTGTTCTGCGAGCAGCGCAAGCCAGGAGGTTTCGAGGTCTGGAGCGAACCTTTCGTCTGTCTGCGGGCACCAAAGATCTTCAACTTGCGCATGGACCCTTACGAAAGGGCGGACGTTGTTTCCAATCAGTACTACGACTGGATAATCAAGAACGCCTACCTGCTTGGTGTGGCCACGATGAAAGCCGCGAAGTTCCTGCAAACTTTCGTCGAGTACCCGCCCAGCCAGAAGCCGGCCAGCTTCAGTATCGACCAGGTACGCAAGCGGGTGGATGCGCAGATCGAAGAGAACGCGCGGCAGCAGAAGCAGCAGTAACCAATCGATGCCACCTCCGGGTGGCATCTTTATTTTGCGCGACGAAAATTTCACCCGGGTGTTGTGCCAATCAAGGCGGCCAGCAACTGAGGTCAAGTGCAATAGCTTTGATGTCTTCGGCTATTTGAAGTCCACAGTGACGGCCATACCCTCTGCTCACACAGCGATACCTGCATGGTTGAACGCGACAGTGGGTGTTGGTGGTCTTCAGTTCAGAGGAATCAAGGCATGATCCAGGAAATGGCGGTTCAGCGAGTGGCCCGCGTGTTCAATACCCAGCGTGAGGCTTTCCGTGCTCAACCTCATTCCTCGCTGGCTGAGCGCCAGGCCAATCTGATCGCACTGCGCACCCAGCTACGGCGTTACCAGGACGCCATTGTCGCGGCGATGAGCGCCGATTTTGGCCATCGCTCCGCCGTCGACACCAAGTTCCTTGACCTGATGGGTTGCATCTTGCACATCAATCACACCCTCAAGCATCTTAGGAGCTGGATGAAACCAAGCCGACGCCCCACAGAGCTGCTGTTCAAAGGCAATCAGTTGTGGGTGGAGTATCAGGCAAAAGGCGTGGTGGGGGTCATTTCGGCATGGAATTTCCCGATTTACATTGCCGTTGCGGGTTTGGTCAGTGCGCTCGCCGCAGGCAACCGGGTGATGCTCAAGATGTCCGAGTTCAACCCGCACACCAACGAGGTACTCAAGCGTCTGCTGGCTGAGGTGTTCGACGACTCGCAAGTGGCCCTGGTCGGTGGTGAGCTTGGAGACCCGGGTTTTTTCTCTTCGCTGCCATTCGACCACATCATCTTCACCGGATCCCCCGGGGTCGGGCGTCTGGTCATGCGTGCCGCCGCAGCCAACCTGACACCGGTAACACTGGAGTTGGGTGGCAAGTCGCCTGCGGTGGTACTGGCTGACTACAACCTGAGCGATGCCGCGCGACGTATCGTTCACGGCAAGGGCACCAATGGCGGGCAGATCTGCATCGCACCGGACTACGCCCTGGTTCCCCAGGACGATATCGAGCGCTTCGTCGGCGAAGTCCGCGGTCAGTTCCAGGCGCTGTACGGCGCGCAGCCGGCCGCTAACGATGACTACAGTTCGATCATCGATGATCGTCAGTTTCAGCGCCTCCAGGGCCTGCTTGAAGATGCGCGGGCCAAGGGCGCCCGGATCATTGTCTGTGGTGAGGTTGCCCCGGGGCGCAGGATGCCGTTGCACATCCTGACGGGTGTGACGCCAAAAATGCGGGTGATGCAGGAAGAAATTTTCGGTCCGCTGCTGCCGGTATTGGGTTATGACAGCCTCACCGGTGTGGTGGCCCACATCAACAGCGGGCAACGTCCCCTGGCGCTGTACATTTTTTCAACCGACACGACGAGCATCGATCGATTGCTCAAACGGACCCATTCCGGTGGCGTGACCATCAACGATTGGGGCTGGCACGCTTTCAACCACGGTGCTCCTTTCGGTGGCACGGGAAATTCCGGTATGGGCAACTATCACGCAGAAGAAGGGTTTCGCGAACTCAGTCACGCACGCACCGTGTTCAAGAGGCGAACCTGGTTCCCCACCCATCTCTTCCATCCACCCTTTGGCGGCCGGCTTCAGAGCCTGGCGCTGGCGTTGTACCTGGGCAAGCCGGATGCGGATGTGAAGTCTTGAGGAAGATTGATATGAGTCAGAGTGTGTTCGATTACGTGGTGGTGGGTGGCGGCTCGGGTGGCTGTCCGGTGGCGGCGCGCCTCAGTGAAGATCCTCAGGTTAGTGTTTGCCTGCTCGAGGCCGGTGGCAGTGACAAGAAAGTGTTGATTCAGGCGCCACCAGGCGTAGTGGTGATGATGCGCGAAGGTTTCCATAACTGGTCCTACGAAACCGTACCCCAACCGGGGCTCAACGGGCGCAAGGGCTACCAGCCGCGTGGCAAGGCGTTGGGCGGGTCCAGCTCGATCAACGGCATGGTCTACGTCCGCGGCCATCGCTGGGACTATGACCATTGGGAGAGCCTCGGCAACCCCGGCTGGAGTTATGAGGAGGTTCTTCCATATTTCAAGAAGTCGGAACACAACGAGCGCTTTGGCGAGAGCGAGTTCCATGGCGCTGGCGGCCCGCTGAATGTCGCTGAACTGAAGTCGCCGAGCCCTCTGTGCGAAGTCTTCATGAGTGCCGCCGAGGAGCAGGGCATCGCGCGTACTGATGACTACAACGGTCGCGAGCAGGACGGCTGTTTTCGGTACCAGGTGACTCAGAAGGACGGAGAACGGTGCAGCGCGGCCAAGGGCTACCTTTGGCCGATCCTTGATCGGAAAAATCTTCAGCTTTTCCTCAATGCTCCGTTCCACAGCCTGATCTTCGAGGGCAAGCGCTGTGTGGGTGTGCGCTACTACAACGGCAAGGATGTTCAGGAAGTGCGTGCCCGCCGTGAAGTGATTCTCGCCGCTGGCGCCTTTGGTACTCCACAGGCATTGATGCTGTCGGGCATCGGGCCGGCCGAGGAATTGACCCGGCTGGGTATCCCGGTGCTGGTGGACCTGCCAGGCGTAGGCCAGAACCTGCAGGATCACATCGACTACACGGTGCCGTACAAGGTCAGTCATCCGGAGGGTTGCCTGGGCCTCACCGTGGGTTCCAGCGTCAAGCTGGCGGCTGCCGCCGTGGAGTGGGCGAGCAAGCGCAGCGGCATGCTGACCACCAATTTCGCCGAGGCCGGCGCCTTCCTGCGTTCCGATCCGGCGCTGGACAAACCGGACCTGCAGATGGTCTTCGTCACCGCCGTGGTCGACGACCATGGTCGTCACCTGCATTGGGGTTATGGCTACAGCTGCCATATCGAGGTTCTGCGCCCGAAAAGCACAGGCACCGTGACCCTGCGCAGCCGCAATCCGCTCGACGCGCCGGTCATCGACCCACGCTTTTTCGATCGAGGTGAAGACATCGAGTTGCTGATCCGGGCGGCGAAGACCCAGGCCCGGATTCTCGAATCCCCCCATTTCGCCCGTTTCGGACCGCAACTGATCTATCCCATCGACTGGAATGACGACCGGCAGATCGAGCAGGACATCCGCCGTCGCGCGGATACCCAGTATCACCCGGTAGGCAGCTGCAAGATGGGCCCTGACAGTGACCCGCTGGCCGTAGTCGATGTGCGTCTGCGGGTGCGCGGTGTCGAAGGCCTGCGGATTGCCGACGCCTCGATCATGCCGACCATTCCCGGGGGCAATACCAACGCGCCGACCATCATGATCGGTGAAAAGGCCGCCGCCATGCTCAAGGAAGACGCGCGTCACCTGTGAGCCTGTCTGTGATTCGAGTTACTTCCACGAAACGATCAAGGCCCCGAGCCACCAAGGGGCGTCGTGTTAAGTATGGGGTGTCACAATGGACAAAAATGATAAAGAGCTCTCCCTGCAAGCTGCCAAGCACACGCTCAGCCTGAATCCAGCGTTCGGACCTCGCGGGCGCGACATACTCAGCAGTGCTCGCATGGTCCTGCAACAAGTGTTGAAGCAACCCGTGCACAGCGCCCGGCACATGGCTGCGTTCGGCATGGAACTGAAAAACATCCTGCTCGACCGTTCGGATCTGAAGCCGGCGGCGGGTGACAAGCGTTTCGATGAGCCAGCCTGGCAGGGCAACCCGCTGTATCGTCGCTATATGCGAGCCTACCTGGCCTGGTGCCGGGAAATGAACGACTGGATCAGTAGCAGCAACCTCAGCGATCAGGATGCCAGCCGTGGCCAGTTCGTCATCAACCTGCTGGCCGAGGCGATGGCGCCGACCAACACCCTGGCCAACCCTGCAGCCCTCAAGCGTTTCTTCGAAACCGGTGGCAAGAGCATTCTGGATGGATTCGCGCACTTGACCCGCGATCTGATTGAAAACGGTGGCATGCCCAGTCAGGTGGACAAGACGGCTTTTGAAGTGGGCGGCAATCTGGGCACGACGCCTGGCGCGGTGGTGTTTCGAAACGAGGTGCTGGAGCTGATTCAGTACAAACCTCGAAGCGAGCAGGTGCTGGAACGCCCGTTGCTGGTGGTGCCGCCCCAGATCAACAAGTTCTATCTGTTTGATTTGGCGCCGCAAAAGAGCCTGATTCGTTTCCTTCTCGACAGTGGCATCCAGACCTTTGCCGTGAGCTGGCGCAATCCGGGCAAGGCGCAGCGCGAATGGGGCTTGTCCACCTATGTCGAAGCCCTGAAAGAGGCGGTTGACGCAGTGCTGGCGATTACCGGCAGCACTGATCTGAACACCTTTGGCGCGTGCTCCGGAGGCAGCACCATGTCATCGCTTTTGGGCCACTACGCGGCACTGGGCGAGAGCAAGGTGAATGCCTTCACCCTGGTGGTCAGCATGCTCGATATTCGCCCCGACACCCAGGTCTCGCTGTTCGCTGATGAGAAAACCCTTGAGGCGGCCAAGCGCCGTTCCTATCAAGCGGGTGTGCTGGACGGTCGTGAGTTGGCAAAAGTCTTCGCCTGGATGCGCCCCAATGACCTGATCTGGAGTTACTGGATCAACAACTACCTGCTCGGTAACGAGCCGCCTGCATTCGATGTCCTCTACTGGAACAACGACACCACCAACCTGCCGGCCGCGCTGCACGGCGAATTCATTGAGATGTACCAGACCAACCCGTTGGCCCGTGCCGGCGCCCTGGAGGTCTGCGGCACTCCAATAGATCTCAAGCAGGTCACCAGCGATTTCTATTGCATGGCGGGCCTGACCGACCACATCACCCCATGGGATGCCTGCTACCGCTCGATGCACCTGTTCGGCGGCCAGGGTGAGTTCGTGGTGTCCAACAGCGGGCATATCCAGAGCATCCTCAACCCGCCGGGTAACCCCAAGGCCCGCTTCATGACCGGCAGCAGCCTGCCGGTTGATGCCCAGGATTGGCTGGAAGGTTCCAGTAAAGAGACCGGCTCCTGGTGGACTCACTGGCTGACCTGGTTGCAAGCACGCTCCGGTCAGAGCAGGAAGGCCCCCGTCAAGCTTGGCAACAAGGCTTACGTCGTGGCTGAAGCGGCTCCTGGTACATACGTGCACGTGCGCTGACTCGCTGTAGCCGGACGGGCGCTTGCGTCCCGTCCTGTCCACGTTCCAGATCCCTTGGCCCGGCGCCGCAGAAGGAACCTCCGTAACATGTCACAGCCCTTTGTCTATCGCACCATCGAACTGGATGGCGGGCATCTGCGCGTTGCCATTCGTCCAGGCAAGGCCGATCTGCCGCCGTTGCTAGTCTTCAATGGCATTGGCGCCAACCTGGAGCTTTTGTTTCCATTCGTCCGGGCGCTTGATCCGGACATGGAAGTGATCGCCTTCGACGTGCCCGGTGTCGGCGGCTCCTCCCTGCCGAGCTTGCCTTACCGGTTTTCTGACCTGGCGAAACTGGTTTCGCGCATGCTCGACTATCTGGACGTTGGCCAGGTCAACGTGATCGGCGTGTCCTGGGGGGGAGCGCTGGCACAACAGTTCGCGCACGATTTTCCGCAGCGTTGCAAGAAACTGATCCTGGCCGCAACGTGTGCGGGCATGGCTATGCTGCCGGCCAAACCCAAAGTGCTCTGGAGGATGGCCACTCCGCGCCGTTACATCCAGCCGTCCTACGGAGCGCGGATCGCGCCGGACATCTATGGCGGCGCTTTTCGCCATGACCCGGCACTGGCACAAGCGTTCGCCAGCAAGGTGCGTTCCGGCGGCAGGCGCGGTTACTACCTGCAACTGTTGGCGGGCCTGGGCTGGACCAGCATTCACTGGCTGCATCGGATCCATCAGCCGACCCTGATTCTGGCCGGCGATGACGACCCGATCATTCCGCTGCCCAACATGCGCCTGCTGGCCAGGCGCATTCCCAACTCGCAGTTGCATGTGATCGGCGATGGCCATCTATTCCTGGTGGCCCGGGCGCAAACCGTTGCGCCGATCATCTCGTCCTTCCTCGCGCAGGAACGGCAGCGCGCTAGAATTCATCAAGCGTGATATGAGCAGTTCATTGGTTCGCTAGCCTTATGAAATCCTCCAACACGATACTCATCCGCACCAAATGGTCGCCGCCCCGAATCGATCCCCGGTCGCTGCCGCGCGAGCGTCTGCTGGAACTGATCGAGGCAGGGCGCGAGCGCAAGTTGACCTTGATCCTGGGGCCTGCGGGCAGTGGCAAGAGCACGCTGGCGGCGCAATGGCGCCAGCGCTTGATCGGTGCGGGGCTGGACGTAGCCTGGTTCAACCTGGGGGCCGACGACGAGACGCTCTGGGCGGCGTATCTGGTCGCCAGTCTGGGGGCCGCGGGCCTGGCTGTCGGCGACGACATCATTGGCCTGAGCGAGCGCACCGACCAGCGTTCGCTGGAGGTGTTGCTGTCACTGCTGGTCAACGCGCTCTACGAGCACCCTCGATCCATTTATCTATTCCTCGAAGACCTGCATTTGCTCCCTGCGCAGCCGGCATTGGCGATGATCCAGCGCCTGATCGATCTGGCGCCGGACAATTTCCATCTGGTGATCACCACGCGCCAGCGTCCGGCGCTCAATCTGTTGGCGATCGGCATCAAGGGGCAGTTGACCCAGATTGATTTTGCCGACTTGCGCCTGACGGCCGAGGAGCAGTTCAGTCTGCTTGAGCTCAATGGTCTCGAAAACCTGTCCGGCGAGCAGCAACAACGTCTGTATGAGCTGACGGACGGTTGGGCAGCGGGCCTGCAGATCGGTGTCCTGTCACTTCGCCACAGCGGTAATTTTGAACAGAGCTTGCGAGCCTGTGGCGGCATGGTCATGGCGATCGATGAATCAGGTCTCGATGCCTATCTGGATGACTGCATCAGTCGTGTGCTTTCTGCCGGGCAAATCGCTGCCATGGTCCAGGTTTCGATCTGCCGACGATTCAATCGCGAGCTGTGCGTCGCATTGACGGGCAGCCCGGAGAACGCGGCTGTGCTTGACATATTGCTCGAGCAGAATCTGTTCCTGTTGCCGATTGACCTCGAGGGTCGCCTGCAGTGGTTCCGTTTCCACCAGATGTTTTCCGGGTATCTGCAACGGCGCCGCAATGAGTTGCCGGTTGTGGAGGTGATTCGGGTCAATCATGCCGCCAGCCAATGGTTTGCTGACCACGGTTTGTGCGTCGAGGCGATTCGTCATGCTCAGGCAGCCCAGGATCTTGAGAGCAGCGTGCAGTTGCTGGCACGGGCGGCGAGGTCGCTGATCGGTGACGCGCATTTTGCACAATTGCTGCAGTTGGCCGACGAGTTGCCGCGTGAAGCCTGGTCCAAGCAGATTGACCTGCTCCTGGCGGTTGCCTGGGCAGAACTCACCTGCAATCGCATGGAGAGATTCGAGCTCACACTCGTCTCGATCGAATCTCACCCGGAAGTCAGCCGGCCGGAAATAGACACTGAGTTACAATTGCTGAGGGCCATGTACCTGCTCAGAAGGGACGATACGACAGGTGTACTGGCGCTGCTTGAGCCCTTGATGGCGCAACCGCCCAGCCAACGCCACTTTCACCTGCTGATGCTCTATACCCTTGGCGGCGTGGCATTGCTCAAGGCTGGTCGAACAGTGTTTGTACGGGATCTGGTCTACAGCACGCGAGGTCTGCTCCGGCGCGCGCAAGGCCCTCGGGCCCGGCCCTTTTTTGATGCACTGTGTGGCCTCAGCTTTTTTGTCCAGGGCGATATGAACCAGGCCCGGCGCGATCTCGAAGGTGTCCTGGTGCAAGTGACGCGCAACGAGTCACTGGCGCAGGATGTAGCCATCTTCATTAAGTCCACCCTGGCCTTGACCTGCTATCACTTGAACAGTCTGGAAGCCGCAGGGGATTACGTTGAAGGCTGTTTCGGGGTCGCCGAGGTCTTGGGGACCTCTGACTGCATTTTGTATACCTACCTTGCCCAGGCGCATTTGCAGTGTGCTGCTGGGAGGCTGGAGGCGGCCCATACAACACTCGATCGATTGGGCGAGATTGCCGAAAGCATTGGCCTTGATCGCCTGCAGGCGTGGCGTTTTGCCGAGCAGGTACGTATTGCCTGCCATCAGCATGATCTGGCCCGGGCGCGCGAACTGTTTCGCAGACTGCGCGCGCTAGCCATGCCTTACCTGGACAAGCGCGGTTGTGCCTGGGCGGAGATCCCCCTGGCCAGCGCAATGGCACACACTGCCTTGGCCCTGGCCGAAGGCGACTATCGATGCGCGGTCGAGGTAGGGGAAAGCTGGGCACTGGTTTGTCAGGAGTGGGGGCAGTTACAACCAGCTACCGTGCTGCGAATCCGTGTCGCTATTGCCAGGACAGCGCTCAACGAACCACAAGAGGCCCAGCGCCACATGTTCACGGCGCTGCGCAATGCCTGCGAATACGGGATGTTCCGGGTGTTTCTTGATGAAGGAGCGGCGGGGCTGCGCTTGCTGCAATCGCTTAGTGTCGATGCGCTTACAGCGCTGGAGCGTGACTACATACAACACTGTCTGATGCATGGAGCCGATTCGCAGAGCCCCTCGAACGGAATAGGTGAGGGTGGTCGGGTGCCTGCGCCTGGCAGCGATATCCTCTCGCCCCGAGAGCTTGAAGTGGTCGAACATCTGGCCCGTGGGCTGTCAACCAAGAGCATCGCCAAGGCCCTCGATCTTTCGCCTGGAACCATCAAGTGGCACCTGAAGAATATCTTCGGCAAGTTGGGTGCCTTTTCTCGCGAGGATGCAGTGAGCAAGGCGCGGCAAGTCGGGTTGCTTAACTAGCGCAGCATAGTCTTGGCATCCTCGCAAAAGTCCAGTTATTGAACCGTTGAACCGCACCACCTCCCCTCCCTAGATGGGAGGGTTACCAGTTTTCACATTAGGGTAGGGTGCCGGGTAACGGTGGTGAAACCGTGCACGCGGGGTTCATGTGAACGCTGATGGCTCCAGACCTGCGATGCTCTTGCACCCAAGCGGTGAGCGCCCGGCATTGCCGTCTCCTGCCGTCAAGGCACGGACAATAACAATAGCTGCAACATCAGGAGAGACCATGTACTTCACTCAGCCCTTGCACCGTAATCTACAGTGCGCGCCCGAGCGATTAATGACGATCTACGGCGATCGCAGTCGCACTCTGCGCCAGTTTGTCGAGCGTGTTGCGAGACTGGCCGGGGCGTTGCGTGAGCTTGGCGTAAAGAGCGGCGATTGCGTCGCCATGCTGGGTTTGAACTCTGATCGTTACCTCGAATATTGCTTCGCCGTACCCTGGGCCGATGCCGTTCTCAATCTTTGCAACACACGCTGGAGTGCGGAGGAGAACGCTTATGCGCTGACCGATTCGCAAACCTCGGTACTGTTGGTTGACGAGACCTTCAAGGACATCGGTCTGCGGTTATCCAGGCAGGTTCCTTCGTTGCGTCATGTCATCTACGTCGGTGACGGCACTACGCCAGATGCAATGCTGGATTATGAAGCGCTGATTGCCCAGGCCTCGCCCATGGAGGATGCCCGGCGTGGCGGCGATTCACTCCTTGGTGTGTTCTATACCGGCGGCACCACGGGTTTTCCCAAAGGCGTGATGATCAGTCATACGGCCTTCTGGAGCAGCCAGATTGCGCTGGATGTCGAGGGCCTGGTACCGCCTGATTCAGTCATGCTGCGCGCAGCACCGATGTTCCATCTGGCGGACATGTCCACCGGTTATGTCGGTGTGCTCGAAGGCGCGACACACGTAATACTGCCGGCGTTCCAGCCGGTCGAAGCGATGGCGGCGATTCAGTGTCACGGCATTCAGGTGGCCATGCTGGTGCCGACCATGATTCAGTTGTTGATCAATCATCCCGAGGTGGACAATTACGACCTGTCCTCTTTGCAGCACCTGGTGTATGGCGCTTCGCCCATTCAGGAGCAGACGCTGTGGAGCCTGCAGGCCATGTTGCCGCAACTGCAGCTGTTCCAGGCTTATGGCCAGACGGAGATGTCGCCCATTGTTTCGCTGCTCGGTCCGGCTCAGCACACCCCGGCAGCCGCCGCTGCAGGCATACTGCGCTCCTGTGGTCGTGCCACCCGGGCGGTGGAAGTCAAGATCGTCGACGACGATGGCCGTGAGGTGCCACGTGGCAGCATCGGTGAAATCGTCGTTCGGGGCCCGAATGCAATGAGCGGGTACCTGAACAAACCCGAGCAAACCCTGGCGGCTCTGCCTGGCGATGGCTGGTTGCGTACGGGGGATGGGGCCAGGATGGACGAAAATGGCTACATCTTCATTGTCGACCGCCTCAAGGACATGATCGTCACCGGTGGCGAAAACGTGTTCTCGGCGGAGGTCGAGAATGCCTTGTGCAGCCATCCGGATATCGCCATGTGTGCGGTGATCGGGATCCCTAGCGAGCAATGGGGCGAGGCTGTGCATGCCGTGGTGGTACTCAAGCCTGGCGCCGAACCGAATGGCGAAGAATTGATCGCCCATTGCAAGCGTCAGATCGCCGGCTACAAGGCGCCGAAAAGCGTGGAGTTCCGTGCTGCGTTACCGCTCTCGGGCGCTGGCAAGGTGCTCAAGAGTGAACTGCGTGAACCGTTCTGGCAGGGCAGTTCACGGCGTGTTGGTTGAGCAACCCATCTCCGCGCGCAATCAACCATGGATGACTTGAGCCGGCAACTGCCAAGTCATCAATGAACTCTTGTGGACGGGCTATGCGCCCCAGCTGCTTCTCCCTTCCTGCTTGATGCGCCAAGGCTGTTGTGCACAACAGCCGGCAGCGGCGTGTGCCTGCATTTCCCATTCGCCAGTGCTGTGTGCCCCCCCCCCCCCC
>NZ_AKJF01000084.1 GCF_000282475.1 Pseudomonas sp. GM78
TGCACCTGCCGATGCTGGCCGGCACCGAAGTCGCGGTGGCCTTCGAACAGGGCGACCCGGACCGCCCCTACATCGCCCACGCTCTGCACGACAGTGAACACCCGGACCACGTGACCCTGCGCAATCGCGACCACACCCGCAACGTGCTGCGCACGCCGGCGAATAACAAGCTGCGCATGGAAGACCTGCGGGGGCAAGAGCACGTCAAGCTCAGCACGGAATATGGCGGCAAGAGTCAGTTGAACCTGGGGCATCTGGTGGATGCCAAGAAACAGAAGCGGGGGGAAGGGTTTGAGCTGAGGAGTGATGGACACGGCGCCCTCCGTGCAGGCAAAGGATTGTTTGTCAGCGCCGATGAACAAGCCAAGGCCCAGGGGCAGATGCTGGACATGCAAGCCGCGCTGGGCCGTTTGCAACAGGCTGGCGAGCAATTGCAAGGCCTGTCCAGCGACGCCCAGGCGGCCCACGCCGAACCTGCCGATGTGCAGGCGCAACTCGCCTTTTTGAGCGAACGGATCGAAGCACTCCAGGCCCAGGTAATCCTGCTCAGCGCGCCCCAAGGCATCGCCTTGAGCAGCGGTCAGCATCTGCAATTGGCGGCGCAGGAAAACCTGATGCTCAACGCCGGCGGCGCGGCCGACCTCAGCGTGGTCAAGCGCCTGTTCATCGGCGTCGGCCGGGGGCTGAGCCTGTTCGTGCGCAAGCTGGGGATCAAGCTGATTGCCAACCAGGGGCCGGTGAGCGTGCAGGCGCAAAACGACAGCCTGGAACTGCTGGCTCGTCACGGGCTGTCGATCACCAGCACCGAAGACGAAATCTGCATCACCGCGAAAAAGAAAATCGCCCTCAATGGTGGCGGCAGCTATCTCAACCTCGATGTAGGCGGCATCGAATCCGGCACCTCTGGCGATCACCTGGTCAAGGCCGCACATCACGAGTTCAAGGGACCTGGCGGGCAGGCCCGGCAAATGCCGGCGCTAGCGCAACGGTCCGAACACCTTGTCCAGTCCCCGGAACCTACGGATTTCTCTGGCTGATTCTTTCGCAAACCTGGAGCGACACACCATGGCAAAGCTGCTCGACTGGATTTTTGGACGCCACTACGACTCAAGCACTCCCAGTGCCATGCCCCCGGTCTGGCCAACGCGCGATACCCAGCCCTCCCGCCCAGCGGCGAATTCGAAAGCCGACCGCTTGCCACCGCTGAAAAACTGGTGCCACCCGTTCAAGGATAAACGTGACCCGTTGCAGCAACTAACCCATCTGGCCAACGCCACCGCCGGTTACTACCCTCTGGGCCGCAATGGCCTGTGGCACGGCGGCGTGCATTTTGACAGCGGCACCGCTGCGGGCCTGAAGCAGCAATTCGACGTGCACTGCCTGGCCGACGGTGAAGTGGTGGCTTACCGCATCGACCGCGAATCGCCGAAGACCACCTACTACGCCCACAAGCTGACGGTCCAGAATCCCTTCTCGCGCAACTTCGTGCTGGTGCGCCACCGCCTGCAGCTGCCGACGCTCCCGAACAGCACTGATAAGCCGCCGAGCCTGATCTTCTACAGCCTGTACATGCACCTGCAGGATTGGGTGAAGTATGAAGAAGATCCGGCTCTGGCGTGTCCGGGGTTCTGGGGCGAAGTGCACCGGGTCAAGGCCACAGCGAACGATCCGCATCCTGACGATTCCGAACAACGCGGCGTGTACGTTTACTACCGCCCCCGCTCCGACAAGGTCGCTGATTTCTTGCCCCGCGGCGCCGAGGTGATCATCAGCGGCGACGGCGAGTACCGCCGCCTGGAAAATCGCCTGGGCCCGGCCAGCCTGAGCAACGCCGATGGCTCGTTACGCGGTTACCTCGCGTCCCGGTTCCTGCAGTCGGTGGTGGACGGCCAGCATCGCATCGAAACAGCTAGAGGTGCACTCAAGGTGCGCCCGGAAGCGAGCCTGCACAGCGAGGAAATCAGCGAATTACCCAAAGGCACGATCGTCAACGTCAGCGGTGAAGGCGAATTTCGCAAACTGGAACGGGTCACGCAGTGGGTACAGTTCGCCGCGCTGCAAAGCGTGCTGGAACCGCTGGCGACGGACCGGACCGTGGTCCTCGACACCCCCGTCGCGATCCAGGCCGGCGCGCTGATAGGCCACGTCGGCGATTATCAGAGTGAAGGGGCGGAACGAGCGGAAAAAAAGCTGCACCTGGAAACGTTCAGCGAACAAGACGTGGAAGTCTTCATTACGGCCAGTCGCGCCTGGGCCCAGCGCCTGCCGGCCCGTGAGCGGATCTGGCTGAAACTGGCCGCGGGCACCGCCGTAATGGCGCATCGCGACGGCGCGAGTGCCACACGCTGGCCGGTACCGAGCGCGAACGACCCGCTGAGCACTGCCGACCTGTTGATCCCCAAAAGCCTGCTTGAGCGCCTTCCCGCCGAGGACAAGATTGCCGTGCCTGCCACGCCGGATAGAAGGGCCCTCAACTGGTATCGCCTCGCAGGCCTGCTGCATGACGCCGACGGCAACCTGCTCAACGGCTGGGTGCGCGAAGACGTGGGGCTCACACCGTGGGTCAGTCCCTGGGATTGGGAAGGCTACGCGGTTCTGCACGACTATGGCCGGCCCATCCACGCCATGGCCTCGTTTATGCGCGGCATGCGCCGCTTCAGCAAAGCACAACTGGAACACTACCAATCCTTGGCCGACGACGAGGAGCAGGGGCCGATCAGGAGCCGCTTGTTCGACATCATCGACCCCAACCGCGTCGGTCAGATCACCGCCGAAGCACTGCAAGCGGCGCTCAGGTTTCCGGCGCAGGCGCAAGCGATCGCGCAAATGGTCATCCGCAAGGAAAGCGAGTGGTTTCATCGGGCGCATGTATGGGATGTGCTGGATGAAATGCTCGGCCATAGCGGCTCGACGCCGAACTTGAACTGGCTGGCGGAGAAGCAGCGGATCAAGGAGCACAGTTGGTGGGAAGAGGTGGCGGAGAAGGTGGGGTTGCCGTCGTGGGGGACGGCTTATCACTTTCATCCGATTGGGTTGATGGGGAGTTTTGCCACAGATATTGATGAAAACGATTTAAGTTGGTTAACGGTGCCCAATGGTCAACTGACATTTGATGCTGAAGGGAACGACATTGAAGATGAATTGAATCCTTTGTTTAGATACTTCAGTAGGGTTGCTCACTGGCCTGGAGGTGTGTCTGGCGTAACAATTGGACGAGGTTACGATCTTGGTCAACGACCTAATCCTGGAAAAGATCTTAGTGATGCAGGCGTTGAGGAGCCTCTACGATCTTGGCTTATTGGTGCTAAAGGCCTTTCGGGGGTCGCCGCTAAGAATTATGTCGCCAATGCTCCGGTTGATATACGAAAGCTCAAAATTACCAGGTGGCAACAGTATCGATTGTTTTTGCCGGTTTACGATTATATGAAGAAAGAAGTAATTCGTATTTCGAGTTCAAGTGTTAACAAGGCGGATTTTGGTGTGCTGAACTGGGGGGCAGTGAGCGGTAAGGTGCAGGATGTTGTAATTGACCTGATCTACAGAGGTGACTACACCCCGTATTCGAGGTCTTTTATTCAAAAGCCTTTTTTGGATAACGATGTAGGGATGGTTAAAAGCATCATTTCTAATAGGAGTTACTGGGGGAGTGTTCCCGATGATAGGTTTAAACGTCGTGCGGAGTACCTGTAGATGAATGTGTCAGTTTTTCTTGTCCTGATATTGTGTTCGATTGGTGTGGTCGAGGCTAAGGAGCATGACTATGAACGAGTAATTTTGGCGGGAGCGGGGGATGTGGGAGAGTTATTTGTAAGGTTTCTGGTTTTGTCCGGAGAGCCTTGTCTCATTATTCAAAACTTGGCTCCTGGGGGTAGGGGAAAGGTGTCGAGTGAGAACGATATCTGTTCTATAGATGGGGAGAAATTTGAAGATGGCTATACGGCTGTAGAATTTAAAAGCGGAACCTTTAAAGATGGGAGGCTTGTTTTGGAAGTTGGCGTTACCCCGCTTCAGCCCATTGGTGAGACTGTTTTCTCCTGCGAAGTAGTGTTTGTCAAAGACTTGGCGGAACGCCTCTCCTGTAAAGAAAAGAAACGTCTCGATGAAGAGTCTTGTGCTGTTTCTGAAAATTCTTTTTTGTCGTTACGACCTGAAGCGAGTCCGAAATAACCATGCCTGTCAGACTGGATCAACTCTCTTCTCCGGCCCCGCGTCCCGCGCCCCCTCGTATCTGGTTCTGGGCATGTTTACTGTCTCTGCTTTTGCTATTGGGTGTGGGTGAAACGTTATTGTTCGGCGCTGAACCGTTGCATCAGCAATCCATTGATGACTGGCAGCGAGCTTTGGGCTTACCGCTTCTCCTTTGGTGTGTGCTGCTGTTCGGGCGGCTGCTGTTGTACAGCGGTCAACACGGCGCGGCCGAGGGCTGGGACGAAGCCTGCGATGAGGATTTACGCCGCAAAATGCGTCGAGGTCGGCGCTCCCAGCAAGTATTGAGCGCAAGTCTGTTCACTGCCCTGCGAAAGCCGGGGGAAGAGGGGAGCGCGCAACTCGATGCCTTGCTGAGCGGGACGAAGGCATTGACGGCCCAACCGACCCGGATGGAAGAATCCGTCGTGCGTCATAGTCGCTTATCTGGTGCAAAGTATGAAAATCTGGAAAAAGTGTTGCTCGGTGTCTTTAGCCAGGTCCTCACTGAGCTGGCGCAGACGCTGATACACCTGCCGGACGAAAAACCGTTGGCATTGTTGCTGGAGGTTGAGAGCGGTCTGCCGCAGAGTCAGTGGCGTCCGGCATGGCAAAGGGCGTGGAACGCCTCCGGCATCCGACAGTCAGCGGTGCCGGTCGAAGGGCAAGGGTTAGCTGCACTGGACCAGTGGCTCGACCAGCGCATTGATGATCAGGCGTTACTGCTGGTGGTGGCATTGCAGTTCGCGCCGCTACAGCCTGAAGGCACGGCAGAAGCGGCCGTCGGGCTACTGTTGGGCAACCGTTTGACGCAAACCACGTTACCGCCGATGGCCTACCTTCACCGTCCGGAGCAGGCGCGAGCGCTCAACCCTGATGCACTGTTGTATGCCTCTCGCCATGCGCTGGATTGGGTCCCGCTGGATGCCCAGTCGATCGAGCACGCCTGGTGCGCGGGAATCGATGCGCAACACCAGGCGGCAATAAGCACCGTTCTGGCTGAAGTGCAAATGCCGGTAAAGCGCAATCAGGGCTTGATCGACCTGGATGCCTTGTTGGGACACCCCGGTACCCCTTCACCATGGCTGGCAATCGCAGCCGCGACACAAAACATTCAGCGCGGCGCTGGGCCGCAGTTCATTTTCAGTGGTGACAGCGCCGTCGATGCGGGGCTGTGGAGCACGGTGCTGATGCCCGTCCTGCCGCTTTCGACGAAGGAGTCTTGAATGCAGTTTCGACGCTATCCAGGGCCGGATGTAGTGGTCGGCCTGTTATTCCTGACCGGCGTGCTCGTGGAGCTCATGGTCTGGTATTTTCCTCAGTGGCTGGGGATGGGGTCTGGCAGTGACCGGCAAAACACCTGGTTGTTGGCGGTACCAGCGTTCACTTTTATCGCGGTGTTGGTCTTGGGAACCTACCGACTGCTGTGGCGCCGTGTGGTGCATTCGGTGCATCGCGCAGAGGCGTCGGATGACGTGCCCGAGCCACCGCCTACTGAGAGTCCGAAAGCTCCGAGCGCGCAGCAGGTCCGGGTGGCTCACGTGTATCTCAATAAATACTACGGCCCCTTCTGGCGCTTCAAAGTTCGCCTGCTCCTGGTCGTCGGCGAACCCGAGCAGATCGAAGCCATCGCCCCGGGCCTGACCACCCAGCAGTTCCTGCATGCACAGGACACCGTGCTGCTCTTCGGCGGTAGCGTGAAGGTGCCAACCCTGTTCAGCCAATGGCAGGGTTTGAGCCGCTGGCGTCCCTTCGATGGCGTGGTCTGGGTCCTGAACAAGGAACAGACCACTGACGCCGCAGCGCTCGGCGAAAACGTGCGGCGCCTGTGCGATCTGGCGCGGGCGCTGCATTGGCAGTTGCCGCTGCACCTTTGGCAGGTCTGCGACACTGGGTGGCCGCAGCACTCGCGACAGACGCAGGCGGTGGGTTGCGCGTTGCCAGACGGTTTCACAGTTGTCGAGTTGGAGAGTCGCCTGGAGCAATTGCTCGAGCCCTTGCGGCAGGAGGGTCTGGAGCAGATGCGCGAGCACATGCCGCATGACTTTTTGCTGCGCCAGTCCCGCGATCTGCAGGTCGAGGGCATCGCCCGCTGGCGGCAGGCGCTGGCGCCGTTGCTCGGCGAGTTGGCCGGGAGCATGCCGGTGCGCGGGTTGTGGTTCAGCCTGCCGTTACCGGAGGTGTCACCGGATCCCAATAACCGCAGTCACTTCTGGTCGATAGCGCCGGTATGGCAGGGCGTACTCGGCGATAAAAAGTCACACGCCTGTCGCCTCGGCTGGCCCGCGACCCGCATCGCGCAGGCCCTGATGCTCGCCCTGGCACTGGCCTGGGGCGCCGGCATGCTGCTGTCCTTCGTCAGCAACCGCGCACACATCACCCAGGTGCAAACGTCACTGGCAACCTTGCAACAATCCTCCATCCGCGACGAACAATTCCTCGCCCTCAACGAGCTGACCCGCGAACTGGGCCGCCTGGACTACCGCGCCACCCACGGCACCCCCTGGTACCAGCGCTTCGGCCTGAACAAGAATCCAGAACTCCTGCAAATGCTCTGGCCCGCCTACGTCGAGGCCAACCAGCGCCTGCTGCGCGACCCGGCGGTGGCCAGCCTGCAACAGCAGCTCGGCGCCCTGATCCGCTTGCCCGCCGACAGCCCCGAACGGCTCAAACGCGCGCCGCAGGCCTACGAACAACTCAAGGCCTACCTGATGCTGGCGCGCCCGGAAAAAGCCGATGCGGGTTTTCTAGTCAAGACTTTGGGCCCGCTCGAGCCGAGCGCCGGCGGTGTCTCGTCGGGGCTGTGGCACGGCCTGTCGCCGATGCTCTGGCAGTTCTATGGCGAGCAACTGGCGGCGCATCCGGACTGGCGCAGCGTGGCCGACCCGAAGCTGGTGGCCCAGGTTCGTCAGCTGCTGCTCGGCCAGTTGGGTCAGCGCAATGCCGAAGCCAGCCTGTACCGCCAGGTGCTCGACGCTTCGGCCAATCATTACCCGGCGTTGAGCCTGGCGCAGATGGTCGGCGACACCGAGGCGCGGGCGCTGTTCGTCAGCCAAGCCAGCGTGCCCGGGGTGTTTACCCGCCAGGCCTGGGAGGGCCAGGTGCGTCCGGCGATCGAGGCCATCGCCGAGGCGCGGCGCGAGGAAATCGACTGGGTGCTCAGCGACCGGCCGGGCGACATCGCCGCCGAGCTGACGCCGGACATGCTGCGTGAACGCCTGACCCGGCGCTACTTCCAGGACTACGCCAGCGCCTGGCTGAAGTTTCTCAACCGCCTGCGCTGGCAGCCGGCCAACAGCCTGGGCGAGGTGATCGACCAGTTGACCCTGATGAGCGACGTGCGCCAGTCGCCGCTGATCGCGCTGATGAACACCCTGGCCTACCAGGGGCAGGCCGGCACACGCACCCAGGCGTTGGCCGACTCGCTGATCAGCTCGGCGCAAAAGCTGATCGCCCAGGCCCCGGGGCCGATGGTCGAGCAGACGCAGCAGGGCCCCCAAAGCCCCCTGGACGCCACCTTTGGCCCGCTGCTGGCGCTGCTCGGCAAAACCCCGGAAGGCCAGGACGAGCGCGAGCGCCTGAGCCTGCAGGCGTTCCTCAACCAAGTCACGCGCACGCGCCTGACCCTGCAACAGGTGAACCACGCCGCCGACCCGCAGGACATGACCCAGACCCTGGCGCAGACGGTGTTCCAGGGCAAGAGCATCGACCTCACCGACACCCGCGCCTACGGCAGCCAGCTCGCCGCCAGCCTCGGCGCGGAGTGGGGCGGTATCGGCCAGACCCTGTTCGTGCAGCCGCTGGAGCAGGCCTGGCAGGGCGTCCTGCAACCCTCGGCCAGCAGCCTTAACCGCCAGTGGCAACGGGCGATCGTCAGCGACTGGCAGCAGGCGTTCACCGGTCGTTATCCCTTCGCGGCCACCGCCAGCGACGCCTCGCTGCCGATGCTCGGGCAGATGATCCGTGCCGACTCCGGGCGCCTCGAGCAGTTCCTGCAGCGCGAACTGGGCGGCTTGCTGCGCAAGGAAGGCAGCCGCTGGGTGGTCGACACGCCACACAGCCAGGGCCTGCGCTTCAACCCGCAGTTCCTCACGGCGATCAACCAGCTCAGCCACCTGGCCGACGTGCTGTTCACCGACGGCGGCATGGGCCTGAGCTTCGAGCTGCAAGGCAAACCGGTGAGCGACGTGGTGCAAACCACCTTCACCCTCAACGGCGAGAAACACGAGTACTTCAACCAGAAGGAAAGCTGGCAGCGCTTCAACTGGCCGGGCCGCCGCCAGTACCCCGGCGCGAGCCTGACCTGGACCAGCGTGCGGGCCAACGAACGGCTGTTTGGCGACTACCCGGGCACCTGGGGCCTGATCCGCCTCCTGGAGCAGGCCCAAGTCACGCCACTGGACGACGGCGACAGCCGTTTTCGTGTGGTGCTCAAGGCGCCCGACGGCATCGGCCTGACCTGGTACCTGCGCACCGAACTGGGGGCGGGGCCGATGGCGTTGCTCAAGCTGCGCGGCTTTAAATTGCCGATGCAGATCTTCCTGGGTGAAGGGGAGGAGGTGGCACAAAACAAGAGGTTGAAAAAATGAGTGTGCGCAAATTGTTTGCCCGATGCATCGGCGAGCGCGACGCCCTTCGGTACGCGCCGTCGTGTTCTGCGGTTAAACGTCATTCATCAGGAGTCTTTCTTTGAACAATGAAAATCTGACACTGCGTTATTTCGACGCCGAGATGCGCTACCTGCGTGAGGCCGGCCAGGAGTTTGCCGAGGCCTTTCCAGACCGGGCGGCGCAACTGAATCTGGACAAGCAGGGCGCACGTGATCCGTATGTGGAACGCCTGTTCGAGGGCTTTGCCTTCCTGATGGGGCGATTGCGCGAAAAGCTCGACGATGACCTGCCGGAGCTGACTGAAGGCCTGGTCAGTCTGTTGTGGCCGCATTACCTGCGCACCATTCCCTCGCTCTGTATCGTCGAGCTGGCACCGGAGCTTGCGCAGATGAAGCGCACCGAGTTGATCGGCACTGGCTTCGAAGTGCTGTCGCAGCCCATCGGTGCGCAGCGCACCCGTTGTCGATACACCACCACCCAGGACCTGACACTGCGGCCACTCGCCCTGGAGTCTGTGCGTCTGGCCCATGAGCCGGACGGGCGTTCAGTGCTACGCCTGCGCTTCGCCCGCGGGGCCATGAGCCCCTGGAGCGAGATTGACCTGAGTCGCCTGCCGCTGTACCTGAATGCCGACGCACCGCTGGCCAGCGCGCTACACCAGGCACTGACCCTCAACGCTCAGGCCTTGTATGTGCGCCTGCCTGAGCAGGCGGGCCGCTCTGTGCTGGAGGGTTATTTTTCGCCAAAGGGGTTTGCCGATGACGATCGATTGTGGCCCAAGGGCGACAGCGCCTTCAGCGGCTATCAGCTGTTGCTGGAGTATTTCACCTTCCGCGAGAAGTTCATGTTCGTCACCCTGTGTGGGCTGGAGCATTTGAGTATCAAGCCGGGCGATCTCTGGTTCGAACTGGACGTGGTGTTACGCCAACCGTGGCCGCAAGCATTCAACCTGAGCACCGGGCACATTCGCTTGCATGCGGTGCCGGTGATCAATGCGTTTACACTGGAGTCCGATCCGCTGGCGCTGCAGCCGCTACAAACCGACTACCTGCTTCGTCCCATGCGTTTGCAGGACGGTCATACGGAAATTTATTCGGTGGATCAGGTCACTGCGTCGTGGAATGGCGAGCACCAGGACTACGTACCGTTCACCAGCTTTCGCCACAAGGGTGGCATGTTGCGTGATGACATGCCCGAGCGTTATTTCCATACCCGCTTGAAACGGGGTGCCAATGGCCTGCATGACACGTGGCTGATTCTCGGCGGTGACGGTTTTGACAAGGACCAGCTGGGCCTCAACCAGAACCTGTCGCTGCGCTTGACCGGCACAAACGGACAGCTCCCGCGCAAAGCATTGCAAAGCACGTTGCTCGACACACCGGGGCAATCCTCAAAGATCGGTTTGCAGGTGCGCAATCTGTGCGCACCCACATTGCCGTGCTACCCGCCGAACCGCGACCGATTCCACTGGCGAATACTCAGCCACCTGGGCTCGAACTTTCT
Source organism: Pseudomonas sp. GM78 (assembly GCF_000282475.1). Lineage (GTDB taxonomy): Bacteria > Pseudomonadota > Gammaproteobacteria > Pseudomonadales > Pseudomonadaceae > Aquipseudomonas. The sequence continues at coordinate 10,299 of NZ_AKJF01000084.1, forward strand.
GCCGATGCTCGACAATGCCGAAGTATTGCGTGGCACGCTGGCGTTGTATGACTGGACGGGGGACGAACTGAACCGGCGGCGTCTGGCGGCCATCGTCGAGGTCAGGCACCACCTGAAGCAGCGTTTTGAAAAAGGCTTTCTGCTGCGCGGCGTCGACATCGAAGTCACGCTCGATGCCAAGGGTTTTTCCGGCGAGGGTGACATCAGCCTGTTCGGCGAGATGCTCAATCGTTTCTTCGGTTTGTACGCCGATATCCACCTGTTCAACCAGCTCACGCTGATCCTTCAACCTTCTGGCAAGTGCCTGCGATGGGCCGAGAATCACAGTCAGCGTATTCCCGGCTGAAAGCCGCGTACATGAACAAAGGCCGCGATCCCCTCTGTAGACCCGTTCAAGCCCTGTTCCACAGGGATTTTGCCAGCCACAGATTCGGGGCGATCAGAGTGGACCGCGAGAATCAGCTATACCTCTATGAAACCATTGCCATCCGCGAAGCTCGAAACAAACGGGTGCAGTTACCGGGGCGCAGAGCCAGTCGATGCAGTTTCTAGAAGATAACCACGGATGTGCCGGCTGGAACGGCGAAATGGCCGGGCGCATTCGTGCGTTCGACTGGAGCCCGACCGAGCTTGGGCGCCTCGAAAACTGGTCCAGGAGCCTGCGCAGTGCGGTACAGCTGATGCTTGCCTCACCCTTGCCGATGGTGATGCTCTGGGGCCGGGCCGGCTACATGATCTACAACGACGCCTATTCGATATTCGCCGGCGGGCGCCATCCTTACCTGTTGGGTTGCGCGGTGGAGCTGGGCTGGCCGGAAGTCGCCGAATTCAACCGGCATGTGGTCGACACCTGCCTGGCAGGCGGGACCTTGTCCTACCGCAACAAAGAGTTGGTGTTGCTGCGCGACGGAGTGCCCGAGGACGTCTGGCTGGACCTTTACTACAGCCCGGTCGCCGATGATGACGGGCATCCTGCCGGCGTCATGGCGATGGTGGTCGAAACCACCGAATTCGTGATTTCCGAACGTCTGCGCCAGGCGGCGGAAAACGCCTACCGCGCCGACAACGAGCGGGTCCGCCTGGCCCTCAATGCCGGGGCGCTGCTCGGCTCGTTCGTTTGGGACATCAAGGCCAATACCCTCAGCGGCGATGAACGCTTTGCCCGCACGTTTTCCTTTCCCCCCGGGCAAAGCCTGGACAATTTGCCCCAGGATTTCGCACAAGCCCATATCCATCCCGATGATCGCAGCTGGGTCGAGGAGCAGGTCAGGCAATCGATTGAGACCGGCGCGCCGTATAACGCCGAATACCGGGTGCTGCGTCCCGACGGCAGTTACCTGTGGGTGCTCGCCAGCGGCTGCTGCGAGTTCGATGAGCAGGGCCGGGCCTTTCGTTTCCCCGGGGTGCTGATCGACATCCACGAACGCAAGACCGCCGAAGAGTCCTTGCTCAGGTTCACCCGCAACCTGGAGCAGCGCGTGGCCGACGAAGTCGAAGCGCGACTGGCGGCTGAAGAGCAACTGCGCCAGTCCCAGAAGCTTGAGGCCATCGGCGGCCTGACCGGCGGCGTGGCCCACGATTTCAATAATCTGCTGCAGGTGATTGCCGGCAATTTGCACTTGCTCGCCCGTCATGAACCGGACAATGCCAACGTGCAGCGCCGGGTCGCGGCGTCCATTGCCGCGGTTGAGCGCGGCGCAAAACTGTCCTCGCAATTGCTCGCGTTTGCCCGTCGCCAGCCCTTGTCCCCGGCGATTTGCACGCCGCAGCAGATTTTCGATGGCCTGGGCGAACTGTTGCAACGTGCGCTGGGGGAAACCCTCCAGGTTCACATGAGCACCCCCACTGACCCATGGTCGGTCTATGTCGATCGCAATCAGCTGGAAAACGCCATCCTCAACCTGATGATCAATGCCCGTGATGCCATGGAAGGCGAGGGCACTATCGAGCTGTGCGCCGATAACATCAGCCTCGACCGCGAATTCTGCCAGGGCAAGGGCATCGTTGCCGGTGACTACGTGCGGGTCACGGTGTCGGACAGCGGCCTGGGCATGTCACCGCAGGTGCTGGGGCAGGCTTTCGAGCCGTTTTTCACCACCAAGCCCGATGGCCATGGCACGGGGCTGGGCTTGAGCATGGTGTTCGGTTTCGTCAAGCAGAGTGGCGGACATATCGAGATGTCCAGCGTGGTTGGACAGGGTACCCGGGTGCAGATGTATTTTCCGCGCAGCCTGCGCTCGGTGGACAGTGAAACACCCCGTGCCGAGGTGCAACAACGGGGCGCGAATGAGCGGATCCTGGTGGTCGAGGACAATGAGGCGGTGCGCGTTTCAACCGTGGAGTTGCTGCGCGAAGAGGGCTATCAGGTGCTCACCGCCGCTAATGCCGACCTTGCCATGCAGATGTTGCTGGAGGGGGCGGCGGTGGACCTGATCTTCACCGACGTGGTCATGCCTGGCCTGATAAAAAGCTCGGACCTGGCGGCCTGGGCCAAGGTCCAGAATCCCCCGGTGGCGGTGTTGTTCACCTCGGGCCACACCCGTGACATTATCTCGCGCAACCATCAGCTGAGCCCGGATACCCATTTGCTGAGCAAACCCTATGGGCCGCAGGCGCTGACCCGGATGATTCGTACCGTGCTCAATGGCTGACATATCCTCACTTCGAACCTTCCCGTCAAGGCTGCCCCATGACCGACAAGCGAACCGCCAACCCTCCCTCAGGCATGGTCAGGGTGCGCGGCGCCCGGGAGCACAACCTCAAGAACGTCGATGTCGACATTCCCCGCGATGCCCTGGTGGTGTTCACCGGGGTGTCCGGTTCAGGAAAGTCGTCCCTGGCGTTTTCGACCCTGTATGCCGAAGCACAGCGCCGCTATTTCGAATCGGTGGCGCCTTATGCGCGGCGCTTGATCGATCAGGTGGGCGTGCCGGATGTCGATTCCATCGAGGGCCTGCCGCCAGCGGTGGCCTTGCAACAACAACGGGGCACGCCGAGCACGCGCTCCTCGGTGGGCAGCGTGACGACCCTTTCGAGCCTGATCCGCATGCTGTATTCGCGCGCCGGCAGTTACCCGGCGGGGCAGCCGATGCTCTACGCCGAAGACTTTTCCCCCAACACCCCCCAGGGTGCGTGCCCGCAATGCCATGGCCTGGGCCGGGTGTACGAGGTCACCGAAGCGCTGATGGTGCCGGACCCGAGCCTGACCATTCGCCAGCGTGCGGTCGCCTCCTGGCCCATGGCCTGGCAAGGGCAGAATCTGCGGGACATCCTGGTGACCCTGGGTTATGACGTCGATGTGCCCTGGCGTGACCTGCCGAAAAAGCAGCGGAACTGGATTCTCTTCACCGAAGAAACCCCGACGGTCCCGGTCTACGCCGGGCTCACCCCTCAAGAAACCCGCGTCGCCCTCAAGCGCAAGATGGAGCCGAGTTACCAGGGCACATTCACCGGCGCACGGCGCTACATCCTGCACACCTTCACCCATTCGCAAAGTGCGCTGATGAAAAAACGCGTCTCGCGCTTCATGCTCGGCAGCCCTTGCCCGTTGTGTAATGGCAAGCGCCTCAAGCACGAAGCGTTGTCAGTGACCTTCGCCGGCTACGACATCGGCGAACTGTCGCAGATGCCATTGCTGCAAGTCGCCGAAGTCCTCAAGCCGGTGGCGGCCCGACACTATTTGGAAGAAGGTGAAGAGCGCGATGAGGCGGGCGAGGTGTTGACCCACCTGCAGACCCGCCAGGCCCGTGAACAGCGCGTGGCCCACGGCGCCAGTGGCCACGCCAACGCCCCCGATGTGCGCCACACGCCAAATCTCTCGGTGGAAAAACGCCTCGCCGCGCAACGCATTGCCCAGGACTTGCTGGAGCGGGTCAGCACCCTGACCGACCTGGGCCTCGGTTACCTGGCCCTGGAACGCAGCACGCCGACGCTGTCGTCCGGCGAGTTGCAACGCCTGCGCCTGGCGACGCAACTGGGCTCGCAGTTGTTCGGCGTGATCTACGTGCTGGACGAACCCTCGGCCGGCTTGCACCCGGCCGACGGTGAAGCGTTGTTCGAAGCCCTGCAACGCTTGAAAGCGGCGGGCAATACCTTGTTCGTGGTCGAACACGACCTGGAAACCATGCGCCGCGCCGACTGGTTGATCGATGTCGGCCCGGCGGCGGGCGAGCATGGCGGACGGGTACTGTACAGCGGTGCCCCGGCGGGGCTGGCACAGGTGACGGATTCGCAGACCCGCGCCTACCTGTTCGCCGAGCACCTCAGCCAATCCCGCCGCCCGCGCAAGGCCAGCGACTGGCTGCGCCTGGAAGGCGTCACGCGCAATAACCTGGACAACCTCAGTGTCGAGTTTCCCTTGGGCTGCTTCACCGCAGTGACCGGTGTGTCGGGTTCGGGTAAATCCAGCCTGGTCAGCCAGGCGCTGCTGGAACTGGTCGGCGCGCATCTGGGGCGGCCGGGTGCTGACAGTGAACCGCAGGAGCTGAGCCTGGAAGATGACGCGCCGACCGTCAGTGGCGGACAGGTCACGGCGGGGCTGGCGTCGATCAAGCGGCTGGTGCAGGTCGATCAGAAGCCCATTGGCCGTACGCCGCGTTCCAACCTCGCGACCTACACCGGGCTGTTCGACAATGTGCGCAAGCTTTACGGGGCAACGCCTCAGGCGCAGGCGGCGGGCTACGACGCCGGGCAGTTTTCCTTCAATGTCGCCAAGGGCCGCTGCCCGACCTGTGAAGGGGAAGGTTTTGTCAGCGTCGAATTGTTGTTCATGCCCAGCGTCTACGCGCCATGCCCGACCTGCCACGGCGCGCGCTACAACCCCGAGACGCTGGCGATCACCTGGCAGGGCCGGACCATCGCCCAGGTGCTGCAATTGACCGTGGACCAGGCCGTGGAGGTGTTCGCCGAACAAGCGGCGGTGCGCCGGTCCCTGGAGGTGCTGCGTGATATCGGCCTGGGTTACCTGCGCCTTGGCCAACCGGCGACCGAGCTGTCCGGTGGTGAAGCACAGCGCATCAAGCTGGCCACCGAACTGCAACGCAACCCGCGCGGGGCGACGCTCTACGTGCTCGACGAACCCACCACGGGCCTGCACCCGCGAGACGTCGATCGCTTGCTCGAGCAGTTGAACAACCTGGTGACGGCAGGGCACACGGTGATCGTCGTCGAACATGAAATGCGCGTGGTGGCGCAGAGTGACTGGGTGATCGATATCGGACCCGGGGCGGGGGATCAGGGGGGCAAGGTTGTGGTGGCGGGGGAACCGCGGAAAGTGGCCAAGAGCAGAAAGAGCCGGACGGCGCCGTTTCTTGCCAGGGTTCTTGGTGCGTGATGGATCAAAAGATCGCAGCCTGCGGCAGCTCCTACATGGGTCGGTGAACAAATGTAGGAGCTGCCGCAGGCTGCGATCTTTTGCTATCAGGCGCTGTCGAGGGTGCGTCGTACCTTGTCCAGTAATTCATTGATCTGGAAGGGCTTGATCAGCATTTCCATGCCGTCGCCGAGAAACACCTGGCGGTTGATCGCGGTTTCGGCATATCCGGTCATGAACAGGATCGGCAGGTGTTCGCGCCAGCCTCGCGCGATATCGGCCAGTTCCCGGCCGCTCATGCGCGGCAGGCCGACGTCGGTCAGCAACAGGTCGATGGAGTCGTCGTTCTGCAGGCGTTCCAGGGCGCTTTCGATATCCCCCGCCTCGGTGCAACGGTAGCCGGCATCCACCAGCACTTCGGCCACGAACATGCGCACTGACGGCATGTCCTCGACGATCAGCACATGTTCACCGCCACCCTGGACGTGAGTCGTCGACGATGCGACTGCGCCGGCCGTGGGATCGGCACTGGCCGGCAACATGATGGTCACTTCGGTACCGCGTCGCGCCACGCTGCGGATGTGCGCGTCGCCACCTGACTGGCGGGCAAACCCGTAGATGGTCGACAACCCCAGCCCGGTGCCCTGGCCCAGGGGCTTGGTGGTGAAGAATGGGTCGAACACCTTGTCGATGACGTTGTGTTCGATACCGGTGCCGTCGTCGCGCACCGACAAGGCGACATAGGCGCCATCGGCCAGGTTGGGGTCACCGTGGGAAAAGGCGGCATAGGTGTTGACCCAGATATTGCCCCCTTGGGGCAGGGCGTCGCGGGCATTGATCACCAGGTTGAGTACGGCGCTTTCCAGCTGGATCGGATCGACCAGGGCAATGGCCGGTTTGCTCGTCAGTTCAAGCTTGAGGGCGATGCGTTCGCCAATGGTGCGCACCAGCAGCTCCTCGAGGGAACGGATGTGCTCGTTGATGTCCACGGGCCGGGTGTCGAGCGGCTGCTGGCGGGCGAAGGCGAGCAGGCGATGGGTCAGGGAGGCGGCACTCATGGCCGAGTTCAAGGCCGCTTCGGCATAGAAGGCCACCTTGTCGGTGCGGGACTCGGCAACGCGCTTCTGGATCAGTTCCAGGCTGGTGATAATGCCGGTGAGCAGGTTGTTGAAATCGTGGGCAATGCCTCCGGTCAGCTTGCCCAGCGCGTCCATTTTCTGCACCTGCAACAGCTGGGCTTCGGTGCGCGCGCGTTCGGCGACTTCATTGGCCAGTTGGGTGGTGGCATCGTCCAGGCGCGCCAGGTGCGAGCGTTCGCGGTGACGGTGTTCGGTGACGTCCTCGACGAACACCAGGCTCAACGCCGGTGTGCGGTAGGGTGAAATCTGCCATTCGGTTTCGCGAAGTTCGCCCTGCACCCGCATGCTCAAGGTGCCTTTCCAGCGTTCGCCATACGCCAGGCGCAGGCGCAGTTCCTCGATCACGGCGCACTGGTCGTCGGCGAAACACTGGTGCAGGGTATCCGGGTCGAGGTTGTCCTGGATCAGTTGGGCGAACGCATGGTTGCATTCGTGGACCTTGAGCTGTGCATCCAGCACGGCGATGGGGGCCGACACATTGACGAAAATCTCGCGAAAGCGCGCCTCGCTGTCCCGCAGGGCATTCTCGGTTTCGCGCACCCGCAGCAAGGTTCGCAGGGTCGCCAGCAGCACATCCGGGTCCACCGGGTGGATCAGGTAAGCGTCGGCACCGGCGTCCAGCCCGGTGATGATGTCGCCGGTCTGGATCGACGCCGCGGACACGTGAATCACCGGGAGCAGGGCGGTAGCGGGCTCCGATCGCAGTTTGCGCACGATGTCGAAGCCACTCATGTCCGGCAGGTTGACGTCGAGGATCAAGGCGTCGATCGCCACGCTGGCGATCAATTCCAGACCTTCGCTGCCGGTGCCGGATTCCAGCACCTCATAGCCGTGGCGTTCCAGGCGCCGACGCAAGGCGTAGCGCGTGGCAACGTTGTCATCGACGATCAGCAAGCGCAGGTCACGTTTCATCGGCAGGCTCCATGGCGATGGCCAGCGGGATGATCACAAAAAAGGTCGAGCCCACACCCGGTGTGCTCTGTACCCCGACTTCGCCGCCCAGCAGCACCGCGAAGCGTTTGCACAGCGACAACCCGAGCCCGGTTCCACGCAGGCGTTTTTGCAGCGGGGAATCGACCTGGGAGAAGTCTTCGAACAATGCGCCATGCAGCTCCTGAGCGATACCAATTCCGCTGTCGCTGACGGCGAAACGCACGTAATCGCGGTTTTCCATTTGCGCCGAGACCCGAACTTCCCCGCGGGTGGTGAACTTCAACGAATTGGATATGAAATTGCGCAGGATCTGCGCGAGCTTCTTGTCGTCGGTGTACAGCCGGGGCAGGCCCACCGGTTCCTCGAAGATCAGGTCCACGGCGCTGGTATCGACGATCGGGCGAAACATGCCGCGCAGGGCGGCGAACAGGTCGAGCATGTCGAACCAGGCCGGTGAAATGGTGATGCGCCCGGCTTCGATCTTCGCCAGGTCGAGCAGGTCGTCGACCATGTCGCTCAGCTCCCGCGCGGCATTGCTGACGAAAGCCACCTGCTTGTGCTGCTCGCTGCTCAGTGGCCCGTCGAGTTCATCGGTCAGCAGGCTGGCGATGCTCAGGATCGAGCCCAATGGCGTGCGAAACTCATGGCTCATGTAGGACAGGAAGCGGCTTTTGAGGTCCGAGGCCTGGCGTAGCTGTTCGGCCTGGGTGTCGAGTTCGGCGTACAGCGCCAGGACGCCCTGGTTGGTTTCATCCAGCTCGGCGCGCAGGGCAATGGCTTCACCCTGCAAACGCGCGATCATTGCAGCTTGTTCGTCGATTTGACTCATGGGCACTTCAGCCATGGGCGGCCTCCAGGGCAATGACCAGCACGGTGACATCGTCTCGTCCACGACAGAAATCGCGGTGCAGGATGGCGGCAATCACGGCGGGATGGCGGTGCACCAGGCCGGGGTAATCAGACAGGTTCCAGCGCGACTGCAGGCCATCGCTGTACATGATCAGCAATTGCCCGCTCACCTGAGCATAGTCAAAGGGCTGCGCCTTTCTAAACTGCCCGCCGACGATGCCGGGGTGGGAGGCCAGGCCCCGGGACTTGTCCGGTGCGACCAGGCAGGCGCCGATGTTGCCGATGCCGAGGAATTTCAAGGCGTCGCTGCCGGCGTCGAACTGGGCGATGGCCACTGCACCGCCACGGGTGCCGATCATGGCTTGATGAATGTCTTCCAGCACCTGCAGCGGTGAGGCGAAGGGCAGCAGCGCGTAGGCTTTCTCGCCGGCGCGGGCGGCGCGTTCGGCTTCTTCACCATGGCCCAGGCCATCGATCACCAGGGCGCTGATGCGCGGCCCGTCCAGCGCCAGGTGCCAGGTATCGCCGCACGCGGGATCCTGGTGCAACGAATGCTGGCTGACGCCAATGCGTCGGTCTGCGCCCTTGTCCGTTCGCGGGTACAACCTTGTGAGCAGCACGGCGCCCCGTGAATCGGCATAGACATCGAACACCTCGGTCTGCCGCGACACAGTGCCCAAGCCAATGCCTTGGGTGCCGCCGGTGGAAAAACCGTCGGCCAGGCAGGCGTGCAGGTCAAAACCCTGTGCGCGGTCGATGGCGAGCATCTCGATACCGGCGCCGCTGGCACGGGGCAGGACCCTCAGGTGCAATTCACCACGGTTGGCGTGCTTGAGAATGTTGCTGGCAAGTTCGGTGGCGACCAGCGCTACCCGTCCCGCGTCCGTGGTGTCGAAACCGAGTTGCTGCGCGAGTTGCTGCGCGGTGCGTCGAGCGTGGCCGATCTGGCTGTTGTCCTCGATGACCAGCACTTGGGTCATCGAACCGCCGATGTTCATGTCCATCGGGTAATCGTTACGCGAGTACCCTTTCCCGGCGCTGTGTCGATATCGAATTCATTGACCAGGCGCTTGGCTCCGGTCAGGCCCAGGCCCAGGCCGGCACCGGAGGTCCAGCCATCGGTCATTGCCAGTTTGAGGTCGGCGATACCTGGCCCTTCGTCGCGGAAGACCAGGCGCAGGCCGGTGCGCGGGCTTTCATCGAGGATCTGCCAGTCCATGTCGCCGCCACCGCCGTACACCATGGTATTGCGCGCCAGCTCGCTAACCGCGGTCACCAGCTTGGTCAGGTCGATCAGGCGCATGCCGCAGTCCTGGGCGAGTTTGCGCGCCAGCTGGCGGGCCAGGACGACGTCCTGCTCGATGTGAATCGGGTGAGTGCCGCTGCTGCGCACAGTCATTGGTTGCGTACTCGTTCCTGAAGCAGTTTCATCCCGCGCTCGACATTGAGCGCGGTACTGACACCAGGCAGGGTCAGGCCCAGCTCCACCAGGGTGATGGCCACCGCCGGCTGCATGCCGACCAGCACGGTCCGGGCATCCATGATGCTCGACAGCCCGGAGATGGTGCCGATCATCCGGCCAATGAAGGAGTCGACCATGTCCAGGGCGGAGATATCGATCAGCACGCCGCGGGCGGACGTCCTGCTGATGCGCTCGGACAGGTCGTCTTGCAGCGTCAGCGCCAGCTGGTCATGCATGTCCACCTGGATGGTCACCAGCAGGAAGTCGCCCATTTGCAGAATCGGAATGCGCTCCATTGGCTCAGTCCGCCTTGCTGACGGCCAGGCCCAGCCGGGTCAGGGCCAGTTTCAAGGCATCGGCCAGGTTGGCCTTGGTGACCACGCCTTGCAGGTCCAGCCCCAGGTGCACGATGGTCTGGGCGATCTGCGGGCGCACGCCGCTGATGATGCAGTCGGCCCCCATCAGTCGAATCGCGGTGACGGTCTTGAGCAGGTGCTGGGCCACCAGGGTATCGACGGTCGGGACGCCGGTGATGTCGATGATGGCGATCTCCGAGCCGGTATCGACGATGCGCTGCAGCAGCGATTCCATCACCACCTGGGTGCGTTGCGAGTCCAGCGTGCCGATCATCGGCAGGGCCAGGACGCCGTCCCAGAGCTTGACCACCGGGGTCGACAGCTCCAGCAGTTCTTCCTGCTGGCGTTTGATCACGGCTTCGCGGGATTTCTGGAAGGTGCGGATGGTGTGCATGCCCAGGGCGTCGAGCAATTCGGAAATTTCCCAGAGTTGCTCGGCCAACAGCGCCGGGCTGTCCTGGTAATGATTCTGCAGGAGGGCAAACAGCGGCCCCTTGAGCGAGAAGATGAAGCTGGCGGTCTGGTGCGAATCCTGGCCGAGTAGCGCGCGGCTATGGGACAGCTTGTCGAGGAACTGGCGAATTTCGTCCCAGCCGGCTGTGGCGATGTTCTGGTCATTGCCGTTTTGCAGGCCCGAAATGACCAGTTGCAGGAATTCCGACGTCTGCTGTTGCAGGTCCTGCTCTTTGAGATTGCGCGTAGCGCCACTGGATTCCAAGCCGTTTTTCCACTCGGTGAGCAGTTGTGCCTGGTTGTTCTTCATCGCATCGAGCGTGCTGGTTTGCAGTGCCGCCATGGGACTTGTCTCCTTGAGTGGTATGCGGCCGATTCCCGGAAAAAATGACCGGCGCAAAAGCAGTGACATTTCGCGGATGAAATAGTTGTTCGCGTTCGACAGGTATTTTCATTCGCTGCATATGGACTGTAGGAGCTGGTGCAGCCTGCGATCTTTTTTTTTGCATCGACACCGAGGGCGGCATGGCCTGGCCCAGATAAAAAGACCGCATCGATGGATGCGGTCTATTTATTCTGATGAGGATTATTTGTCTGGATGGGCAGCCTGAAGCTTTTTCGCCATATCCAGGTGTTTTTCCAGCCCTGGCAACATTTTTTGCGCAAAGCCCTTGAGTTCGGTTGCGCCTTTGGTCCTGTCGTCGGTCACGGTATTGGCTTGTTTCTTGAACAGCTCGATGGCGTCTTCGTGAGCCTTGACCTGATTGTTGGCGTAGGCCGAATCGAAAGATTCGTCACGCATGTCGAGGATCTTTTCCTTGGCCTGCTTCACCAGTGTCGTGTTGTCCGGCACTTCAATGTCATTCTTTTTCGCGATGGCCGCCAGTTCATCGTTGGCCTTGGAATGATCGGTGATCATCATGTTGGCGAACGCCTTGACATCGGCTGACTGGCTTTTTTCCAGGGCCAGGCGACTGGTTTCGATCTCGGCGATTCCGCCGGCAGCCGCCTTGTCGACGAAATCATTGTCGGTTGCCGCGAAGGCCGCGCCCATGCTGGTGCTCAAGGCGATGGCCAGAGTGAGATGGCGCAGGTTGAATCTGTCCATTGGTTCTTCTCCACACGGTTGTCATGGGCGATCGAATTGATCGTTACGCTGTGGAGGTCGCGGTGGGGGTAAAGGTTTTATCGCATTGGCGACAGGACGACGAATGGGCACCGCTGGTCTGACAGATGGTCGACAGAACCGGCCAACCGAGGCCATTCTGATAATTGGCGAACGCAATCAATCGCGTTTGCTACCGATTAACAAACGGAGGTGTTCCATGCCGGTGCCCCACGACCTTTTTCAGGATCTGAAACGCACAAAGGAAGAAATTCAGAAGAAACGCGCCGAGGATCCGTTACTGGATTCACTGATCAACAAGTATTCCCAGGCGGATAAAGCTGTGGTGGAGGCAGAGGAAGCCAAATCCAGCGACGACGCGGTGACCAAGCTCAAGGCGAAACGCCTGGAGGTCAAGGACAAGATCGTCAAACAGCTGCAGTCGTCGTCCTGATGTTTCGTGATGAGCCACCGACAATCGGTGGCTGAATAATTGGAACGACGATATTGACCGGCACCTCGAATGTTCAGAGCCCGATGATGCGGCGACAGGCGAGGTGCCCCATGGCTGATCCAAAATTTCCCAGCGAAGAACAAGGGGGCTATGACCCCATTCCGACCCATCCCGATCCCTTGAGTCCCGGTCGAACTACCGTCAACCCGGAGGACGAGCCGGGCATTGATGAACTGCCCGATAACGAAGGTGCCATCCCCATGGATCAGGATGACGGCACTGACATCGATCGGGAACGGGGGCATGAAAAAAATCGATAATGCGGTGTACCCAAATCCCTGTGGGAGCGAGCAGGCTCGCTCCCACAGGTTTACCGCTTTAGTGCAACGCCGTACTCAGCGGCAATCGCACCATATTTTTCGCTTTCAACGAGCCAAAATACAACCAGTCCCCATACTCACGCACGGTGGTGATCGGCGAATAGCTGTCGCTGCTGCCGTCCTGCAGGTTGGCGATCACCTTGCCCTCAAGATCCAGTCCCAGCGCAAAGGCGCGTTTTTCCACCGGCTTGGGTAGAACAATCAGCGCTCGCGCGATCATCTTGCGCACGAAAGGGTGTGGCGCGGTTTTGTCGAGCAAGGCGTTACGCGGCGCATACAGCGCCACCCAGAAACGGTCGCGGCCGTTGAAAGACAGGTTGTCCGGCAACCCCGGCAGGTTATCGATGAACAGGTCATGGGTGCCGGCTTTCGGTCCGCTCAACCAGTAGCGAGTGATGCGATACGCACCGGTTTCGTTGACCAGCACGAAGGCATCGTCCGGACCCAGGGTGACGCCATTGGCAAACTCCAGCTTGTCCAGCAGCATCGTGGTCTTGCCGGTCTGGAAGTCATACCGCAGCAAGCGTCCGTCGCCGCCATGTTCGATGATAGCCTCACCGTCCTCGCCGTAGCCGAAACGGCTGGAGGCGTCGCTGAAGTAGGCGTAGTGCCCGGACTTATCGATGGCCACGTCATCGGTGAAACCCAACGGCACGCCATTGGCGCTGGTGGTCAAGGCCACCAGGCGACCCTGGGCGTCCAGTGACAACAAGCCCTTGACGGCGTCGGCGATCACCAGCAAGCCATTGGGGTGGCGGGCCAACCCCAGGGGGCGGCCGCCGGTGTCGGTCAACATCCTGGTGTCCTGGCCGTCCAGGCTGGTGCGAATGACCCGGCCATCATGCAGCCCGGTAATCAGCGCGTTGTTTTCCAGGAGCAGCGCTTCGGGGCCGTCGATGTTCTGCGCGCCGACGCGTACCAGGCCCTTGAGACGCTGGTTGTCCGCGTACGGGCCGCTGCTGAGGGACGGTGCCGGTTGCGGCGTCCAGGCCACAGGGTCGACCTTGGTCGGCATCAATAGCAGGAAGGCGCCGAGGGCAACGATCAGCAGCAATAGCCCATGGAGAAACCTGATCGGTCGAATCACGCACGGACTCCTGACTGTGCCAGGTGTTTTTGCGCGGTGTCGCGAAGCGCCAGCATCGACGCCGCCGATTCGCGATCGATCCGTCGCTTGAGCAGCAATTGATTGGCCACTCGCATTCCCAGGCTGCTGAACCGGTATTCAAGCGTGCGCACGAACCGCGTGCCATCGCCTTCAGCTGCACATTCGTAAGTCAGCAGCAATGACAGGCCATTGTCGCCATGGGCCCGGGCAATCCAGCGGCGTCCAGGCAGGTACTCATCGACCACCCAGCTCAAGTGCCCGTCACGGCCACCGGCGCGGATGTCCTCCTCGAATCGCGCGCCAGCATGCAAAGGCCCTTTCGGGCCGTTGATCCGCAGGGACGATGGATGCCACTGCGGCCAACTGCTCACGGTGCTGGCATAGGCGAGCACGGCAACGGGATTACCGGCGATGTCGATCTGATGCTGCATGCGGGTCATGGGCGTTCTCTTCAGGTACTCGATGGCCGGTTCCGGTTCCGGCTCCCAGTAGAGGGTGCCGAACAGGTAATCCATCAACGGAAAGACGATGTTGAAATTACGTTGCTGCATCATCTCGCGGCGGTGATGCAGTTCATGCAGGCGACGCATCTGGCGGATCCATGGCAGGCGCGTAATCCGGTTGTGCGCCGGCAGATGCTCGCAGGCATGGAACACTTCGTAGGTCAGGTAACCCAGGACCAGGCAGCCGCCTACCAGCCCGGCGGCGTTGGCGTCCAAGGGCTGGAGCAGCCACCACAGGGGCAGGGCGATCAGCAGCGTGTGCACCACGATCAACCAGGCCGGGAACAGGATGACGCGCCAGTCGCGAGCGCTGTCATACGTCATTTTGCCGGGGGCGAAAAAGCTGTGATGGTCGCCGGCATGGCGGGCATAGAACATCCGCGCGAAGTTTTTTTTATGATGGCCAAGGTGGCGATGCACCATGTACACAATGAAACTGAAGAACAGCAGGGACACCGGTACTGCCAGCCATTCGAGAGGCTGAACCTTATGCACGGTGCTCCAGAAAATGCCGATCGCCACCAGGCCGAACACCAGCACGAAGGTGCCATGCAGCCAGGGGTTATAACGGGGGTGAATGTCGCAACGGTAACGGGCACGGAATGCTTCGGTGGTCTGCCTCACTGCAATCACCTGTCGTTATTGTTATCTCCAGCAGATTAGTCGATCCCGGGGTTTTGGTTGGCCGATCCTTGATAAAACGGATTCAGGTCAGCGGATTCCAGCGTTGCGACCAATCGTCATCGCCCTTGATCACCTCGCGCAGCAGATCGAAAGCCAGCTGCAGTGCCGCCGAGTCGCGGTCGCGGGAGTAAACCAGGTAGGTCGGGTAACTGAATTCCGGGGCCTTGGGTACGGGCTCCAGCATGCCGCTTTCCAGGTAGCTCTGGACCACCCGGGTGCGGAAGTAGCCGCTGCCGCCGTGTTCGAGGATGTACTGCAAACCCAGGGGGCCGAGGTTGAAACTGAGCGCCGCCTTGGCCTTTTCCGGCAGGGCGGCGTCATGTTGACGCCGGAAGTGCTGGCCCCAGTCGATGTATACGTAGGGTTCGGGGCGTTCGGGGTGGCGCACGAGGATGAGTTTTTCTTCGAGAATCTGCTCGACCTGCAGGCGCGGCCAGTATTCGGGCTGATAGACCAGCGCCGCGTCGAGCACCCCAAGCTCCAGTTGGCGCAGCAGGTGTTCGCCATCGCGGATTTCCATGCGCAGCGCATGGCCGGGAATCCTGTCGCGCAGTACGCCGGCCCAACTGAGCATCAACGGATTGCACAGGCTGACCTCGCCCCCGATGTGCAGTACGTCATGGAAGCCCTCGGGCAAGGGCAAGTCCCGGCGCGCGGCTTCCCAGGTTTCCACCAGTTGATTGGCATAGATCACGAACGCTTCGCCATTGGGCGTCAGGCGGGCGCCGGCACGGTTGCGTACGAACAGCGTGCTGCCCAGGTGACTTTCCAGCTTCTGTACCCGCGCGGTGATCGCGGTCTGGGTGACGTGGAGTTTCTCGGCGGCCGCGGCGAGGCTGCCGTGGCGGACGATTTCCAGGAAGGTGCGGGCGAGGTCGATGTCCATGGGGCGGCCAGTGCGGGAAGTGCTGGCATTGTAAGGCAAATCAAAAGATCGCAGCCTGCGGCAGCTCCTACAGAGAACCCCTGTAGGAGCTGCCGCAGGCTGCGATCTTTTGCACTTCAGGTCAAAACGCGAAACAGGAGCAGCCAAACGCCCCCCAGAACCCGCGGAAGTCGCTGACCGGCGCATTCGACAAACGCGCCCGTTCGTGACTGTGCGCATGCACCACGCAAGCCCCGACACATTGATGAACCTGAGCCGTCAGCGGTGCCGATGGCTTCCAGTGGCCGGGCACCTTGGCCACGGGCGACCACTCCGGCACCACCGGGATGGGCGGGGGGCCGAGTTTTTCGAACTCGTTGCTGGCGTAGACAACCTTGCCATCGACAAGGGTCAGCACCGATTCGATACCCTTGATGCCCTCGACCTCCATATGGAAATAGTCGGCCGACAGTGCGATCAGGTCCGCCAGTTGCCCGACCTTGATCTGGCCCTTCTTGCCTTGCTCGGACGAGAACCAGGCGCTGCCATGGGTAAACAGCTCCAGCGCGGTGTCGCGGCTCAAGCCTTGCGGATACAACGCCAGGCCGCCGACAGTCCGGCCACTGACCAGCCAGTACAGCGACGTCCATGGATTGTAGCTCGACACCCGCGTCGCATCCGTGCCGGCGCCTACCGGTACGCCCTCGGCCAGCATGCGTGCAATGGGCGGTGTGTGTTCGGCCGCCTTGGCGCCATAGCGGTCGACGAAGTACTCGCCCTGGAAGGCCATGCGGTCCTGGATGGCGATGCCGCCGCCCAGCGCTTTGACCCGCTCTATGTTCTGTGGAGTGATGGTTTCGGCATGGTCGAAGAACCACGGCAAGCCGTCGAACGGAATGTCGCGATTGACCTTCTCGAACACATCGAGCATGCGGCTGATGGATTCGTTGTAGGTGGCATGCAGGCGAAATGGCCAGCGTTGCTCCACCAGGTGGCGTACCACCGGTTCCAGGTCTTGCTCCAGGGTGGATGGCAGGTCCGGGCGCGGCTCAAGGAAGTCTTCGAAGTCTGCTGCCGAGAACACCAGCATTTCCCCGGCACCGTTGTGCCGCAGGAAATCGTCGCCCTGGCCGTAGCGTGAGGTACTGGTCCAATGCTTGAAATCGGTCAGTTCTTCCTTGGGTTTCTGGGTGAACAGGTTGTAGGCGATGCGCACGGTCAGTTGCTGATCCTTCGCCAGTTGCTGGATGACCTGGTAGTCGTCCGGGTAATTCTGATAGCCACCGCCCGCGTCGATCGCGCTGGTGACACCCAGGCGATTGAGTTCGCGCATGAATTGCCGGGTGGAGTTGACCTGATGCTCCAGCGGCAGTTTCGGCCCCTTGGCCAGGGTTGAATACAGGATCATGGCGTTGGGCCGGGCGATCAACATGCCGGTGGGATCGCCATTGGCATCGCGCTGGATTTCGCCGCCCGGCGGGTTCGGCGTGTCGCGGGTATAACCCACCACTTTCAACGCGGCGCGATTGAGCAGCGCACGGTCGTACAGGTGCAGGACGAACACCGGCGTGTCGGGCGCGGCCTTGTTCAGTTCGTCGAGGGTGGGCAGGCGTTTTTCGGCGAACTGGAATTCGTTCCAGCCACCGACAACCCGTACCCACTGCGGCGTGGGCGTGCGGTCGGCCTGGTCCTTGAGCATGCGCAGCGCATCGACCAGCGACGGTACGCCTTCCCAGCGCAGTTCGAGGTTGTAATTGAGGCCGCCACGGATCAGGTGCAAGTGTGAGTCATTGAGGCCGGGAATCACCGTGCGCCCGTGCAGGTCGATGACTCGCGTGCCGGGGCCTTGCAGGGCCATGGCCTGGGCGTCGCTGCCGACCACCACGAAGCGCCCGTCCTTGATCGCGACGGCACTGGCCTGGGGTTTCTTGCGATCGACGGTGT
This sequence comes from Pseudomonas sp. GM78, assembly GCF_000282475.1. Classification (GTDB taxonomy): domain Bacteria; phylum Pseudomonadota; class Gammaproteobacteria; order Pseudomonadales; family Pseudomonadaceae; genus Aquipseudomonas. Next base: position 27,845 of record NZ_AKJF01000084.1, read on the forward strand.
GCAGGCGTCCGTTGTAGAGAATGAGATCGGCGGGGTTGTCTGGCATGGTTTTACTCCCTGCGAACAGCGGGCTGATCCAGGCACCGACGGCACCTGCGGACAGGCCTTGGAGTACATGGCGGCGGTTGACGCCGTTGTGGTCCTCAGGTGGGCTCATGTCAGTGCTCCGCGCAACGTGAGTTGAGGGCAAACAGCTGAAAGCAGCCGCATGCGGCCAGATGGAATATAGACGGCAAATCCGCAGGCAGCCGTTTTCAGGCGTGTAAAACGACGAATCCCGCCATAAGGGGCGGGATTCGTTTGCAGCCAGGGTCGCTTGCGCAAGCCGCAAGCGACGCGCTTAGGCCGGGAACAGCTCGGACAGTTTCATCGCCAGCATCATGTCGCCTTCAGCGCGCAGCTTGCCGCCCATGAACGCTTGCATGCCGTCGGTTTCGCCGCTGACGATGCCTTGCAGGGTTTCGCCGTCCATCACCAGGGTCACCTGGGCGTCCGGGTTTTCGCCTTCCAGCAATTCGCAGGTGCTGTCCTTGACGACCAGCGAGAAGTTCTTGGTGTCGTCGATGCGGAAACCGAAGACCAGGTCCAGACCGGCAGCAGCGGCTGGGTTGAACTTGGCTTTCATTGCTTGTACGGCATCAGCTACGGAGGTCATGGTTTGATCCTTTTTTTGGTAATTAGAGCAAGGGTAATAAGAGCTGGGTGGTTACAGCCAAGGTCACAATAGTCCGGACTCAGCGAAACGTGATGAGTTCCGGGGCCTTCAACAGTTGCAGGTGCGCATGGCTGTTGAAGGAAGCCAGGGCCACCTCGCGACCACGAAACTTCAGGTGGTTGAGCGAGGTGTTGACGATTTGCCAGTTCAATTCAAAAGCCTGTCTTGCCGGCATTTGTGTAATGAGGTGGAGCAGGGCGGTGATGGTGCCGCCGGAGGTGAACACGGCGATTTTCTGGGTGTTGTCGGCTTGTTCGAGGATGCGCTGCAAGCCGGCCTGCACGCGTTCGACAAAGCCCAGCCAGCTTTCCAGGCCCGGCGTGTCGTAGGTGCCGGCGAGCCAGCGTTCGATGATCAGGGCAAAGATGCGCTGGAACTCGCCGCGGTTCTGCGCGGCGTTGCGCAGGATGTTCAGCGCTTCGGGCTCGTCCGCCAGCATGGCAGGCAACAGCGCGCGGATCACCGCGTCGGCGTCGAATTCATTGAACGCGCTATCGGTCTCGAGGATCGGCACCGGCAGGCCAACGGCAGCGTATTGTTCGAGCGCGCTATTGGCCGTATGTTGCTGGCGGCGCAGGTCGCCCGACAGGCAGCGGTCGAAGCTGATACCGAGTTCGGCCAGGTGCCGGCCGAGGATTTCTGCCTGGCGGATACCGGTGGGCGACAGGACGTCATAGTCGTCTGCACCAAAGGAGGCCTGGCCATGTCGAATCAAGTAGATACTGCCCACGTCCGCGTCATCCCGGTACGTTGAAGGTTTGGCGAGGTTATGGGGATGACGGTGAGCTGTCAATGAAAAAACATACGCTTGTTTGAAATGCCTGTTACAGGCCTGTTTCCAGAGGTTTCACGGCTGGTAGCAGGGGCGGCGCATGGGTATGCTGGTGGTATCCCGCGCGCTTGCATGCCGCGCAACGTTTAAGGAGTCCCTGTGGAGTTTTTGTCCGAGTACGCCGTTTTCCTGGCCAAGACCGTGACCCTGGTGATCGCCATACTGGTGGTCCTGGCCAGCTTTGCGGCCTTGCGCAGCAAAGGTCGACGCAAATCCGCCGGCCAGCTGCAGGTCAGCAAGCTCAATGATTTCTACAAAGGGTTGCGCGAACGCCTGGAGCAAACCTTGCTCGACAAGGACCAGCTCAAGGCCTTGCGCAAGACCCAGGCCAAGACCGAGAAAAAACAGAAGAAACAGCCCGACGCCAAACCCCGGGTGTTCGTGCTGGATTTCAACGGCGACATCAAGGCTTCGGCCACTGAAAGCCTGCGCCACGAAATCACCGCGCTGCTGACCCTGGCAACACCAAAGGACGAAGTGGTGCTGCGCCTGGAAAGCGGTGGCGGCATGGTGCACAGCTACGGCCTGGCGTCTTCGCAACTGGCGCGTATCCGTGAGGCCGGCGTGCCATTGACCGTGTGCATCGACAAGGTCGCCGCCAGTGGTGGCTACATGATGGCGTGCATCGGCGAGAAGATCATCAGCGCGCCGTTCGCCATCCTTGGCTCAATCGGTGTGGTGGCACAGTTGCCCAACGTCAATCGCCTGTTGAAAAAACACGACATCGATTTCGAAGTCCTGACCGCCGGTGAATACAAACGAACCTTGACTGTGTTTGGCGAAAATACCGAGAAGGGCCGGGAAAAGTTCCAGGAAGACCTGGACATCACCCATCAGCTGTTCAAGAACTTTGTATCGCGTTATCGCCCGCAACTGGCCATTGACGAAGTGGCTACGGGTGAAATCTGGCTCGGCATCGCGGCATTGGACAAGCAACTGGTGGACGAGCTCAAGACCAGTGATGAGTACCTCGCCGAACGGGCGAAAAAATCGGAGCTTTACCATTTGCACTACGCCGAACGCAAAAGCCTGCCGGAACGCATCGGCATGGCGGCCAGCGGTTCGGTTGATCGCCTGCTGCTGAGTTGGTGGAGCCGGTTGACCCAGCAACGCTTCTGGTAACTTTCAGCGCTTCAAACAAATGAAACCGTGGTAACCGCCACGGTTTCATTTTTTTTGCCCTTCAGAACGCTCCGCTTTCCGTGGTCAAACAGCGAAATTTCCTATCGTCACTGTCAATCGCTCCTGCTTTTTCCGGGGAGTGGGTCGAGTAGAGTGGTGGTTCGGAAATGACTGCAACGGAATGCACCATGAAAGAACTACCTCACGATGTTGCCGGCCCTTGCCCGGTGCCGTCTCTGCACATGCGCGATGAATTGAAAAGCGTCGTGGACATCGCACTGCCACAATCCCCCGGCCAGTTTGGCGAGCACTCGATCAAGCAAAAGTGGGGGACGAACATCGATCCGCAGACTGCCTTGCTGGTGACGCTCGATTACCACTACCAGGGCCATCCCGCACAGGACGGTATCGAGCAGGGGCAAGTGGCGCGTTCGCAATCGCTGCTGCAAGCGCTGCTTGCCAATTACCAGACCGTTGAAGATGGACGTTTTGCTGAAACGGCCTTGGGTCTGTACACGCAACCGGACATCGGGCCATGCGTGCGGATTGTCGAGAACGTCGATGAATTCGCCAATCATGGCAGCGGCAATCATCAGGCGTATGAAGGAATTTATCGGCAAACGGTTCCACAAACCTATGGTCCGCTGACCCAGATCGATGTGAGACCGGCGGATTTCAAACGATGGGTGTGGGAGCTGGACCTGCAGGAGCTTTACAAAACCTATCTAGATCACGCCTGGCCGTCGGACGAAGTGATTGCTGCTGCCAGTCCTTACCCTTTGAGAACGTCGACCAAAGCCGCATTCGTCATGACGGCCTGGTTGCAGCGTCATGAACGGCGCTTGAGCGAAAAGGGCCTTGCCCTGGCGATACAGGCAGCCGGCTTGCCAACGGATCAGCCTTGGGAAACCCTGACGCTTGAACAGCTGAAAGCCCCCACCCGAATGCCGCCGAAGGTCACGGCCAGCCGTCTGAAGCTTTATCGCTATACCGCGACCGATATCTGGATGTTTCGCGGTGCGGCCAGTGACCGGGTGCTGGTGTACATCCCGGGCAATTCTTCGCCGCTGCATGAGTTCACCAACGTCTCGCAGCTGCACCAATGGGTGGTGAAACAGGGCGCCGCCGAGGACACGAAGCAGGCCCTGGCGTCGCACTTTTCCGAAGATGACCGTCAGGACGGTACTTTCCATGCGGGTGTGCTGACCGCGCTGGACGGCATGGCGATTTACCCGAAAAAGCATTGGCTGACCAACAATGCCGGTTTCTTCAACAATGACGGTTATTGGGACCCCGCCGACTACATCGGTTTCGACGATCAGGAACCGGCGATCGATCCGTTCGCACAGCTTGTGCTGACGATGAAGCAGGCTGCACGGGACAGTGTCATAACCATCCGTGACGACGCACAGGTCAATCGCGACAATCTGAGCGCCGTGGTCGAGCCGCTCGTACAGTGGGTCAACCGGTTCGGGCCTCTGGCCTTGTTTGTACCGGGAGGGGAAGGTTTGTTGGCGCTGGCTGGACTGATCGATGCCGGCTACGGGTTGGACGAGGCCGTAAACGGTGAAACGTCCAGTCAGCGAAAGGAGGGCGTAACTCGCTTGGTGTTTGGATTGCTCAACGCGCTGCCGCTGGCGGGCGCCGGGGCGCAGGACAGTGTTGGGCGGGTTGAAACCGGCGCACTGATACCTCGTGAGCCCGTCCCTGTGGTACCGCCTGTGGAAGACGGGGTGAAAGCAGCAGCCGGGATGTCACGACTGCAGCTGATGCGCGGTATCGGTCCCTCGGTGGCCTCGTTCAGCGATGAGGTATTGGTGCAGATCGGAAAAGTCAGCACGGTCGATGACGACATGCTGCGCCTGATGCACACTGGGCGACCGCCAACGCCGCTACTGGCCGATACGATCAGCCGCTTTAAGCTCGATCAGGCGCTTGGGCAGGACGGACAAGCCGAATTGTTCAACAGTCGTTACGCAGCATTGCAAGAATCCGCTCATGAATGGGTCCGGCTGTTGCAACGCCAATATCCGGGACTTCCAAAAAGTGCCATCGAGCAAATGCTCGACCGCTACGGCGTGGACATCCAGGGCCCCGTGGAAGCTGCCCGTGTCCGGCAAGTATTCAAGCATCTGGACCAAAAGGCCCGGCAGTACCAACAGCATGTGCGGCTCAATCGTGCCTATGAAGGCTTGTACCTGCGCTCGCAGGTCAGTGCGCAAGCGGACACGCTGGCCCTGCATTCGCTGAAAAACCTGCCAGGATGGCCCAAGAACATTCGGATTGAAGTGCGCGAGAACTCCCTCATCGGCCCGATTGTGGATCGCAGTGGTGCGCTTGACGCTCCCAACGTTCGACGACTGATCAAGGTGGCCGGCCATTACCAGGGAAGCACCGGACAAGTGGATTTTTATGCGGCGCTGCTCGATGTCCTTTCCGGGGGCGAGCGCGAGGCGTTGCAACTTTCCCCGGTTGATCCGGCCTTGGTATTACGGCACAAAATCAGCGAGCGGGCATTGCCCCGAGCGGAGTTGTTACTCGGACTGCACAGGATGGATTCTGGTCTGCCATTCGAGGCGCAAGGACTACGTGGCGGCGGCTTCCCCGGTACGCCGCAGGCAGCAGCGCTGACGCATGAAATGATGAGGTTACAGGTTAGGGAGATCTACCCGGATTTCTCGGATGCTGAGGCCGATGGACTGCTCCAGCGTGCAGGTGGTGATGCACAGGCGCACATCGATCTGCTGAAACAGCAGTTACAGCAGCTCAACACTGACTTGAGAGGCTGGATCGATCAGGTGGTGCAAGACATTGAGGACATGGACTTTCCCTTCCTCATCGACACTGATGACGAGGCGCAGGGGATGACCGGTGAGCAGATCGAAGCACATAACGCCGAGCTGGTTGAAAACACCATGGACTACGAGCGGGAAACCAGGATCGAGTTGGCCGCTGAACTGACCGCGATTTGGCAAGGGCGTGCATTGCCAGACCAGCTCGTCTATTCAGGTGAACAGTTTGTGGGAATAAAGCTCCACATGGGCTTCGAGAACTATCACCGATTACCGGTTATGAACGTCCGGTTCAACGATGTCGTCGAGCTGTCGATGCCACACTTGCATGTGGCCGAGCGTGAATCCCTGAATGGGTTCCTGGAGTGTTTTCCGAATCTGCAGACCTTGGATCTCGAACATGCCGATCTGATCGAATTCGACGCCGAGGGGAATGGGCAGACTGTTCTGCCGACGACCCTGTTCAGCCTGGTTCATCTCAGGTCGCTCAATCTGAAGGCCACCGGCCTGGTTTTCACCGAAGGGACGGCGTCGCAGCTGAGCGGCTTGGCTAGGCTTCAAATGCTGGACCTGAGTGACAACCCATTGGGCATACCTCCCGTTCTGCTCGGGATGAATGACTTGCGGTGGCTGAACTTGAACAACACCCGGATTGCACGTTGCCCGATCGGCGTCAGGGATGAGCCCTATATGGTCTCACTGGATTTGCGTGATAACCGCATTGTCCGGGTTCCACCCGCGGTGATCAATCAGGCTGTCTCGGTGGATCGCGTGTTGCTGGAGGGCAATCCTCTGACGGACGAAGACACGCTTCGGCGACTGATCAGCCATCGTGAGCAAACGGGGATCAATTTATGGCTGAGCGAGCCCGACGTTGATTATGGACAGCCGAGGGTGTGGCTACGAGGCTGCGAAGAACCGCTGAAACAATCCCGGCAAGCGCTTTGGCAGCGGCTGGCAGAAAAACCCTCTGGTACGCGGTTTTTGAGCGCGATAAACAGATTGAGCCTGACCCCTGATTTTCATGTCGGTTACCTGTCGCTTCAGGAGCGAGTCTGGGGACTTGTGGAAGCGGCAGATGCTTCAGACGCAATATGGAATCGATTGATCGCGGCGGGTGTACGGCTCGAAAATCCATGGGCGGCTTTCGAAACGCTGGAACAGCGCGCAGGCCTGTAAATGGATTGTCGCGTCAGAACGAGGAGGGAGCCTTGAACCCCGAACGGGGTTCAAGGTTTACCGATCAGCGACGACGGAACAGCGGTAGCGGTTCGTCGGTGGCAGCCTGATAGGTCACCGAGAAGTCCTTGAGACCTTCCAGGGCTTCGTACGGGTCTTTGTCGGCGCGAATCGCGAACGCATCGAAACCGCAGCGGTGCAGGTAGAACAACTGGTCGCGCAGCACGTCGCCAATCGCCCGCAGTTCGCCTTTGAAACCGTAGCGGTCACGCAGCAGGCGGGCGTTGGAGTAGTTGCGGCCATCGGTGAAGGCCGGGAAGTTCAGGGCGATGACCTGGAAGCTGGCCACGTCTTCGCCGATCTCCTCGGCTTCTTCATCGGCGTCCAGCCAGATGCCCAGGCCACCGTCGCGGGCCAGGAGCATACGGCTGTGTTCACGCCACAACTGCAACGGGACGATGTAGTCGTCGCAATTGGTGATCTCGTCGATGCTGAAATCCTTGGGCAGCAGGTGCCAGGTTTCGTCGACGACTTCGTTGTTCTTAATTATTCGCTGCATAGACGCGCTCCTTGAAGAGGTCGATGCCAATACGCTGGTAGGTGTCGATGAAACGCTCGTCTTCGGTACGTTGTTCGATGTACACGTCGATCAGCTTCTCGATCACGTCAGGCATGGCTTCCTGGGCAAAGGACGGGCCAAGGATCTTGCCCAGGCTGGCGTCGCGGCTGGCGCTGCCGCCAAGGGACACCTGGTAGAACTCTTCGCCTTTCTTGTCCACGCCGAGAATGCCGATGTGGCCAACGTGGTGGTGACCACAGGCGTTCATGCAGCCGGAGATGTTCAGGTCCAGTTCACCGATGTCGAACAGGTAGTCCAGGTCGTCGAAACGGCGCTGGATCGATTCCGCGATCGGGATCGACTTGGCGTTGGCCAGGGAGCAGAAATCGCCGCCTGGGCAGCAGATGATGTCGGTCAGCAGGCCGATGTTCGGCGTGGCGAAACCTTGTTCGCGCAGCTCGCCCCACAGGGTGAACAGCTTGTCCTGCTCGACGTCGGCCAGGATGATGTTCTGCTCGTGGGAAGTGCGCAATTGACCGAAGCTGTAACGCTCGGCCAGGTCGGCCACGGCGTCGAGTTGCTTGTCGGTGATGTCGCCCGGTGCAACGCCGGTCGGCTTCAGGGACAGGGTCACGGCCACGTAGCCCGGCTTCTTGTGGGCCAGGGTGTTGCGCACGCGCCAGCGGGCGAAGCCCGGGTGCTGCTGGTCGAGCTCGGCCAGGGCGGCGTTCTGGTTGTCCAGCGCCTTGTAGTCCGGGTCGACGAAGTGTTTGGCGACGCGCTGCACTTCGGCTTCGGTCAGCGTGGTCTGGCCACCGCGCAGGTGCTCCATTTCCGCGTCGACTTTCTGGGCGAAGACCTCGGGGGTCAGCGCCTTCACCAGGATCTTGATCCGCGCCTTGTACTTGTTGTCGCGACGGCCATAGCGGTTGTAGACCCGCAGGATGGCGTCGAGGTAGCTCAACAGGTCTTGCCACGGCAAGAATTCATTGATGAACGCGCCCACTACCGGCGTACGGCCCAGGCCACCGCCGACCAGCACGCGGAAGCCCAGTTCGCCTGCGGCGTTGTGTACCGGCTCCAGGCCAATGTCATGGACTTCGATGGCGGCACGGTCGGAGGTCGAACCGTTGACGGCAATCTTGAACTTGCGCGGCAGGTAGGCGAATTCCGGGTGGAAGGTGGTCCACTGGCGGACGATTTCGCACCACGGGCGCGGGTCGATCAGCTCGTCGGCGGCGACACCGGCGAACTGGTCGGTGGTGACGTTGCGCAGGCAGTTGCCGCTGGTCTGGATCGCGTGCATCTGCACGGTGGCCAGTTCGGCAAGAATGTCCGGGATGTCTTCCACCGCCGGCCAGTTGAACTGCACGTTCTGCCGGGTACTGATGTGGGCGTAGCCCTTGTCGTAGTCACGGGCAATCTTGGCCATCATTCGCATCTGGCGCGAAGTCAGTTGGCCGTAAGGCACCGCCACCCGCAACATCGGCGCGAAGCGCTGGATATACAGGCCATTTTGCAGGCGCAGGGGGCGGAATTCTTCTTCGCTCAGCTCGCCTGCCAGATAGCGTCGGGTCTGATCACGGAACTGCTTGACGCGGTCCTCGATGATCCGCTGATCGTATTCGTCGTATACGTACATATAAGTCCTGTTCTCAGGCTTGGGTCGCTCGGATACAGCTGCGTTTTTTGCTTGCCGCAGTCCAAGAGCCTCTGCAATTCTGCGCGCACGGCCGCGCACTCCTAATGGAGCCGGGGCAAGATACCAGTTTGCGGTTATGCGCAAAAGTGATGTTTGAGTATATGTAAAGAACCAAAAGGACTAATGAGAATCGTTGTTGCAAAGCCCCTGTTTGTGGTGCGGGCAATCGTCGTCTTTACTGTGATCGAGTCTTTATGCAATCACCGATAAAACCGACAAGAGGCGATGCAATGAGCAACCCTTCCAAAGCTTCAAAACCCGATAGCACGGTGGATGCCTGGGCCATTTTGTTCCTGATCATCCTGGTCGTGGGCACTGCCGTTTTCTGGGTCAGCCATCAATAACCGTTAGCGCCCGGGCCGTGGTCGGGCTGCCAGCGCCGACTGCGGACCGGTTATCCGTATGCAATATTCATTGCGTAGCAATGCCTGAGAGCGGGCTCAGATGCCTGCGAGGTACAGCACCAGCTTGACGATGGCAAACAGCGTCAGGGCGAACACGGTGGTGAACAGTATTCCCAGGATCACGAAGTGACTCGGCTTGCCGTGGGTAAAGTCCCGCGCGCGGTTTTTTCCGCTCTGCACCCCGAATGCCGCGGCCATCACGCTGTGCACCATTTGCCAAAAGGTCGGCGGTTTGTTGTTGGTGTTGTCGTCGTCCATATACCCCTCGCCATGCAGATATGATCTGTAAGCATAGTCAAACAACCCTGTTGGTGAATGAGCCCGGTTGCCCTGCATAACTATGTACCGCCATGCCCTCAAATGGCCGTGATTTCCTGATCCCTCAACCACAGTGATCAGGATGCACGTCATGCCCGAGCTTTCCCCGCCCATGGATCATGGATTTCATGTTCCGTTCATCAAGAAACGCCTGCCCGACTGGACCCGACACCTCGCCCCCGCCCATATCGACAACCTTACCCGGGCCAGGGATCCGGCCGAAACATTCGCCAGGAACCATCCGCAGCTGTACGCCGGGGCGTCGCCCGCGCTGCGCCTGGCGCTGTATGACAGTCAGTTGCGCAGCAACAGTTCTACCCAGGTACTGGCCAAGACCCTCAAGGACTTCAAGGGCATCACCGAATTTGCCAAGCCGTTGCTGGCAGAGGCCATGAACAAGACCTTTGGCCAATCCCCCGATCCGACCAAGACCATGCTGTTTCACCTGCGAGCGCCCAACCAGGTCGATGAGCAGACACTGTTGCAGGCCGCGTTACGCAATTTCGAGCTTGATGAGCCCTTCGATGAAGTCGCCCTGCAGGAGACCAGTGCGCTGGCTCCCGCCGGGGCATTGCAGAACGAGCTTTACGATCGGCGCGAGCACTATCCGTTCTGGAGTACGCGCTACAAGATCCGCGACAAGCTGTCGATCAAGCCTGGAGAGTTCGCCACGCTGTGCCGGCAACTGGACCTGGGCCAGCAGTACCAGGCTCACCTGAGCACGGTGTTCGATACGCCGGGCGCCGGTGCTACCGTGCGCGAACAGATGATCAAGGCCAACAAAGACCTGATGCGCCTGCAAGTTCACATCGCGCGGATGAAGTCGGACCTCAGTGAATCGGCGTATGCGACCTTGCTCGCGGTAGTCAATGGCAGCCCGGAGCCCAAGATCGATGGTCGGGCCGTGGCGTACAGCCAATTGACGGCACTGGGTTCGGTGTTGAGCGATGTATTGATCATGGGTCCTGCGTCCCGCAAGCCCACCTCGACCCTGGAAGATGTCGCCGAGCTGTTCTTGCCAGTCCACGTTTGGCGTGCGGCAGTCGACGCGCAGGCGCGAATCATCGTCTACATCCCGGGTGACCCGAAGCACCCGGTCAAGGAATTCCCGTCGCTGGCCGAGTTTGCCAAAGACTTTGCCGTTCGATTGCGCTCGCGAAGCTTTCAGCGTTTTATCGCCGGATTGCTGCCCCAGGACGAGTCACCGAGGTTTTTTCGCAGGCTAAAAGCGCAACTCAAAACCCAGCGATGGAATCCGAACCCGGTCTGGCCGGGCCCGCCCTACAACCCCGAAGCCTACCAGGGTGGCATGTATGAAGAGGTGTGGAACGACGACGTCAACCTGGCCCTGAGCGAAACCTTCATCGACGCTGAAGTATTCGGTGCGCGCTACGAAACCCACCTGGCGCGGATCAAGTCAAACGCCAGGCACCTGGCGGTGCCTACGGCTGCCGTTGACCACCAGGCCTGGATCGAACGCCTCGAACACCTGGCCGAATGGGGCTTGAACATCCTCAACGTCGGCGCGTTCTTCGTTCCCGGGCTTGGCGAAGTGATGCTGCTGGTGACTGCGGTGCAATTGGGCCGTGAGGTGTATCAGGGGGTGGAGGCCTGGAAGGAGGGCGACGCCGAGGAGGCCTGGGGGCACCTCACGTCGGTCATGCAGAACGTGGCCTTCATGGCGGTGCTGGGCGCAGTGGCCAGCAAGGCGCCACCGATCACGGCGTCGCGCTTCGTTGACGGCATGCGCAAAGTTACCACGCCGTTCGGCGAGCCGCGCCTGTGGAACCCGGATTTGGCGTCGTACAAAAGCCGCGTTGCACTCGATGGCGTGACGCCAAACGCACTGGGACAATATGAAGTTGGGGACAAGACCTACATCAAGTTCGACGGCAATGCCTTTGAGAAAACCTACGACCCGGCGCTCAAGCAATGGCGCATCAAACATCCCACCGATCCCGAGGCCTACCAGCCGATCTTGCAGCACAACCAGTTCGGCGCCTGGCGCCATCTCGATGAGCGGCCCCTCGAGTGGGACCGCCTGACCTTGTTGCGCCGCATCGGCTCGCGGATGGAGGCCTTCTCGGATGCGCAGTTGCAGCAAATCTCGCAGGTCAGCGGGGTCAGTGATGATGCCTTGCGCCAGATGCATATCGATCACCAAATACCGCCGCCGCGCCTGGCGGAGACCATCGCGACGTTCAGCGCCGATCAGCAGGTGGATGAGTTCATTTCAGGCCTGCGCCAGGGTTCCCGCCTCAACGTCGCCGCCGAGTTTGCCGTACCCTTGACCCTCGAATTGCCCAACTGGCCTGTTGAGGGCGTGCTGGAAGTCTTCGAGGGCGCTGAACACTGGGGCGCCTCCCAGCGCTATGGTGTGACGTCGGGGCAACACAGTGACAGACCGACAATCAAGCTGACTCGAGCCGAAGTGCGCGCAGGAAAGCTGCCCGATATCGTTCTGGCGGCCCTCGACGAACAGCAAAAAGTTCAACTGCTGGGTGCGCACAGTGCAGGCCCCGGCGTGGACCGGGTGCAGATTTTGAGGGACCGTCTCGCCGATCGGGCACTGACTCGCAGGCAGTCATTGTTCAAGCGTCTGCACACCCCCGAACCGACAACCCATCCCGATATCCAGCGCCTGCAGCGCAGTTTCCCGACGTTGTCGACCGAGGCCGCCCAGGACGTGCTCAATGGTTCCCGTGCCAGTGATCTGTCCCGGTTGCGCAGTAGCGGCAAAATGTCCCTGCGCCAGGCCAAGGCGATCCGTCTGCATCTACAGCAAGCCGCCCTCAACCGTGCACTGTGCGGCTTGCGCCTGGACAGCATGGCCTCGGCGGCCAGTGACCGCTTGGCGTTGCACAGCCTGCAGCACATGCCCGGCTGGACCACGCAGATGCGCGTGGAAGTGCGCGCCGGCTTCATTCAGGGCCCGCTGCTGGACAGCGTCGGCAGCGCAATGGCAAGGCCCGGTTACTACCTGATCAAAAGTCTGGATACTTACCGGGCGTTCGATGCTCAGGGCGTGGCGCTCAACAGCATCCCCGCCCACGGGCGCAATCTGTTCGAGTCGCTGGTGGAGGTGTTGCCCCAAGCTGCCCGGGATAACCTGCAAGGCCATCAGGCCCAGGCCTTGCGTGAAGACCTGGCCACCTCTGCCAGCGCCCACCGCGAGGAGATGGCGCAGGTGCTCAATCACCGTCCCATCGACGGTCCGGGGCCGTCCTTGCGCCTGCCTTCAGGCCAGTTCGGCTACCTGGCCAGCGGTCGTGGGGCCGGCTTCGGCGACTTGCCCGATGCCGGGTTGGTTACCCGGGTTCGCGTGCTCTACCCGAACATTTCCGATGAACAAGCCATTCAGTTCATCAGCAGCCGCCTGAGCGCCGGGGATAGCCATCAGCAGGTATTCAACCTGCTGAATAACCGCCAGCGGGAATTCGAAGGGTTAACCCGCCAGTTGAACGCCTGGATCGGCATCGGTCCCGGGCAAGCCGCGCGGCGCTCGCAGGTGGAAAGAATTCTGCGGTGCTGGCGCAACGGCCTCTATCGGGGCCAGGACCCTGCTTTTGAACTGGATGTGCACGGCGCGGATGCTTTACCCGAGTGGGATGCCGACTTCAGCCATGTGAAAACCTTGCGACTCAACAGCGGTCAACTCACCGATGACGCCGGCCCGGCATTGCTGGGCAGGTTTTCGCAACTCAAGAAACTCGACATTCTCGTGCAGGAGCAGGACACGGCCGCCCTGGCCGGGAAAGTGCCGCGGTGGACCACGGTTACCGAGCTTAACCTCGCAGGCCTGGGGCAGACGTATGCGCCGCAGTTCCTGCGAGCACTCGAGGGCATGACGCAGTTGGAGGTTCTGTCGCTGTGGGGGGACGCGGATTCGATGGACTTCAGCAAGCTGACGAGCCTGCGCTCCCTGAGCTTGTTCGGCCAACCCGGCCGTTGGCCGACCGGGGTACTGGATCTGCCGGCGCTCCAGGTCCTGGACTTGCAAACCGTGGCGATTCCGGACCTGCCCGCCGAACTCTATACCGGTCATGAAGCGCTCTGGCGTGGCCTGAGGTTGAATTGGGGGGCCCTGGAACCGCAGGCGTTGCGCAAGGCTTACAACTACGTGCGCGACAACCCCGCGCACCTGGCGGATGAAGCGCAGATGGTTGCGCACTACTGTCGTGCGCGACTGGGCTTACTGATGCCCCAGGATTACTCCTTCGCGACCGACGCGTTGGCGCGATTCAATGCCGAGGGGGTGACAGGCATGGCATTGCTCGAGCGAGTCGACGCCCTGCACCAGCAACGCAATGCATTGAATCTGGCGCTCGATGCCTGGCAGAACACCCCGGTCAGGGTCGAAGGGGAGCAGGTCCAGGCTCATCATCGCGAGGTGATTGCCGACAGGGTTCGTGAATGTGTGCGCAACAGCTTGCGCGCCCAATACGCGCCTGACGAACCCGTCGCAGGACCGTCGTGGGCGCCTGCCAGGTCAGGCATCGGCGTGCTCGACATGACGGGGCTGGGCGCCATCGGTGATCTGCCCGCACTGGGCGATACAGTGTTTGCCCATATCCGCCGTTTGAACCTGACCGGCAGCCGGCTGACGGCTGCGCAGGTGAACGATTTCCTGCGAGCGTTTCCGCAACTGCGCACACTTGAACTCAGCGCCAACCGATTGACCGAGTTGCCCCAGGCCTTCGACTCGCTGTCCGAACTGACCGCGCTCGACCTTTCGTTCAACGAGTTGACAATCACGGCGACGGCGCAGGCCCGGATCAATCGCTTGACCTCTTTGCAGACGCTGAACCTGGGGTATAACCGGGTAGGCGCCCTGGACGTCAGTTCGCTGACGAACCTGCAGAGCCTGTACCTGGGGCATACACGCCTGACCCGCTGGCCCAACGGAGTGCTATCGTTACCCCGACTGCGCCGCCTGGCCCTCAATCACAGCGCGATCACCGACATCCCGGTAGAGGCGTTGACCGGTCATGATCGACTGCTGGGTGTGACCCTGCTGCAAGGTTGCCGACTGAGCCCCCAAGCCCTGGTGGCAGTGCGCGCCTTCGCTGAACGCACGCCGTCCCAGACGCCGATGGGCATCACCCGGGCGCATCTGGCGGCAGGTCGTACAGGTGGCGATCCGGAGTTTTTCCCGGTCGAGGTGTCGGAGCAGCCCAATCTACTGTTGCCACAGAACCTCGCGCCAGTTGACGGTAGTTTGCCGCCGACTTCCGCCGGCCGGCTGCAGCGTCTTGATCCACAACTGGGCGAAGCCCAAGCCGTAGAGCGCATCGACGCATGGCTGGCTGGCGGCCTGGGTGCGACGGAGATTGAAGCGCGACTGGTGCAATGGGAGCTGCAACAGACCCAGCTGATCAGTCGCCTGAATGAATGGATCGATGCCCCGGCTTCACGCCTGCGTCGCGCGTGGGTGAACGCCGTGGACCGTCGCCGGGCTGCCGACCAATTGCTGGAAAGCTGGCAGCTCACATTGAGGGATATTCCCGGTGTCGAGGGAACTCTGGATTTCAACGGCCTGATCCTCGGCGATCTGCCGACAATGCCGTTCAGCTTCAATCATGTTGTGGAACTGGATCTGAGTGACGTCGGGCTATCGGCAAATTCCGAAGGATTCCTGCGTTCGTTTCCGCGCGTGCGCAGCCTGACACTCAGTCAGAACGGCCTGGGCAGCTTGCCCGAGGCTGTGACCCAGTGCCAGGAGTTGACCCGCCTGAACGCCAGTTTTACCGACATCCGTGCCAACGTGCCGCTACAGCGCCAGTTGCGTTCCCTGCCGCGCCTGCAATGGCTGGACCTGGGCGAAAATCACTTGAGCGAATTTGACATGACCGGTCTTGACCGACTGCAAGGCCTGGATCTGCGTGGCAATAACCTGCGTGATTGGCCGGCGGGGGTGCTGGAGGCACCCGCACTGACCACCCTGGAGCTGACGAGCAACCAGATATCGACCATTCCCCAGGCGGCATTGCAGCCTGAGCACGCGGACCTCATGAGCGGCACCAATCTGTTCGACAACCTGCTTGAGCCGGATGAGTTCGTGCGCTTGCAGGATTACTTGCGCCAGACCGGGCGAGGCCTTGGATTCACTCACCTGGATATCGATCACCTGCTGGCCGGATTTGAGTCCGAGGTATCGCCGGAGCCTGGTGAAGCTGTCGCGCATCCTGATCAAGAATCGAAGGAGGCCCAGAAGGAGCGCTGGTTCCGCGGGGTTGCGGCGGATTCGGAAAAGCACGCGATGTGGAGCGCCATGATCGAGCAGGACATCACCCACGACTTTTCATACATTCTGTCGCAGCTGCGCCATACCCAGGATTTTCATACGGATCGTCTCGGCCTGACGCAGCGGGTGTGGCGCGTGATTGAGTCGGCCTATGCTGACGAGTCGCTGAGTCAACGCCTGATGGGTCTGGCGAAAGCACTGAGGCATCAGATGACCTGCGGCGATGGTCGAATCCTGTTGTTCAACGAGCTGGAAGTCGAGGTGTTCGAGTACGAAGCCCTGAAGTCCATTGCTCCCGAGCATAAGGGTCGCGAGTTGCTCAAGCTGTCCAGGCGGCTGTTTCGCCTGTCGCAAGTGGAGGAGATCGCCAGCGCAAGAATCAGTGCTCGCCCGACTACCGATCCGGCGGAAATACGCCTGGCCTACCGCATCGGACTGGCACAACGCCTGGACCTTCCCGATCAACCCCAAGGCATGCTCTACGCCAACATGGCGGGGGTGGCGGCGGCTGATCTCGATCAAGCCTATACCCGGATCATTGCCCAGGAGCAGACCACGGTGTTCAACGACCAACTGATTGCGCGCAAATACTGGAGAGACTATCTGGAAGAAAAGTACCCGGCTGAATTCACCCGGGTGCAACAGCAGTTCCAAGAGAAATGCGCGGACCTTGAAGACCAGTACGCCGAGTTCAACCAGGCGTACTTTCAGGCGCTCAAGACGCTGGAATCGGACAACCAGGTCGACCGCAAGAACCTGTTGAGCGAACTCACGTCCCGTGAACTGGCCGAGCAGGCCACGATGACCTGATCCTCGGTTGGCAACACTCTGGAGTCGACAGGCTCGACTCCAGAGCTCACCGGATCAGTCGTCGTAGCCGAGGTTCGGCGCCAGCCAGCGCTCGGTGACGCTCAACTCCTGACCCTTGCGCGACGTGTAGCTCTGCACCTGATCCTTGTCGATCTTGCCCACGGCGAAGTATTGCGCCTGCGGGTGCGCGAAGTACCAACCGCTGACCGCAGCCGCCGGGAACATCGCGTAGTGCTCGGTGAGGAACACGCCACTGCGGCCCGCTTTCATTTCGCTGGCCTCAGGGTCGAGCAGGGTGAACAGGGTGCTTTTCTCGGTGTGATCCGGGCACGCCGGGTAGCCCGGGGCAGGGCGGATGCCGCTGTATTGCTCCTTGATCAGGGCCTCGTTGTCGAGCGTCTCGTCCTTGGCGTAACCCCAGTAGTCTTTACGCACCTGCTGGTGCAGCCACTCGGCACAGGCCTCGGCCAGGCGGTCGGCCAGGGCCTTGACCATGATCGAGTTGTAATCGTCGCCAGCGTCCTGATAAGCCTTGGCCACTTCTTCGGCACCGATGCCGGCGGTGGTGATGAAACCGCCCACGTAGTCGGTGATTTCGCTGTCCTTGGGCGCCACAAAATCCGCCAGGGAAAAGTTCGGCTTTCCGTCGGTCTTGATGGTCTGTTGGCGCAAGTGATGCAGCTTGGCCAAGGGCTTGCCGTCATCGCCGTACAGTTCGATATCGTCGTCGCGCACCTGGTTGGCCGGCCAGAAACCGAACACCGCGCGGGCGCTGATCAGTTTCTCATCGATCAGTTTGGCGAGCATTTCCTGGGCATCGGCGTACAGCGTGGTCGCGGCTTCACCGACCACTTCATCCTGGAGGATGCGCGGGAACTTGCCGGCCAGGTCCCAGGAAATGAAGAACGGCGTCCAGTCGATGTATTCGGCCAGTACCTTGAGGTCGATGTTGTCCAGCACCTTGGCGCCGGTAAAGGTTGGTTTGACCGGCGTGTAGGTGCTCCAGTCGAACTGTGGCTTCTTGGCGATCGCCGCCGCGTAGCTCAGGCGTTCGGTGCGGGCGCTGCGGTTGGCGGTGCGCTCGCGCACTTCGATGTATTCCTCGCGGGTTCTCTCGACGAAGCCGGCCTTCAGTTCCTTGGACAGCAACTGGGTCGCCACGCCCACAGCACGGGAGGCGTCGGTAACGTACACCACCGCGTCGTTGCTGTACTTGGGCTCGATCTTCACCGCCGTGTGTGCCTTGGAGGTGGTGGCGCCACCGATCATCAACGGCAGGTGGAAATCCTGGCGCTGCATCTCGCGGGCTACATGGACCATTTCATCCAGCGACGGCGTGATCAGGCCGGACAGGCCGATGATGTCGCACTTCTGCTCCTTGGCCACCTGGAGGATCTTCTCCGCCGGCACCATCACGCCAAGGTCGACGATGTCGTAGCCGTTACAGCCCAGCACCACGCCGACGATGTTCTTGCCGATGTCGTGCACATCGCCTTTAACGGTGGCCATCAGGATCTTGCCCTTGGCCTCCGGCTTGTCGCCTTTTTCCAGTTCGATGAACGGGATCAGGTGGGCCACGGCCTGCTTCATCACCCGGGCGGATTTCACCACCTGCGGCAGGAACATTTTACCGGCGCCGAACAGGTCGCCGACGATGTTCATGCCGGACATCAGCGGCCCTTCGATCACTTCGATCGGACGGGCGAAGGACTGTCGGGATTCTTCGGTGTCTTCGACGATGTGCGTGGTAATGCCCTTGACCAGTGCGTGTTCCAGGCGCTTGTTGACGTCCCAGTTGCGCCACTCTTCGGTCTCGGCTTCCTTGACGCTGCCGTCGCCCTTGTACTTGTCGGCGATGGCCAGCAGGGCGTCGGTGCCTTCCGGGGTGCGGTTGAGGATCACGTCTTCAACGGCATCGCGCAGCTCGACGGGGATCTGGTCGTAGATTTCCAGTTGCCCGGCGTTGACGATGCCCATGGTCAGGCCGGCGCGGATCGCGTGCAGCAGGAACACCGAGTGGATCGCCTCGCGCACCGGGTTGTTGCCGCGGAACGAGAACGACACGTTGGACACGCCGCCCGACGTCAACGCATAGGGCAGCTCGTCGCGGATGTAGGCACAGGCGTTGATGAAGTCTACGGCGTAGTTGTTGTGTTCTTCGATACCGGTGGCCACGGCGAAGATGTTCGGGTCGAAGATGATGTCTTCCGGCGGGAAGCCGACGTCATTGACCAGAATGTCGTAGGAGCGCTTGCAGATTTCTTTCTTGCGCGCTTCGGTGTCGGCCTGGCCGGCTTCGTCGAACGCCATCACCACCACGGCGGCGCCATAGCGCTTGCACAGCTTGGCGTGGTGAATGAACTGCTCGACGCCTTCCTTCATGCTGATCGAGTTGACGATGCCCTTGCCCTGGATGCACTTGAGGCCGGCTTCGATCACTTCCCACTTGGAGGAGTCGATCATGATCGGTACGCGGGAGATGTCCGGTTCGCCGGCAATCAGATTGAGGAAGGTCACCATGGCCTTCTTCGAATCGAGCATCCCTTCGTCCATGTTGATGTCGATCACCTGCGCGCCGGCCTCGACCTGCTGCAGGGCGACTTCCAGGGCTTCGGTGTAGTTGTCTTCACGGATCAGCCGGGCGAATTTGGCGGAACCGGTGATGTTGGTGCGCTCGCCGACGTTGACGAACAGCGAGTTGCGATCAATGGTGAACGGTTCCAGGCCCGAGAGGCGGCAGGCCTTGGGAATTTCCGGAATCTGGCGCGGCGCATAACCGGCCACGGCCTTGGCGATGGCTTCGATGTGGCCCGGGGTGGTGCCGCAGCAACCGCCGACGATGTTGAGGAAGCCGCTTTGAGCGAACTCTTCGATGACCTTGGCGGTTTGCGCCGGCAGTTCGTCGTACTCGCCGAACTCGTTGGGCAGGCCGGCGTTCGGGTGCGCGGAAACGTGGGTGCCTGCCTTGTTCGACAGCTCCTCGAGGTACGGGCGCAGTTCGCTGGCGCCGAGGGCGCAGTTCAGGCCGACCGAGATCGGCTTGGCGTGGGCCACGGAGTTCCAGAACGCTTCGGTGGTTTGCCCGGACAAGGTACGGCCGGAGGCATCGGTAATGGTGCCGGAAATCATGATCGGCAATTCGATGCCCAGCTCTTCGAACACGCCCTGTACGGCAAAGATCGCGGCCTTGGCGTTGAGGGTGTCGAAGATGGTTTCGATCAGGATCAGGTCGGCGCCGCCTTCGATCAGGCCTTTGGTGGCCTCGGTGTAGTTTTCCACCAGTTCATCGAAGGTCACGTTGCGGTAGCCCGGGTTGTTCACATCCGGCGACAACGAACAGGTACGGCTGGTCGGGCCAAGCACGCCGGCAACGAAGCGCGGCTTGTCCGGGTTCTCGAGGGTTTTCGCATCGGCGACCTTGCGCGCCAGGCGAGCGCCTTCTACGTTCAATTCGTAGGCCAGTTCTTCCATGCCGTAATCGGCCATGGAAATCCGGGTGGCGTTGAAGGTGTTGGTTTCCAGGATGTCGGCACCGGCATCCAGGTAGGCCTTCTCGATGCCGCCAATCACGTCCGGACGCGTCAGCACCAGCAGGTCGTTGTTGCCTTTGACATCGCTCGGCCAGTCGGCGAAACGTTTGCCACGGTAATCCTGCTCTTCGAGCTTGTAGCTCTGGATCATCGTACCCATGCCGCCATCGAGAATCAGGATGCGCTCTTTGAGGGCGTGCTTGAGAGCTTGAAGGCGAACACTGCGATCGGACATTGGGACTACTCGAAAAGACCATGACGAAGGGCCGGGATGATAGCAAACCTGTGCGCTTTTAGAGCATGTCCGGGTTTTCCATGAATATCGCTCATGTTGGTGTGGCGGCCAGCCCGGTAGAATCGCGGCGTTTTCTAAAGGATCGGGACCAGGGACATGTCGTATCGCGTCGTCATCGCCAGTGTGTTGATGTTTTTAAGCTGGGGCGCGGTCGCGCAAAGTCCGGCGATTGCCCCTGCAATCTCCTATACCCGCGATATTCAGCCGATCTTCAGCGAAAAGTGCGTGGCCTGCCACGCCTGCAACGACGCCGCCTGTCAGCTCAACCTGGGCAGCGGGGAGGGCGCGGCCCGTGGTGCAACGAAAGTCCCGGTGTATGACGGCGATCGCAGCCAGGCCGTCGCGCCGAGTCGCCTGTTCTATGACGCGTTCGGCAAGCGGGCCTGGCAACAAAAGGGCTTCTATTCGGTGCTTGACGCCCAGGGCAGCCAGGCTGCATTAATGGCGCGCATGCTCGAGCTGGGGCACACCAACCGCTTGCAACCCAATGCCAAATTGCCCGAGGACATCGTCCTGGGCCTCAATCGCGACAACATGTGCGCCTTGCCGGGCGAGTTCGACGGGTATGCCAGCGCTCATCCCAAGGAAGGCATGCCCTTGGCGGTCACCGGCCTGACCGATCAGCAATACCAGACGCTGCAACGCTGGCTGGCCTCGGGCGCGCCGATCGATGAACAGGCCCTGGTGCCCAGCGCGAAGGAAGCGTTGCAAGTGGTGCAGTGGGAAAACCTGCTCAACGCACCGGGCGCCCGGCAGAGTCTGGTAGGGCGCTGGCTGTTCGAGCACTGGTTTCTCGCGCACCTGTATTTCAAGGACGGCGAGCCGGGGCATTTCTTCCAGTGGGTGCGATCCCGCACGCCGACCGGCCAGCCCATCGACCTGATCAACACCCGTCGCCCGAACGACGACCCCGGCACCCAGGTGTATTACCGCCTGTGGCCGGTGCAGGGGGTGATCGTGCACAAGACCCACATCACCTATGCCCTGAGCGCGGCGAAGCTGGCCCGGGTCAAGAGTCTGTTCTACAACGGCAACTGGCAGGTCAGTGCCTTGCCCGGCTACGGTCCGGAACGTCGGGCCAATCCGTTCGCCACCTTCGAAGCCATCCCGGCCCAGGCGCGTTATCAGTTCATGCTCGATAACGCCGAGTACTTCGTGCGCACCTTCATTCGCGGCCCGGTCTGCCGCGGGCAGATCGCCACTGACGTGATCCGCGACAACTTCTGGGCGCTGTTCCAGGCACCGGAACACGACCTCTATATCACCGACCCGAACTATCGCGGCCAGGCCACGCCGTTGCTGGCGATGCCGGGGCAGAACGACGACGTCGGCAGCGTCCTGAGCCTGTGGCACGACTATCGCGACAAGCGTAACGAATACGAAGCCCTGCGCCGGGACAGCTACGCCGATCTGCCGGCGCCGAGCTGGTCGAGCCTGTGGGCCGGCAATGACAACGCGTTGTTGAGCATTTTCCGCCACTATGACAGCGCCGCCGTGACCAAGGGTCTGATCGGCGACGTACCGCAGACGATGTGGTTGTTCGACTTTCCGCTGCTGGAGCGCACCTACTATCAGTTGGCAGTGAATTTCGATGTGTTCGGCAATGTGTCCCACCAGGCCCAGACGCGCTTGTATTTCGACCTGATCCGCAATGGCGCCGAGCAGAATTTCCTGCGCCTGATGCCGGCTGACTCCCGGGATGATTTCCTCGACGATTGGTATCAGAACAGCGGGAAATTCAAGATGTGGATGGATTATGAGTCCATCGACGACGACACGCCGACCGCCCTGAAACTCGATGAAAAAGACCCCAAGCGCGACTTCGCCATGCAGCTGCTGGCCCGCTACGGCGAGCTGAACGCCAAGCCTGACCCGATCAATCGCTGCGACGGCGCCTATTGCTCGCGGCCGAACATCGATCCGGCCTTGCAGGCAGCCGAGCAGGTCTTGAGCCGTTTAGCCTCACGGCCGGCGGCCGGCCTCAAGGTCATCGATCTGCTGCCGGAAGCGACCATGCTGCGCATCGAAACCGCGAGCGGTCAGCGTGTGGTCTACAGCCTGCTGCGCAACCGTGCGCACAGCAACGTGGCGTTCCTGCTCGGTGAGTCGCTGCGCTATCAGCCGGGGCTCGATACGCTCACCATTTTCCCCGGGGTTCTAAGCAGTTACCCGAACTTCATGTTCAACATTCCGGCCGATCAGGTGCCTGAGTTTGTCGATGCGATGGAAAACGCCAAGGATGCCGATCGTTTCGATAAAATCGTCGAACGTTGGGGAATTCGGCGCAGTCATCCGCAATTCTGGCAGTACTTTCATGACCTGAGCCGCTATATCCACGAAACCGAGCCGGTGGAAGAGGGCGTGCTGGACATGAATCGCTATGAAAATTTGTAGTCCCTTTTGGAGAGATTGGCTGGAATCTTTCCCGACAAAAATACTAGGACTTTGTCCGGCGCGATGATTGGCGTAAACTGCGCCCAAGCCTGCGAGGAGTTTCCATGACCGCTATTACCATCACCGACGCCGCCCACGATTACCTGGCCGATCTGCTTTCCAAGCAGAACACCCCGGGCATCGGCATCCGCGTCTTCATCACCCAGCCTGGCACCCAGTACGCCGAAACCTGCATTGCCTATTGCAAGCCGGGCGAAGAAAAACCCGAAGACACGGCGCTGGGGCTCAAAAGCTTCACCGCGTACATCGACCATTTCAGCGAAGCTTTCCTGGACGATGCCGTTGTCGACTACGCCACCGACCGCATGGGCGGCCAGCTGACCATCAAGGCGCCAAACGCCAAGGTGCCGATGGTCAATGCCGACAGCCCGATCAACGAGCGTATCAACTACTACCTGCAAACCGAGATCAACCCGGGGCTGGCCAGCCACGGCGGCCAGGTCAGCCTGATCGATGTGGTCGAAGACGGCATCGCCGTCCTGCAGTTCGGTGGCGGTTGCCAGGGCTGCGGCCAGGCGGACGTGACCTTGAAGGAAGGCATTGAGCGCACCTTGCTCGAGCGTATTCCCGAGCTCAAGGGCGTGCGTGACGTGACTGACCACACGCAGAAAGAAAACGCCTACTACTAAGGTGTTCGCTGCGGAATGAAAAAAACGGCGCCCCGTGAGCGCCGTTTTTTTATGGGTGAAATTTACTGGCGCCATCGCTGGCAAGCCAGCTCCCACAGGGGATCGCGGTCAACTGTGGGAGCTGGCTTGCCAGCGATAGGGCCCTTATAGGCGATACAAATGTGCATGCCCGGCGCGATACAGCGACGACTCGCTGAAATGATCGCTCCCCAACACCCGACCCACCAGAATCAACGCCGTGCGCCGAAAACCCTTGGCAGCAACCTTGGCGGCAATGTCCTCAAGTGTCCCCACCACCCAATCCTGATCCGGCCAGGTCGCCCGGTGAATCACCGCGATCGGGCAATCCGCGCCGTAATGCGGCAGCAATTCGGCAAGGATTCTCTCCAGATGATTGACCCCCAAATGAATCGCCATGGTCGCCCCGTGCTGCGCCAGGCTGCCCAGTTCTTCTCCAGCGGGCATCGCGGTTTTGTCGGCGTAGCGCGTCAGGATCACGCTCTGTGACACGTCCGGCAACGTCAGTTCCGCACCAAGAAGCGCTGCGCAGGCGGCCGTGGCGGTCACGCCGGGGATGATTTCAAAAGGAATATCGAGCTCACGCAGATGGCGAATCTGCTCGCCGATGGCGCCATACAGGCTTGGGTCGCCGGAATGCACGCGAGCCACGTCCTGACCCTTGGCATGGGCCGCTTTGATCAATTCGATGATCTGTTCCAGGTGCAGTTCGGCGCTGTTGACCACCTGTTCGGCGCGGTGTCCTTCCAGCACTGCGGTGGGCACCAGCGAGCCGGCATAGATGATCACCGGGCAGTTGCGAATCAGTCGCTGGCCCTTGACGGTGATCAGTTCCGGGTCGCCGGGACCTGCGCCAATGAAGTAGACGGTCATCAAAGGTTCCTGTTGAAAATGGGGGCTGGGCAAGGCTTCAGATGAAGATTGCTCATGATCGAATGCGCGGATTATCGGGGATTTTACGCGGCGCCGGCCAAGGCGAGGGTGGCCTGGGCATATTTTTGTCGACGAATCAGCAATTTTGCCGGCGACTGGGCCAACTGTTCGGCCAAGGCCAGGGCGGCACTTTCCGCCACGCCGTAACAGCCGGTACGCTCGAACGCGATCTGCGAATGGTGGCTGAGGTGCGGTTGATAAGCGGCCAATTGTTCACTGCTGAAGTACAGCATCTCTAACCCAAGCTGTTCGGCCAGTTCGTTCAGGGCTGGTTCGTCGCGCTTCAAATCGATACTGGCCAGGGCCTTGATCCGATGCAGTTCGATCCGGTGCGCCTGCAGTGCCTGGTCGAGCAGTGCCCGCAACGTGCTGACGGGGCAGCCGCGCTGGCAGCCCAGGCCGACCACCAGGGTCGGCGCTGCGCTGAGGTCAGTCATGCGTGGTACTGGCCATCGCTTTTGCGGCGGAACAACCAGGCGCTGATCAGGCCCAGAGCCAGCCAGAACGCCACGTTGGTCAGCTGCGAAGCGATCTTGAACTGAGTTTCCAGTGCCTCTGGGGCGAGCATCGAGTGCACTTCCGGTTGCGGTGCGCCAATCACATGCGGTACGGCGAGAATCGCCACGCCAAGGACTTTCATCAGCCAGTGACGGCTGAACACGATCAGGGCGATACCGACAGCGGTGGAGGCGGCGGTGCCGATCCACCAGAGCTGGCGTTGCGCCAGATCGGCAGCGGCGGTACCCGGCAACTCAGGTGGCAGGCCAAGGGTCGGTGCCAGTACGAATGTCGCGTAGCCAGCCAGGCCCCAGAGCAGGCCCTGGGAGGTTTTGGTCGGCGCGCGCAGGGTATAGAGACCGGCGAGCATCAGGGCGAAACCGACCGCCACCACCAGGTTGCCGCCAGTGGTCGACAGCACGCGCTGCCAGCCGTCTTCCGGTTCCCAGGCTTCGGTATCGTGGGAATGGGCGGCGACGCCAGCGGCGTGTTCATGAACTTCAACGGCCGCAGGTTCGGATTTTTCGTAGGTCTCGGCCTGCAAAATCAGCGGAGAAACCCAGAAGCTTTGCAGCAGGGTCAGCAGCAGGGCGGCCAGCAGCCCGGTGAAACCTGCGGTTTGCGCAATACGCTTGATCATGTCGGCAGGTCTCAGTGGCACGGGAACGCGGAACTGTGGCGCGTATCGTGAGCCGCGTTGTGAACGGCTTCGATGTGCGAGAAACCGGCGAAATACACCAGGCACGCGCCGAGGATCGACGCACAAACGGCGGCGGTCAGGCGCTGGGACAGGGTAGTGGTGGTGCTGGCGGTATTGCTGTGGCCGGTGCTGCTGATGATTGACATGGCGCTTCCCTCTGTTCTGTCAGCGGGGAATAAGAGCGCAAGCAGAGCTCCGCACGACCGGGCGCGCAGAAGTCCGAACAGCGCCCGCCCACCGCGGGTTTGTTGATTGAAGTGATCGTATTGTTCACTTTGTGTTGCGGGCCGGTCTCCGGGCTCACGAGGGGCGCAGGCACTAGCCCTGACCTGTAAGCGTCACCTTCCCATGCCGCAATGGCACAGTGGATCTGACGCTTCGCTCGCTTACCGTTGCGGGGGCAGCACCGGACTGACATGGCCTGAAGTAAAGCACATGATTCACCGGTTTCCCGTTTCACCCTGTGAAGGGCACCCGTAACAAGATGCGTAGGAGAGCATGGGCAAGGGGCGGGCGTCAATTGGCAAGGGTTCTCGTTTGAGGGTTGGATCGTTCCCACGCTCTGCGTCGGAATGCAGCCCGGGACGCTCCGCGTCCCACCCGGAGCCGAACGCGGAGCGTCCGTTGAGGCATTCCTTTGCTGCGCGTGGGAATGATCTAATCCGGGCGACACAAGACATTGACCCGCCCCGATACCATGCGTAGCCTTGCGCTTTCGAGGTTCTTCGGCGTTTGTCGAAGCTAAGAAGGGAACGCGGTCAATGCCGCGGCTGCCCCCGCAACTGTGAACGGTTCAGTTTCTGCCATGCCACTGCATGCGCCAGCCATGGCGCGCGCGGGAAGGCGCAGCAACCGCCAGTCCAATGACTGGCCAGCCGTCAGCCAGGAGACCTGCCTCGATACAGATTCTCACTACAACCGGGCGGGGTGATCCGGTGGCGAACGCATCCGGCGCGCTTGTGCGTTGCCGGTTCTCGTCCCGTATGCCCGCCACCTTGCCAAAGGGCATCCGATGAAAACACTGGCCAAACTCCCCGTCACCATCGTCACCGGCTTCCTCGGCTCGGGCAAAACCACTTTGCTGCGGCACATGCTCGACAACGCCCAGGGCCGCCGCATCGCGGTGATCGTCAACGAGTTCGGCGAACTGGGCATTGACGGCGAAATCCTCAAGCAGTGCTCCATCGGTTGCACCGAAGAAGAGGCCAATGGCCGCGTCTACGAACTGGCCAACGGCTGCCTGTGCTGCACCGTACAGGAAGAGTTCTTCCCGGTGATGCGCGAACTGGTAGCCCGTCGCGGCGACCTCGACCACATCCTGATCGAAACGTCTGGCCTGGCCCTGCCAAAACCTCTGGTACAGGCCTTCCAGTGGCCGGAAATCCGCAGCGCCTGCACCGTTGACGCGGTGATCACCGTGGTCGACAGCCCGGCCGTGGCGGCTGGCACCTTCGCCGCGTTCCCGGATCAAGTCGACGCCATGCGTAAACTCGACCCGAACCTGGACCACGAATCGCCGCTGCACGAGCTGTTCGCCGACCAGTTGGCCAGCGCCGATCTGGTGATCCTCAACAAGGCCGACCTGATCAGCCCTGAAGACCTGGCCCGCGTGCGCCTGGAAGTCGCCGAAGAACTGCCGCCAGCGGTGAAAGTCATCGAAGCCAGCAGCGGCCGCCTGCCGCTGGACGTGCTGATCGGCCTCGGCGCCGGTTCCGAAGAACACATCGACAGCCGCCACAGCCATCACGACCACCACCATGAAGGCGAAGACGATCACGACCACGATGCTTTCGATTCGATCTCCATCGAACTGCCGGCATCCGACGAAAGCCTGCTGATGGATGCGCTGACCCAACTGGTGGTGCAGCACGGCATCCTGCGGGTCAAAGGCTTTGCCGCGGTCCCGAACAAACCGATGCGCCTGCTGATCCAGGGCGTGGGCACCCGTTTCGACAAGCATTTCGACCGCCAGTGGGGCGCAGAAGAAGCGCGCACCACCCGGCTGGTATTGATCGGCCAGGCACTGGACGCCGCAACGCTCGAAGCGCAATTGCGCGCCGCGCTCAGCGTGTAACCCATGCACCTGCTCAGGACCCAGCCCGGCGGATTCGTGTCGGATGACAACATTGCCGACCTTGGACAAACCCCCGCCGAGCTGGTGATCCTGTGCAGCGGTGACTCCAGCCTGGCGCTGCTTGCCGAAGCGGCGCAGCAGTTGCCCGACGACTACCCGAGCGTGCGCCTGGCCAACCCGATGCAGGTGCAGAACCATGCGTCGGTCGACCTGTATGTCGACGAAGTACTGCGCCACGCCAAAGTCATCCTGATTTCGCTGCACGGCGGCATTGCCTATTGGCGTTACGGCGTCGAGCGGCTGGTGGAGTTGTCGCAGCGGGGTGTGCAGCTGATTCTGGTGCCCGGCGATGACCGCCCGGACCCGGAGCTCAGCGATCTCAGCACCGTGGGCGTTGAGGATCGCGACCGGCTTTGGCAATTCCTGCGCCAGGGTGGCATGGGCAATGCCCTCGACTTTTTCCGTTGCCTGGCCAATCGCTGGCTGGGTCGCGACTACGCCTGGGCCGAGCCGCACACCTTGCCGCGAACGGCGATCTACCACCCACAAAAAAGCCCCGCGGCACTGGGTGACTGGCAAGCCGAGTGGCAAAGCGGTCAACCGGTGGCGGCGGTGCTGTTTTACCGCTCGCATTTGCAGGCGGCGAACACCGCTTTCATCGATGTTTTCTGCCAGCGTTTGCAGGCGGCGGGGCTTAATCCGCTGCCGATAGCGCTGGCCAGTCTAAAAGAGCCTGGCTGCCTTGCGGCGATCGAGGACTGGCTGGATGAAGTCGAGGCGGGGGTGATTCTCAACACCACCGGCTTCGCTCAGTCCAGCCCGGAAGCACCGCACTTGCGCCCGTTTCGCCGCAATATCCCGGTGATCCAGGCCATTTGCGCCCAGGACAATGAGCCCGGCTGGCGTGCCAGCGAACAGGGGCTCGGCCCCCGCGATCTGGCGATGCACATCGCATTGCCGGAACTGGACGGGCGCATCATCAGCCGACCAATCAGTTTCAAGGACCTGGCCTGGCGCAGCGAGCGCAGTCAGTCCGATGTGGTCTGCTACCGCGCGCAGCCGGAGCGCATGGACTTTGTCGCGCAACTGGCGCGGCGCTGGATCGATCTGGCGCGGTTGCCCAATGGCGGAAAACGCATCGCGCTGATCCTGGCCAATTACCCGACCCGCGATGGTCGCATCGGCAACGGCGTCGGGCTCGATACCCCGGCTGCGGCGTTGAACATCCTGCGTGCGCTTCATCAAGAAGGTTATCCGCTGCCAGCCGGGTTGCCAGACAGCGGCACCGCGTTGATCCAGCAATTGCTCGGCGGTGTCAGCAACGACCTCGATACCCTCGATCAACGCCCGTGCCAGCAAAGCCTGGCCATGGACGATTACCTGCAAATGTTCAACGCGCTGCCAGACGCCAACCGGGCGGCGGTACTGGAACGCTGGGGCACGCCCGACAGTGATCCGATGTGCCGTGACGGACGAATGATGATCGCCGGATTGCGCTTCGGCCTGACCTTCGTCGGCATTCAACCGGCGCGGGGTTACCAGGTCGATCCCAGTGCGGTGTATCACGACCCGGACCTGGTGCCGCCCCATGGCTACCTGGCGTTCTATTTCTGGTTGCGCACTACCTACGGCGCCCACGGCGTGATCCATGTCGGCAAGCACGGCAATCTCGAATGGCTGCCTGGCAAGGGCGTGGGGCTGTCGGAGCACTGCTGGCCGGACGCGCTGCTCGGGCCGCTGCCGAACATCTATCCGTTCATCGTCAACGACCCGGGCGAAGGCGCCCAGGCCAAGCGCCGCACCCAGGCGGTGATCATCGACCACCTGATGCCGCCACTGACCCGCGCCGAGACCTACGGCCCGCTGCGCAACCTCGAGTTGCTGGCGGACGAATACTACGAGGCGCAATTGCTCGATCCACGGCGTGCCCGGGAACTGCAACGCGACATCCTGCAACTGGTGCGCGACACCCACATCGACCGCGAGCTGCAGCTGGACGAACGACTGGATAGCGAGGCCGATGCGGCGATCTGGCTACCGCGCCTGGACACTTACCTGTGCGATTTGAAAGAGTCGCAGATCCGCGATGGCTTGCACGTGTTTGGCGAGTCGCCGGCCGGACGCTTGCGGATCGACACCTTGCTCGCGCTGCTGCGCATCCCCCGGGGCGATGGTCGAGGGGCGCAATCGAGCCTGCTGCGGGCGCTGGCCAAGGCCTTCGAACTGGGCTTCGATCCGCTGGATTGTGCGCTGGCCGAACCGTGGGCCGGACCGCGCCCGGATATGTTGTTGTCGCTCAGCGATGATCCCTGGCGCACCACCGGCGACACCCGCGAACGCCTTGAGCTGTTCGCCACAAAACTGATCTCGCAGGTATTGAATATCCCCTGTGGGAGCCAGCC
>NZ_AKJF01000085.1 GCF_000282475.1 Pseudomonas sp. GM78
ATGGCGGCCGATGTCTACCGCTACCTGTCCTTCGACCAGATCGCCGAGTTCCGTGAAGCTGCTGCGAACGCCAACATCCCGGTCGTTCAAGCCTAACGTTACACAGCAATAAAAAACGCCGCCCATCGTGAGATGAGCGGCGTTTTTTTATGCCCCTTCTTAACTGAACACTACACAAACCAATGTGGGAGCGAGCCTGCTCGCGAATGCGGTGTATCAGGCACATCAATGCTGGATGTGCTGCCGTATTCGCGAGCAGGCTCGCTCCCACAAGGTTTAGTGCATGCCTGGGGTATCAGGCACTCAGCGAATAGATCAACGCCGAGATAGCCACCAGGCCTACCGCCACCACAAACACGTTCGACGCCTGGCCACGATAGCGCGCCATCGCCGGCACCTTGCGGATCGCGTACATCGGCATCAGGAACAGGATCGCCGCGATCACCGGGCCACCCAGGGTTTCGATCATGCCGAGGATGCTCGGGTTCAGCGTGGCGACGATCCAGCACACCACCAGCATGAACGCCGCGACGATGCGGTCCAGGGTCTTGGCTGCCGGACGCTTGCCGCTCTTGACGATCAGGCCCTTGAGGCCTTCGCTTGCACCGATGTAGTGCCCCAGGAACGACTTGGAGATGGCCACGAAGGCAATCAACGGCGCCGCGAAGGCGATGGTCGGGTTGCTGAAGTGGTTGGCCAGGTACGACAGGATCGACAGGTTCTGTGCCTTTGCCTCGGCCAGTTGTGCCGGCGACAGGGTCAGCACGCAACTGAAGACGAAGAACAGCACCATCACCACCATCAGCAAGTGGGCGCGGGACAGGATCTGCGAACTGCGCTCCTCGGCGTGCTCGCCGTAACGACGCTTCTGGTCCACGGCGAACGCCGAGATGATCGGCGAGTGGTTGAACGAAAAAACCATCACCGGAATCGCCAGCCACAGGGTGTGCAGCAACGCCGACGGCGCCGGTACATCGCTGGCGGTAGCCAGGATGCCGCCGTTCCAGTGCGGAATCAGGTACACCGCCAGAAACAGCAGGGCGACGATGAACGGGTAAACCATCAGGCTCATGGCCTTGACGATCAGTTGCTCACCACAACGCACCACCGCCAGCAGGCCGAGGATCAGCACTAGCGACAGCACGGCGCGCGGTGGCGGCATGATGTGCAGTTGATGCTCGAGGAA
This sequence comes from Pseudomonas sp. GM78, assembly GCF_000282475.1. Classification (GTDB taxonomy): domain Bacteria; phylum Pseudomonadota; class Gammaproteobacteria; order Pseudomonadales; family Pseudomonadaceae; genus Aquipseudomonas. The sequence goes on from NZ_AKJF01000085.1 coordinate 1,187, forward strand.
GCTGCCCACGGTGTTGGTCAGCGCCACGCTGTAGATCAACAGGATCGGGAAGATCGCGAAGAAGTACAGCAAGGTGATCAACGCACCGGCCTTGAGGCCGAAATGCTCTTCCACCACCTCGGTGATGTCCGCGCCTTCACGGCCGGACAGCACAAAGCGGGTCAGGCCGCGGTGTGCGTAGAACGTCATCGGGAACGCCAGCAATGTCAGGATCAGCAGCGGCCAGAAGCCGCCCAGGCCTGCGTTGATCGGTAAAAACAGGGTTCCCGCGCCAATCGCCGTACCAAACAAGCCCAGCATCCAGGTGGTGTCCTGGCGATTCCAGCTCGAAAGAGTTGCGGGTGTCGCTGCTACAAAGCGTTCGTTAACGCTATTGGCCTGATCATTCATCCGGTGGGATCTCCACATTCCGGTCACTTGCCACCCGGCCGGGACGCGTCGGAATACCCGACAGGCAGCGCCCTGGCCGAAACAGGGGCGCGATTCTGGAGGATTAGTGAACAGAAGCAAAGACTTAGGTGAGGAACGGTGGTACCAATTGAGGAAATTTCGAACGATGCACAACCCTGTGGGAGCGAGCCTGCTCGCGATGACGGCGGCAGATTCAACACCCGCATTGGCTGATACATCGCTATCGCGAGCAGGCTCGCTCCCACATGGATTTGCATCAACTCATCGGTAATCGCCAATTCAGCATTGATAAAGGTCGTTCATCATGTATTTTTAAAGAACCTGTCAACCCTCTGGAGTCATCCCATGCCACTGGTTCGCGTCGACCTCAAGAAACAGCAGGACCCCACCTACGCCAAACGCGTCGGACAACTGATCTACGCCGCCCTGCGCAGCGCGATTGGTGTACCGGAGAACGATAACTTCCAGATCCTCGCCGAACATGACGAACAGCATTTCATCTTCGATCCCCAGTACCTGGGCATCCCGCGCACCAACAATCTGGTGGTTATCCAGATCACCCTGAGCGAAGGCCGAACCCTGGAGCAGAAAAAGCTGCTCTACAAGACCATCGTCGAAAGCCTCAACACGCAGCTGGCCGTGCGCCTGGAGGATGTTTTCATTAATCTGGTGGAAGTGAAGAAAGAGAACTGGTCGTTCGGCAATGGCATTGCCCAATACGCCCTCTGATCGCCAACTTATTGACCTGTGAGCCGCCCATGCCCCGCGTTTCCCGCAAACAAGCCGACCTCAACCGCGAAATCATCGTCGAGGCCGCCACACGGTTGTTTCGCGAACGCGGCCTGCACGGGATCAGCGTCGTCGACGTGATGGCGGCGGCAGGCCTGACCCATGGTGGTTTCTATGGTCACTTCCAGTCCAAGGAAGCGCTGGCCAGGGAGGCCAGCGAGCGGGCCTTCAAGGAGGTGGGTACGCGCTGGCGCGAACGAATCACCCAAGGCGACGATAAAGCGGCGGCGCGCCAGGCCCTGATCAAACCGTACCTGTCGGTCTACAGCCGCGACAACCCCGGTGAAAGCTGCCCGGTGGTGGCCTTTGCCGGCGACATGTGCCACGAACACGCCGACAGCGGCTTGCGCGAGCCGTTCATGGCCGGCCTGAACCGGCTCCTCGATGCCCTGGGCGAACTGATGGACTCGGACGATGCCGCCGAAAAGCGACAGCAGGCGCTGGTGCAGTATTCACTGATGGTCGGCGCGCTGACCCTGGCGCGGGCCACCCGGGGCGACGCCCTGTCGGAGGAAATCCTTGAGGCGGCCCAGACCTTCCTGACAGAGCCCCCTGCCCCGGCCTGAAAATTCGCTGGCATCAAAAATATTCCGTGGCTTTAAAAGATCGCAGGCTTCGCCAGCTCCTACACTGAGGAACGAAGACAGTGAGATTGCCAAATTGGTTCGCAACCAGCACTCTCGACCGACGTTCGAGCCCGACTGTCCGCTGCCCACAGGAGCAAAGCATGCCTGCAACCGTTCTGGTACTGGTTGAAACCATCAATGATTACCTGCCCATTCTCGAACATCAGGGCTTTCACCTGATTTTGGCGCCCACGCCCGCCGAGCGCGCCGAGGCCATCATCCGCCACAGCGGCCAGATCGATGCCGTCCTGACCCGCGGCCCGCTGGGTCTCTATGCCGATGAAATCGCCGTCCTGCCCAACCTCAAGATCATCTGCGTGATTGGCGCGGGCTTTGAGCAGGTCGACCTGCAAGCCGCCGCCGACCGGGGCATCACCGTCACCAATGGCGCCGGCGTCAACGCCTCCTCGGTGGCCGACCATGCCATGGCGCTGCTGCTGTCGCTGGTGCGCGACGTCCCCCGCTGCGATGCCGCCGTACGCCGGGGTGAGTGGCCAAAAATCATGCGCCCTTCCCTGGCCGGCAAGCGCCTGGGCATTCTCGGCCTCGGTGCGGTCGGCATGGCCATCGCCAAACGGGCCGCCGCGGGCTTCGACATGACGGTGAGTTACCACAACCGCCAGCACCGCAGCGATGTGCCCTACAAGTTCTGCTCGACGCCCACCGAACTGGCCCGTGCCTCGGACTTCCTGATCGCTGCCACCCCCGGGGGCCTGGGCACCAAGCACCTGATCAACCGCCAGGTACTCGAGGCCCTGGGGCCCAACGGTTTTTTCGTCAACATCGCCCGTGCCAGCGTGGTGGTCACCGCCGACCTGATTACCGCGCTTGAGCAACGACGGATCGCCGGTGCCGCGCTGGATGTCTTCGATGCCGAACCCAAGGTGCCGGATGCGCTCAAGGTCCTGGCGAACGTCATCTTGAGCCCGCACGTGGCCGGACTCTCCCCCGAGGCCACCCAGGGCACCGTGGAACTGGTGGGACGCAACCTGGTGGCGTTTTTCTCCGGCCAGCCGGTGTTGACCCCCATCGAACTGCCGAAGGACATTACCCAAGCCGTCCAGTAAGACAATTCAAACAGGTGTATCAAAAGCAATGATTGCCCGGCAACACGCTCACCTATAAGGGGGATTCGAGGTTGTGGGTGCCGGGTGTGCGCATTAGATTAGCCAATAGTTTCAGGCCTCCAGAATAAGCAGAAGGGATAAGCATGACGCTTACTGACCAATCCACCCGCACCCGCACCGGCGAAGAACTCGATGCCAGCCTGATCGATCCCTACCTCAAGTCCCACATTCCGGGCTTGAGCGGCTTGCCACGGATCAGCCAGTTCCCGGGCGGTGCGTCCAACCTCACCTATTTGCTGGAGTACCCTGAGCAGGAGTTCGTCCTGCGTCGCCCGCCGTTCGGCCACAAGGCCAAGTCCGCCCATGACATGGGCCGCGAATTCCGCATCCTCAATCAACTGCGCGACGGCTTTCCGTATTGCCCGAAGGCCTACGTGCACTGTACGGACGAAGCGGTGATCGGCGCCGAGTTCTATGTGATGGAGCGCGTCAACGGCATCATCCTGCGTTCCGAACTGCCCCCCGAGCTGGGGCTGGACTCGGCGAAAACCGAAGCCCTGTGCAAGAGTTTCATCGACAAGTTCGTCGAACTGCACCGTGTCGACTACAACGCCTACGGCCTGGGTGACCTCGGCAAGCCTGAAGGCTACGTAGCGCGGCAGATCAAGGGCTGGAGCGACCGCTACGAGAAAGCCCTGACCCCCGACGCGCCGCGGTGGGAAGCGGTGAAAGCCTGGCTCAACGACAAGATGCCGGCCGATCACCCGACCTCCAGCATCGTGCACAACGACTACCGCTTCGACAACGTCATCCTCGACCCGAACAACCCGATGCAAATCATCGGCGTGCTCGACTGGGAACTGACTACCCTGGGCGACCCGTTGATGGACCTGGGCAACACCCTCGCCTACTGGATCGAAGCCAGTGACCCGGCGCCGGTACAACTGATGCGCCGTCAGCCCAGCCACGCACCGGGCATGCTCACCCGCCGCGAATTCGTCGACTATTACGCCCAGCGTTCAGGCATCGAAATCGACAATTTCGACTTCTACTACACCTACGGCCTGTTCCGCCTGGCCGGTATCGTGCAGCAGATCTACTACCGCTTCTACCATGGCCAGACCCAGGACAAACGCTTCGCGCAGTTCATTCACATGAACAAACTGCTGGAGCAGATGAGCTTGCAGGTCATCGACAAATCCAGCCTCTGATACCTACACGAACCTGTAGGAGCCCGGCTTGCCGGCGAAGGCGGCCTCAGGTACGCCTTCGCCGGCAAGCCTGGCTCCTATAAAGGCGATTTCGGCTCCATAACAAGGAAAAATCATGTCCAAGACTCAGTTGTTCGACCTCGACGGCAAGATCGCTTTCGTCTCCGGCGCCAGCCGCGGCATCGGTGAAGCCATCGCCAAACTGCTGGCCCAGCAAGGCGCCCACGTGATCGTCTCGAGCCGCAAACTCGAGGGCTGCCAGCACGTGGCCGACGCGATCATTGCCGCTGGCGGCAAAGCCACCGCTATCGCCTGCCACATCGGCGAGATGGAACAGATCAGCCAGGTCTTCGCCGGCATCAAGGAACAGTTCGGGCGCCTGGACATCCTGGTCAACAACGCCGCGACCAACCCGCAATTCTGCAACGTCCTGGACACCGACCTCAGCGCCTTCCAGAAAACCGTCGACGTCAACATCCGCGGCTACTTCTTCATGTCGGTGGAAGCCGGCAAGCTGATGCGCGAAAACGGCGGCGGCAGCATCATCAACGTCGCATCGATCAACGGCGTCTCTCCGGGGATCTTCCAGGGTATCTACTCGGTGACCAAGGCGGCCGTGATCAACATGACCAAGGTATTCGCCAAGGAATGCGCGCAGTTCAACATCCGCTGCAACGCCCTGCTGCCGGGCCTGACCGACACCAAGTTCGCTTCGGCGCTGGTGAAGAACGAGGCGATCCTGAACACTGCGCTGCAACAGATCCCGCTCAAGCGTGTGGCAGATCCGAGCGAGATGGCCGGCGCCGTGCTGTACCTGGCGAGCGACGCATCGAGCTACACCACCGGCGTTTCCCTGAACGTGGATGGCGGTTTCCTCTCCTGATTTGATGTGCCCCCACTCCTTGTAGGAGCGAGCCTGCTCGCGATGGACGTCGGGGCGCCGCGGGCTGTCAGGCACCACGCGTCATCGTTAACGTTTTTCGCGAGCAGGCTCGCTCCTACAGGATTTGCTTACTGAGTCACACACCGCGTCACGGTGGTTTCTCGTGTCACCTGCCCTTCCGCCCGCATTTCGCCCATGACCTGAGTGTTATCGGAGGTCTGGCAGGTGGTTTCAGGTGGCGGTGGTGGCGCAGCAGGTGGCGGTGGCGGCGGACTGGAACAGCCGCCGAGAATCAAGGCACAAAGGGCAACAGGTGTAAAAAGGCGTTTCCCAAGACTTTTCATAGGATGACCCGCGCAAAAAGAAGTACACATGGGTGTGACAACACAACACCGCCGTAAAGTTCACGGCGCGGTTGCAGAAAAATCACTTTTGTACTTTTTTCTCGCGTATTCATTGGTCCTGGCGTGCCAAACCTGGCAATTCCTACACCACCGGGTCCGGGCGTTGCAGGCTGTTGCACTGCAACTCATAGCGCAGTTCTTCGATGAGCGAGGCCACCGCTTCAGCGGACTGCAGCATGGCCACATTCAACCCGCTGACCACCAGATCGACTTGCCCTGACACGGGATGGTAGAGCTTGATGGTCAACGAATGATCGCCGCTGACATTGCACTCGCAGGCCAGGGGCGAAAAGGTCCGCTCAAGCTGCGTGCGCAGCTGGGATACGTGGATCATCGCGAAAACCCACTACGGCAAGTCACATTGTGGGTAGAGCGTTCATCGTGCATGGCTGTTCCTTTAGCGACCAGAGGCGGGCAAGTGATCACAAAACGTCATTCGCCCGCTCTTAGCCTAAGGTTTGCCACCTGCCTGCCAGAACGTGAATTTGCACCCCATGGCCTGGTGCATTTGCACCTTACCGTTGCCCCTTGGGGCGCCATGCACTGGAAAACAACCCACGCTCGCGCGCCCAGACAATCGCCTCGCTGCGGCTATGCACATCGAGTTTGGAATAGACCGTGGCGACGTGGTTGCGCACGGTGTTCGTCGACAGCTTCAGGCGCGTGGCGATTTCCTTGTCCGCCAGGCCTTCACAGATCAACTCCAGCACGTCGCGCTCCCGGGCGGTCAGGTCGGTAAAGGACACACTGGGCAACTGCGGCGCATTGACGTTCTTCACGTTAGCCAGTTTTTCGATCAGCGTGCGACTGAACCAGGAGGCATCCTTCATCACCTCTTCAATGGCCGACACCAACTCAAGCTCGGTGCGTTTGCGCTCGGTGATGTCCATCATCACCAGCAGGTAGCAGGGGCTGTCCTGAATGTTCACGGTATCGGCGCTGACGGCGCAATCGATCAGTTGGTTATCTTTGCCGCGCACACGTACGTCAACACGGTCCAGGCGTGCGGTTTTCTCCAGTGCGGTGAAGAGCCGTGTCCGTGCGCCTTTGTCATGAAAGAAATCGATCTCGGCGATGGTTTTTCCGACCACTTCTTCGAGCGAGTACGCGAGGGTAATGAGAAACGCATCATTCACATCCATCACCACCTGATCGCTGGCGCTGCACACCAGGGTCGGCACTGGCGTCAGGCGAAAGGCCTTGGCAAACCGCTCCTCACTCTGGCGCAGGGCAACTTCGGCCTTGTGCCGGGGCTCCATGTCGACGAAGGAAAACAGCATGCAGGCCTCGTCATTGAGTTCAAGGGGCTGGCCGGCGACGATCACTTGCTTGCTGCCACCGTCAGCCAGGCGCAACTGGGCCTGCATCTGCGTAATGGTCGCGCCTTCGCGCAGGCGCTGCTTGGCCAGTTCCTTGTTTTCCGCCTGTTCCAGCACGTCCAGCTCATAGGTCGAGGTGCCGATCACCTGGTCGCGGGCATAACCGGTCATTTCCAGAAACCCGGGGTTGACCTTGATGTAGCGCAAATCACTTAGGCGGCAGATGACGGCCGGTGCCGGGTTGGCGGCGAAGGTTTTCTCGAAGCGCTGCTCGGCGCTGGCCCAGTCGGTGACATCGTCCATGATCAGCACCAGCGACTCCGGTTCACCACGGCTGTCGGCCAGCACCAGGCTGCGCACGCGATGGACCCAGGTACGCTCCTCGCTCGTCACCTCTACCAGCACATCACTGAAGGTCTCGCCGCGCGCCAACCGGCTAATCGGATAGCTGTCGGCCGGTACCACGTGGTTATTGCGATAGCGCAGGGCGAATTGTTTGGTGTAGGCCTTGGCGTTGCTGCCCAACTCGCCGATCTGCTCGACGCCGTGCATGGCCAGCGCCGCGTCATTGGCCCAGAGGATGCTCTGGTCGGGATCCAGCAGGATCACGCCGTCGGACAGACCGGCGATGATTTGCTGCAACTGACGGCGGTTGGTTTCCCTGGTCAAGACGTCCTGGCTCATTGCGACTCCACAAGTTGGGTGACCCTGTGAAGTTTCCGACCACACGCGCTCATGATCGTGCAACCTGCGCACGCAACCGGTGTAGGAGCTGCCGCAGGCTGCGATCTTTTGATCTTCGGCGCCAGCATCATTGCTAAAGATCAAAAGATCGCAGCCTGCGGCAACTCCTACAGGGGAGAGTTGTTGCGGTCTTGCAGGACGAGCTCACGCAACGTATCGAGAAACAGCTTGAGCACCGGCGAATCATCGTCCGCACGATAGGTGGCGTACAACGGCACCTCCGGTAACGCCGGGCTCAGGCGCCGGAACACCAGGCCTGCCGGAGCCAGCTGTTCGATGGAGGCCGGCAACAAGGCCACGCCGAAACCGGCCCGGACCAGGCTGAGCAAGGTTTGCACCTCGATCACCTGCTGGCGGATCTGCGGCGTGAATCCGGCCTGGATGCAGCACTGGTAGAGAAAATCGGCAAACCGCGATTGCTTGAGCTCCAGCGCCACGAACGGCTCGGGCGCCAGATCCGCAGGCGCCAGCAGCGGCTTTGCGGCCAACGGGTGATCTGCAGGCATGACCACCCGGATCGGCTCGTAGATCAGCAGTTCATTGCGCAACTGCGGGTCGTCATAGCCGACCCGGAACACGCAGGCATCGATGCGTTTCTCCTTCAGCGCCTTGACCTGCGCCGCGGGCGTCATCTCATGCAGGCGCCAGGACACCTGCGGATAACGCTCGCGAAACAGGTGCAAGGCCCGTGGCAACACTCCGACCATCACCGAACTGATCATGCCGATTTCCAGCTCGCCCAACTGGCCGCGGCCGGTTTGCCGCGTCAGGTCGAGGGCACGGTTGAGCTGTTCGAACACCAGCGGCGCCTGCTCCTTGAGCATTTGCCCGGCGGCGGTCAACTCGACCCGGTGATGACTGCGCTCGAACAGCGGCGTGCCCAGTTCCTCCTCCAGCAGACGAATCTGCTGGCTCAGCGGTGGCTGGCAGATGTGCAAGCGGGTGGCGGCCCGGCCGAAATGCAGCTCTTCGGCCAGCGCCATGAAATAGCGCAACAGACGCAAGTCCATGATGCCTAACCCAGGTTCAACGGCGTCGAGCGTTGGCGCACGCCGGTCAGGCTGAACAGGGCGTTGGCGATGGCCGGGGCCACTGCTGGGCTGCCGAGTTCACCGACGCCACCGGGCTTGGCCGGATCACCTTCGACCAGCAGGATGTCCAGCGCCGGCATGTCCGACATGCGCGCCACCCGATAATCATGGAAGTTGCTCTGCACCACCCTGCCCTGCTTGATGTCCAGGCGATCGAACAAGGCGTGCCCCAGGCCCCACATCAGGCCGCCGTAGATCTGTTCTTCGACACCGCCGGGGGAAACCGCCAGACCGCAATCGACCACGCAGGTGAGGTTCTCGACCTTGATCGCCCCGTCCTGTTTCGACACCCGAGCAACGACCGCGATGAAACTGCTGTAGCCCTGGTGGGTGGCGATGCCCAACGCCGTGCCTTCAGGCAGGGGCTGGCCCCAACCGGCACGCTCGGCAGCGCTTTTGAGCACCGCGACGTGCCGTGGCCGCTCCTGCATGTTGGCCAGGCGCATGGCCAGCGGGTCTTGCCCGGCGCCATGGGCCAGCTCATCCATGAAGCTTTCCACGGCGAACACGTTGGGGATGAAGCTCACTGAGCGATACCAGCCGCTGGGCACCCGGGTTTCGTGCCGGACCCAGGAAAGGTCGAGGTTGGCCGGGCGATAGGCGAAATCCCATGCGGTGATGGCTTCCGTGGTGCTGTAGTCCATTTTGTCGGGGCGTTCGAAGTAGCCAGGTTCCCACTGCTCCGGCGAGGCCGGTGACACGGCCTCCAGCTGCAACGCCGTCAGGCGTCCCTGGGCGTCCAGCGCGCCCTTGGCCCGGTGGAGCGTGGCCGGGTGCATGAACAACGAACGCATTTCGTCTTCACGACTGTTCATCAGTTTCACCGGCACCCTGGCCTGCTGCGCCAGGTACGCCACTTCGAACAGCCAGTACTTGGCCTCCCGCGCGCCGAAGCTGCCACCGGACACCAACTCGTTGATGGTGACCTTGTCCTTGGCGATCCCGCACACGGTTTGCGCCGCCTCCAGGGCCGACGAAGGCACCTGCACGCCACCCCAATATGTGATGGCGTTGTCCTTGACGTGTGCGGTGACGCAGATCGGCTCCAGCGGATTCTGCACCTTGTAGGGCATGCGGTACTCGGCTTCGAGCAGTTTCGCGGCGTTCGGCCATTGGCCGTTCACATCCCCGGCAGCCATCGCGGACACCCGTTGCGCGCCTTTGTCAGCCAGCGCCGCGGCCTGGGCCTTGTATAGTTCATCGCTGTCGAAACCGCCTAGCGGCGAGTCGCTCCATTGCACCTCGAGCAACTCGCGGCCCTGATGCGCGGCCCAGTAGTGGTCCGCCAACACCGCCACGCCTTCGACGTTACCGCCGAGCACGTCGGGACGGCCCGGCACCTTGATCACCTTGCGCACGCCCGGCACCTGCAGCGCCGCCGTGCTGTTTACTGACACGACACTCGCCCCCACCACCGGCGCGCGTTGAATCACCGCCACCAGCATGCCCGGCAGCACCACGTCGATACTGTAGGTGAAGCGCCCGCAGACCTTGGCCTGGGCATCGCGCTTGTGCCGCAGTTTGCCGATGTACTTGAACTGCGCCGGGTCCTTGAGCGTGACCTTGGCCGGTGTCGGCAGATGCGCGGCGATTGCGGCCAGCTCACCGTAACCAAGGCTGCGCTGGCTCGCTGCATGCACCACGCGGCCCTCCTCGGTGGTGCAGCTGTCGGGGCTGACTTTCCACTGCCGGGCGCCCGCCGTCAGCAACAGCGTGCGCGCCGTCGCCCCGGCCATGCGCAGGCGCTCGTACTCCAGCGACACGCTGGTGCTGCCGCCGGTGGAGAAGACTTTCCAGATCGGGTGAATGTAGGTCTCGAAGAACGGGTTTTCCGGTGAGATCACTTGCACGGTCATCGGGTTGACGTCCAGTTCCTCGGCCACGCATGCGGCCAGCGCGGTGTGCGTGCCGGTGCCGGAATCGTGCTTGTGCACCACCAGTTTCACCGTGCCGTCGGGCAGGATGCGCACCCAGGCGTTGGGTTCAAAGTCAGCGGCCGGCGTCGGGGCCTTGGGGTCTGTCGCAGACAAACCGCTGGGCAGGTAAAAGGCGATGGCCAGGCCGCTGGCAGCGGTGGCGCTTTGCTTGAGAAACGCACGCCGCGAGAGGTCCACTGGGGAGATCGTCATCACGCCTCCTTCGGCGCGTTGGCCGCGCGCTTGATCGCCTTGTTGATCCGCCCGTAGGTGCCGCAGCGGCACAGGTTGCCGGACATGGCATTGCGGATCGAATCGTCGGTCACTGCTGCACCGGTGTTGAGCAACGCGGCGGCAGACATGATCTGACCGGATTGACAGTAACCGCATTGCGGCACATCTTCGGCAACCCAGGCCAGTTGCAGCGGATGCTGCCCGGTGGGCGACAAGCCTTCGATGGTGGTAATGCTGTGCCCCGCCACGGCAGCCACCGGCAATTGGCAGGAGCGGACGGCGACCCCGTCCAGATGCACGGTGCAGGCGCCGCACAGGCCCATGCCGCAACCGAAGCGGGTGCCGGTGAGTTTCAAATGGTCACGCAACACCCATAACAAGGGCATGGAGGGCGATGTCTCTACCAGCTCGCGTCGTTCGCCGTTTACCGTGAATTCGATCATTGTCAGGCTCCAAGAGAGCGGCCCGTCTTTGTGCAGGCCTGGTACTCGATTATTGGGAGCCTTGGGAAAATCGGGCCAGCGACGATTTCTGCCATCCTGTGTAAGTAGGACTAACAGCATGTACAAGCGATACCCGTCAGTACAGTCCATGAGTGCTTTCATCCAGGCCGCCCGCAGCGGCAGCTTCTCCAGCGCCGCGCGCAAACTGGACCTGACCCACAGCGCCATCAGCCAGCAGATCCGCTCCCTGGAAGACTTCATCGGCCAGCCGCTTTTCGTACGCGAAGGCGGCGGCAGCAACCTGACCGACGCCGGGCAGTTGTTCGCCAGCGTGCTGTCCGACGGACTGGCGCAGATCGACCGGGCGCTGTCTTCAGTGAAAAACCGCAGCGTGGCGCAACGCCTCACCCTCGATGTGGACAGCGAACTGGCGCAGAGCTGGCTCAATCCGCGCCTGCCGCAACTGCTCGATCTGTTGCCCGAGCATGAGGTGGTTTTGCTGTCGATGCCGCGCTCGGACCGCAGCACGTTCGAACGGGTGGACCTGTCCTTGCGCTACGGTTATGGCGATTGGGAAGACTGCGAGATGACGCAGATTTGCGGCGATCGGGTGATGGCGGTGGCTTCGCCCGAATTGCTTGAGCGGCATGGTTTGCAGTTACCGCTGAGCCCGGCGCAGATCCTGGAATTGCCGTTGCTGGGGTATACGCGACGGTCGTGGATTCCGTGGCTGGATGCGGCGGGCATGCCTCCTGTCGAGCCTGCGGCGCGGGTGGTGTTTGATAACGCGGCGAACCTGATTGCCGCCGCCGAGGCCGGCGTCGGTGCGGGACTGGTGCGTGGCTTGCTGGCGGCAGATGCGTTGCGCAGCGGTCGGTTGGTGGCGCTGAACGAGGCGCAGATTGCGGCGCATTACAACCTCTACGCCGTGTGGCCGCCGGGGCAAGCCGAGCGGGTGGCGCCGGTGGTTGAGGCGGTCAAGCAGTTGGCTTTGCATACACAACACTGACGCCATCGCCAGCAGGCTAGCTCCCACAGTTGACTGCGTTTCTACAGGTGGAATGCATTCCCCTGTGGGAGCTAGCCTGCTGGCGATGAGGCCCGCCCAGTCAACACGAAACCATATCGAACACGTATCAACCCCTCGCCCAATTAATATTGTACGAATCCCACACCCCCTTCCAATACTCCTCCCCAAGCAGCCAGCGTCCCGAGCCGGATGCGACCAGGCGAGGGAATGCGCGAGTCTTTGCGCATAGAAATGGCCGATTGCCCGGACGTGGCTGCTAGCGAACCGCAAGGTTCCCTTACCCGCTATCAGGAGATCGACTTCAATGATCATCGATATCAGTTGCTATCCCACCGATCTGGTGGACCTCGCCTGGAGGCATGACGGTGACCCGTTCACCGGCGAGCGTCTGCTGCAGATGATGGATGGCCCGTACATGGTCAACGGCAAACCTCGCCGCATCGACAAAGCCTTCATCCAGCCGCCGCAGGGCAACACCATCTACACCTGGACCGACGGTGAACTCAGCGGGCGCGAATCCATCGACGCCTACATGGCCTACACGCTGAAAATGGTCCAGACCTACCCCGATCGCTTCATCGGTTGCTTCGTCTACAACCCGCGCTGCGGCGTGGAAAACGGCGTCGAGGCGATCGAGCGCTACGTCAAGGAACACGGTTTCAAGATGGTCCAGATGCAGGCCAACATGCACGCCTACCGTCCTGACCGCGCCCTGGACTGGGTGCGCCCGGCCTTCGAGAAATGCGCCGAGCTGGGTATCCCGGTCAAGCTGCACACCGGCGACGGGCCTTACAGCATCCCCTCGGAATGGGTGCCGATGATCAAGGAGTTTCCCAACGTCGATTTCATCATGGCCCACTTCGGCGTGCAGACCGGCGGGGTCTACGTGTTCGAGCCGATGCAATGGGCGATGGAGTTGCCCAACGTCTACTGCGAATCGGGCTGGTGCCTGCAATCGCGGATCGTCGAGTTCGCCAAGGTCTTGCCCACCCACAAGATCCTCTTCGGCACCGATACACCGCCGAACGAACCGGGCATGTGGCTGCGCCTGCTGGAAGTGTTGTGCCACGAACCGCCGCAAGGCCTGAACCTCGACGAAGACACCCTCGAGGAGTACCTGGGCAACAACACCGCCCGGATGATCGGCCTCGAACCGACACCGCCGCCGCGCTCCGTTTCCGAAGCAGAGGCGCAACTCAAGCGTCCCGTCACCACGCAACTGGCCAGGAGCTGAACCGATGATCATCGATACCCATCTGCACCCCACCAACCTGGTCGACGAGGCCTGGCGCCACACCGGCGAACCCTTCACCGGCGAGCGCATGCTCAAGCTGATGGACGGCCCGTACATGATCAACGGCAAGCCGCGCCGCATCGACATGGGGTTCATCCAGCCACCGCCGGGCAACACCGGCTACCGCGACGGCAACCGCCGTGGCCGTGAAGGCGTGCGTGACTACATGTCCTACGTCGCCGAGCTGTGCGTGAAGTACCCCGACCGTTTCATCGGCAACTTCAACTTCAACCCGCGCTGGGGACCGGAAAACGGTGCGGCGGAGCTGGAATTCCACATCAAGGAATACGGCTTCAAGATGCTCAAGCTGCACGCCAACATGCACGGTTATCGCCCGGACCGGGCGCTGGACTGGCTGCGCCCGGCGATGAAGGTGTGTGCCAAGTACAACATCGTGGTGCTGATCCACACCGGCGACGGCCCGTACACCATTCCGACCATGTTCTACCCGATCATCCGCGAGTTCCCGATGGTCAATTTCATCATCGGTCACTTCGGCATCCAGACCGGCGGCAACTACTCGTTCGAAGCGTTCTGGATGGCGATGGACACGCCGAACGTGTACTGCGAATCCGGCTGGTGCTTCCAGTCGCGGATCGTCGAGTTCGCCAAGGACCTGCCACGCAACAAGATCGTGTTCGGCACCGACTCGCCGCCGAACGAGCCGGGCATGTGGCTGCGCGAGCTTGAGGTGCTGTGCTCGCCGGCGCCACAGGGCCTGGGCATCGACGAGGACCATCTTGAGGATTACCTGGGCAACAACATCGCCCGCTTGTGCGGCATCGAACCGACGCCGCCACCCAAGGACCTGGCCGAGGCGGACATTCGCCTGACCACCACTTACCTGTAACGACATGCAATATCCCCTGTAGGAGTGAGCCTGCTCGCGATAGCGGTCGATCAGTCACATTGATTTTGAATGGGCTGACCTCTTCGCGAGCAGGCTCGCTCCTACAGGTACGCACAGCACTGCTTTTCACGAGGTGAAACCATGACCCTCTCGACGCTCGGCGATACCCAGGATTTTCACGATTTTCTAGACGCCTATCGCCGGCAATACCCGGACGATGTGCTCAGCGTCCAGCATTCCCTTTCAGCCGATCAGGATGTCACCGCCCTGGTCGATGCGCTCGCCTCCCAGGGCCGCGATCCCTTGTTGATCTGCGAAAAAGTCGGCCACTTCGGCGCCCCGGTGGCCACCAACCTGTTCGCCTCCCGCACCCGCATCGCCCGCATGTTCGGCGTTGCCCCGGCGCAATTGCACGAGACTTTCCAGCAACGCGCCAACCACCCCATCGCCCCGCGCTACGTCGAAACCGGCCCGGTGCAGGACGAGATCTTCGAAGGCGAAGCCGTGGACCTGGCGCTGCTGCCGATGCTCAAGCATTTCGCCAGTGATCGCGGCCCCTACATCACCAACGCGATCATCATTGCCGAAGACCCGGTCAGCGGCATCGCCAACATGAGCTACCACCGCTCGATGCGCCACACCCGGCAAACCCTCGCCACCAGCCTGCACTCACGCGGCCATCTGTGGCGCATGCTGCAGACCGCCCGCGAGCGCGGCGAGGAATTGCGCGTGGCGATGGTGGTCGGCGCACACCCGCTGTTCATGTTCGCGGCGGCGGCACGGCTGCCATTCGGCAGCGATGAGCGAGCAGTGGCGGGCGGTTTGTTCGGCGCACCGCTGGAGCTGGTAAAAACCCCGCGCTACGGCATCGGCGTCCCGGCCAGCGCAGAGTATGTCCTGGAAGGTGCGATCGATCCGGCGGCCTATGCCGAAGAAGGTCCGTTCGGTGAGTTCAGCGGCTACTCCTCGGATCGCTCGACCAACAATGTGCTGCGGGTCGATACCCTGATGCGGCGCAAGGACGCCTGGCTGGTGGACGTGGTCGGTGGCCGCTACGCCGAACACCTGACCCTGGCGCGCCTGCCCCGGGAAGCGGAAATGAGCGAGAAACTCAAGGCGCGCTTCCCCGCCGTCACCGCCGTGCACTACCCCAATTCAGGCACACACTTCCATTGCTACGTGGCTCTGGAGCAAAGCCGCGACGGCGAAGCGCGGCAGATCATGCTCGCCCTGCTCGGCTGGGACCCGTACCTGAAAACCGTGATCGCGGTGGACAGCGACATCGACATCAGCGATGACAGTCAGGTGCTGTGGGCACTGGCCACGCACTTCCAGCCGCACCAGGACATCTTCGTCATTGATGGCTTGCCTGGCAGCCCGCTGGACCCGTCATCGTCCGTCGACGGCACCACCTCGCGCATGGGCCTGGACGCTACCCGCGGTTCGGGATTCGACGGGATCAAGGCGCAGCTGGACCAGGACGTGCTCGAGCGCGCCCGCCAACTGCTCGCAGGCCAGCAATCATGAACCGCCAGCGCATGGTGGTCGGCATCAGCGGTGCGTCGGGTTTTATCTACGGCGTGCGCCTGCTGCAATTGCTCGCCGAGCTCGACATTGAAAGCCACTTGGTCATCAGCCGCGCCGCGCTGCTGACCATGGCCCACGAAACCGATTACAAACTGGCCGACGTCACCGCGCTGGCCAGCCATTACCACCGCGCCGACGACGTGGCCGCCGGGATCGCCAGCGGTTCGTTCCGCTGCCTGGGCATGGTGGTCGCGCCCTGTTCCATGCGCACCCTGGCGGAAATCGCCACCGGCACCTCTTCAGGCCTGATCGGCCGGGCCGCCGACGTCACCCTCAAGGAGCGTCGCACCTTGGTGCTGATGGCCCGGGAAACCCCGCTGACCCTCGCCCACCTGCGCAACATGACGGCTGTCACCGAGATGGGCGGCATCATCGCCCCGCCCGTTCCGGCCTTCTACGCCCGCCCGCAAGACCTGGCGCAGATGGTCGATCACAGCCTCGGCCGCGTCCTCGACCTGTTCGGCCTCGATGCCGGCACTGCAACGCGCTGGGGTGAACACACAAGAACCTGTGGGAGCGGGCTTGCCCGCGATGAGGCCATCACATCCAACAATCCCGTTGCCAGACACACCGCCATCGCGGGCAAGCCCGCTCCCACAGTTGATAGCACTCCGACCATATAGTTTTTTAAGGAGCATCACATGAACACCCCCTTCAACGCCCCAACCCCCAACACCAAAATCCCGGTGACCATCCTCACCGGCTTCCTCGGCGCCGGCAAAACCACCCTGCTCAACTATATCCTCAAGCAAAACCACGGGCGCAAGATCGCCGTGATCGAAAACGAGTTCGGTGAGGTCGGCATCGACGGCGACCTGGTGCTCAGTTCCGAAACCGAAGAAATCTACGAGATGGTCAACGGCTGCGTGTGCTGCACCGCCGAGGTCCGCGAAGACCTGGTGCGCATCGTCCGTGAACTGGTGGCGCGGCCGGTGCGACTCGATCACATCCTGATCGAGACCAGTGGCCTGGCCGACCCGTACCCGGTGGCCCAGAGCTTTTTCATCAACGACCCGATCGCCGATGAAGTGGAACTCGACGCCATTGTCACCATGGTCGATGCCAGGCACATCGCCCAGCACCTGCACGACCTGCAACTCGATGGCGTGGACAACCAGGCCGTGGACCAGATCGTCTGCGCCGACCGCATTGTCATCAACAAGGTCGATCTGGTCAGTGACGCCGAAGTGGCGTCCCTGAGTGACAAGATTCGCGGCTTGAATGCCACGGCCGACCTGGTGACCTCCAGTTATGCCGAAATCGACCTGTCGAAAATCCTTGGCATCGGCGCCTTCGAATCCACGCAGAAACTCATGGAAATAGGTGCCGAGCACGATCACCACGCCGATGACCATCATCACGAACATGACGAACCCGACCATGAGCACGACCCGAGCGTGACATCGGTGGGCATCGCCGTGGATGGCGCGGTGAACCTGGGCGACTTCCACCGCTGGATCACCCGCCTGCGTACCGAGCAAGCCGACAACTTGTATCGCATGAAGGGCGTGCTGGCGGTGGCCGATCAGGACCAGCGCTACGTGCTGCAAGGGGTGCACAGCCTCGTCGAGTTCCGTGCCTCCACCCCATGGGGCGCCGAACCGCGCACCAGCAAGATTGTGTTCATCGGCCGCGACCTGGACCGCGCGGCCCTGAACCAGGGCTTTGCCGCCTGCCTGGCAGGCTGAAAAAGGCATCGGAGCCGGTGGATGGCGGTTCCGGGCACATGAATGACAGATGCAACAGGCATCAGAACGAATACCCCTCTTTACCGAATAACAACAGCTAGAGGTGATTCTCCATGTCGTCAGCCAATACCCCCGCAACGTCATCCATCCACCCCGTCGACCGGGTTCTGCCGGTGCGGCAAATGCTTACCCTCGGCCTGCAGCACATGGCCGTTTCGTACATCGGCGCAATCGCAGTGCCGTTGATTGTCGCCAGCGCCCTGAAAATGTCCCAGGCCGACACGGTGGTGCTGATCAGCACCACGCTGTTCTGCTCGGGCATCGCCACCCTGCTGCAAACCGTCGGTTTCTGGAAATTCGGCGTGCGCCTGCCGATCCTCCAGGGCGTGGCGTTCAGCAGCGTGGGCCCGGTGATCGCCATCGGCACCAACCCGGACGTCGGTTTCGCCGGGGTCTGCGGCGCGGTGATCGGCGCGGGGATTTTCACCATGCTGATCGCACCGTTCGTGGGTCGATTACGTCGCTTTTTTCCACCCGTGGTCACCGGTTGCATCGTCACCGTGATCGGCCTGCAGCTGTTTCCGATTGCCTATGAGTGGGTCGGCGGCGGGCGCCATGCCAGTGATTTCGGCGCGCCAGCGTACCTGGCCGTAGCTGCGGTGGTGTTGCTCAGCATCCTGCTGGTCAACCGCTATGGCAGCCCGATGCTGCGCAACATGGCGGTGCTGGTGGGCATGCTGGTGGGCGCGGCGCTGGCTTACGGGCTGGGCATGGGCAGTTTTCACAGCGTGCAGGATTCGCCGTGGCTCACCGTGCCCTACCCGTTCTACTTCGGCCTGCCGACCTTCAGCCTGATTCCCATAGCGACCATGGTGGTGGTGATGATCGTGCAGATGGTCGAATCCATGGGGCTGTTCGTGGCCATTGGGGACATCGTCGACAAACCGGTGGAGGAGAAACAGGTGATCAACGGCCTGCGCGCCAATGGCCTGGCGAGCACCATCGCCGGGATGTTCGCGGCGTTCCCGTTCATTGCCTTCATGGAAAACGTCGGGCTGGTGATCCTCACCGGTGTGCGCAGTCGCTGGGTGGTCGCCATCAGCGGCTTGCTGATGTGCTCGGTGGCACTGGTGCCCAAGGCCGGGGCGATCATCGCCTCGATGCCGACGGCGGCCCTCGGCGGTGCCGGGATCGCCATGTTCGGCGTGGTCGCGGCAGCCGGGATCCAGACCCTGGCCAAGGTCGACTACGAGCGCAACCGCTACAACGTGCTGATCGTCGGCTTCACCCTCGCCGCCGCCCTGGTACCGGTGCTGGCCCCGGCCCTGTTCAAGCAATTGCCCGAATGGTCGCAGCCGTTCCTGCACAGCAGCGTGGTGATCGCCTGCCTGGTGTCGGTGCTGCTCAACGCCACCCTCAACGGCGTCAGCGTGCCTGATGCCGCCACCAGCGAATCCGCCACCCACAGCCTCTGACTGGAGCCGACCATGACTCAACTGCAAAACATCCTGATCAAGAACCCCGTGGCGGTGATGACCGGCCTGCGTGGCCCGCGGGCCAGGGCCGGCGCCCCGGACATCCGCATCGTCGACGGGCGCATCGCCGAAATGGCTCCGGGCCTTCAAGCGCAACCCGGAGAGCGGCTGATCGATGCGCGCCACGCGGTGGTGTATCCAGGCTGGATCAACACCCACCATCACCTGTTCCAGAACCTGCTCAAAGCGGTTCCCGAAGGATTGAACCAGGACCTGCAAGGCTGGCTGGCCAGCGTGCCCTACCCGCGCCTCAACCGTTTCACGCCGCAACTGGCGCGGATCGCCGCACAACTGGGCATGGCCGAACTGCTGCTGTCGGGCGTGACCACCTGCGCCGATCATCATTACCTCTACCATGCCAACAGCACCACCGAGACCGGTGACCTGCTGTTCGACATGGCCGATCAGTTCGGCCTGCGTTTCGTGCTGTGCCGGGGCGGCGCGCTGGAGTCCGCCAGCGCCCATCCGGGGTTCTCGAAAACCGCGCTGCAACCGGAAACCCTCGACCAGATGGTCGGTGACATCGAACGGCTGAAGTCGCGTTATCACCAGGACACCCCGGATGCCATGCGCCGGGTGGTGGTCGCGCCGACCACACCGACGTTTTCGCTGCCGCCGACGCTGCTGCGCGAACTGGCCCACACCGCCCGCGGCCTCGGTTTGCGCCTGCACACGCACCTGTCGGAAACGCAGAACTACGTGAACTTCTGCCGCGAGAAATACAACTGCCTGCCGGTGGAATTCGTCGCCGAACACGAATGGCTCGGCCCGGACGTGTGGTTCGCCCACGCCGTTCATATGCAACCCGCTGAAATCCGCATGCTCGCGCAAACCGGCACCGGCATCTCCCATTGCCCGGTGAGCAATGCGCGCCTCGGTAGCGGCGTCGCGCCGGTGCCGCAGATGTTCGAGGCCGGGGTGCCGATTTCCCTTGGCGTGGATGGCGTGGCCTCCAACGAGTCCGGCAGCATGGTGGGCGAAGCGAACACCGCGTGGCTGATTCACCGGGCACAGCAAGGCGCCTCGGCCACCACTGCCGAAGATGTCATCAACTGGGGTACGGCCGGCGGTGCCCAGGTGCTGGGGCTGGGTGCGGTCGGCACCCTGGAAATCGGCCAGGCGGCGGACCTGGTGATCTACGGCCTGGACCATCCACGCTTCTTCGGTTTCCACGACATTGCCGTCGCGCCGGTGGTGGCGGGTGAGCCGATCACGGTGAAGTACAGCCTGGTCGGTGGCCGGGTGGTGGTCGATAACGGCGAGATCCCGGGGCTGGACATGCAGCGGATGCGGGCCGAGGCCTTTGATGGAGTACGGCAGTTGATGAACATCGACAACTGATCCTCAAGCCACCCCGCTCCCCTGTAGGAGTGAGCCTGCTCGCGATAGCGGTGGGTCAGCTACATCGACGTTGACTGATGTACCGCAATCGCGAGCAGGCTCGCTCCCACAGGGTTCTCCACGATGCTTAGGATTTACTGCCATGTCCGGCTTCAATGATCTCTTACAAGCCATCGACACTGCCGCCCACCACGGCGAAGAAAGCGTCCTCGCCACCGTGGTCAAGGTGGAAGGCTCGGCCTACCGCCGTCCCGGTGCACGGATGCTCATCCCCATACACGGCCGCACGGTCGGCACCGTCAGCGGCGGTTGCCTGGAGCAGGACCTGGCGAAAAAAGCCTGGTGGCTCACCGATTCCGGCGAACCGGTGGTGCGCCGCTACAGCACAGGCGCCACCGAGGACGAAGACGACGAGCAAAGCGCCCTGACCTTTGGCCTGGGTTGCAACGGCACGGTATTCGTCATGCTCGAACGCCTGCGGGCAAAATCGCCATCCCCGGCCATCGAACTGCTGCGACGGGTGCGCGACCGTCAACAACCGGCCGCCATGGCCACGGTGATTGCCAGTTCCCGGGATGCATCGGCCAGGGTCGGTGACCGTCTGCTGTCAGACACCGAGGGCAGCCTGCGCAACCTGCAACTGAACGAGGCGATCCGCCGTGACCTGCACAAGACACTGACGCAGAAAAAATCCTCGACACGGCTCTACAGCAACGCCGGTGGTGAGGTCGAAGTGTTTTTCGAGTACATCGCCCCACCGCCCCGCCTGGTGATTATCGGCGCCGGCCACGACGCACAGCCGCTCGTGCGCATGGCCAAACTGCTGGACTGGCACGTCAGCGTCATCGACAGCCGCAGCCATTTCGCCCGCGCCGAACGTTTCCCGCAAGCCGACGCCGTTGTCCTCGCCAGCCTCGACAACCCGTTCGACCTGGCCCCGCTGATCGACGGCGCCTTTGTGGCGGTGATGACCCACAGCTACCGCCAGGACCGCCATTGGCTCGGGCTGGCGCTGCACGCCGCGCCCGCCTACATCGGCCAACTCGGCCCCAGGGAGCGCACCGAACGCCTGCTGGCGGAAATCGGCCCGGGCCACTCGGCGCTGCACTACCCGATGGGCCTCGACCTGGGTGGCGATGCACCGCAGAGCGTGGCGCTGGCGATACTCGCCGAGATGACGGCGGTGATGCATCAACGCCAGGGCGGGATGCTCAGGCATCGGGGCAAACCGATTCACCAGGTGGATCTTGTGGTCAGTGAAAAGCTTGAGCCGTCAGGTATATGCCCGCTGGCAAGCGCCACCTAGAGACCTGTTCCTGACTTCATCACCAACTCTATCCGCTCACGTGCCGCACTCGTCAAACGCTTCACACCGAATGCCTTGGCGATTTCGTGCGGTCTGTCACCTGCCGAAATCAAGGACGCGACGACCAGTAATTCTTCAGCTGCAATCTCTTCTACTGACCGAGCATCATTTGACGCGCCTGCGATCCGATAACTATTCCAGCCAACAACGTCGCTTTCAGAATGCCAGACGAACAGACCTTCGACAGGGTCGCTCCTCAGGTGATGATTTTTCTCTGTCAGATCCAGTACCCGTTCACGAATCAGACGTCCTGAGCGCTGAAAACCATGAGCCCTGGCAATCCGCTGAACCAACAACGAATCGAGTATTGGAGCTTCTTGAACTAGCACATGAGCAATCAAATCCGAAAGAACAGCGTCGTACTCTTGCGCGTAAAAGGCGTCGGCCTGAATCCGGTCACTCACATTCGTGAAGTCTGTGGCGCGATACTCGCCCTTCATGGCAGGCTTGGCGGGAGCAGCAAACGCGCCGGCAATCCTGATTTCCGCCTTCTCGTCAACGAGCCGATCCTGCTTGGAAGGACTGGCAATCGCCTCTGTCTGTTCAACGGTAGCTTCTGCCGACGGCGTCTGTACCAGGAGCAGATGAGGAACAGGTAGATCTTGAGGCTGTGCTAGCGCAGGGACTGCGCGCGACTCACTCAACAGGCTCTCGAGTGCCGCATGCAAACGATCAAGTGCTCCAGACTTGTCAATCCACCATTCGGTAGACCACAGTCGAACCAGTTTCCATCCCAATCCTTTGAGGATGGCACTTCGAACCTTGTCACGATCTCTCGCCGTAGCTGCACTGTGATAAGTCGCGCCATCGCATTCGACACCGGCGAGATAGTCGCCCGGTCTATCCGGATGGACGATCCCCAGGTCAATTCGGAAACGAGATACACCAATTTGAGGCACAACCTGCCAGCCCTTGCGTCTCAGCCCTTGAGCAACAGCTTCTTCAAAGGGCGAATCATAGCCACCTACAGATCCCTGCACCGCCTCGGCAAGCGCCTTTGGGCCACGTTGGGCAAACTCGATAAAGTGCTTCAAATCGCGTACAGCCCGGGTGTTGGTACGGTTCAAATCGACCATTGACGCGTCGAAAGATGAAAAAACCAACATTTCCCTGCGCGCACGTGTAATCGCGACATTCAAGCGGCGCCACCCACCCTCTTTGTTCAAGGGACCGAAGTTCATCGACATGACCTGGGCACCGGGTTCGGTCGGACCGTAGCCAATACCCAACATGATCAGATCTCGCTCATCGCCTTGCACCGTCTCCAGATTCTTGACCACGACAGGCTCAGCGATATCATCCTGGAAGAACGGCTCGATCTGCGGAAACTGCTGGCGCGCCCGGTCCAGCAAATCGGTAATCAATCTCTGTTGATCAGTGTTGAGCGTAATGATCCCGATGCTATGACCGGCAGCGACAAAGGCAGGGTCCAACAAACGCTTCACGGTTTCAGTAACGATAGCCTCGGCTTCTGCCTGATTGTGTCGCCCTTTGCCCTTCGCATAAACACCATCGACTCGTCGCCATTCCACGGCACTTGCGCGGGTTTCAGGCGCTGGAAAAGTAATCAGGTTACTGTCGTAGTAACGGTGGTTTGAAAATGCAATCAAGCTTTCATGACGACTACGGTAGTGCCAGCTAAGGCTGTGGCTTGGAATACCCGCGCCGAGACACTCATCCAGGATACTTTCCATATCTTCCGACGTATCATCCTCTGTCGCGGACGCAGCACGATTGAAGAAGTTCGTCGGCGGCATTTGTCGGGGATCTCCCGCAATCACGACCTGCTTGCCTCTTGCAATCGAACCGATGGCATCCCAAGGCGCGATTTGCGAAGCCTCATCGAAAATAACCAGGTCGAAAAGAGCCAGGTCCGTCGGTAAATACTGTGCAATCGAAAGCGGACTCATGAGCATGCAAGGGGCAAGCTTCGTCATGGCATCCCCCATCTCGACAGCCAGTTGTCGCACGGGTTTGTGGCGTCGGGACTTCTGCAACTCGTGCTTGAGAATGCCAAAGCCACCCTGCTTGCCAATCTCGTTTTTCGATGGAATCACACCACACAGCTTCGCTCGTATGTACCGCACTGTGAGTTTGGACAAGTCCTCATCAAGACGCACAAACGCCTCAATGTCGCTTGTGTGCTCGGCAGGTACGAAGTTTCGCAGCAACGGCTGGGCATCAATCATCACGGTCGCAAACCAGCGAGCGTAGGCAGTTTCGAAAGCATTGACAGTGCCACCTTCAGGCAATGCGTTCGACGCCAACGCATCACTTAAAGGCTGAAGCCCCGACGCTACCGCCTCCTCCCTGACTCGACACCAATCACACCAGGCCTTCAGCTTGGATTCCTGACGGATGATTGCATTGGCAGCCTCCAGCAGAGATTCGATTGTGAGCGTTTGCGCAATTGGCCGGTTGCCCAAATCGTTGAATCGCTTGGCAGTTTCGTTGAGGTCAGCGAATGCATTTTTCAACTGCTGCAATGCCGAAGCAATAAATCCGCCACCGCCCAGTAACTCATTGGCTTTTACGACAAGCTTTTCAGTCGCTGCGCGCAAGGAAATCAAATCTTCGGCAGACTCGGCTCTGGCGCTGATCATCGTCCTTAGACGTTCGCCCAGCTCGCACGCTTGAGCCATGGTTGGCGCATCACTGGACACGCCATTCCATCCAGGCACGGAACTTACATCCGCAGCCAGGCCGTCCAGCGCGGTAAGCAAGTTACGCAGCTGGTTGAGCTTGAACAGGTCCGACTCGACTTGCGGAACTCCGACGGCGCCCCCTGCCATTGCCAGATTTTTAGCGACCTTCTTTTTACCAAGCGTCGCCAGGAACCAGAATCTGGCCTTCGCCGTATCCCAATCGTTTTTGACCTGTTCAAGGTTGATAGTGCGACAAGCGTCTGGCGCATACCGCAGGGACAGCGACTGCTCGATCTCTCGATATTCTGCGAGTAATTGAGCAGCTTTTTTGGCAGCACCGATCTTCGCGCTCGCGTTCAGCGTAAAGACAAATGAAAGATCAATGCCGTGGGTATCCATCAGGACCGCGACAAACTGGATCAGTCGTTCGATATCCTCGCTACTTGCAACCGCCAGTGGAAGGTCGGTTGCTTTCAGCAAACTGGTGCTGGCGACCTTGAGTCGCTCGATGGCGCCCGGAAGATCATTCGCTGCAGCAACAATTGCTTCCTGCCATCCGTTCGACCAATCCGTAGGGGCCAACAGTGAAAAGCTTGCAGACAGCTCTCGTGCAGCCTGGCTATTGAGATCGAGGCGTCTGGCGACATCGTGCAACCGAGCGTAAGCCTGGGCGTCGTGAGTTGTGCCCTCTGGCCATCCAATACGCGGTATCGAGGCATCGCCATCGCGAACAACCCGGCCAATGGCCTGGTGCACGGACAAACCGTTTGGTGCGCGGCGATGCAACAGCTCAACCACTTCATTGAGTCGATTTCTCAGCGTATGCAGCTTCGCCGTTTCAGCTGTCCACTCTTCAGCGGTCAGCGCATCACGAACGTCCCACGCTCGCTCGAGTTGCTTGAGCACTTCAACTTTCGACGTCTTGCTCGAATGGAGTTCAAGACAGAATTCGCCTAACCCCTGTTCTTCAAGTCGACGATAGACCACGTCCAGCGCCGCCATTTTCTCAGCGACGAACAAGACCCTGCGGCCCAGGGCAAGGTTGTGCGCAATCATGTTTGCAATGGTTTGGGATTTACCGGTACCGGGAGGCCCGTCGAGTACAAAGTCACAACCACTGGCCGAAGCGACCACGGCCGCCAACTGAGAAGAATCCGCCGGTAACGGTGTAAAAAGATCGGCCGGGTTGACCTTCCTGTCCAGTTCATTGGGTTGAGGAAAGTCACCCGCCGTCGAATAACCTTCACCGCCAATGCTTCTTTCCAACAGGTGCTTGACCATGGGGCTTTTCAGAAGCTGTTCCGAACGCGCCGCCAGATCCTGCCACATCAGGTATTTCGCAAAGGAAAAAGTCCCCAGCACGAGCTCCGTGGTGACTTCGAATCCCGGCACATCCCTGATCGCGCGTCTGACCGTATTCCAGATGCCGGCTACATCGATACCGTTTTCATCGCTCGGAAGCTCCCCCTCCAACCCCGGGATGACCAACTCGAAATCGTGTCGCAGCAACTCAAGCAAGGTCAGGTTAAAACGAGGCTCATCTTCAAGCAGCGTCATGGTCACGCCCGACAAAGCGCTTTTTCGATCAAGCTTCACCGGTAGCAAAATCAAGGGAGCCGAATAAGTTTTCGGATCGTCTGCCGACTTTTTCCATTTTAGAAAACCGAGAGCGAGAAACAGCGTATTTGCGCCCCCTTCATCGAGATCACTCCGTGCTTTGCGATAGAGATCGATCAACGCGACTTCAAGCTTGCTCTTTTCCAGGGTGGCAAGTACTTCGCCTCGAGACAGCGCCGTCCTGGCATACTCATCGCGCAAACTTTCACTGTTCTGTTGCTCATACAGAGCCGCATCCCGCCCGCCCGCTTCGAGATCCGGCACGGAAACAATACGAATACGCTGTCCACTGGCGAGCTGATCCTCCAATTGCGCCGGATCAGGACAAATCAGTCGGACACCCTTTGCGCTGTCGGGCAAATGCAGCAGCCTGTTGCGCGTGGTGAGGTCAAGAAGTTTGCGCTGCCAAAGCGTTAACTTGCCGGCAGGGGAATCTGCATCCGTAGATATCTCTATGTCAAAGCCAGGCAAAGGGGGAGCTTCTTCCAAAGACTCTGATACTTCTTGCGGCTCTTCAGCGGGACCGGATTTAGGCACAGACACCGACGACGCCAAAGGCCGGATGCGCTGCATACGCGCCCGATGTATATCAATGGCCATGATGAAGTCTTCATCATTGATTTGCCGCTCTGCATTGCTTATTGCCTGGCTGAAACCCGGCACAGGAAAACGGGTTGCGAGCGTCGTTTCAAATACGAGTAATTCTTTCAAGTCGATACGCTTACGTACCGCGCTGGCTTCGTCCGTAATGAGCTGGGAGAACTCTTGTGGTTGAAGCCAAACGCCCACAAACGCATGCCCTTTGGTCATGATCAAAAGGGCATTTAGCCCGGCCTGCTCCAGAGCTGCCGCAAATAACAAAGCCGTATCCAGGCACGTCGCTACACCTGCGTCCAGAATAAGGCCCGGCGTTCGAACCTTTTGCCCCTGGGTTTCAAAACTTGCGGGGGGTAACGCATAACTCAGTCTTAACCCGCAAACAGCCGACCATATCGCGGAGGCCAGCTCCCACGTCCTGGTCCTGGATTTGCTTTCGTATCCATCAATGCCATCTGCCTTTCCTGCCCGACGCAAAACGTCCGATGCAGACTTCAAGATTCGATCGATCGCAGGGTCATTCGGCATGGCAAACGCGGGCAACAGCTCTGGCATGGAGTTGATTCCGCCCCATTCATTTTTTGCCAGAAGCTCAACCGCAAATGATTGGCTGAAGAGCGTTTCATCTTCGCAGCGAAGACGCAGAACGACGGTTGCCGCAAGACTTTCTGCAAGGTCAGCAAGATAGCCGGCATTAAGCGCCAGATTGCGCTCGGAAATATGAAGCGTCGACCCTTTACCCAGACGGTCCAGGCGCCACGTTTTACCTTCGAGAAAGGGTGGATCTGCCACAAGCTCCAGTTCAAGATCGTTGAAGTCTGCCTCACCGTGGTTGTGCACCGTCAGCTCTCTCAGAACCGGCACAGCATTTTGGTGGGAAGCGAAGCCAATCTTGTTGGCGATTACCCCCTCGATCTTGATGGTCATTAACCATTACTCCATGGTGAACTTGACAGCACGACTGTTAATACATGCACAAATGGCGGGCATACTCCCCGACACACAGGATTTTTGAAACTGCTTTTTTTGAATATCGTAGTTTTTCACCCAGCTATAAAAAAACGGCCGCAAGGCCGTTTCTTTAATTGAAGTAGTTACACACCCAATGGGGTTATCCGCTACCTGCTTAACTGACGCCAGCGATCGCCGCCGAAGCCGCCAGCATCGCCCGCAAGAGCACCGCACACCCGGCCGCCAGATCATCCGGAGCGGCGTTTTCGATTTCGTTGTGGCTGATGCCGCCTTCACAGGGTACGAAGATCATCCCGGCCGGTCCCAGCTCGGCAAGGAAGATTGCGTCGTGCCCTGCGCCGCTGACGATGTCCATGTGTGACAGGCCCAGCCCTTGCGCTGCGCTACGTACCGCTTCGACGCAACCCTTGTCGAAATACAGCGGCGGGAAATCTGCCGTCGGGGTCAGTTCGAAGGTCAGGCCGTGTTCTTCGCAGATGGTTTCGATGACTTCGCGGACTTCGGCGATCATTGAGTCCAGACGCGCCGGTTCCAGGTGACGGAAGTCCAGTGTCATGCGCACTTCGCCCGGGATGACGTTACGCGAGCCAGGATAGGCTTGCAGACAGCCAACGGTGCCACAGGCATGGGGCTGATGACTCAGGGCGGCACGGTTGACGGCGCCGACGATCACCGCCGCGCCGACCAGGGCATCCTTGCGCAGGTGCATCGGCGTTGGGCCGGCGTGGGCTTCGACGCCGCGCAGTTTCAGGTCGAACCATTTCTGTCCAAGGGCGCCCATGACCACGCCAATGGTTTTGCGTTCGTCCTCCAGAATCGGGCCTTGCTCGATGTGCGCCTCGAAATAGGCGCCCACCGCGTGACCGCTGACGTTGCGGGTTCCCGCGTAGCCAATGGCGTTGAGTGCTTCGCCTACCGTCACGCCCTCGGCGTCGACCTTGGCCAGGGTTTCTTCCAGGGTGAATTTCTCGGCGAAGACGCCGGAGCCCATCATGCACGGGGCGAAGCGCGAGCCTTCTTCGTTGGTCCACACCACCACTTCCAGCGGCGCTTCGGTCTCGATGCCCAGGTCATTGAGGGTGCGCAGCACTTCGACGCCGGCCAGTACACCGAAGCATCCATCGAACTTGCCTCCCGTGGGCTGGGTGTCGATGTGGCTGCCGGTCATCACCGGTGGCAGGTCCGGGTTGCGCCCAGGGCGGCGGGCGAAAATATTGCCGACGGCGTCGATGCTGACGGTGCAGCCGGCTTCCTCACACCACTTCACGAACGTATCCCGGGCCTGGCGGTCGAGGTCGGTCAGGGCCAGGCGACAGACGCCACCCTTGACCGTGGCGCCGAGCTTGGCCAGCTCCATGAGCGACTGCCACAGGCGGTCGCGGTTGATGTGCTGATGGGTCGATTGCAGAACGTCTACGGCTGCGTTCATGGGGATCTCCTCAGGCTGTTCTTATGGTTTAGGCAATTGCGTGGTGTCTTTGAGGCCTCATCGCTGGCAATCCAGCTCCCACAGGTATTGTGAACGCCCGAGAACCCTGTGGGAGCTGGCTTGCCAGCGATGGGGCCCTACCTCACACCGCAGATTTCGCGACAGATGGACTGGGCCGCATCGCGCACAGCCCGTAGTAAATCAACCCACCCAGGGCCGAGCCGGTAAACCAGCCATAGCTGTAGAACCAGCTGAACACATCGCTGCCCAGCGACAGCAACGTCAACACCACCGGCACCCCGAAGGCGATAAAACCGTTCCAGTTCCACGCCGGATACACGTCGTCACGGTAAAGCCCGGCCAGGTCCAGCTGCTGCTTCTTGATCAGGAAATAGTCCACCACCATGATCCCGGCAATCGGCCCCAGCAGGCTGGAATAGCCGAGCAGCCAGTTGGAATAGACCGTTTCCAGGCTCAGGTCGGAAACGATCAGACCGAGTTTTTTCAGCAGTTCATGGGCCATCAACGCCAGCCCGACCAGCCCGGTGAGCATCACCGCCTTGGTCCGGTTGATCGCCTTGGGGGCGATGTTCTGGAAGTCGTTGGTGGGCGATACGATGTTGGCCGCGGTGTTGGTCGACAGCGTGGCGATGATGATCAGCGCCATGGCCAGCGCCACCCAGACCGGGCTCTGGATGTGGCCGATCAGGGTCACCGGGTCGGACACCGTCACCCCCACCAGCTTCACCGAGGCGGCGGTCATCACCACGCCCAGGGAGGCGAACAGGAACATGGTCAGTGGCAGGCCGATGATCTGCCCGACAATCTGGTCTTTCTGACTTTTCGCGTAGCGACTGAAGTCGGGGATGTTCAGCGACAACGTGGCCCAGAACCCGACCATCGCGGTCAGCCCCGCCGCGAAGTAACTGGCCACGCCCGCGCCTTCGGGACGCTTGGCCGGGATCGCCAGAAGCTCGGTCATCGACACGTTGGGCATGGCCCACACCAGCAACCCGACGCCCACCAGCACCAACAACGGTGCCGAGAGGGTTTCCAGCCATTTGATCGACTCGGCACCGCGAATCACCACCCACAGATTCAGCGCCCAGAACACCATGAAGCCGATGACCTCGCCGGTGCCGCCCAGGGATTTCCAGCCCTCGAACACCGAGCCCAGGAACAGGTGGATCGCCAGGCCACCGAACATGGTCTGGATGCCGAACCAGCCACACGCCACCAAGGCGCGGATCAGGCACGGGATGTTGGACCCGAAGATGCCGAAGGACGAACGCAGCAGCACCGGAAACGGGATGCCGTACTTGGTGCCGGGAAACGCGTTGAGCGTCAGCGGGATCAATACGATGATGTTGGCGAACAGAATCGCCAGCAGCGCTTCACCGACACTCAGGCCGAAGTACGCCGTCAGTACCCCGCCCAGGGTGTAAGTCGGCACGCAAATCGCCATGCCCACCCACAATGCCGTGATGTGCCATTTGTTCCAGGTTCGCTCGCGCACCTTGGTCGGTGCTATGTCGTGGTTGTAACGGGGACTGTCGAGGACATCGCTGCCGGCTTCCAGCTCGAACAAGCCGTCGCGCTCGTTCACTTGCGATCTGATCTGTTGCATGGCCGCTCCACTGATCTTTGAATTATTTTTGCTCATCAGGGGCTGGCGGCTTCAATAAACGTGCCGGTTGCCCCGCTTGCGCATCGGGCAGTTCCATAAACACTTTGTAAACAACTGATGTTTATCAGTTTTATTGGATCAACGGGGCAGCACTTGGTTAAAGGTCATGCCACTGGTCCGCCAAGTTGTCCGAACAGTCAGGACTCAATCTGGTGCATCGATGTTTTTCCCACGGTCGCGCATCAACCATAGACCATCCTCAAACGGCTGATTTCACATAAGAAATCTTGACCATATTTAGATCCTGTCAAGTGCGTCAAAATGGTGAGCGGGCGCACCATTTTGCTGATTTTTGCTATTTATCTTTATTTATCAGATAGTTAAAACAATCATAAGCTTATAAAAAATATTCTTGCTGATTCCCATAACTCGGACTAGCTTTTAATCCTGACAGCGATGACAGGAATACAACGGTTGACGCTGGCCTCATATAAAACATCTAGAACCGGCATCAGCCGGTCATGCCTGCGAGGAACTCGGAATGTCTCTGTTGATCCGTGGCGCCACCGTTATTACCCATGATGAAAGTTTTCGCGCCGATGTGTATTGCGCAGACGGCATAATCAAAGCCATTGGCGAAGACCTCGAGGCTCCCGCAGGTGCCGAGATACTTGACGGCAGCGGTCAGTACCTGATGCCCGGCGGCATCGACCCCCACACCCACATGCAGCTGCCCTTCATGGGCACCGTGGCCAGTGAAGACTTTTTCAGTGGCACGGCGGCGGGTTTGGCCGGTGGCACCACGTCGATCATCGATTTCGTGATTCCCAATCCGCAGCAGTCCCTGATGGAAGCCTTTCATCAGTGGCGCGGCTGGGCCGAAAAGTCGGCGTCCGACTACGGCTTCCACGTCGCCATCACCTGGTGGAGTGAACAGGTTCGCGAAGAAATGGCCGAGCTGGTGATTCATCACGGGGTCAACAGCTTCAAGCATTTCATGGCCTACAAGAACGCGATCATGGCGGCGGATGACACCCTGGTGGCAAGTTTCGAGCGCTGCCTGGAACTGGGCGCGGTCCCGACCGTGCATGCGGAAAACGGCGAGCTGGTGTATCACCTGCAACGCAAACTCATGGCCCAGGGCATGACCGGGCCCGAAGCGCATCCCCTATCGCGCCCCTCGCAGGTGGAAGGCGAAGCCGCGAGTCGCGCCATCCGCATTGCCGAAACCCTCGGCACGCCGCTGTATCTGGTCCACGTCTCGACCAAGGAGGCCCTCGACGAAATCACCTATGCCCGCGCCAAAGGCCAACCGGTCTACGGCGAAGTGCTGGCCGGGCATCTGCTGCTGGACGACAGCGTCTACCGGCACCCGGACTGGCAAACCGCCGCCGGTTACGTGATGAGCCCGCCGTTCCGTCCTCGCGGTCATCAGGAGGCACTCTGGCACGGTTTGCAGGCGGGTAACCTGCACACCACCGCCACCGATCACTGCTGCTTCTGCGCCGAGCAAAAAGCCGCCGGCAAGGACGACTTCAGCAAGATCCCCAACGGCACCGCCGGCATCGAAGACCGCATGGCCGTGTTGTGGGACGAAGGCGTGAACACCGGGCGCTTTTCGATGCAGCAATTCGTGGCGCTGACCTCCACCAACACCGCGAAGATCTTCAACCTCTACCCACGCAAAGGCGCGATCCGCGTCGGCGCCGATGCCGATCTGGTGCTGTGGGACCCGCAAGGCACGCGGACGATTTCCGCCAAGACCCATCACCAGCAGGTCGACTTCAACATCTTCGAAGGCAAGACAGTACGCGGTGTGCCGAGCCATACCATCAGCCAGGGGCGCGTGGTTTGGGCCGATGGCGATCTGCGGGCCGAGCGCGGTGCCGGGCGCTACATCGAACGGCCGGCTTATCCGGCGGTGTTCGATTTGCTGAGCAAGCGGGCTGAGTTGAATCAGCCTACAGCGGTTAAACGCTGAAAGCGGCCTCCGGCCTATCGCTGGCAAGCCAGCTCCCACAGGTTATGTGAACGACCGAGATCCCTGTGGGAGCTGGCTTGCCAGCGAAGAGGCCGGTACAGGCAAAAAAATGCCCATCAGAGGCAGCACCTCAAATAACCGTGAGGCCAAAACCGTGATCAAGACCCTGACCCACCTCCCGCATCCCGCAGAGAATGCGGCCGCCCTCGCCGGTCATTTCACCGACCTGGCGCCGCCACTCAACGATCGCCAGGCTCACCTGGAAGCTTCGCGCTGCCTGTATTGCTACGACGCGCCCTGCGTGAATGCCTGCCCGAGCGAAATCGATATTCCCTCGTTCATCCGCAACATCCACCAGGACAACGTGCAGGGCGCGGCGCAGAGAATCCTCTCCGCCAACATCCTCGGCGGCAGTTGCGCCCGGGTCTGCCCGACCGAGATTCTTTGCCAGCAAGCCTGTGTGCGCAACAACGCCCATGAATGCGCGCCGGTGTTGATCGGCCTGTTACAGCGTTATGCCGTGGACAACGCGCACTTCAGCCAGCACCCGTTCCCCCGTGCCGCCGCCACCGGCAAGCGCATTGCCGTGGTCGGTGCCGGGCCAGCCGGGTTGTCCTGCGCCCACCGCAGTGCCATGCACGGCCATGACGTGGTGATTTTCGAGGCCAGGGAAAAGGCCGGCGGCCTGAATGAATACGGGATCGCCAAATACAAACTGGTGGACGACTACGCACAGAAGGAGCTGGACTTCCTGCTGCAAATCGGTGGGATCGAAATCCGCCACGGGCAAAAACTCGGGGAAAACCTCAGCCTCAGCGACCTGCATCAGCAATTCGACGCGGTGTTCCTCGGCCTAGGCCTGGCAGCCAGCAAACAGCTGGGCCTCGCGCATGAAGACGCCCCCGGCCTGATGGCCGCCACCGATTACATCCGCGAACTGCGCCAGGCCGATGACCTGAGCCAGTTACCACTGGCCGACCACTGCATCGTGCTCGGCGCCGGCAACACCGCCATCGACATGGCCGTGCAAATGGCCCGGCTCGGCGCCCACGACGTCAACCTGGTCTATCGCCGTGGCGTCGAGGACATGGGCGCGACCCACCACGAACAGGAAATCGCCAAGGCCAATCAGGTACGCCTGATGACCTGGGCCCAACCGGAAGAAGTCTTGCTCGATGCCCAAGGCCAGGTGCGCGGCATGCGATTCGCCCGCACCCATCTGGTTGAAGGCCGCTTGCAAACCACCGGTGAAACCTTCGAGCTGGCCGCCGACGCGATTTTCAAGGCCATCGGCCAGGCCTTCGACAGCAGCGCCCTCGCCGATCCGCTGGCCCGGGAACTCAAGCGTGAGGGTGATCGCATACAGGTGGACGAACACCTGCGCACCAGCATCCCCGGCGTGTATGCCGGCGGCGACTGCACCAGCCTCGACCAGGATCTCACCGTGCAGG
This sequence comes from Pseudomonas sp. GM78, assembly GCF_000282475.1. GTDB lineage: Bacteria > Pseudomonadota > Gammaproteobacteria > Pseudomonadales > Pseudomonadaceae > Aquipseudomonas. The sequence goes on from NZ_AKJF01000085.1 coordinate 35,335, forward strand.
CAGTACAACACGGCAAACGCGCCGCCGAGGCAATCAACGCTCAACTGATGCTCAACGTGGAGGCTGCATAAATGGCCGATCTGTCGATTGTCTTCGCTGGCATCAAGTCCCCCAACCCGTTCTGGCTGGCCTCCGCACCGCCGACCGACAAGGCCTACAACGTGGTCCGCGCCTTCGAGGCCGGCTGGGGCGGCGTGGTCTGGAAAACCCTGGGGGAAGACCCGGCGGCGGTCAACGTGTCGTCGCGCTATTCGGCGCACTTCGGGGCTAACCGGGAGGTACTGGGTTTCAACAACATCGAACTGATCACCGATCGCTCACTGGAGATCAACCTGCGGGAAATCACCCAGGTCAAGAAGGACTGGCCAGACCGCGCGCTGATCGTGTCGCTGATGGTGCCCTGTGTCGAAGAATCCTGGAAACACATCCTGCCGCTGGTGGAGGCCACGGGGGCCGATGGCATCGAACTGAACTTCGGTTGCCCCCACGGCATGCCCGAGCGCGGCATGGGCGCGGCGGTCGGCCAGGTGCCGGAATACGTCGAGCAGGTCACCCGCTGGTGCAAGACCTATTGCTCATTGCCGGTGATCGTCAAGCTGACGCCGAACATCACCGATATCCGCGTGGCTGCCCGCGCGGCGCACCGAGGCGGCGCGGATGCCGTGTCGCTGATCAACACGATCAACTCGATCACCAGCGTCAACCTGGAGCGCATGGTTGCCAATCCGATTGTCGGCAGCCAAAGCACCCATGGCGGCTATTGCGGCTCGGCGGTCAAGCCGATCGCCTTGAACATGGTCGCCGAAATCGCCCGCGACCCGCAGACCCATGGCCTGCCGATCAGCGGCATCGGCGGCATCGGCAACTGGCGCGATGCCGCCGAATTCATTGCCCTGGGCAGCGGCTCGGTGCAAGTGTGCACGGCGGCGATGCTGCATGGTTTCCGCATCGTCGAGGAGATGAAGGACGGCCTGTCACGCTGGATGGACAGTCAGGGCTATACCAGCATCGCCGAGTTTTCCGGGCGTGCGGTGGGCAATACCACGGACTGGAAGTACCTGGACATCAACTATCAGGTGATCGCGAAGATCGATCAGGAAGCGTGCATTGGTTGTGGGCGCTGCCATATCGCCTGCGAAGACACCTCGCACCAGGCGGTGGCCAGCCTCAAACAGGCGGACGGTACCCACAAGTATCAAGTGATCGAAGATGAATGCGTGGGCTGCAACCTGTGCCAGATCACCTGCCCGGTGCAGGATTGCATCGAGATGGTGCCGATGGAGAACGGCAAGCCGTTTCTGGACTGGAATCATGATCCGAGGAATCCCTATCACGTTGCGGTTTGATTTTTAAGATCAAGAGATCGCAGCCTCGTTGCACTCGACAGCTCAAAGGGATGCGTTCCCCCCTGTAGGAGCTGCCGAGTGCAACGAGGCTGCGATCTTTTTTCAGGCTTCACCTATCAGTTCTGCTAGTAGACGCCACTCGAAATATCTCCGAAGCTCACACAGTCAATTCGCCAGCGTGGATCTCGATATGTCGGACTCATCATTGAAAATTCTTCGCCGCTATCAATACGACGCACTCGACCGCCTTACGGATGTCGGGCTACTGGCGGGCGACAGCACACAGCGTTTTTATCAAGTGAACCACCTGACTACCGAGCTGGGACAGCAGACGCAACGCACAATCCTGCGCCATGAAGCTCAGCCGTTGGCGCAGCAACAAATTACAGTTGGTGTGACCGAAGCCACGCTTTTAGCAACCGATCAAGCCCATTCGGTACTACAGACCCATGGGCAAACAAACCCGCGGCAGCTGGCCTATACCGCTTACGGTCACCACCCGGCTGACAGTGGTTTAAGCCTCTTGATTGAATTTAGCGGTGAGTGTCCTGACGTCATAACCGGGCACTATTTACTTGGCCAGGGAAATCGGGCTTTCAATCCGGTGTTGATGCGTTTCAACAGCCCGGATAATTTGAGTCCGTTCGGTGAGGGAGGAATTAATTGTTATGCATACTGCCAGGGGGACCCCGTAAACTTTAATGACCCGACGGGTAATTTCCGCATCAAAGTAGCAAATCCAAGAAGAGTCGTCAGAGACAAATTGGGACAAATACAAAAGTCCGGGAACGGAATAAAGCGGACCGTCCAAAATAACCATCCAGTGCATAAGTCGTCGTTAAACGCCTTGGGGGAATCCTCAGTCACTGCGCCCCCTTCTCGACCCAGCACCTCAACATCAGCTTCTCAGCTCGTAAAAGTAAATCACACACTCCCTCCGACGGAAGAACTCATTAAGGCTATTCCCGACTCATTTAAAAACACACCGGACTATCAGGACGTAGTGTATTCTGGAAAAGTATTTGACCACGCATACTCCAACGGCCGCATCCAGACAGTAGCCACCAAAAATGATTATAAAGAATTAAGCACACATTTGAAAAGTAGAGCCGACCTCCAGGATTCCGACGCCATAAAATCTCATACTGAAAAGACTAATGCATTACTACTGAAAATAAAAAGTACAAGTGTAGACCACTACCAGGCTTCAACAACCAATAAATACATTAGAACTAACTAGGTCCTAAGCACCCCGGAATTTAGCGATAGCGAACAAACTACGGCTCCAACCCAATCCCCCGCAAAATCACACTCGTCACCGTCTGTACCGCCCGCTCGAACTGCATGTCCGACAACGGTTGGTGATCATTGAGGATATTCACCTGATGATCGAAGTCGGCATAGTGCTGGGTCGAGGCCCAGATCATGTACAGCAGGCTTGAAGGCTCCACCGGCAGGATGCGCCCGTCGTCGACCCACTGGCGAATCTTCGCTTCCTTCATCTTGGCCCAGTCGTACAGGCTCGCGTCCAGTGTTACACCCAAGGTGGGTGCGCCGTGGATGATTTCGTTGGCCCAGACTTTCGAGCCGTAGGGGCGGCTGCGCGAGTGGTTCATCTTGGCGCGGATGTAGCTGCTGAGCACCACGCGGGGGTCGTCGAACATCTCGAAGCACAGGGCGTCCTGCTTCCACACTTCCAGCAGGTCGAACAGCACGGCGCTGTACAGTTCGGTCTTGGTGCTGAAGTAGTAATGCAGGTTGGAACGCGGCAGTTGCACTTCGGCAGCAATGTCGGCCATGGCGGTGCTGCCAAAGCCTTTTTCGGCGAAGACCTTCTCGGCCCCCAGCAGAATTTTCTCGACGTTACTGCGACGGATCTCGATCTTGTGATTGCCCATGAGGGCTCCCTGACAACAACATTGAACAAGACTAGCATCCGCTCTAGCTCGCGGCGACAGGGCGCAGGCAAACTTCGTACAACCTGGCCAACAGGGCTCGACTGCGCCCCACTTCTTGCCTGGTGCCGAAGCTCCCATCCTGCACACCCACGAAGTCATCGTATAACTTCCAATTGACAACCCCTGAAAATCTAGCAAATATCGCCGCCAACGTTGTACGACGACGTATAACAAAAATAAAAACAAAAAGCAGCAAGGGAGCGTCACAGTGAGCCAGCTCGTCCGCGATTCGTCCGCCCGTACCCCACGCCCATCCTTCACCCGCCTGCAGACGCTGAGCCTGTTCGGTTGCACCAGCCTGGCCCTCGCCCTGCCCGTCAGCAGCCAGGCCGAAGGTTTCACCGATGACGCCAAAGCCACGCTGAACCTGCGCAACGCCTACTTCAATCGCAACTACACCAACCCGGCCTACCCCCAGGGCAAGGCTGAGGAATGGACACAGAACTTTATCCTCGACGCCAAATCCGGCTACACCCAGGGCCTGGTCGGCTTCGGTGTGGATGTGCTGGGCCTGTATTCGCAGAAGCTCGATGGCGGCAAAGGCACCGGGGGTACGCAGTTGCTGCCGATCCACAGTGACGGCCGCCCGGCCGACAACTTCGGGCGCCTGGGCGTGGCGCTCAAGGGCAAGATTTCGAAAACCGAACTGAAGGTCGGCGAATGGATGCCAGTGCTGCCGATCCTGCGTTCCGACGACGGTCGCTCGCTGCCGCAGACCTTCCGCGGCGGCCAGGTGACCTCCACCGAGATCAGCGGCCTGACGCTCTACGGCGGCCAGTTCCGGCAGAACAGCCCACGCAACGATGCGAGCATGGAAGACATGTTCATGAACGGCAAATCGGCGGCCTTTGCCTCGGACCGTTTCAACTTCGGCGGCGGCGAATACGCCTTCAACGAAAAACGCACCCAAGTCGGCGTGTGGTACGCGCAGCTCAGCGACATCTACCAACAGCAATACTTCAACCTCAGCCACAGCCAGCCCATCGGCGATTGGACCCTCGGCGCCAACCTCGGCTATTTCATCGGCAAGGAAGACGGCAGCGCCCTGGCCGGCGATCTCGATAACAAGACCGCATTTGCCCTGCTCTCGGCCAAGTACGGCGGCAACACCTTCTACATCGGCCTGCAAAAACTCAGCGGCGACGATGTGTGGATGCGGGTCAACGGTACCAGCGGCGGGACCCTGGCCAACGACAGCTACAACTCCAGCTACGACAACGCCCGGGAGAAGTCCTGGCAGGTGCGTCACGACTACAACTTCGTGGCCCTCGGCGTTCCCGGCCTGACGTTGATGAACCGCTACATCAGCGGCGACAACGTGCACACCGGCACCATCACCGATGGCAAGGAATGGGGCCGTGAATCGGAACTGGCCTACACCGTGCAGAGCGGCGCGCTGAAAAACCTCAACGTGAAATGGCGCAATGCGAGCATTCGCAAGGATTTCAGTACGAACGAGTTCGATGAGAATCGGATTTTCATCAGTTATCCGATTTCGTTGTTGTAACGCACCCCTGTGGGAGCTGGCTTGCCAGCGATGAACCTGAGAACGCCGCTGGGTGTCAGGCTTCCAGCGTTATCGTTGACGACCATCGCGAGCAGGCTCGCTCCCACAGGTTCCGGGTCAGTCCAGAAATTTAATCCCGGCAGGAGGGAGACGACCCTCCGTCAATTTCCACCAACGTCGCGTTGACAAAAACCGCAAAGCCTACCGATACTTCAGCAAAGTCGTACGACAACCTACAACGACCGAATAACAACAACTGCTTGCCAGGGATTCCCATGACGACCACCGCACCCGCCCAAAAGCCCTTCAATCGCCTGCTGCTGACCGGTGCTGCCGGTGGCCTGGGCAAAGTCCTGCGCGAGAGCCTGCGCCCGTACGCCAATGTCATTCGCCTGTCGGACATCGCCGACATCGCCCCGGCCATCGATGATCGCGAAGAAGTCGTGCCCTGCGACCTCGCCGACAAGCACGCCGTGCACCAGTTGGTCGAAGGCGTGGACGCGATCCTGCATTTTGGCGGCGTGTCGGTTGAGCGCTCGTTCGAAGAGATCCTCGGCGCCAACATCTGCGGCATCTTCCACATCTACGAAGCGGCGCGCCGTCACGGCGTCAAGCGCGTGATCTTCGCCAGTTCCAACCACGTGATCGGCTTCTACAAGCAGGACGAAGTCATCGACGCCCACTCCCCTCGCCGCCCCGACAGTTACTACGGTTTGTCCAAGTCCTACGGCGAAGACATGGCCACGTTCTACTTCGATCGCTACGGCATCGAGACCGTCAGCGTGCGCATCGGCTCTTCGTTCCCCGAGCCGCAAAACCGCCGGATGATGAGCACCTGGCTGAGCTTCGGCGACCTCACCCAGTTGCTCGAACGTGCGCTCTACACCCCGAACGTCGGCCACACCGTGGTCTACGGCGCGTCCGACAACAAGGACATCTGGTGGGACAACCGCTACGCCAGCGCCCTGGGCTACGCGCCGCAGGACAGTTCCGAAGTGTTCCGTGAAAAGGTCGAAGCCCAGCCGCAACCGGCCGCCGATGACCCGGTGCGGGTCTACCAGGGCGGTGCCTTTTGCGCGGCCGGCCCGTTCGGCGACTGATCGCCCCTGATCCGGATCCCCAGCACAACCAACCCAAGGAATGAGTTGCCATGCCAGCCGAACTGATTGTCGATGCCCGCAACGCGGTGGGTGAAAGCCCGATCTGGGCCCCCGAGGAAAACGCCCTTTATTGGGTCGATATTCCCGCCGGGCGCCTGCAACGCTGGAGCGTGCAAACCGGGCATGTGCATGCCTGGAAAACCCCGCAGATGCTCGCCTGCATCGCCCGTCACCCCGACGGCGGCTGGGTCGCGGGCATGGAGACCGGGTTCTTCCATCTGCATGCGCATGAAGACGGCAGACTCGACAGCGCCCCCCTGGCCCACGTCGATCACGCCCGCCCCGGCATGCGCCTCAACGATGGTCGCTGCGACCGTCAGGGCCGCTTCTGGGCCGGCAGCATGGTGCTGGACATGAACGCCAATGCCGCCGTGGGCACGCTTTATCGCTACGACGCCGGACAACAGGGGCCGCTGCAGGCACAGATGAACGGCCTGATCGTGCCCAACGGCCTGGCCTTCAGCCCGGACGGCAAGACGATGTACCTGTCCGATTCCCATCCGCTGGTGCAGCAGGTCTGGGCCTTCGATTACGACGTCGACAGCGGCATCCCGTCCAACCGCCGCGTGTTCATCGACATGAATCAGTACGGCGGTCGTCCTGATGGCGCGGCGGTCGATGCCGAGGGAAGTTACTGGATCTGCGGCAACGATGCCGGGCTGGTCCACCGCTTCACCCCCGACGGTCGACTGGACCGTTCCCTCGCCGTACCGGTGAAAAAACCGAGCATGTGCGCCTTCGGTGGCAGTCGCCTGGACACCTTGTTCGTAACCTCGATTCGCCCGGGAGACGACCAGGATGAACAGTCGCTGGCCGGTGGCGTGTTCGCCCTGGACCCTGGCGTCAAGGGCTTGCCCGAGCCGCACTTCAAGCAATGAACGCAACTGTTGGCGCTACACCGCTGTGCCTTGAATAAAAACAACAACAAGACTGGAGACACCCCCAATGGACTTCAAACGCACCTTGCTCGCCGCAGCACTCCCCCTGGCCTTCACCCTCAGCAGCGCCGCCCACGCGCTGGAAATCAAATTCGCCGACATCCACCCCGCGGGCTATCCGACCGTGGTCGCCGAAGAACAGCTGGGCAAGACCCTGGTCGCCGACAGCGATGGCAAGCTGACTTTCAAGATGTTCGCCGGCGGTGTGCTCGGCTCGGAAAAAGAAGTGGTCGAGCAGGCCCAGGTCGGCGCCATCCAGATGGCCCGGGTCAGCCTGGGTATCGTCGGCCCGGTGGTACCGGACGTGAACGTGTTCAACATGCCGTTCGTGTTCCGTGACCAGGCGCACATGCGCAAGGTCATCGATGGCGAGGTCGGCGACGAGATCCTCGACAAGATCACCCAGTCTGAATTCAACCTCGTGGCCCTGGCCTGGATGGATGGCGGCACGCGCAACATCTACACCAAGAAACCGGTGCGCAGCCTCGAAGATCTCAAGGGCATGAAGATCCGCGTGCAAGGCAATCCGATGTTCATCGAAACCATCAACGCCATGGGCGGCAACGGCATCGCCATGGACACCGGCGAAATCTTCAGCGCCCTGCAGACCGGTGTGATCGACGGCGCGGAGAACAACCCGCCGACCCTGCTCGAACACAATCACTACCAGAACGCCAAGTTCTACAGCCTGACCGGGCACCTGATCCTGCCCGAGCCGATCGTGATGTCGAAGATCACCTGGAACAAACTCACCCCCGAGCAGCAGGTTCTGGTGAAGAAGACCGCCAAGGCCGCGCAGGCGCAGGAGCGCACCCTGTGGGATGCCAAATCGGCCAGCAGCGAAGAAAAACTCAAGGCTGCCGGCGTCGAGTTCATCACCGTCGACAAAAAACCTTTCTATGAAGCGACCGCCTCGATCCGCGAGAAATACGGCGCGCCCTACGCGGACCTGATCAAGCGCATCGAAGCCGTTCAGTAACCCTCCCTGCATTCAAGAAAGGCCCGGCACGCACTGACCTGGGTGACGGTCTGTGCGTGCCCGGTTACGGTGGAACCCGATGAAGAATCTACTGCTGCGTTTCAATGACAAGCTCTACATGACCTGTATCTGGGTCGCGGGGCTGTCCGTCCTGGCCATCGCGCTGATCATTCCCTGGGGCGTGTTTGCCCGTTATGTGCTCGGCACCGGCTCGAGCTGGCCCGAGCCCACGGCGATCCTGCTGATGATGGTCTTCACCTTCATCGGCGCCGCCGCCAGTTACCGTTCCGGTTCGCACATGGCGGTGGCGATGCTCACCGACCGCATGTCGCCGCAAATGCGCCAGGCCATGAGCGTGTTTTCCCAATTGCTGATGGCGACCATTTGCCTGTTCATGACCGTCTGGGGCAGCAAGCTGTGCCTGTCGACCTGGAACCAGTTCATGAGCGCCCTGCCGACCCTGCGCGTGGGCATCACCTACATGCCGATTCCCGTGGGCGGTCTGCTGACGCTGATCTTTGTCCTGGAAAAACTCCTGTTCGGCGACCAGAGCCACCGTCGGGTCGTGCGTTTCGACCACGTTGAAGAAAACGAAGGGGCTGCCTGAATGGACGCTTTTATTCTGCTGGGCAGTTTTATCGCGTTGATCCTGATCGGTATGCCGGTTGCCTACGCACTGGGGCTTTCCGCGCTGATCGGCGCGTTCTGGATCGACATTCCATTCCAGGCGCTGATGATTCAGGTCGCCGGCGGCGTCAACAAGTTTTCCCTGCTGGCGATTCCGTTCTTCGTCCTTGCCGGTGCGATCATGGCCGAGGGCGGGATGTCCCGGCGCCTGGTCGCCTTTGCCGGAGTGCTGGTCGGCTTCGTGCGCGGTGGCCTGTCGCTGGTCAACATCATGGCGTCGACCTTCTTCGGCGCGATCTCCGGTTCCTCGGTGGCCGACACCGCTTCGGTCGGCTCGGTGCTGATTCCGGAAATGGAACGTCGCGGCTATCCCCGTGAGTTCGCCACCGCCGTGACCGTCAGCGGTTCGGTGCAAGCGCTGCTGACCCCGCCGAGCCACAACTCGGTGCTTTACTCGCTGGCGGCGGGCGGTACGGTGTCGATTGCCTCGCTGTTCATGGCCGGCGTGGTACCGGGCCTGTTGATGAGCGCGTGCCTGATGGTGTTGTGCCTGATCTTCGCGAAAAAGCGTGACTACCCCAAGGGCGAAGTCATTCCGATGCGTGAAGCGCTGAAGATTTGCGGCGAAGCGTTGTGGGGCCTGATGGCGATGGTCATCATCCTTGGCGGGATCCTCAGCGGGATCTTCACTGCGACCGAGTCGGCGGCCATTGCGGTGCTGTGGGCGTTCTTCGTGACCATGTTCATCTACCGCGACTACAAGTGGAGCGAGCTGCCGAAACTGATGCACCGCACGGTGCGCACAATTTCGATCGTGATGATCCTGATCGGCTTCGCCGCCAGCTTCGGCTACATCATGACCCTGATGCAGATCCCGGCAAAGATCACCACGATGTTCCTGACCCTGTCGGACAACCGTTACGTGATCCTGATGTGCATCAACGTCATGCTGCTGTTGCTCGGCACCGTGATGGACATGGCGCCGCTGATCCTGATCCTCACGCCGATCCTGATGCCGGTGATTCTCGGCATTGGCGTGGACCCGGTGCAATTCGGCATGATCATGCTGGTGAACCTGGGGATCGGTTTGATCACACCGCCGGTGGGCGCGGTACTCTTCGTGGGATCGGCCGTGGGCAAGGTCAGCATCGAATCAACCGTCAAGGCGCTGCTGCCGTTCTACGCAGTGCTGTTCCTGGTGCTGATGGCCGTGACTTACATTCCTGCGTTGTCGCTGTGGTTGCCGCATTTGGTGTTGTAAACCGGCTGACCCTGTAACCCCTGAACTGTAGACGCCCGGCTTGCCGGCGAAGGCGTCGTTGAGTACGCCTTCGCCGGCAAGTCGGATCGCCGCACCGCGGGCTCCTACAGAGGCATTCCGTGTATCTTTTACTATCGCGGTGAACATGAAACCAACACTCCTCGAACTCGAAGACGAATTCACCCGCCTCACCCTCGCCCCCGAACTCGGCGGCAGCATCGTCAACTGGTCCGTACGCAACACGGGCCAGCCGTTGCTGCGGCACGCCGATGAGCACGCCTTGAACACCGGCCTTCCCGGCAAGCTGGGCTGCTTCCCTTTGGTGCCGTGGTCCAACCGCATTGCCGAAGGGGGTTTCGATTGCCCGGATGGCTGGCAGCCGCTGAGACCCAACAGCCTCACCGATCCCCTGCCGATTCACGGCAGCGCCTGGCAGCAGCCGTGGCAGGTGGTTTCCACAACCGCAGATGAAGTCGTGCTGCAACTCGATAGCAGCGAGCCCTTTGCCTATTGCGCCCGCCAACGCTTCCATCTGGGCGAAGGCAAGCTGAGTATCGAATTGAGCGTCACCCACCTGGCCGAACGCGCGGCCTGGCATGGCCTGGGGTTGCACCCGTATCTGCCGCGCAGCGCAGGCACACGGCTGCAGGCAAAGGCTGGGCAAGTGTGGTTTTGCGACGCCTCCAAGCTGCCAACCGAGCTGGGTTCATTACCCGCCGCATGGGATTTTCGGCAACTCAAGGCACTGCCCGACACCCTGGTCGACAACGGTTTCTGCCAATGGGATGGTCACTGCCTGATCCAGCAACCCGACCTAGGTTACGAACTGGAGTGCCAGGCCACTGGCAGCGATTACTACCTGCTCTATTGCCCGGCAGGCCTGGGGTTTTTCTGCATCGAGCCGGTCAGCCACCCGGTCAATGCGCACCACTTGCCCGGTCGGCCAGGGTTGCGTTTGCTGGAGCAAGGTCAATCGGCAGAATTGATGTTCACCCTGCACTACCGCCCCCTGTGACTGTAGGAGCCAGCGGTGCGGCGATCCGACTTGCCGGCGAAGAACGATGATGCGGTATTGCAGGTACACCGCGGCGCCTGGTTCGCCGGCAAGTCGGATCGCCGCACCGCTGGCTCCTACAGGCGAACGACGATGACGCGGTATTGCGGATTCAGACACCTGCCCGCAACAGCATATAGCCGGCAACGATCAGGCAGACGCTGGCAAACCCCACCTGCAACGCTCGCGCCGGTACTCGTGCGCAAAGCTTTCGGCCAATGACCATGCCGACGATGCTGGCGACGATGAAGGCAACACCCAGGCCGTCGATGCGCACCCCGGCATGCAAGGCGCCGATCACGCCGATGGCCGAGATCAGGCTGATGACCATCAGGGACGTGGCGATGATGCCGCGCATCTGCACGTCGGTCAGTTGCTTGAAGGCCGGCACGATCAGGAAGCCGCCGCCCACGCCCAGCAAACCCGAGACCACACCGGTCACCGCGCCGAGGGCCGCCAGGGTCGCGGTGCATTTGGCGGTCCAGGAAAAGCGCCCGGTCTGCTGGTCGAGCATGCAGTTCTTCTGCCCCCAGTTGGCGTGACCATGATCGCTGGGGCCTTCATCCTTGCGCTCGCGACGCAACATCCGCGCAGACACCATGACCATCAGGAGGCTGAACAGGATCATCAGGACTTTTTCCGGCAGCCGATGGGCGAAGTAGATGCCCAGCGGGGAAAACACCGCGCCCAGCAAGGCGATCAACAGCGCCGCGCGATAGCGCACCAGGCCATGGCGCAAGCCATCGATGGCCCCGACCGCCGCCGCGCTGCCCACCGCGAACAGCGCAACCGGCGCCGCCGTGGTCATGCTCCAACCCAGCCCCAACACCAGCGCCGGCACCGCCAGAATGCCACCCCCGGCCCCGGTCAAACCGAGCACCAAGCCCATGACCACCCCAAAAAAACTCGCCAGCAACATAGAACGCTCGTAATCCATGACAAAGGCCGGGAACGCCCGGTATCGATAGAGTGACAGGATAGAGCCCGCTGCGTTTTTTTCATCAACTGAATGCATCGCGGGCTGGTCAGCGCAGGGAAAATGAAACTACCCTCATGACGTGCCCATGAAGAAAAACTCACATGCCTGCCCTGATTGAAGCTTTTTTTGACGACGCCTCGTCAACCTACAGTTACGTCATTTATGAAGCCGATGGCGGACAATGCGCAATCGTCGACCCGGTGCTCGGCTACACCCCGGCTGCCGGACGGACCGACACCCTGCAGGCCGACCGGATCATCGCTTTCGTGCGCGAGCACCGCTTGCAGGTGCAATGGCTGCTGGAAACCCACGCCCACGCCGATCACCTGTCCGCCGCGCCTTACCTGCGCCGGGAACTGGGTGGCAAGGTCGCCATCGGCCAGTCGATCTGCAAGGTGCAGGGCGTGTTCAAGACCCTGTTCAACCTTGAGCCGCAATTCTGCATCGACGGCTCCCAGTTCGATCAGCTGTTCGCCCCGGACGAGTCATTTCGCATCGGCAACCTCAAGGCCAGCGCCCTGCATGTACCGGGCCATACCCCGGCGGACATGGCTTACCTGATCGACGGCGACATCATCCTGGTCGGCGATACCCTGTTCATGCCAGACGTCGGCACCGCCCGCTGCGACTTTCCCGGCGGCGACGCGCACCAGATGTTCGCCTCGATCCACAAGCTGCTGGCCTTCCCCGCCAGCGTGCGCCTCTACGTCTGCCACGACTACCCGCCCGAGGGCCGTGCGCCGCAGTGCATGAGCACCGTCGGCGAGCAACGAAAGAGCAACATCCACGTGCGCGACGGCATCGACGAAGCCGCGTTCGTTGACATGCGCACCCGCCGCGATGCCGGGTTGGGCATGCCGACGCTGCTGTTGCCGGCGATACAGGTCAATGTGCGGGCGGGGAATTTGCCGCCGGCGGAGGACAATGGCGTGGTCTACCTGAAGATCCCGATCAACAAATTTTAAGATCAAAAGATCGCAGCCTGCGGCAGCTCCTACAGGGTCCCGGTACAAATGCGAAATCGCGGTTGTACGTGATCAATGTAGGAGCTGCCGCAGGCTGCGATCTCTTGATTTTCAGGTACCCAAGGTCAACCCATTCGCCGGCAATGGCAGCGCCGTTTTATAGCGCACCTGCTTGAGCGCAAAGCTCGAACGGATATTGGCGACGCCGGGCACCTTGGTCAGAAAGTCCATCATGAAGCGCTCCAGCGACTGGATGGTCGGCACCAATACGCGAATCAGGTAATCAGGATCGCCGGCCATCAGGTAGCACTCCATCACCTCGGGACGATCGGAGATAGCCTCTTCGAAATGCTGCAACGCCTCTTCCACCTGCTTTTCCAGGCTGACATGGATGAACACATTGACGTGCAGCCCCAGCAGATCGGCATCCAGCAGGGTCACCTGCTCACGGATCAAGCCCAGTTCCTCCATCGCCTTGACCCGGTTGAAACACGGCGTAGGCGACAGGTTGACCGAGCGGGCCAGGTCGGCGTTGGTGATGCGTGCGTTCTCCTGAAGACTGTTGAGAATGCCGATATCGGTACGGTCCAGTTTGCGCATGAGACAAAAACACCTGTTTTTTATGTTTATGCAGATTTTTTATCTGGAAATGATCTTGGGCGCAACGAAACACAGAGAAATATTCTTCTTGGCCGGGCCTATGATTGTTGTAGGACAAGATTTCTTCCACAGAACGAAATCTGTCAGCTCACTACAAGAAATTCACAAGATCGAGCGTAGAAGCCATGAACCAAGCGTACGAACCGCTGCGCCTGCACGTCCCGGAACCCTCGGGCCGCCCCGGCTGCAAGACCGACTTCTCCTACCTGCACCTGACCGATGCCGGCACGGTGCGCAAACCCCCTATCGACGTAGAACCGGCGGACACGGCCGACCTGGCCCGTGGCCTGATTCGCGTGCTCGACGACCAGGGTAACGCCCTGGGGCCATGGGCCGAAGGCGTGCCGGTGGAGATCCTGCGCAAGGGCATGCGTGCCATGCTCAAGACGCGGATCTACGACAACCGCATGGTGGTCGCCCAGCGTCAGAAAAAAATGTCGTTCTACATGCAGAGCCTCGGCGAAGAAGCCATCGGCAGCGCACAGGCCCTGGCCCTGAACATCGACGACATGTGCTTCCCGACCTACCGCCAGCAAAGCATCCTGATGGCCCGCGAAGTGCCGCTGGTGGACTTGATCTGCCAGCTGCTGTCCAACGAGCGCGATCCGCTCAAGGGCCGCCAGCTGCCGATCATGTACTCGGTCAAAGAGGCCGGTTTCTTCACCATTTCCGGCAACCTCGCCACCCAATTCGTCCAGGCTGTAGGCTGGGCCATGGCCTCGGCGATCAAGGGCGACACCAAAATCGCCTCGGCCTGGATCGGCGACGGCGCCACCGCCGAATCGGACTTCCACACCGCCCTGACCTTCGCCCACGTGTACCGCGCGCCGGTGATCCTCAACGTGGTCAACAACCAGTGGGCGATCTCCACCTTCCAGGCCATTGCCGGTGGTGAAGCCACCACCTTCGCCGGTCGCGGTGTCGGTTGCGGCATCGCCTCGCTGCGGGTCGACGGCAACGATTTCTACGCGGTCTACGCCGCTTCCGCCTGGGCCGCCGAACGCGCGCGCCGCAACCTCGGCCCGACCATGATCGAATGGGTCACCTACCGCGCCGGCCCGCACTCGACCTCGGACGATCCGTCCAAATACCGTCCCGCCGACGACTGGAGCCACTTCCCGTTGGGCGACCCGATCGCGCGTCTCAAGCAGCACCTGATCAAGGCCGGCCACTGGTCCGAAGAGGAACACAGCGCCGTCAGCGCCGAGCTGGAAGCCGAAGTGATCGCCGCACAGAAAGAAGCCGAACAGTACGGCACCCTCGCCGGCGGCCAGATTCCAAGCGCCGCGACCATGTTCGAAGACGTCTATAAAGAGATGCCGGAGCATTTGAAGCGCCAGCGTCAGGAGTTGGGGATCTGACATGAACGATCACAACAACAATATCGAGCTGGAAACCGCCATGACCACGACCACCATGACCATGATCCAGGCCCTGCGCTCGGCCATGGATGTGATGCTTGAGCGCGACCAAGACGTCGTGGTGTTTGGCCAGGACGTCGGTTACTTCGGTGGTGTGTTCCGTTGCACCGAAGGCCTGCAGACCAAGTACGGCACCTCGCGGGTGTTCGACGCGCCGATCTCTGAAAGCGGCATCGTCGGCACCGCGGTGGGCATGGGCGCCTACGGTCTGCGCCCGGTGGTGGAAATCCAGTTCGCCGACTACGTTTACCCGGCCTACGACCAGATCATTTCCGAAGCCGCGCGCCTGCGTTATCGCTCGGCCGGCGAATTCACCGCGCCGTTGACCCTGCGCATGCCTTGCGGCGGCGGCATCTATGGCGGCCAGACCCACAGCCAGAGTATCGAGGCGCTGTTCACCCAGGTGTGCGGCCTGCGCACTGTCATGCCGTCCAACCCTTACGACGCCAAGGGCCTGCTGATCGCCTCCATCGAAAACGATGACCCGGTGATCTTCCTCGAGCCCAAGCGCCTGTACAACGGCCCGTTCGACGGCCACCACGAGCGCCCGGTGACCCCTTGGTCGAAACACCCGGCCGCTCAGGTTCCCGACGGCTACTACACCGTGCCGCTGGACGTTGCCGCCATCGCCCGCCCGGGAAAGGACGTCACCGTGCTGACCTACGGCACCACCGTCTACGTGTCGCAAGTCGCCGCTGAAGAAAGTGGCGTGGATGCCGAAGTCATCGACCTGCGCAGCCTGTGGCCACTGGACCTGGAAACCATCACCAAATCGGTTAAGAAAACCGGGCGCTGCGTGATCGTTCACGAAGCGACTCGCACCTGTGGTTTCGGCGCCGAACTGGCCGCGCTGGTACAAGAACACTGCTTCCACCACCTGGAAGCGCCGATCGAACGCGTCACCGGTTGGGACACCCCCTACCCGCACGCGCAGGAGTGGGCGTATTTCCCAGGGCCGTCCCGTGTGGGCGCGGCGTTGAAACGGGTCATGGAGGTCTGAATGGGCACGCACGTTATCAAGATGCCAGACATTGGCGAAGGCATCGCAGAAGTTGAATTGTCTCAGTGGCATGTGAAAGTCGGCGACATGGTCGTCGAGGATCAAGTGCTGGCCGATGTCATGACCGACAAGGCGATGGTGGATATCCCCTCGCCGGTGCATGGCAAGGTGATCGCCCTTGGCGGGCAGCCGGGCGAAGTCATGGCGGTTGGCAGCATCCTGATCAGCATTGAAGTCGAAGGCGCGGGGAACGTTAAGGCGTCGGCTGCGCCAGCACCGGCTGCCGTCAAGGAAGCGCCGGTAGCCGCTGCACCGAAAGTCGAAGCGGTGGTGGAAAACAAACCGGTGGCGGCACCGCGTCCGGCAGCCGTTTGCCAGGGCCCGATGGTCGCTCGCCAAGCCAATGAGCGTCCACTGGCCTCCCCTGCCGTACGCAAACATGCGCTGGACCTGGGCATTCAGTTGCGTCTGGTACGTGGCTCCGGCCCGGCCGGTCGTGTGCTGCACGAAGACCTGGATGCCTATCTGGCTCAAGGTCAGTCCAATGCTTCGTCCGTCAGCAGCGGTTACATCCAGCGCAACGACGAAGAACAGATCCCGGTGATCGGCATGCGCCGCAAGATCGCCCAGCGCATGCAGGACGCCACCCAACGTGCCGCGCACTTCAGCTATGTCGAGGAAATCGACGTGACTGCAGTGGAAGAACTGCGCGCGCACCTCAACGAAAAACACGGTGCCACTCGCGGCAAGCTGACCTTGCTGCCGTTCCTGGTCCGCGCCCTGGTCGTTGCCCTGCGCGACTTCCCGCAGATCAACGCGCGTTACGACGACGAAGCCCAGCTCATCACCCGCCTCGGCGCTGTGCACGTGGGCATCGCCACCCAGGCCGATATTGGCTTGATGGTGCCGGTGGTACGTCACGCCGAAGCTCGCAGCCTCTGGGACAACGCGGCAGAGATCTCCCGTTTGGCCACGGCGGCGCGCAATGGCAAGGCCAGCCGCGATGAACTGTCCGGCTCCAGCATTACCCTGACCAGCCTCGGCGCGTTGGGCGGCATTGTCAGCACCCCGGTGCTGAACCTGCCGGAAGTGGCGATTGTCGGCGTGAACAAGATTGTCGAACGGCCGATGGTGATCAAGGGCCAGATCGTGATCCGCAAGATGATGAACCTCTCCAGCTCCTTCGATCACCGGGTGGTCGATGGCATGGACGCGGCGCTCTTCATCCAGGCCGTGCGCGGCCTGCTCGAACAACCCGCTACCCTGTTTGTGGAGTAAGTCATGCACACTTTGCACACCACGCTGCTGATCATCGGCGGCGGCCCTGGCGGTTATGTGACGGCGATCCGTGCCGGCCAGTTGGGCATTCCGACCATCCTGGTGGAAGGCGAATCGTTGGGCGGCACCTGCCTGAACATCGGCTGCATCCCGTCCAAGGCGCTGATTCACGTCGCCGAGCAGTTCCATCAAACCCGGCATCACAGCCAGCAGTCGGCGTTGGGCATCAGCGTGTCGGCACCCACGCTGGACATCGGCAAAAGCGTCGAGTGGAAGGACGGTATTGTCGATCGCCTGACCACCGGCGTCGCGGCCCTGCTGAAAAAGAACAAGGTCCAGGTCATTCAGGGCTGGGCCAAGGTGGTTGACGGCAAAACCGTCGACGTCGGCGACACGCGCATTATTTGCGAACACCTGGTGCTGGCCACCGGGTCCAAAAGCGTGAACCTGCCGATACTGCCGATTGGCGGGCCGATCATTTCCTCCACCGAAGCCCTGGCGCCGACGTCCGTGCCCAAGCGGTTGATCGTGGTTGGTGGCGGCTACATCGGCCTGGAGCTGGGGATTGCCTATCGCAAGCTCGGTACCGACGTCAGCGTCGTCGAGGCTCAGGAACGCATCCTGCCGGCCTACGACGCGGAATTGACCCAACCGGTGCATGAAGAACTGAAAAAGCTTGGTGTGAGACTTTACTTGAATCACAGCGTTCAAGGCTTTGATTCAACTACAAATACGCTTCAAGTCAGGACGCCTGATGATCGTACATTGAATCTGGAAACAGATCAGGTGCTGGTCGCTGTGGGCCGTAAACCGAACACCCAGGGCTGGAACCTCGAAGCGCTGAACCTTGCGATGAACGGCGCGTCGATCAACATCGACGACCGCTGCCAGACCAGCATGCGCAACGTCTACGCCATCGGCGACCTCAGTGGCGAACCGATGCTCGCCCACCGGGCCATGGCCCAGGGCGAGATGGTGGCCGAGCTGATCAGCGGCAAGAGCCGCGAGTTCAACCCCACCGCCATCGCCGCCGTGTGCTTTACCGACCCGGAACTGGTGGTGGTCGGCCAGACCCCGGACGAGGCCAAGGCGGCAGGCCTGGACTGCATCGTGTCGAGCTTCCCCTTCGCCGCCAATGGCCGGGCGATGACGCTGGAGTCGAAAAGCGGCTTCGTGCGCGTGGTCGCTCGTCGGGACAATCATGTGATCGTTGGCTGGCAGGCGGTGGGGGTCGGGGTCTCCGAATTGTCCACGGCGTTCGCGCAAAGCCTGGAAATGGGCGCGCGTCTGGAAGACATCGGCGGCACCATCCATGCGCATCCAACGCTCGGCGAGGCTGTGCAGGAAGCGGCATTGCGTGCCTTGGGCCACGCCTTGCACCTGTGATTCAGAACAATTGATGGCGGCAGGGATGACCCCATCGCCAGCAGGCTGGCTCCCACATTTGGAATGCGTTCTCCTGTGGGAGCCAGCCTGCTGGCGATTTCTTGAGGCCAACTCGATTTATCTGCCTGTCATCCGATAGTCCGGGCTGCGAAATGGGTCCGGAATGAAGTATTGTTGTCCCCATCCAGAAAACGTCAGAAACATTGAACCGTTTCGGCGGTTGTTAAGTGATAGAGGGTGTCATGGGTAACGAAAGCATCAATTGGGACAAGCTGGGTTTTGACTACATCAAGACCGACAAGCGCTATCTGTCGAACTGGCGTAATGGCGAGTGGGACGCAGGCACCCTGACCGAAGACAATGTGCTGCACATCAGCGAAGGCTCCACGGCCCTTCACTATGGCCAGCAATGCTTCGAGGGCCTGAAGGCCTACCGTTGCAAGGACGGTTCGATCAACCTGTTCCGCCCGGACCAGAACGCCGCACGCATGCAGCGCAGCTGCGCACGCCTGCTGATGCCACAGGTGTCCACCGAGCAGTTCATCGAGGCGTGCAAGGAAGTGGTGCGCGCCAACGAGCGTTTCATCCCGCCTTACGGCACCGGCGGCGCGCTGTACCTGCGTCCGTTCGTGATCGGCGTGGGTGACAACATCGGCGTGCGTACCGCACCCGAGTTCATCTTCTCGATTTTCTGCATCCCGGTCGGCGCCTACTTCAAGGGCGGCCTCACCCCGCACAACTTCCTGATCTCCAGCTACGACCGTGCCGCCCCGCAAGGCACTGGCGCGGCCAAGGTCGGTGGCAACTACGCCGCCAGCCTGATGCCGGGCTCCCAGGCCAAGAAGGCGCACTTCGCCGACGCCATCTACCTGGACCCGATGACCCACACCAAGATCGAGGAAGTCGGTTCGGCCAACTTCTTCGGGATCACCCACGACAACAAGTTCGTGACCCCGAACTCGCCGTCGGTGTTGCCGGGCATCACCCGCTTGTCGCTGATCGAGCTGGCCAAATCGCGCCTGGGCCTGGAAGTGATTGAAGGTGACGTGTTCATCGACAAGCTGTCGGACTTCAAGGAAGCCGGCGCTTGCGGTACCGCCGCCGTGATCACGCCAATCGGTGGCATCAGCTACAACGACCACCTGCACGTGTTCCACAGCGAAACCGAAGTCGGCCCGATCACCCAGAAGCTCTACAAAGAGCTGACCGGCGTGCAAACCGGCGACGTCGAAGCGCCAGCAGGCTGGATCGTCAAGGTCTGACCTGACGCTCCCCTGCAATGAAAATCGCCGCCCTTGAATTCGAGGGCGGCGATTTTTTTTGCCCCATCAATCGTCCCGCGTCAGCACTTCCAGCAACTCGATCTCGAATACCAGGTTCGAATTCGGCGGGATTTTGCCCATCGTGCGCTCGCCATAGGCCAGGTGCGCCGGGACCAGCAATTTACGCTTGCCACCGACCCGCATGCCCATCAGGCCCTGGTCCCAGCCCTTGATCACCCGCCCGGTGCCGATCACGCACTGGAACGGTTTGCCGCGACTGTAGGAAGAGTCGAATTCGCTACCGTCCTCCAGCCAGCCGCGGTATTGGGTGGTGATCAGCGCGCCCTTGACGGCGGCCTTGCCGTCACCCGGTTCAAGATCAATGATTTGCAGTTCGTCGTTCATGTTCTTAACTCACATCTACGGTGCCCGGGACTTGCGGGCGCGGACGCAGGTTTTCGCAGAATCCGCGGCCGTATGCAACCCGCGGAACCGAACGCCCCTGCGTCGTTCACATAAGTATCGACTTCGCGTTCAGAAAGGGATCCTCTGATGACCGGCCTGCGCAGTTTCATTCCACCCTACATTCTGCACCGCATCGTCGCGCACGGATCTGAACGCCAGCGTTCCAGCGCAATGACCACACTGGCCCATGTGCGCACCCTGTGGCACCCGCCCGGGCCACCGGTGCGCCCTGCGGCTGCCGCGATCCTTCCGGCGCCCGGCAAACCTGGCCAGGCGCAACGCAGCGTGCACGATGCCCAGGGCAAGATGCTCCTGCCCGGCATGCCGGTGCGCCTTGAGGGCCAGGCTCCGAGTGGCGATCCGGCGGTCGATGAAGCCTACGACGCGCTGGGGGCCAGCTACGATTTCTTCTGGAAGGTGCTCGGACGCGATTCCATCGACGATAAAGGGTTCGCCCTGATCGGCAGCGTGCATTATGGCCAGGACTACGAAAACGCCTTCTGGAACGGCTCGCAGATGGTCTTTGGTGACGGCGACGGGGAAATCTTCGAGCGTTTCACTCGCTCGCTGGACGTCGTCGCGCACGAACTGACCCACGGCGTGGTCGAGAGCGAAGCGGGCCTGGTGTATGCCGACCAGTCGGGGGCGCTGAATGAATCGCTGTCGGACGTGTTTGGCGTTCTGACCAAGCAGTATCTACTGGGGCACACCGCCGACCAGGCGGACTGGCTGATCGGCGCGGATTTGCTGACGCCGCGCGTCAAGGGCATCGGCTTGCGTTCGATGGCTCACCCAGGCACCGCCTATGACGACCCGTTGTTGGGCAAGGACCCGCAACCGGATCACATGCGTAAATTCGTCATCACCCAAGAGGACAATGGCGGCGTGCACATCAATTCAGGCATTCCCAACCGGGCGTTTTACCTGGCAGTCAAGGCCCTGGGCGGATTCGCCTGGGAACACGCCGGGCGCATCTGGTACGACGCACTGTGTGACAAGCGCCTGGGCCACGAGACCTCATTCAGCGCCTTTGCCAAACTGACCGTTGAGCATGCACGCCGGCGCTTCACTCCCCATGAAGCCCAGGCGGTGCAGCGTGGCTGGTCGCAAGTGGGCGTCGATTCGACGCGGGAGACATCATGAAAACCCTGCCAACCCTGGACGACCGTGCGGTTGTGCGCCTTTCCCGCCAGGGCGGCTTCGCCGCGATCCAGGCCCTGACGCGCCCCCGGGAGATTGCATTCGCCCAATGCGATATCGAGCAGCGCTCGCGCATCTGTGTACTGCTCGAAGGTTGCCTGCCGCTGGCCAGCCCGGCCACAGGTAGCGGCGATCAGCGCTTTTACCAGATCGAGCTGCGCTACCGCGAAGGCGAGCAGGACGACCAGATGGTGTTGAAAGTGCCGGAAAATGACGCCCCCGCTGAGCTTGTGCGGCTCTGGGACGTTGGCCAATTGTTGTAGTTGCGCGGCATTGCCCGCGCGACAGTTCTTTCCCGCGATAGCCTTGAACCCAAACCTGCCTTTATCCTTGTCGACCCGCTTTACCGAGTTGATGGAGTTTTTCTCATGCCCCATGAAGGCAGTCTGTTACAAGCCGCAGTCGTATTCCTGCTCGCGGCCGTGCTCACCGTACCCTTGGCCAAGCGCCTGCAATTGGGCGCGGTGCTGGGTTATCTGTTTGCCGGGGTGATCATTGGCCCCTCGGGCCTGGGCCTGATCGGCAATACGGAAAGTGTCGCGCACATCTCGGAACTCGGCGTGGTCTTGCTGCTGTTCATCATCGGCCTGGAATTGTCGCCACGACGGTTGTGGGTGATGCGCAAGGCGGTGTTCGGCGTCGGCCTGGCGCAAGTACTGCTGACCGGTGCGCTGCTGGGCGTGCTGGCGCTGTATGTCTTCGGCCAACCCTTGAACACCTCGATCGTGCTGGGCCTGGGACTGGCCCTGTCGTCCACCGCGTTCGGCCTGCAGAGCCTGGCCGAACGCAAGGAACTGACCAGCCCCCACGGGCGCCTGGCGTTCGCGATCCTGCTGTTCCAGGACATCGCCGCGATTCCGCTGATCGCCATGGTGCCGCTGCTGGCAGGCAGCAGTGAAAACCTCAGCGCGGCCGACGATGTCAACCAGGGGCTGCGGGTGCTGATCAGCATCGCCATCGTGGTGGTCGGCGGGCGCTATCTGCTGCGCCCGGTATTCCGCGTGGTCGCCAAGACCGGCTTGCCGGAAGTGTCCACCGCCACCGCGCTGCTGGTGGTGATGGGCACCGCCTGGCTGATGGACCTGGCCGGTATTTCGATGGCCCTCGGTGCATTCCTTGCCGGCCTGCTGCTGGCGGACTCCGAATACCGCCACGAACTGGAAGCACAGATCGAACCTTTCAAGGGCCTGCTGCTGGGGCTGTTCTTCATGAGTGTCGGCATGGGCGCCAACCTGGGCCTGCTGCTGCGCGAGCCCATCGTGGTGCTGGGGCTGACCGTGCTGCTGATCGCCGTCAAGCTGCCGTTGCTGTTCGTCGTGGGCCGACTGGCCGGCGGTTTGAACAAGATCAGCGCCATTCGCCTGGGCATCGTGCTGGCGGCCGGCGGTGAATTTGCCTTCGTGGTGTTCAAGATCGGTCGTGATCATGGCCTGTTCGATCCGCGCCTGTACGACTTGCTGGTGCTGGCGATCACCCTGTCGATGGCGTTGACGCCGCTGTTGATGCTGTTGTGCGCCCGATTGGTCAGCCCGAAGGTGCAACCGGTGGAGGTACCGGAGCAATTTCGCGCCATCGACGCCGATGAACCCCGTGTGGTGATCGCCGGCATGGGCCGCATGGGGCAGATCGTCGCGCGTATCCTGCGGGCACAGAACATCAAGTTCGTGGCCCTCGACACCTCGGTGGAAACCATCGAACTGTCGCGCAGCTTCGGCGGCGTTCCGGTGTACTACGGCGACCCGATGCGTCCGGAAATCCTCAGCGCGGCCAAGGTCGCAGACGCGGAATTCTTCATCATCGCCACCGACGACCCGGACACCAACATCAAGACCGCTGAACTGGTGCACAAGCTCTATCCGCACATCAAGATCATTGCCCGCGCACGCAACCGCCAGCATGTGCATCGCCTGGTGGACCTGGGTGCCCACGCGGTGCGTGAAACCTTTTATTCCAGCCTGGAAATGAGCCGGCAGACCTTGATCGGCCTGGGACTGACCCACGAGCAGGCCGATGCACGGATCAAGCGTTTCAAGCATCACGACGAACAGGTGCTCGAAGCCCAGCACGCGATTTACGACGACGCGGTGAAGGTCAAGCAGACGGCGCAGGAAGCGCGGGCGGAGCTGGCACGGTTGTTCGAGTCGGACCAGTTGGAAGAGCAAGCGAAAAACAGTTGAGATGAGTTTGCCGGCTAATTGGCCGGCAATCCGACCCCTACCACACACGGACTCCACCATGGCTGGCGACACCGCTCTCAAGGAAATCTTCAACGCCGAGCGCTTGCGGCACATCGCCGCCGAAATGACGGCGGTGTATCCCGACTTCGATACCAAGGGTTTCCTGGAACGGGCCAACCATGGCCTGGCCGACTTGTCGGTGATGCAGCGCCTGGCCCGCGTCAGCGAATGCCTGTACGCGGTACTGCCGCTGGGTTATGAAGCGTCGCTTGCGGTATTGCGCGCCCTCGCCCCGCGTCTCAACAGTGGCTTTGTCAGCATGTGCCTGCCGCACTACGTGGCGACCTATGGCGCGGACCGGTTCGAACTGTCGATGGAGGCGCTCAAATACTTCACCGCGTTCGGCTCTTCGGAATTCGCCATCCGCCATTTCCTGCGCGGCGATTTGCAACGCTCGCTGCAGCTGATGCATGACTGGTCGCTGGACGCCAACGAGCATGTCCGACGCCTCGCCAGCGAAGGTTGCCGGCCACGCCTGCCGTGGTCGTTTCGCCTGGAGCAGATCCAGGCCGACCCGCGACTGGCCGCCGGCATACTCGACAACCTCAAGGCCGACACCAGCCTGTACGTGCGCAAGTCCGTGGCCAACCACCTCAACGACATCACCAAGGACCATCCCGAGTGGGTGCTGGACCTGATCGAGGGCTGGTCGCTGGACAACAAGCACACCGCATGGATCGCCAGGCATGCCCTGCGCAGCCTGATCAAACAGGGCAACCTGCGCGCGCTGGCAATCATTGGCGCGGGCGGTAAGCCTGAGGTGCAGATCATCGATGTGCAGGTCAATCCGCCGGTGATCGGGCTCGGGGAAAAAATCACCCTGTCCTTCGCGGTGAAATCCACGGTGCAGGACAGCCAGCGCCTGGTGATCGATTACGCCATCGACTACGTCAAGGCCAACGGCAGCACCTCGGCCAAGGTCTTCAAGCTCAAGGCCCTGACGCTGCCGGGCAACGCCACCGAGTCCATCGCCCGTGGCCAGCACATCAAGGAACTGACCACCCGCCGGCATTATGCGGGCAGGCATGCGGTGCATGTGCTGGTGAATGGGGAGCGGCTGGCCAGTACGGCGTTTGAAATCCTCGCCTCGTAGGAGCCAGCGGTGCGGTGATCCGACTTGCCGTCGAAGAACGATAACGCGGTATTACAGATACACCGCGGCGTCTGGTTCGCCGGTCGGTCGGCCGCCTGGGTTTTGATTTTCTTGCCCTCTCACACCCTGAGTCTGTCAACCTGTGACGACCTCCACCGGAGCCTCTACCAACGTTGATCCAAGCGCGTTGGTTGTCTGAGTACATATCCATTCCTGCGGTAACGGCCACTTATGGTTTCGCTCTTACAGCGACTCCCTTTTTCAA
>NZ_AKJF01000086.1 GCF_000282475.1 Pseudomonas sp. GM78
GCCTGCGGCAGCTCCTACAGAGCATTCAGCGTCAAATAGCCTCAGGCAAACCCGGTGAAACAGGATTACAGTTAAAGCACACCGTCGATCAAGAACGGTGGCTGCAAACCGGACCTGTGAGGAACACCGTATGCCGTGGAAAAACTCCGATTCGCGCTACAGCACCGTGTCGATCGCACTGCATTGGTTGATGCTGGTCCTGCTGGCGCTGGTTTACGCCTGTATCGAACTGCGCGGCCTGTTTCCCAAGGGCAGCGGTGGTCGAACGCTGATCGTGGAATCGCACTTCATGCTCGGCCTGACCGTGTTCGTGCTGGTCTGGCTTCGCTTGTTCGCCCGTAGCCTCGGCCCGGCACCGCAGATCTTTCCGGCGTCGCCTCGCTGGCAAACGGTGCTGGCCAGATTGATGCACTGGGCGCTGTACATCTTCATGATCGCCATGCCGATACTTGGCTGGCTGGTCACCAGCGCAAAAGGTAATCAGGTGATGTTCTACGGCTTCGACCTGCCCCTTCTGGTCGCGGAAAACAAGGACCTGGCCAAGCAGATGCAGGGTTGGCACGTGCTCGGTGGCACCATCGGCTACTGGCTGATCGGCCTGCACGCCGTCGCCGGGCTGTATCACCACTATGTGGTGGGCGATAACACCTTGCTGCGGATGATGCCCAAGCGGGTGAACAGCGATACCTGAAACACCTATCAGGTTTGTGAACTGAATCCCCGGCGGCCCTGCAAACCGCCGGTGTGGATAAAGATCAATCGTGTGCCTGGAGCAAACTTCCCCGCCTCGACCTGCTGCCTGAGCGCCAGCAACGCCTTGCCGGTGTACAGCGGTTCCAGGGTAATGCCGCTGGCTTGTTCGGTCTGCTCGATGAATTCGAGCAACAGAGGGTCGACTTTGGCAAAGCCACCCCGGCTGGCGTCGAACAGTTCGTAAGACGGGTCATTCACACCCGCATCTTCGACGATGCGCTCGACCTGCTGTGCAACACCGTGATCATCGGGCACCGCCAGGGCGCCGTAGACCGGGTGCTCCCCCGCTTCGGCCATGACCAGGCCGGCCAGGGTCGTGCCGGTCCCACAGGCCAGCCACCAACCGTCGTAGTCGCTCCAGCCCAGGCCAGCCAGTTGCCGGCAGGCCAGTGCCTTGAACTGCACGCAACCCTGGGCTCCCGGCAAACCGCCGCCGCCTTCCGGGACCGCAAGCAGATCGGGATACTGCGCCTGCCACGGCTCCCAGAAACCCGCTTCATGCCGCGCCCGATAGCCGCCATAACCGAGCCAGTGCAGTTGCATGCCGAACGCCTGCAAATCGTTCACCGTGGGCGTTTGCTGAGCGTGCCCGCGCAACAGGCCGACCGTGGCGAAACCGAATCGCTTGCCGGCAGCGGCCAGCGCATGCAGGTGATTGGAATGCGCGCCGCCGAGGCTGATGATGCCCTTGGCGCCTGCATGGTCTGCGGCCTTGAGGTGTTCGGTGAGCTTGAACCACTTGTTGCCGCTGATCAGCGGGTCGATCTGGTCCAGGCGCAGGATGGCGAGTTCGATGTTGGCGGTTTTGAGCCAGTCGAGATGGAGGGGTTCGAGGGGGGCTTGGGGTAGCCAGTTTGCGGGAGGAGTAAGCATTGAGGCCGGCTCAGGGTAAAGAGCCGGCATTTTAGCAGCCTTGCGGACGCCATCGCGGGCAAGCCATGCTCCTACGAGGATTCAGCGTCGAAGCACCATTGGGTGAACGACATCAAATCCGTAGGAGCAAAGCTTGCTCGCGATTGCCATTGGCACGCTGGGCCTGCGAATTACAACTGCGCAGCCAACCGCGATCCCTGATTGATCGCCCGCTTGGCATCCAGCTCCGCCGCGACGTCCGCGCCGCCGATCAGATGCACGTTCTGCCCCGCCGCCACCAGGCCGTCCTGCAACTCGCGCAGCGGGTCCTGCCCGGCGCAGATCACGATGTTGTCCACCGGCAACACCTGCGGTTCACCGGTTTCGCCGATGCGGATGTGCAGGCCTTGGTCGTCGATCTTCAGGTACTCGACGCTGTTGAGCATCTGCACCTGCTTGTTCTTAAGACCCGTGCGGTGAATCCAGCCAGTGGTCTTGCCCAGGCCGTCGCCAACCTTGGATTTCTTGCGTTGCAGCAGGAACACTTCGCGGGCCGGGGCGTGGGGGGCCGCCTTGATCCCGGCGACACCGCCGCGTGCTTCGAGGTGCGTATCGATGCCCCACTCCTTCCAGAACTCATCGCGGTTCAGGCTGGTGGCCTCGCCCTGGTGCACCAGGAATTCCGAGACGTCGAAACCGATACCGCCGGCACCGATCACCGCGACACGCTTGCCCACCGGTTTGCGCTCAAGCAGCACGTCCAGGTAGCTCAGCACCTTGGCATTTTCCACGCCCTCAATCGCCGGCAACCGCGGCGCAATGCCAGTGGCCAGGATGATCTCGTCGTAGCCGCCCTCGACCAGCCTGGCGACATCGACGCGGGTATTCAGGCACACCTCGACGTTGGTGGTCTGCAGTTTGCGACCGAAGTAACGCAGGGTCTCGAAGAACTCTTCCTTGCCCGGCACCCGTTTGGCGACGTTGAACTGGCCGCCGATTTCGCTGGCCGAATCAAACAGCGTCACTTCATGGCCACGCTCGGCGGCCACGGTCGCGGCGGACAAGCCGGCAGGCCCGGCACCGACCACGGCGATTTTCTTGATCTGCTGCACCGGCACATAGTTGAGTTCGGTTTCGTGGCAGGCACGCGGGTTGACCAGGCAACTGGTCAACTTGCCGCCGAAGGTGTGGTCCAGGCACGCCTGGTTGCAACCGATGCAGGTGTTGATTTCATCGGCGCGACCTTCAGCGGCCTTGTTGACGAAGTCAGGGTCGGCCAGGAACGGCCGCGCCATGGACACCATGTCGGCATCGCCCTCGGCCAGGATCTGCTCGGCGACTTCCGGGGTGTTGATGCGGTTGGTGGTGATCAGCGGAATGTTCACCGAGCCGCGCAGCTTGGCCGTGACCTTGCTGAAGGCTGCGCGCGGCACCTTGGTGGCAATGGTCGGAATCCGCGCTTCGTGCCAGCCGATACCGGTGTTGATGATCGTGGCGCCGGCCTGCTCGATGGCCTTGGCCAACAGCACGATTTCGCCCCAGGTACTGCCGCCTTCCACCAGGTCGAGCATCGACAGGCGGAAAATGATGATGAAGTTCGGGCCAACCGCCTCACGCACACGACGGACGATTTCCACCGGCAGGCGCATGCGGTTTTCGTAGCTGCCGCCCCAGCGGTCGGTGCGGTGGTTGGTGTGGGCGGCGAGGAACTGGTTAATGAAATAACCTTCGGAGCCCATGATTTCGACACCGTCGTACTCGGCCTGCTGGGCCAGGGTCGAGCAGGTGACGAAATCGCGGATTTGTTTCTCGATGCCTTCCTCGTCCAGCTCTTTAGGCTTGAACGGGTTGATCGGCGCCTGGATGGCGCTTGGCGCGACCTGTTTCGGGCTGTAGGCATAACGACCGGCGTGGAGGATCTGCATGCAGATCTTGCCGCCCGCCTCGTGCACCGCGCGGGTGACGATCTGGTGCTTGAGCGCTTCTTCCTCGGTGGTCAGCTTGGCCGCACCGGAATACACACCGCCCTCGTCGTTCGGGCCGATGCCCCCGGTGACCATCAGGCCGACACCACCACGGGCACGCTCGGCGAAGTACGCCGCCATGCGCTCGAAACCACCGGGCTTTTCCTCAAGACCGGTGTGCATCGAACCCATCAGGGTACGGTTGCGCAACGTGGTGAATCCCAGGTCCAGCGGGGCCAGCAGGTGCGGGTAGTGAGCGGCGGTCATCGGTAACTCCACAGCGAGCGATCACGGATAAAGCGAGAGCTCTACGGCTCCCGTCAGTCATGTTCGACAGACTAAGAGCCGCACCGCCGGCACTCAATGACCGAAACTGACAACTTAATGACCGAAATGTGCAGCCGCGCTCAAGCTGGCGCCCGCTTTTCGTGGTTTTTTCCGTCAGTGTTCTGCAGGGCATCCGCAAGGGGATGCGTTCGCTCCCCAACGAAGACGATGAGGCACGCCGACTCGGACGTGCACTTCTGGCGACACTGGCCGGGATCCTGATCACCATCGCTACCGTCAGCAGTATCACGGTGATCCCCGTGGTGTATTGGTCGGTGGCTGGACTGGAGTTGCCTATACTCGGATGGCGCGCAGGCTCAAGCACACCTCGACCGCCGTCACGGCGAGTGCCCATGTCCAACTCAGGTAGAACCCATGGTCCAATTGTTTCGCCGTCCCCGGATACTGCTCCTGCTACTGCCGTTTTTTGCTATTTGGCCGTTTCGTACCTGGGCGTCGGACTGGGTCGTCAGTGTGGATGAGCGCAACGGCCTGCCAATGCTGGTGCGTGGTGGCAGTCCGGTAGTTGCTACGACATTCTCGTTCTTTGGGAGGAACTGGGACTGGACGTATTTGCAGACCGAATTCAAGGTAAACACCCCTTATCGATACTCCCTTGCAGGCAAAAACAAAGCGCTGGATTTCGACTTGACTGCGCAGATTCAGAAGCAAGGCGAGCAAAAGCTGACCTGGAACTTTACCCTGGATGCACACAGCGGGAAGTCTGGCGTTTCAGGTGGTGGCATCGTCTTCGAATTCGACCCCGCTCTTTTCGCTGGAGAAATGGGCGAGCCCACTTTGCTACCCGAAAACCGCGGCTGGACCTGGGGCAATGCACAAGGTCGACGCATCGAAATGCGCTTCGAGCCCGCACTGGCGGGTGTGTACTTTGAATCGGGCAGTAAATCCGAGGTGCGCGCTTTTTTCTACAAGAACACGATCAAACCTGGCCGCCAGGATTTCACAGCCACCTTGAGCGTTTCTGGCGATGTGGCGGTCGGCCCAACCACTACCGAGCGCTTCGGGCTGTCGGACCCAAAGAGCTGGCCGACTGACAAGCTCGACTGGAAAACCTCGCCGGTCGACCTGTCCTTTCTCAACGCTCAGGAAAAACCTGCAGGCAAGCGCGGCTTCGTCAAAGCCTCCGGCGAGCAATTGCTATTTGCGGACAACACTGCGGCGCGTTTCTGGGGCACAAACCTTTCGGCCTACACGCTGTTCCACACGCCAGACGATGCAATCAAACTGCAGGCCAAACGCCTGTCGGCACTGGGCTTCAATCTCGTACGACTGCACCACCATGACTCGCCATGGGTCTTCCCGAACATCTTTGGCGACGGTAGGGTCACGCGTAGCACCCAGCAACTTAGCCCGCAATCGCTGAAAAAAATCGATTGGTGGATCAAGTGCCTGAAAGACGAAGGCATTTATGTGTGGCTCGATATGCACGTCCAGCGAGTCTTTACTGAAAAGGACAATATTGATGGCTTCGATGAATTGCCAAAAGAAGAACAAAATTATGTCTATCTCAAGGGCTATGCCTATGTGAATCTCACCATTCAGAAAGCCATGAAGCGCTTTACCGAAGCCTACATGACCCATGTAAACAGCTATACCGGACTCGCCTACAAAGACGACCCGGCGATCGCCGCCGTATTGATTACCAACGAAAACGACGTCACCAATCACTTTGGCAACGCCTTGTTGCCAGACAAGAATTTGCCGAAGCACAATCGCGTCTACATGGCGGAGGCCGAGGCTTTTGCCAAGCAGCACAATCTGTCTGCAGACCAGACCTGGCGCTCCTGGGAGCCAGGCCCCTCCAAGCTTTTCCTTAACGATCTGGAGCGACGTTTCAACGTCGACATGATTCAACACCTGCGTGGAATAGGCGTGAAGGTCCCCATCGCCACGACCAGTACCTGGGGCCGCAATGGTCTGAACTCCCTGCCGGCCCTTACCGCCGGCGACGTAATCGACGTCCATAGCTACGGGGGCTCGGGACAGATAGAGAAAAATCCGCTCTACAGCGACGGCATAGTGAATTGGCTTGCCGCCGGCCAGGTCACCGGCAAACCCTTGACTGTCACCGAGTGGAACAATGAGCCCTTCCCGACACCAGACCGTCACTCGCTGCCACTCTATATCGCCGGCACCGCCAGACACCAAGGCTGGGATGCACTGATGCAATATGCCTACAGCCAGGAGCCACTGGGGGGCGAAGACATGAGTGCCAGCAACTGGCACGCCTATAACGACCCAGCAATGCTGGCCACTCTGCCCGCCGCCGCCTTGCTTTATCGCCGTGCAGACGTTCGCGAAGCAACAACGACCTACGTCTTCGCGCCGACGCCAAGCACCCTGTTCAACCAAATGATCACACCGGCCAACTCTGTTCTACTGCGCACAGCCATGGAGAAAGGCAAGCTGGAAATCGCGATGCCACAGACGCCGCAATTGCCTTGGTTGCAACAGAGCGTTATCCCAAGCAATGCACAGGAATTTCATGACCCTGGCCAGTCGCTGCTGGACACCAATACCAGCGAGTCCACGACAGACACGGGTGAGCTAAAGCGCAACTGGAAACAAGGCATCTACACCATCAATACACCACGTACCCAGGCCGCTACCGGCTGGATCGGCGGCGAGTCGATCAGCCTTGGCAACATTCAAGTTCAAGTGAAGACCGCCAACGCCAGTGTGGTGGTGCAAAGTCTGGACGACGCGCCTTTGGGCCGATCGCAGGATTTACTGATTTCGTTAGGCACCCGTGCCATCCCCCAAGACGACGCCAAAATACCTTTTTACGTTGAGCCCCTCGAGGGCAGGCTAACAATCCAGGCGCCGCAAGGCTTGACACTGTTCACCCACGGCATTCTGGGGCAAATGAAGAAGCTGCCCGCGACCTACCTTGATGGCCGCTATACAATCAAGTTCGACGGCCTGCAGGCGTCGAACTGGTTGTTTTTGAAAAAAGGCGTCACGCAAGCACAACCTTAGGCGACGTGAGATGACTTTGAAGCCTTACTGCCGTGGAATTGCACGCCAGACCTGAAATCAGGAAGTCAGCCTGATGGATCAACGCCTTGCGGCGTTGTTCAGCGAGGGCTATTTAATGGGTGTCAAAATCAAACGATGGAACATAGCCTGCGCCGAGCAGATGTGGACATTTCGACGATACAAAATCATCACTTAATAAATCATCCGAACTTTTATACTTACTCGTGAAAACCCCAGTGATATTTAAAAGAGTATGTGGCAAGGAGGAAATGCTGATTTTCTGACTTTCTCTTTCTCTCAGCTTTAAAAGCTTGAGCGATTGCTGACTTGAAACATTATCAGACGCCCAGATAAATGCCGAAACCGGGAGGTCATATTTATTGCCAATGCCATGACCCAAGAGCCCTCGACTGTCATCCATCATGTTTTCACCATGATCCGATGAATAAAACAAGACAGATGGTTTTTTGCTTGATTTCAATTGATCAATAATTGTGCTTAATAGCCAGTCCGTATATAAAATACTATTATCATATTCTGCGGTAATTCTGTCTTTGAAACTGTTTGTTGACGGCCGGAATTTATCGAAATGTTCTGGGTATCGGCGTGAATACTCGAAATGACTACCCTTGACATGAATAAATATGGCTTTCTTTTCTGCATCGCCTTTTTTTAGTATTTTTTCATATTCTGAAATTAATGCTCCATCATAGCTTCTCTCAAAATAATGACGGTACTGTGCCTCTGCAGCTATTTGTGGAATTATTCCGCCAAAACTATCAACTTCCTGTACAGACAACCAATAGGTCCTGTACCCGGCTGCGCGATATATACTCACCAATGATTTTGTTGACACAATGGATTCCCAATCCCATATAGGCTCAAGGCTCAGCATTGAAGGAACCGCGATCGCGGTATATGGGGCTGTCGTGCAAATATGATTAAACTTGAAAATCCCCGCCTGCTTACCGAGATTTGGGGTTGTCTCCTTGTGATAACCGTAGAGGGACCAGTTGTGCGGCCGTGATGACTCACCGATCACAAAAACAATGGTTTCTATATTAGATTGATTCGACATACTGGTTATTTTTACATCAGATTCTCGACGTCGCTTGATAAGTTTCTCCGTCCCCAAATACAAGTCTGCAGTAAGGGCAATTTGCGATAGATAACCTACTGGCGTGCTTTGATCTTTTGCAAGGAGATCCATGACTGCAGATTTCCCGAGAGTATTAAGTTTGACGGTTTTATAAAAATACGCCCCATACCCCACTAGCAAGGCGCTAACAACCAGAACAAAAATACCTTTGCTTTTATATAATTCGCGCTTATGCAGGCCTATTAATCCAGCCCCATAGCAAAATATGAAGATCACCAAAACAATACTGATGGACTGCCAATAGGTCGGTAAAAATTCGCTTGCCTCCTTATAGTTTGTCAAGCCAATAAATATATAGGCCGCCGTTAATTTCGAGTTGAAATTCAAAACCAAAAAGAGATCAACAGCTGCTACCAAATAAAATGGCAGCAGAATGATGTGAACTTTGAATTGATTGGATGAAATAAATCTAATTGCCAAAAGCCACAACACCGACATACCAAGGGTGTAAAAGACCAATAAATCAATTTTAGAGTGTTGATAGTTTGTTAGCATTCTAACAATCAACGGTGACAGCAGATATGACCACAATATTAAATTTGGCCATTCTGCTTTTAATATTTTAAATGAGTAATCGATAATTTTGGCGGAGTTTTTCATTTGATTATTATTCTCGCAGGATACCCATATGCCTCCTCAGAGGGTAGCTCCAATTGGCGCGCTCGCTGTATCTTGTTAAAAATATTCTCTCCTTTGGCGTCCAAACGTAGCGAGTCTCGGCTATAGCGCGGTTCAGACACTGAGGGCAACACTATTCTTGTAAGCACGCGGGTCAACTCGCAGGAGATTATCCGCGACCTGCCTTCAAGCCGGCGCCCCCAACAACTGGCTCAACACCGCACGCAACTTGCCGGGTTTCACCGGTTTGTTCAGCAACGGCGCTTCGAGCCGTTGCAGTGCGCGCCGGCACTGATCCGTACGATCCGCGGTGATGATCACAGCAGGAATCGGCTGGCTGTAATGCTCGCGCAAATGCCTGACCACGTCACATCCCACCACGCCGTGGTCAAGGTGATAGTCCGCCAGGATCAGTTCCGGTGCCTGGCCCGCCAGGGCCGCTACCGCCGAGGCTTCATCGGTGGCCGTGACGACATCGCAGCCCCACTGCCCGAGCAACGCGCTCATGCTCTCCAGGATGCTCACTTCATTGTCCAGCACCAGCAAACGCCGGCCCGGCAACGGATTACCCGTGCCCGGTTGAGGCACCGTGAGGCTGATGGGCGACGGCACCTCACGGGAAATCGGCACCTCGATGCTGAACATCGAACCCCGGCCCGGCAGTGAATGCACCTGAATCCGGTAATCGAGGATTTTCGCGATGCGCTCGACGATCGCCAGCCCCAGCCCCACGCCCTTGCGGTCGGCCGCGCGGCCAACGTCCAGTTGATTGAATTCGAGGAAAATCGAATCGAGGCGATCCGCCGGGATCCCGCGCCCGGTGTCCCACACTTCCAGGCGCAGCCTGTCGCCCCGGCGCCTTGCCGCCAGCAGGATGCTGCCTTCGTCGGTATAGCGGCAGGCGTTGCTGAGGAAGTTGCGCAGGATCCGGGTCATCAGGCGCAAGTCCGTGCAAATGGCGTAGTCGCCCATGTGCACACGCAAACGCAAGCCGGCGGCCTCGGCCACGGACTGGAACTCCGAGACCAGTGGCCCGAGCAATTCGTCGAGGCGGTACAGCGCGACATCCGGCTTGACCGCCGCTTGATCAAGCCTTGAGATATCCAGCAAATCGGTGAGCAGATCCTCGGCGCCTTCCAGTGCCTGGTGAGTACGTTCGACCAGCACCTGCTCGACCTCGGGCAGCTTGCGCTCACGCAAGGTCGAAATCAGCAACCGCGCGGCGTTAAGGGGTTGCAGCAGGTCGTGGCTGGCGGCGGCGAGGTATTTGTCCTTGCTGTGATTGGCCGCCTCCGCGGCGTCACGGGCATCGCGCAAGGCTTCGGCGATCTGCTTGCGCTGGGTGATCTGCTGTTGCAGGTTGCGGTTGGCTTCCAGCAGTTCATCGGTGCGCGCGGTCACGCGCTGCTCCAGTTCGTCGTTGAGTTGCTGCAGGCGTTGCTGGGCGAGTTTGCGTTCGGTGATGTCGGCGACAAATCCTTCCACCAGCCCTTCCTGACCGGGCTTGAGCAGCAGGTTCATCAGCACGTCGAGACAGCTGCCATCCTTGCGTCGCAACTGGGTTTCATAGCCGTGCAGGCTGCCTTGGTGGGTGAGGATTTCGCCAATGTCTTCCAGCTCCCGCACACCGCCGACAAACAGATTGCTCGCCAGATCCGCCAGGGAGAACAGCACCTCCTGCGGGTCTTGATAGCCGAGCATGCGCGCCATTGCCGGGTTGGCGGCGCGCATGCCGTCTTGCAGGCTGGCCTGGAAGATCCCGTGGACCGCGTTTTCGAACAGCCATTTGTAGCGGTTGCGCTCGGCTTCCAGTTCATCCAGGCGCGCGGCCAGTTCCGGGTAATGGCTCTTGCGCGCCGAATGGCTGCCTAATCCGAGCAGTCCGGCCAGCGCCCGTTGTTGCTCGTCAGAGGGCTTCGCCATAGACGACCTCGACATCACGCTGACTGGATTCGCGCGGGTTGGTAAGGATGCACGGGTCATCCATGGCGTGTTGCGACAGGAAGGGAATGTCCGACGTACTGACCCCATGCAAACCGAGGGTTTCATGGAAACCAATGGCGTGCTTAAGAGCGATCAGATGCTCAACCAGGCGCCCGCAGATCTGCCGCTGGTTCAGGCCCCGGCAGTCGATGCCAAAGGTCTCGGCGATGACCTTGAAACGATCCGGTGACGAGCTGTAGTTGAACGCCACGACGTGTTCCACCAGCACCGCGTTGCACAGGCCATGGGGCAGGTCGAGAAAGCCACCGAGGCTGTGGGACATGGCATGCACCGCGCCGAGGATCGCGTTGGAGAACGCCAGCCCGGCCTGCATGCTGCCGAGCATGATTTTCTCGCGCAGGGCGATGTCCGTCGGGTTGGCGATCATCTGCACCAGGTTGCCATTGATCAGGCGCATCGCTTCCAGCGCATGGGGATCGGTCAGTGGCCCGTGCCCGGTGGACACGAAGGCTTCGATGGCGTGCACCAGCGCGTCGATACCGGTACAGGCCGACAGGAACGGGTCCATGCTCAGGGTGGTTTCGGGGTCGATCAGCGACACGTCCGGCACCACCGCCTTGCTGACGATGGAGAACTTCATGCGCTCCTGCTGATTGGAAATGATCACGAATTGCGAGACGTCGGCCGAGGTGCCGGCGGTGGTTGGAATCAGGATCAGCGGCGGGCTGGGCACGCGGATGGTGTCCACGCCTTCGAACTCGAGGATGCTGCGGCCATGGGCGACAACGATGCCGATGCCTTTACCGCAATCCATCGGGCTGCCGCCGCCGACGGCGACGATCACATCGCAGTGGTTTTCCCGGTACAGCTCGGCACCGAGCATCACCTCTTCCACCCGCGGGTTGGGCGAGACGGCGCTGTAAAGGCAATATTCGATGCCCAGGGCTTGCAGGCTGGCTTCGACATCCGCGACCCAACCGGCGGCAATCACCCCGGGGTCGCTGACCACAAGGACCTTGCGCGCGCCAAAGGTCTTGGCGTAGTTGCCGACGTTGTGCCGACAGCCGGCACCGAAGATGATTTCAGGCGAAACGAATTTACGCAGCTGGCTGAGACTCTGGCTCATTGGAAAGCCTGTTTTTTATTGTTTTGGAAGGTAAAGCCACACTAACCCATCCGGCCATTAATGCAATCAGACCAATGGCTGGATTCATCGCAGATCCCTTGTAGGAGTGAGCCTGCTCGCGATGGTGTGTCAGCGAAGCAGGTGTCGACTGACACACCATCGCGAGCAGGCTCACTCCTACAGGGGATTTACGGTGTTCGGCTTATACGCGGTAGATCAGGCGCGAAGCTTTCTCATTGCGCAACGTCAGGTGTTCCATGCCCAGCCCCGGCGCATCGGCCTCCTCCCGGGCCTTGAGGATAACCCCATGGTGCGGCGATTTGCTGCACACCGGGTCGGCATTCTCGGCATCCCCCGTCAACATGAACGCCTGGCAGCGGCAGCCACCCAGGTCCTTGTGTTTTTCATCGCAGGACCGACAAGGTTCCTTCATCCAGGCATCGCCACGAAAGCGGTTGAAGCCAAACGAATCGTTCCAGATGTGCTCGATACTGTGTTCGCGCACGTTGGGAAACTGCACCGGCAGTTGCCGGGCGCTGTGACAAGGCAACGCCGTACCGTCCGGGGTGATGTCGAGGAACAGGTTGGCCCAACCGTTCATGCAGGTTTTCGGACGTTCTTCGTAGTAATCCGGGGTGACGAAGATCAGCTTGCATGGGTGGCCCTGCGCCTCAAGCCGCTCGCGATACTCGTTGGTGATGCGCTCGGCACGTTGCAATTGCTCGCGCGTCGGCAACAGGCCGACGCGGTTGAGTTCGGCCCAGCCATAGAACTGGCAGGTGGCCAATTCGACAAAGTCCGCTTCCAGCTCCAGGCACAATTCGATGATCCTGGCGATGTCATCAATGTTGTGCCTGTGGGTGACGAAATTGAGCACCATCGGATAACCCTGGGCTTTCACCGCCCGGGCCATCGCCAGTTTCTGCGCGAAGGCCTTGCGCGAGCCCGCGAGCATGTTGTTCACCGCCTCGTCGGCGGCCTGGAAACTGATCTGGATGTGATCGAGCCCGGCGACCTTGAAGTCCCGCACTTTCTGCTCGGTCAGGCCGATGCCCGAGGTGATCAGGTTGGTGTAGTAACCCATGTCCCGCGCGGCCTTGATCAACTCGGCCAGGTCTTGCCGAACCAGTGGCTCGCCGCCGGAAAAGCCCAGTTGCGCGGCGCCCATGTCCCGCGCCTCACGGAATACGCGAATCCACTCTTGGGTGCTCAGTTCCTCACCGTGCCGGGCGAAATCCAATGGGTTGGAACAATACGGACACTGCAACGGACAACGATAGGTCAGCTCCGCCAATAGCCACAAGGGTGGCCCCGGCAACGCGTCACTCGATCCAGAATTGCGCATGGGCCACCTCCAGGAAGGCCAGCACGTCCTCGTCGATCCCCGGCACGTCAGGGAAACTCGCCGTCAGCCGATCGATGATCGCCGCGACGCTGCGCTGGCCGTCCACCAGATCGAGAATCTGCCCGGCACTGGCGTTGAGTTTGATCATGCCTTCGGGGTACAGCAGCACGTGGCAGTCCTGGCGCGGTTCCCATTGCAGGCGAAAGCCCCGGCGCAATGACGGTGACTGCTCGCGATCGATCAGGCTCACAGGGCAATCCCCCGGTGCCAGACGTTGTCGCGGGTGACGGTGTGATACGGCGGGCGCTCCAGCTCGTAGGCCATGCTCATGGCATCGAGCATGCTCCACAGCACGTCGAGCTTGAATTGCAGGATCTGCAGCATGCGTTGTTGGGCCTCGAGGGTGACGTAGTGTGCCAGGGTGATGCGCAATCCGTGCTCGACATCGCGCCGGGCCTGGCTCAGCCGCGTACGGAAGTAGTCGTAGCCGGCGGTGTCGATCCATGGGTAATGGGTCGGCCAGGCATCGAGTCGCGATTGATGGATCTGCGGTGCGAACAGCTCGGTCAGCGAGCTGCTGGCCGCTTCCTGCCAACAGGCACGACGGGCGAAATTGACGTAGGCATCCACGGCGAAACGTACGCCGGGGAGCACCAGTTCCTGAGAAAGTATTTGCTCGCGATCCAGCCCCACCGCCTCGCCCAGGCGCAACCAGGCTTCGATGCCGCCTTCGCTGCCGGGGACGCCGTCGTGATCGAGGATGCGTTGCAGCCATTCGCGGCGCACTTCACGGTCGGGGCAATTGGCGAGGATCGCGGCATCCTTGAGCGGAATGTTGACCTGGTAGTAAAAGCGATTGGCGACCCAGCCCTGGATCTGTTCGCGGGTGGCGCGGCCGCCGTACATGGCTTGGTGGAATGGGTGATGGATGTGGTAGTAGGCGCCTTTGGCGCGCAGGGCCTGCTCGAATTCGGTGGGGGTCATGGGGGTGTTGGTCATTGTTGTTCTCCTCAAAGCGCTGCGGTGTTCGGTCGGCCCCCATCGCTGGCAAGCCAGCTCCCACAGGGATCTGCGGTGTACACAAAACCTGTGGGAGCTGGCTTGCCAGCGATGGGGCCATTGGCTACAGCACAATATCCATGCCGTCATAAGCCACCTCGATCCCCCGCCGCTCCAGCAAGGCCCGCTCGGCCGAGTCTTCATCGAGGATCGGATTGGTGTTGTTGATGTGGATCAGCACCTTGCGCTGGCGAGGAAAACCCTCCAGCACTTCCAGCATGCCGCCGGGCCCGCTTTGTGCCAGATGGCCCATTTCGCTGCCCAGGCTCTGGCCGACCTCACAAATGCGCATCTCGTCGTCGCGCCACAGGGTGCCGTCCAGCAACAGGCAATCGGCGCGCTGCATCCAGGCCAGCACTTGATCATCGATTTGCCCCAGGCCAGGTGCGTAAAACAGCGAGGCGCCGCTACGCCGGTCTTCAACGAACAAACCGATGGTGTCGCCCGGTTGCGGATCACCGCGATTGGGCGAATACGGCGGTGCGTTGCTGACCAATGGAATCGCATGAAACCGCAGGTGCGCGCAGGCGCCGATACCGAACGGCTCACGCTCCAGTGCTATCGGCTGGCACTGCAACCCG
>NZ_AKJF01000087.1 GCF_000282475.1 Pseudomonas sp. GM78
TACCGGCCTGGTCTTTACTCTGAAGCGCGCAACCTCTCAATCGCCAAGGAGAAAGAGCATGTCCGGATGGTATGAAGTGAGCAAAAGCAGCAGCGGTCAGTTCAGGTTCGTGCTGAAGGCGGCGAACGCCGAAACCATTCTGACCAGTGAGCTGTACACCACCCGCGCGGCGGCCGACAAAGGTATCGCGTCGGTGCAGGCCAACAGCCCGCTGGATGAACGCTACGAGAAGAAAACCACCAAGGATGGTCATCCTTATTTCAACCTCAAGGCGGGTAACCACGAGATTATCGGCAGCAGCGAAGCCTATTCCTCTGAGTCTGCGCTGGAGAAAGGCATCGCCAGTGTGAAGGCGAACGGCCCGACCAAGGTGATCAAGGACAAGACCCTTCCCGTCCTCTGAACCCAATACACCTCCCCTGTGGGAGCGAGCCTGCTCGCGATGGCTGCTTAACATTCGACGAAGATGTTGAATGTCAGACCGCTATCGCGAGCAGGCTCGCTCCCACAGTTTTTCTGTGTGTGTCTTGCGATCAGCGCAGGGCTTTCAACAGGCCTTGCAACTGGCTCAGACCCGCCTCATCCAACGGAAACACCGGTAACCGCGGATCGCCCACCTCCAGCCCGGTTTGACGCAAACCGGCCTTGATCGTCGCTGGCAACCCTCCCTTGAGAATGAAGTCCAGCAACGGCAACTGGCGATAGAACAGTTCACGTGCCTTGTTCAAGTCGTTCGCCAGTACGGCATCGTACAGGTCGAGATTGAGCTGCGGGATCAGGTTCGGCGCGGCCGTGCACCAGCCTTTTGCCCCGGCCGCGAAGGCTTCCAGCGCCAGGGGGTTGCAACCGTTGTAGAAGGGCACCTGACCTTCGCCCAAGCGATACAGTTGATGCATGCGCTGGATGTCGCCGGTGCTCTCCTTGACCATGGTCACGTTTTCCACGCCCTTGACGATGCGCAGGATCAGGTCCACCGACATGTCGGTGCCGCTGGTGGCCGGGTTGTTGTAGAGCATGATCGGCACGCCGATGCTGTCGCCGATGGCGCGGTAGTGCGCGAGGATTTGCGCTTCGCTGAGTTTCCAGTACGACGTTGGCAGCACCATCACCACGTCGGCGCCATGGGCTTCGGCGAGACGGGCGCGACGGACCGCCTTGGCGGTGGTCAGGTCGGACACGCTGACGATGGTCGGCACGCGCTTGGCCACGTGCTTGATACTGAATTCGGCGACCTGGTCCCACTCCGCGTCACTCAGGTAAGCGCCTTCGCCGGTACTGCCCAGGGGCGCGATGGAATGCACGCCGCCGTCGATCAAACGGTCGATGGAGCGCCCGAGCGCGTCCAGGTCAAGGTTCTCGCCGTTGGCGGTGAAGGGGGTGATGGTGTAGCCGATGATGCCGTGAATGGTGGCGCTGGACATGGTGTCTCTCCGTTGAAAAGGGGCTGGGTTCAATTCAGGCAATCGGCGTGTCGACGCAGGTTCTGTCGGGCGTAGTAGTTGAATGCGGCGGCGTGGCGCTTGGGCCGGGCAATCCAGTCATGGGCTTCACGGCCCAGCTCGGGAATGATCGGCTTGATGGTGCCGGCGCTCATCGCCAGCAGCTGCAACCGGGCGGCGCGTTCGATCAGTTGGGCAATCACACAGGCCTCCTCGATGGTGGTGCCGGTGGACAACTGGCCGTGGTGGGAAAGCAGGATCGCCCGCTTGTCGCCCAGGGCGTCGGCAATCAATTCACCTTCTTCGTTGCCCACCGGTACACCGGGCCAGCCTTCGAGAAACGCGCAGTCGTCATAGAGCGGGCAGAGGTCCATGTGGGAAATCTGCAGCGGCACTTCCAGCATCGACAACGCCGCGACGTGAGTCGGGTGGGTGTGAATGATGCAGTTCACATCCGGGCGGGTGCGGTACACCCAGCTGTGGAAGCGGTTGGCCGGGTTCGGCATGCCGTGGCCTTCGAGCACTTCCAGGTCTTCGTTGACCAACAGCAGGTTGCCCGCGGTGATTTCGTCGAAGCCCAGGCCCAGTTGTTGAGTGTAATAGGTGCCAGGCTGCGGACCGCGGGCGGTGATTTGCCCGGCCAGGCCAGAGTCGTGGCCATTCTCGAACAGAATGCGGCAGGTCAGGGCCAGCTTTTGCCGGTCGGTCCACGTATTATCCGCGAGGGTGTTTTGCATCTGGCTCAGCGCTTGCTTGACCAGTTGATCCTTGGGCAGTGCTAATGTCTTGGCCATATCGGTGTCCTCTTTGGCTGGGTCATGCATATGACACGAAAGATGCTATATGACACTTTGTGTCATAGGCAAGGGCAATTCGTCACCTCCTTGATGGATAAATCGTTCTACATGTCTATCCGTTTGAAATTATTGAGAAAAAAACTTGGCGTAACCCTTGAGGCGCTGGCGGAAAAATCCGGTATGACCAAGAGTTATCTGTCAAAAGTCGAACGCGGCCTGAACACGCCGTCGATTGCGGCCGCCTTGAAACTGGCCAAGGCACTGAACGTGAAGGTCGAGGAGCTGTTTTCCGAAGACAAGGTGAGCCTCGACAGCTACAGCCTGGTACGCAGCCATGAGCGCCAGCCCCTGGGTGCCAGCGACGACAATCCAGGTTACGCGGTGCTGGCCCATCAGGTCAGCGAACGCAGCTTGCTGCCGTTCATCATTTACCCGCCGACCGAGTTCGCCGACAAAGCCTTCAAGGAGCACCTGGGCGAGGAATTTCTGTTCGTCCACGAAGGGCAGGTGGAAGTGGATTTCGTCAACGAGCGTGTGCTGCTGAGCCGTGGCGATGCGCTGCACTTCAACTCACAGAAACCGCACCGGATACGTTCGGTGGGAGAGGTGCAGGCGCAGTTGCTGGTGGTGGTGCACAGCGCAGAAGAATGAGTTGACCGAACTGACGCCATCGCGAGCAGGCTCACTCCTACAGGGGGAATGCGTTCCCCTGTGGGAGCGAGCCTGCTCGCGATGAGGCCAGCCGAGACGCCGCTAAACTTCGACGGGAACCGATAATTTCGGGCTACCCAGCCCATGCGTCTTCGAATCAAAAAACCGCAACTCAACCCCGGTCCCCTCGAACACCTTCGCGTAATGCCGCTTCTGGTGCTGGATGAACGCCTTGCTGCGCGGATAAATCGAGATGGCCATCAGCTTCGGTTTCGCCAGGCGCAAGGCGTGCACGATATGACTGTCCTGCTCGCCCAACGCATGCCCGAAAATACATAACCCGTCACCATGGCCGAGCAACTGCTCGTAGCAGAACGACAGGTAATCCGAACTGCGGATGGTCTTGAGCTTGTCCGCGCTCGGCCCTTCGTTGATGAACAACGGCACATCGTCGAGGGTCTTGATCGTGTTGTTGATGGCGAAATTGCCCAGCAACGTGCCTTCGGTCGACATCAATTTGCGCGCCGTGCCGTCCTGGTTGCGCACCAGGTGCAGACCGCCGTGCAGGTACAGCAAGCGGGTCTTGTCGGTGGCGGTCACGCTCAGGTCGAAGGCCGGTTCTGAACCCTGGAACAGGTCGGTGATCGCTTCGGGTTGCTGCTGGATCGCCCAGTAATTGAGCAAGTCGTAGTTGGTGGTGAATACCGTGCGGTAACGGCCCAGTTCCTGGCCGATCGTCGCCAGGCTCGACGCCTCCACCAACCGCCACGGGATGTGTACCGCGTGCACGGTGTTGATCAGCGCTTCCTTGATCGCGTAGTAACGATTACGCGGTGCGGCGGAGCTGACGGCCAGGGCCTTGTTGACCCGGCTGGTGGTTTTCAAGGCGCTGAGCACCTGCTCGAAACTGCGCGTCTGCAGTGCATCGAACACACTCAGCTCGGACGGGCTGAGGGGTTTTTCTTCGACGGTGCGGGCGTTTTCGAACAGCGAGTCGTAGCCAAAATCGTCCCACACCGCACGGCTGGCCCCATTGCCCACCAGCAGACCGTCGAACGCAGCGCTGCTGCGCAAGACGTTCCAGTCTTCAAGTTGGGCGTCGACATCCTGGAAATCGGTCATTGCGGGGCTCGTCTCGAAGCAAAAGGTCTGATGGGCGGCGACTTTATCATGCTCGGGCGCTTCAACCACGGCGCGTCACGGGCGAAGGGCGCTATGCTGCGACTTTCGCCCGAACCGCCATTGCCGAGAGTCCGATGCTGCAAAAAAGCCTGATCCGCCGTCTCGACCTGATCACCCTGCAACTGTTTGTCGCTGTCCACGAAGAGGGCACGCTCACCCGTGCCGCCGCGCGTGAAGCGATTGCGGTGTCGGCGGCGAGCAAGCGCTTGATGGAGCTTGAGGAGGCGCTGGGGATCAGTCTGTTCGTGCGCCAGGCCAAGGGCATGACGTTGACGCCGGCAGGTGAAACCTTGCTGCACCACGCCCGGCAGATGCTGTTCAACGTCGAGAAAATGGGCCTGGAACTGGGCGAGCACAGCCATGGTGTGCGGGGTTATGTGCGGATGCTCGCCAATCTGTCGGCGATCATTCAGTTCCTGCCCGAAGACCTGCGGGATTTTTCCGAGCGCCACCCGCAGGTCAAGACCGACCTTGAAGAACGACCCAGTGCCGGGGTGATCCAGGGCGTGCTCGATGGCGTGGCCGACCTCGGGATCTGCTCCATCGACAGCGACATCAAGGGCCTGCACAGCGTGCTCTACCGTCAGGACAAGCTGATGGTGTTGATGT
Organism: Pseudomonas sp. GM78; assembly: GCF_000282475.1. Taxonomy (GTDB): domain Bacteria; phylum Pseudomonadota; class Gammaproteobacteria; order Pseudomonadales; family Pseudomonadaceae; genus Aquipseudomonas. The sequence goes on from NZ_AKJF01000087.1 coordinate 4,679, forward strand.
TGCCGGATCATCCATTGGCCGGTCGTTCGAGCCTGGCCTTCGCCGAGACGCTGGACAGCGATTACGTCGGGCTGCATGCGGCCAGTTCGATCAATATGCGCACCCATGCCGCCGCGCGTGAAGCCGGCCGGGTATTGCGGGTGCGTATCCATGTGCCGGGCTTCGACGCCATGTGTCGCATGATCCAGGCCAACATGGGCATAGGCGTCCTGCCGCAGCGGGCTTATGAGTTGTTTGGCCGGGCGTTGGGGTTACATGCGGTGCCGTTGACCGATGCCTGGTCGGATCGGGCGTTGATTCTGGTGGTGCGCGATGAGGCGTTGCTGTCGCCCGTGAGCCGAATGTTGTTTGAGCATTTGCGCGGTTAAGGCGTTCGCGTTTCGCGAACGCCCGTTGCCAACTGAAGGTTGGATTCCCAAGCCTGCTGTCCTCTAGCCTTGGCACATATTCCAAGAACAAGAGGTACCCCGCGATGACTGCCCCCTTGAGTGCAATCAAAGTGATCGAGATCGGCACGCTGATCGCCGCGCCCTTCGCCGCGCGCATGCTCGCCGAGTTCGGCGCCGAAGTGATCAAGATCGAAGCCATGGGCCAGGGCGACCCCCTGCGTAAATGGCGCAAGCTGCACGAAGGCACCTCGCTGTGGTGGTACCTGCAATCGCGCAACAAGAAGTCCCTGGCACTGAACCTCAAGTCCGCCGAAGGCATCGAACTGGTCAAGCAACTGGCAACCAGTGCCGACGTGCTGATCGAAAACCTGCGTCCCGGCGCGCTGGAAAAACTCGGCCTCGGTTGGGACGTGCTGCATGCCCTCAACCCCAACCTGACCCTGGTGCGGATTTCCGGTTACGGCCAGACCGGCCCGTACCGCGACCGTCCTGGTTTCGGCGCCATAGGCGAAGCCATGGGCGGCATCCGCTACACCACCGGCACCCCCGGTTCACCGCCGGCGCGGGTGGGCGTCAGCCTCGGCGATTCCCTGGCATCGCTGCACGCGGTGATCGGCGCGCTGATGTCGCTGTTGAGGGTGAAGACCGGGCAGGGCGAAGGGCAAATCGTCGATGTGTCGCTGGCCGAAAGCGTGTTCAATGTGATGGAAAGCCTGGTGCCGGAATATGACATGCTCGGCCATGTGCGTGAGCGCAGCGGCGGTGCCTTGCCGGGTATCGCACCTTCCAACACCTACCTCACGGCCAATGGCGCCTATGTGGTGATCGCCGGCAACAGCGATCCGATCTACAAGCGATTGATGCGCACCATTGGCCGCCAGGACCTGGCCGACGCCCCCGAGTTCGCCCATAACGACGGGCGTGCGGCCAAGAGCGGCCTGCTCGATGCGGCGATCACCCACTGGACCAGCAGCCTGCCGATCGACGACGTACTGGCAGCGCTGGAAGCCGCCGAAGTTCCCGCCGGACGCATCTATTCGGTAGCCGACATCGTGGCCGATCCACATTATCAGGCGCGGGACATGCTGCTCACTGCCGAGCTGCCAGGTGGCGCCACGGTGAAGATGCCGGGCATCGTGCCGAAACTCTCCGAGACCCCCGGAGGCGTCAACTGGTCGGGTCCGGGCCTGGGCCAGCACACCGACAGTATCCTCACGCAGCTTGGTCTTACGCTGGCAGACATCGAACGCCTGAAAGTTGAAGGAGTGGTGCAATGATCACTGATTATTCCGAGCGCCTGATCGTTCAGGAAGTCTCCCCGCGCGACGGCTTGCAGATCGAGCCGACCTGGGTTGAAACCGTCGACAAGATCGCCCTGATCAATCAACTGTCGCAGGCCGGGTTCAGCCGTATCGAGGCCGGCTCATTCGTGTCGCCCAAGGCCATTCCGGCGTTGCGCGACGGTGAACTGGTGTTCAAGGGCATCACCCGCCAACCGGGTGTGATCTATGTGGCGCTGATCCCCAACCTCAAGGGCGCGCAACGGGCACTGGCCTGCAACGCCGATGAGCTGAACCTGGTGATGTCCGCCAGCCAGACCCACAACCTGGCGAACATGCGCATGCGCTGCGAAGACTCGCTGGCCGCCTTCGGCGAGATCGTGGCGTTCGTGCACGGCACACCGGTGCGTCTGAACGCCAGCATCGCCACCACCTTTGGTTGCCCATTCGAAGGCAAGATCGATGAGGACCGGGTACTGCACATCGTCGAGGCCTATCAGGAACTCGGCATCCAGGGCATCACCCTGGCCGATACCACCGGCATGGCCAATCCGCGGCAGGTCGAGCGGTTGGTGCGACGGGTGTTGCAGCGGGTATCGCCCGCGGACCTGACCCTGCATTTCCATAACACCCGTGGCCTTGGCTTGTGCAACGTGCTGGCCGCTTACGAGGCCGGTGCCCGGCGTTTCGACGCGGCACTCGGCGGCCTCGGCGGTTGCCCGTTCGCACCCGGCGCCTCGGGCAACATCTGCACTGAAGACCTGGTGAACCTGTGCGATGAAGTCGGGATTGCCACCGGTATCGATCTGCCGTTGTTGCTGAAACTTTCCCGAGGATTGCCGGCGCTGCTCGGCCACGAAGTGCCGGGCCAACTGGCCAAGGCCGGACGCAATTGCGACCTGCACCCCGTGCCCTCCTGACCACACAACCCCCTGTAGGAGCGAGCCTGCTCGCGATGGAGGTTAACGATAACGCGTGTTTCCTGATTAAACGCGTTGCCCTCCAGTTCATCGCGAGCAGGCTCGCTCCTACAGTAAAAGCACCTTGACCAGACAACAAAAACAATCGGACACCCCAAGGGAAGTCCGCCTGGAGAACCGCAATGAGCCTGAATGCACTGGAGGCCGGCGCGAGCCCGGCCGTTAGCCACGATGAAGAAAAAGCCCTGGTCAGCAAAGTCGCCTGGCGATTGATGCCGCTGATCATGGTCTGCTACCTGTTCGCGTTCTTCGACCGCATCAACATCAGCTTCGCCAAGTTCCAGCTGCAGACCGACCTGAGCCTGAGCGACACCGCCTACGGTCTGGGCGCCGGGTTGTTCGTGGTCGGTTATGTGATTTTCGAAGTGCCGAGCAACATGATGCTGTACAAGGTCGGCGCCCGTCGCTGGATCGCCCGGATCATGATGTCCTGGGGACTGGCCACGGCGATGATGGTGTTCGTCAACAGCGAATGGCAGTTCTACGTGTTGCGCTTTGTGATCGGTGCGATGGAGGCGGGTTTTGCACCGGGCGTGCTGTACTACCTGACGCTGTGGTTCCCGCAGCACTACCGCGGGCGCATCACCTCGATGCTATTCCTTTCATCGGCCTTCGCCGGGCTGGTCGGCGCGCCGTTCTCCGGGCTGGTGCTGCAACACCTCGACGGCTTCCTCGACATGCGCGGCTGGCACTGGCTGTTCCTGCTCGGCGGCGTGCCGTGCATCGGCCTCGGTTTGCTGGTGCTGACCTTGCTCAAGGACCGCATCGAAGACGCCCATTGGCTGACGCCCTCGGAGAAAACCCTGCTGGCCAGCCGCATCGCTCACCATGAACCGCACAAGAGTGGCGGCTCGCTGCTCGCCGCGCTGCGAATCCCCGGGTTCCTGACCTTGGGCCTGATCTATTTCCTGATCCAGGTGGCGTCCTACGGCTTGAACTTCTGGGCACCGCAACTGATCCGTAGCGCAGGCACCGAGAGCCCGGTCATGATCGGTCTGCTGACGGCCATCCCTTACATCTGCGGCGCCATCAGCATGGTGGTGATCGGGCGCTTGTCCGATGCCTCTGGCGAGCGACGCAAGTTTGTCGCCGGCCTGGTCGCCGTCGGGGCGATTGGTTTCTTCTGTGCCGGGATCTTCGCTAACCACACGACCTTCCTGATCGTCGCGCTGGGCTTGCTCGGCGCCGGCATCATCGCCTCCATCCCGAGCTTCTGGACCCTGCCGCCTAAACTGCTGGCCGGTGCCGGCGCGGGTGCCGCGGGCGGGATCGCGGTGATCAACACCCTGGGGCAGTTTGGGGGCATCGTCAGCCCGGTCATGGTCGGACGGATCAAGGACCTGACCGGCAGCACCACGCCGGCGCTGTATGTCATTGGTGTCTGTGCGCTGATCGCTGTTGCGCTGCTGTTGTGGGGGTTGCCGCAGAAGCTGCGCACGCTGGACAAGTTCTAAGGACTCGCAGGCTACGGCAGCCCCCGCAAGGACCACGAACCCTTGTAGGAGCTGCCGCAGGCTGCGTTCAAGATGTTGCCGTGATCGCTTTCCCTGCCGAATCACCCAACTGAATCAACACCACCCCACCAATCAGCAACGCCGCCCCAGCCAATCGCGGCAAGGTGATTTGCCGCTCCACCAACCCGAACCAGCCAAAGTGATCCAGCACCAGCGAAGCCACGACTTGCCCCGCCAATGCCAGGGCCATGAATCCAGAAGCGCCAAGCCTGGGCAGCAGCATCACCGCCAACGAAATGAAAACGACCCCAAAAGCACCACCGGCCCACATCCACAGTGGAGCTTTGGTGATGAACGCCACCGAAGGCAACGGCAAACGCATCGCCAACATGATCGGCAACAACACCACAATGCTCACCACCAATGAAGCGAGGGTCGCCCACAACGGATGACCCAAACCGCGCCCGAGGTTGAAGTTGATCGCGCTCTGAAAGGGCACCACCGCCCCGGCAATCACCGCCAGTAATAGCAGGCCGATTGCGTGCAACGTACTCATACTCATTCTCCAACAGGTTTTGCTGGACTCTAGAGTATTCATCGCGCAGATTTAAATTCCGTTTTGCTATCCAGAACATGCATCAGATGAATGATCTACGGCGCATCGATCTCAACCTGCTGGTGATCCTCGACGCCTTGCTCAACGAACAACACGTCACTCGCGCGGCAGAGCGCTTATACCTGAGCCAACCTGCCGTCAGCCATGCTCTGGCGCGCTTGCGCGATCTGCTCGGTGATCCGTTGCTGGTGCGCGCCGGCGCCAGCCTTGTGCCAACCCCGCGAGCGCTGGAGCTGATGGCCCCGCTGGGCGAGGTCCTGGCCCAGGTGCAATCGCTGCTGGCGCCCAACGCCTTCGAGCCGGCCACGGCCAAACGCACCTTTCGCCTGGCGATGTCTGACTACGGCGCCGCCATCGTCCTGCCGGGATTGATCCGCACACTGTGTCGCGAAGCGCCGGGCATCGACCTGCAAATCAGCCACGCCAGCCGTGAAGGCATGCTCGACGGAGTGCTCAACGGTGATATCGAAGTCGCCGCCGGGGTGTTTCCGGAAATGCCCAACGAACTGCGCAGCACGGCGCTGTTCGAGGAGCACTGCGCCTGCCTGGTTGACCGCCAAAGCCTGCCCGACGACGGCGTCCTCGACCTGCCGACTTACCTTTCGCGCCCCCACGTGTTGCTGGAAATGCGCGGCAGCGGCACCCCGGAAATCGAACGCGCCCTGACAGCCTTGCGAGAACGCCGGCGCGTCGCGATCAGCCTGCCGCACTGGAGCGTGGCCCCGCAATTCATCAGCGGCACCGACCTGATCCTCACCGTCGCGTCCCGGGCCTTGCGCGATATCGATGAGCAGTCATTGATCGTCGTCCCGCCTCCGTTTCACATTCCGTCGTTTACCTTTGTTTTGGCCTGGCACAAGCGCCGGGGAGGGGACCAGGCGTTGAATTGGCTGAATGCGCAAATCGAGCGAGCCTCAGCTGATATAGACTGGCGCCCATTCACCCAAACAGCTCAAAAGGACTTCCCATGACCCCATCCCTGCTAATGGCCGTTCTCGCCTCGGGCTTCATTTATGGCATTACGCCAGGGCCGGGTGTACTGGCGGTGTTCGGCATCGGCGCCGCCCACGGACGACGGGCGGGGGCGGGGTTTCTCTGCGGGCATTTGTTGGGGGACGTGGTCTGGTGCAGTACCGCGCTGATAGCCATCGTCGGTGCGCGGGAAATCGGCAGCACGGCCTTCGATGTGCTGGGCGTGCTCAGCGGGCTCTACCTGTTCTGGCTCGGCTGGCGTGCGGTGCGGGCGCGTCAAAGGGTGGGCGAGGCGCCGCAGGGGCCTGCGCGACAGCCATTCTGGCACGGCATCCTGTTCGGCCTGACCAATCCGAAAGCGTACCCGGTGGCTGTGGCCACCTTCACTGCGCTGTTGTCCAGCCGGGCAGAGTTGCTGACCTGGTCGATGTTGCCGTGGCTGATCGTCTTGAGCTTCGTCGGTGGCCTGCTGGCCTACGCTATCCTCATCGGCATCGTCGGCGCGCGCCAAGTGCGCACCTTGTATCAACGCCATGAACTGGCTATCACCCGCTTGTGCGGGCTGATGTTCATCGGTTTCGCCATCAACGCCCTGGCGCATGCACTGCCGGGGTTGGTGACGAACAAGGCTTGACGCTGATCGAAGGACACGTCGGCGCTCGGTCAGGGAGGGTTCTTAATGGCTGCAGGCACCATGACCAGCACAAACTCCGCACCGTTGGCGAGCTACATTGACCTCCTGCTGGACGCCGTGTGCGCGGTCGACAAGCAAGGCCGCTTCGTGTTTGTCAGCGCGGCATGCGAGCGCATTTTCGGCTACACCCCCGACGAGCTGATTGGCCGGCCAATGATCGACCTGGTGCACCCGGCCGATCGCCAGCGGACCCTCGACGCCGCGAAGGACATCATGGACGGCGAGCCCAAGCTCAACTTCGAAAACCGCTACCTGCGCAAGGACGGCCGGGTGGTCAATATCCTGTGGTCGGCGCGTTGGTCAGAGGTCGATCAGCTGCGCATCGCCGTGGCCCACGACATTACCGAGCGCAAGCTGGCCGAATCCCGACAAGCGGCGTTGTATGCGATTTCCGAAGCGGCCCATGCGGCGGAAGACTTGCTGGCGTTGTTCAAACGTATCCACCTGATCATCGGCGAATGGTTGCCAGCGTTGAATTTTTCCGTGGCGCTGTATGACGAGCAATGTGCGCAGCTGAATTTTCCCTATCACGTCGACGACCACGAGCCGCACCCCGAACAGCCCGGGACCATCACCGCGCGCCTGTGCGCGGAGGTGATCCACAACGGCCTGCCGATCCTGCTGACGCCCGACCAGAGCGACCTGCCCTCGGAGTTCCAGGAGCTGGTCAGCGGGCAGCATTCGCCGTGCTGGCTGGGTGTGCCGCTGAACTCGCAAAACGGCACGATTGGTGCCCTGATCGTCAAAAGCGTGCCGGGAGGCGAGCGTTACACCGAGCGGGATAAGGAGTTGCTGCAATATGTTTGCGCGCAAGTCGCGACGGCTATCGAGCGCAAGCAGTTGCACACGCGCCTGCAGCACATGGCCCAATACGACCAGTTGACCCAGCTGCCCAACCGCGAACTGTTGCGTGACCGGCTGAAGCGGGCTCTGGACTCGGCGCGCGAAGATCACGGACGCATGGCCCTGTTATACGTCGATCTTGACCGCTTCAAGGAAGTCAACGACACCCACGGTCATGCAGTCGGCGACATGTTGCTGCAAACCGTGACCAATCGGCTCAAAGGCTGTGTGCGCGAAACCGACACGGTGGCGCGTATTGGCGGTGACGAGTTCGTGGTGTTGCTGCACAGCATCCACGCCTCGGGCGATGCCGACTGCGTGGCCGGGAAAATTCGCCAGGTACTGTCGGCTCCCATGCGCCTGGACGGGCACAGCCTGCACATCCAGCCGAGCATCGGCGTCGCCCAGTACCCTGAGCACGGGACCGAAGAAAACCAGCTGTTCAGGCACGCCGACGAGGCGATGTACACCGCCAAGCGCGAGCAACACCTGCGGCTTGTCTGAGCACATCGTCACCGTTCGTCGCGGCGATTTCAGCTTTTCTAAACCTTTTGGCGCGTGGAAATTCAGAATCTATGCGGGCGACGGCTCGCCGCGTTCATCATCAAGAGGTAGAGAATCATGCCTAACTCAAGAAACTCGAACTCGGGACATGCCAACGATCGAACGAAGACGTCTGAAGCCGGTCGTAAAGGTGGGAAAACCACGACCACGACTGTTGATAAAGACTCCTCGAAATCCGAGATGGGCCGCAAACCCGGGCAGAAATCCAAGTAAGGGATGTTGGTGGTTTTGATTGAGAAGCGGGAGCGAAAGCTCCCGTTTGAATTTTTACTGAGGAGGGCGCGACCATGAACCCTATGGCCACCCGATTACGCAACTGCGGCCTGGCCGCGTTACTGGGCCTGTGTGCCAACAGTGCCTTCGCCCAGACACCCACCGAATTCATCAACGATGCATCGGCCAAGGGCATCGCCGACATCGAAGCCAGTCGCCTGGCGCACCAGAAGTCCGAATCCAAAGAGGTCAAGGACTACACCATCGTCGTGATCAACGACCGCACGACCGCCAACCAGCACCTGGCAAAAATCGCCAAGGAACTGGACCTGCCGGTGGCGCCGCGCGAAGAGGTGATGGAAAAGGCCAAGGCCCTGATGCCGCAAGTCATGGACGGCGCGACCTTCGACCAGGCCTACGCGGCCAGTCAGGTCAAGACCACCGAGGAAGCCATCGAGCAGCTGGAGCAAACGGCCCAGACCACCGATGTGCCGCAAATCAAGGCATTCGCTGAAGAGACTTTGCCAAAACTGCAGAATCACCTGCAAATGGCCAGGGCCCTGCAGGCCAGTCGCTGACCCTTCTTCTGCGCGGGTGACTCGCGGCCACCCGCGCACTAGCGATCAGCACTTGTTCAGATCCTGTTTGCCTTTCTCCTGCACCACGGTGCCATCAATGGAAATGGTCTGGCCTTCGCCCAGGCTGCGGTAGTGCTTTCTCAAGGCTTCCAGCTCCTTGAGGTCCAGCGCCTCGAGCCCCAGCATCGCGTTCTGAGCTTCTTTCGTCACCCGCAGTAACTCATCGACTTTCAGGTGCAGGATGTCCGTGTCGCGGTTCTGGGTGTTCTGGATCAGGAACACCATCAGGAAGGTGATGATGGTGGTCGAGGTGTTGATGACCAACTGCCAGGTGTCGTTGAAACCGAAAATCGGCCCACTCAACGCCCACACTAAAATCAGGATGATCGCCCCCAGGAAAGTCGTGGGGCTGCCGGTCCACAGGGCAAGTTTCTGCGCGATTTTTGCGAATTTCATGGCCGTTTTCCTTATAAGAGGGCGCCTGAATTTCAGACAGTGGCGGCGGGGTGAAAATTCGGCTTGTTTGAGATCAAAAGATCGCAGCCTGCGGCAGCTCCTACGGTTTGATCCGATGTAGGAGCTGCCGCAGGCTGCGATCTTTTGATCTTGAAACTTTGCCCATTGAAAGGCTCGCATTGGGTTGCCGGCGTTGTATGGTTACGGCTGAAGTTTTCGCCCGCGCTGAAAAACAAATGCACCGACAGGAGAACGCAATGAGTTGGTCCGCCAAGCAATACGTCGCCTTTGAAGATGAACGCACCCGTCCCGCCCGTGACCTGCTGGCCGCCATCCCCGCCGGGGCAGTACGCTCGGCCATCGACATCGGTTGTGGTCCCGGTAACTCGACCGAATTGCTGGTGGAGCGCTTCGCCGATGCCACCGTACGTGGGCTGGACAGTTCGACCGACATGATCGAAGCCGCGCGCAAGCGCCTGCCGCAGGTGCGCTTCGATGTTGCTGACATCGACACCTGGAATGACACTGGCCCGTTCGATGTGATTTTTGCCAACGCGGTGCTGCAATGGGTACCCGATCACGCAACGTTGCTGCCGGCGCTGGTGAGCAAACTCGCGCCCGGTGGCAGCCTGGCGATCCAGATGCCGGACAACCTCAATCAGCCTTCACACCGATTGATGCGCGAAGTGGCGGCTGACGGTCCCTGGGCAGGCAAACTTGCCGAAGTCGCGGGGCAGAGGACCGAAATGGCCGATGCCAGTGTTTATTACCCGATGTTGAAAGCCTGTTGCACCCGCGTCGATGTATGGCGCACCACTTACCATCATCCGCTGGCGGGCGGCGCGTCGGGTGTGGTGGAGTGGTTCAAGGGCAGCGGATTGCGGCCGTTCCTCGAACCGTTGGATGAGGTGGAGCGCGTGCAGTTTCTAAAGCAGTATCAGGCTGCAATCGAACAGGTCTATCCGGCATTGGCGGATGGCTCGGTATTGCTGCCGTTTCCGCGCCTGTTTCTGGTGGCGACGCGCTGATTCATCAATCAGCGCTGAACACCGACCAACATCATCATCGGCCGCTCCCGTTCTTCGGCCAGTGCCGGTTGCACCTGGACCTCGGCATCCGTCGGTCCCCATTCATTGACATGCCGGATGCTGAAACCTGCGTCAATCAGACTGTTGAGTAACGTGCCAACGGTTCGGTGCTGCTTGATCACGCCGTCCGCCAGCCAGTTGGTTACGCGCTCACCTTCCAGTTGATAGCTATCCACCGGCCAGCTCTTGCGGCCCTCGGCATCGGTGATCCAGCCGGGATTACGCGGCGCCATGAAAATCGGGTGCTCGATGGAAAACACAAACCGCGAGCCGGGTTTGAGCGCTGCGTGGATAGTCGCGAACAGCCCCGGCAAATCCTTGATGTAATGCAGCGCTAGAGAGCTGTAAGCCAGATCGAAACTGTTTGCCGGCAGATTAAGCTGCTCCAGGTCTGCGCGTTCGTAGCGGATATTAGTGGCGCTGGTTGTGCTGCCAGCCCGATCAAGCATTTTCTGCGAAACGTCCAGGCCCAGCACACTGTCGGCACCTTGCTCACTGGCCCAACGGCAAAACCAGCCGTAACCGCAACCGAGGTCCACCACCTTCAAGCCTCGCATCGGCGGCAACATCGTCTTCAGCGCAGGCCATTCCGGCGCGGCATCCAGGCCGTTGATAGAACGGGCCATTTGACTGTAGCCCTGGAAGAAACCGGGGTTGTCGTAGATGTTTTGGGTCATGGCTGGGGTGCTCTGCTGTGATCGTTCGATGCGTTTGGTTACCGCAAACCCTGTGGGAGCGAGCCTGCTCGCGATGACAGTCGCATATTCACATACGTGTTGCCTGCCCGGGCACACTGCAACAGGGTTATCTGCTCTGCTGCAACACCTTGAGCGCTGCCGAGGCCAGAAAGCCCGAACGGCTTTTTTCTTCCGGGTGATGAAGCACGTACTCATCAATACGGTTGAGCAGGTAACCAGGCAACGTGATGTTCAGCTTCTGGGCCTTGCCCAGATATTTTGTTACGTCAATGTCCACCAACGCCCACGCACAGCCGGCGTACTTCGGGTTGCCTGCGTGCAGGGTCACTTTATTTGCCGGCGGGATGGGTGAGCCGTCTTCGGCCAGAATCTCGAAGTGACCTTCAATCGCTTCCCGAGCCATTGCCATCGCATCATCCAGATCTTCCCCTGCGGAAAAGCAGCCCGGAATGTCCGGTACTTCAACGCCCCATGAGTGCTCCTCATCTCCCATTGAAATCGCAATCGGGTAAAGCATGTTCGTTGTCCTCCGAGGACTCGGCGCATAGCGTTCGTCAGAGCAGCGCCTGTTGCAAAATACTGATGGCCGTTTTCTTGAGAAGATCTTTCTTCGGGTGAGGGACTGTCACCAGCCCCGGCTTGGTCGGGTGCTTGTAGTGATGATGGCTGCCTCTGATACGTACCAGATACCAGCCGTCCGCAACGAGTTGGCTAATCAAAAATCGGCTATTCACAACACCTCCCTGTGGTGCGCTAGTGGTTACTATACCTACTGGGCTTATTTAATCAACACTATAACCACCAAGCTTCCTTGGCTCAGTGAGAGTGCGATAGGAATGGAGTCTAGGAGACCGCTGCAGTCATGGCTTTGGGCAAGCCTGAATGGATGTGGATTGTGTATTGCGAGGTTTTGCAGGTTGGAGTCAGCTTTGTATTCGCCAAAAAGGCTAATGTCCTATGAAATTTGATAATAAACCCGCGTTTTGAGAAAAAAACGTTAACGGCTTTCAGTGTGGTCCACCAAATCCCAGGCACAAAAAAACCGGCCCTGAAGGCCGGTTTTTTCTATACCTGCATCCCCCGTCAAAAAACAACGTGAGACAAAAAATTTATTGGAGCGGGTGAAGGGAATCGAACCCTCGTTATCAGCTTGGGAAGCTGGAGTAATGCCATTATACGACACCCGCTCAGAGCGGTGACTTTGTACCAGATGTGCGCGTGGAAATGAAGTTTTTCTTTGCGTTTGATGGCTTTAGCTCGGATGAATCACATACACGACCCAGTGACGGTCGTTCGCGGGCAAGCCTCGCTCCTACGGGATTACGCAAGGGCAGCGGGGCTTGCTCGCGATGACGCTACTTCAGAGGGACAATGCATGGTGGTCCTGAACGTAGTGGAAACGCGGTCGGCTTTCGTGCTGGGCCGGCTTCAGGAACCCCAGTAACGCGTTACGGCTGTCTCGGCAGGCGGCTTTGTGTTCCATGTCGAGAAAGTGGCCGGTTGCATCCAGGGTCGTGAAAGTGGCGTGTTGCACGTGGCCGGCGAACAACCGGGCGTCTTCGGCGGCGGTGTATTCGTCCCATTCGCCGTTCAGGAACAGCAGCGGTACGTTGATTTTCTGCGCCGCCTTGTAGAAGCACTGGCGGTCGCTGTGCAGCAGGTCGCTGATGTGGTAGTGCATCTGACCGTATTCGTGATCGGCCAGGCTGCTGACGTGGCGGTAGTTGAAGCGCTTGAAAAGCGTCGGCAAGTGTTTGCCAATGGTGCTGTTGACCAGGTTGCCGACCCGGTCACCGTCGCGGCTGCCGAGGTAATCCACACCGCGCTCGAGGTAGTCGAGCATGTGCGCATTGATCTCAGGGGAGAATGAGCTGATCACGGCTTTTTCGATGCGTCGTGGCTGTTGGGCCAAGGCGACCAGGGTCGCGGCGCCCCCCCAGGAAAACGACAGCACGTGTTCGGCGGCGAAGTGGTCGATCAGCTCCAGGAGGATCTGCCCTTCGACTTCCTTGGTCAGCAATTTCTCATGCAGGTTGTGGGCTTTGGACTTGCCCGCGTAGGGCTGGTCGTAGCAGACCACATTGAACTGCGGGTGGAGGTTCTTCACGGTTTGTGCAAACGACGCAGTCGTGGCCATCGAGCCGTTGACCAGAATAATGGTCTTCTCTGCGGCGTCTGCGCGATAGAACTCCGTGTAAACCCGATACTGACCCTGTATATCCAACACAGCGATTTCTGGCCTCATGTCATAAGACTCCTGGCAAGCGGGTATGCGCGCAAATGAGATTGCACGAGCTTTGTGACAGGTAGGCATACGCCTTGAAATTGTTAGCCCATGTCGATCCAATGCAGCCCGGTCGACGGGTATTGTTATTGGCGGGCAGTCTGCCGGGTGAGGCCGGAACCCTAGGGTCCCTACCGGCAAAAAGTTTCTAAGAAGTATCTTGTGACTCATCGGTCACATTTCGGCCGACGTCCTGATTCAAGCAGGGGTCACGTCATCGCGCAAGTATCTTTGGCAAATTGTTCGACAACTTCTGCTGAGCGGTAGGCTGCTTAGATCAATTCGATCTCTGCATCGCTCAGCGGTCGGTATTCGCCCGGTTTCAACGCGCCGTCGAGCACCAGCGGGCCCATGCGTTCGCGATGCAGGCGCGTCACCTTGTTGTTGAAGTGACCGAACATGCGCTTGACCTGGTGGTACCGGCCTTCGACGATGCTCAGGCGCGCGCTTTTAGGGCCCAGCAGCTCTAGCCCGGCGGGTTGGGTGGTGAGGTCTTCGAAGGCGAAATACAGCCCCTCTCGGAAGGTGATCGCGTATTCGGGGCCGATGTCCTGCTCGGTTTCAACGTAATAGACCTTCGCCAGTTTGGTCTGTGGCTGGGTCAGGCGTCGCGACCAACTGCCGTCGTTGGTGATGAGCATCAGGCCGGTGGTGTTGAAATCCAGGCGGCCGGCGATGTGCAAGTCATCCTTGTGCGGTTCCGCGATCAGGTCGAGTACGGTGCGGTGCTGCGGGTCGCGGGTGGCGCTCACGCACCCGGCGGGTTTGTGCAGCATGAAGTGACGCAGCGGTTTACCGGCTTGCAGCACCTCGTCGTCGACTTCGACGCGGCTGAATTCGCGAACGTCGGCGTGGGGATCGCTGACGGTCTGGCCGTCGATCCTGACGCGCTTTTCCACCAGCAACAGGCGCACCTGCTTTCGGTTGAAGCAGGGCAGGTTGCTGAGAAAACGGTCGACGCGCATGGATTTGAGGATCAGTGAAGTACGGGGGCGCGCATCTTACTTGATCGACTGCGCCGTTGCTTGCAGCTGCGCCTCGACCTCGGCGCAACGCGGACACAGGCAGGCAGCGTTGCGCAGTTCGGCGGGCAGCGCCTGGAGCACCGCAGGGTCGATGCTGACGCCGTAGCACCAGCAGGCCCGGTCAGCGGTTCGTGGGTCGGCCAGGGTGCAGTCGTTGGGTGCGCCGCAGGCGGGGCAGAGGTCAGGCTTTGTCATAAGCAGGATGCGGTAGTTCCACGCAGGTTCGGTTGCGGCCCGATTGTTTGGCCCGATACATCGCATGATCGGCCCGCGACAGCAGTGTGTGCAAGGTGTCATCGGGTTGCAGGGTGGTCAGGCCGATGCTGACGGTCAGCTGCAAGCGGTTGCCATTGTACGCATAGGGTTGTCGCTCCACATGCCGGCGTATTTTCTCGGCGATCACCTGGCCGCCGTCACCGTCGGTGTCCTTGAGCAGCACGATGAATTCCTCGCCGCCCCAGCGACAGACGATGTCGGAGTGGCGCAGGCAGCTTTCCAGGTCACGGGCGAAGCCGATCAGCACCTGATCGCCGGCCAGGTGGCCGTAGGTATCGTTCAGGGCCTTGAAGTGGTCCAGATCCAGCAGCAGGGCCGTCAGCGGCCTGGGTTCGCGCTGGGCTTCGTGCATTGCTTGCGCGGCCAGCAGGTCGAAGCCGCGACGGTTGGGCAGTTCCGTCAGGCTGTCGAGCGCCGCCTGGGTCTGGATCTGGCCCTGGTAGCGTTTGATCACGCGGTGGAGCAGGGCCAGCACGGTCAGTGTGACCACCAGGCAAATCAGCAGGTTGAGGTACAACGAGCGGCGGATGTCGCTGAGGTCGCCGTCTTCGCGCTTGTCGACGAACAGGTACCAGTTCAGCTCCGGGATGAACCGCACGTTGAGGAAGTGTCCCTGGCCTTGGCCCGAGTATTCGTAGCTGCCACTGTGGGGCTTGGGCAGTTGGCTGAGCAGGTCTTTCATGCTGTCGAGTTCGGCCAGGGTCTGCCCGGCCAGGGCACCTTGCGGTCCGCCCTCGGCCCCGGTGAGCACCAGGCGGCCGAAGGTGTCGACGAAGTACACGCTGCGCTGGTAACGCTGCTGGTATTTGTCGATCAGCTTGATCACCGCATCGACCGTCAGCCCGACACCCGCGGCACCAATGAAGCGGTTGTGGTAGTCGTAGACCTTGTAGTTGATGAAGACGGTCAGGTTGTCCTTGTTGGCGAGGTCCGGGTCGACGTTGATCTCGTACGGGTCCTTCATATCACGGACACGGAAGTACCAGGCATCCCGGGGCTCGGTGGTCTTGACCTGCTTGAGCACGCCCTTGGCGTGGTAGTAGGTCAGGCTGGCCTCAGAGACGAAAAACGCCGTGTAGGCACCGTAGTGGGTCATGACCTCGTCGAGGTAGCGGGTCATCTGCCCGGTGTCGCGTTCGCCGTTGACCACCCAGTCGCGCATGAAGGTGTCGCGGGACATCATCGAGGAAATCAGGATCGGCCTGACCAGGTCTTTCTGGATTTCCGAGTAGACGGTGTCCGAGGTCAGCGGCAACTCGGTATTGACGATGTTGTCGCGGATCGACGCCCGCGAGGCGTAGTAACTGAGAAAGGAGGTGGCCAGGAAGCCTGCGCCCAGCAACGCGACCAGTGTGAGGACCAACGACCGTTGGGAATACAGCGGCGAGCGAAGTGGCATGGCAGTTCCATTGTCAGCAATCCGATGGCAGGCATTCTAAGGGCTATCGGGGGAAATAACTGCTCCATGTACGTCGCGAATGGTCGTTCCCATGCATTACGCAAACAATCCCTGTAGGAGCTGCCGCAGGCTGCGATCTTTTGACGTTGCTCTTTCGACAGCAAAAATCAAAAGATCGCAGCCTGCGGCAGCTCCTACAGGGAGCGGGTCAGGCGAGGGTTTTCAGGTAGGCCCGCCAACCGCCCAAATGGCTGATATCCGCCGCCCCCTCCAACCCATAGGCCTCGCAGATAAACCCGCTTTCCCAGCGGCCATCCGCCAGCTGCACCTTGCCCAGTCCCAACGGTGCCGGGATGCCGGTCAGGAACGAACCCAGTTCGCTGCTCGGCAGTTCCCAGACCTCCACGGCAACCGCCACGCCGCCGTCCTTGACCCGAACCATGCCCGGACGAAACGGCGGGCCACCGGCCAGGGCATACAGTCGATAGTCGGCTGAGCTGAACGTGCTTTCCACCAGGCGCGCGCCACGCTGCTTGAGCTGCAAGTTCAACGCCAAGCCGTCCAGGTGCGCGCCACAGACCACCAGCCGCGCCCGGTCATTGCGCGCAACAGCGGTCGGCGCCGGGGCCGCCAGTCCTTGCTGGCGCTGCAAGCCATCGGCCAGGCTCAACAGATACTGATCGGTGAACGCCCGCCCGAACAGGGTCACGCCCCAGGGCAGGCCGTTGTCCATGAAGGCGCTGGGCACGGCGACGGCGGCGTAGTCGAGCAGGTTCATGAAGTTGGTGTAGTAGCCCAGTTCGCTGTTGCGCAGCACCGGTTCGGCGTCGAGTTCCGCCAGCGTGACCGGGCGGCCAATGGTCGGCGTGACCACGCAATCGAGACCCTCCAGCGCTTTGTCGCACAGGGCTTTCAGCGCTTGCAGTCGATACTGCGCGCGGAAGGTTTGCACACCGCTGACCGCCGGTGCCTTGGCCAGTACGGCGCGGATCACCGGCAACACGGCTTGCGGGTTTTCCTCCATCAGCTCGCCGGCCACGCTATAGCGCTCGGCGACCCAAGGGCCTTCGTACAGCAAGCGCGCCGCTTCGAGGAATGGCGACAGGTCCAGCTCCACGGCTTCGCCGCCCAAGGCCTTGAGTTGCTCGACGGCATCGGCGAACAACAACGGGCCTTCAGCGCAGCCGAAAAATTCCAGGTCTTGCGCCCGGGGCACACCGAAACGGAACGCGCGCATTGCGCCGAACGCCGACCCGTCATTCCACAACGGATTGCTGCGGCTGTAGGCGTCCCGTGGGTCGAGTTTCGCGGTCAATGCAAGCAACTGGCTCGCCTCCCGGGCGGTCGCGGTAAAGGTCGTCACGCAATCGAGAGTGCGACAGGCCGGCACCACACCAGCGGTGGAAACCAGGCCCTTGGTGGCTTTCATCCCCACCAGATTGTTCAACGCCGCCGGCACGCGCCCGGAGCCTGCGGTGTCGGTGCCCAGGGAAAAGCTCGCGACACCGAGCGCCACCGCCAGTGAAGAACCGGCGCTGGAACCACCGGACGGATACTCCGGCAGCACGCTGTTGGGGCACGCGCCATAGGGCGAGCGAGTGCCGTTCAGGCCGGTGGCGAACTGATCGAGGTTGGTCTTGCCCAGGGGCAAGGCGCCCAGCGTCAGCAGTTGCTCGACGATGGTCGCCGAACGTTGCGGTACGTAGGCAAACGCCGGACAGGCCGCGGTGGTTGTAATGCCCGCCAGGTCGATGTTGTCCTTGATCGCGAACGGCACGCCGTACAGTGGCAGGCTGTCGATGTCGCGGCCGTCGAGGGCGGCGAGGTAGGGTTCCAGTTCTTCGGCGCTGAGCAAATGGATGAACAGGCGATAGTCCGGGTTCAGTGCCGCCGCTTTGTCCCGAAGGCTCAGCAGCAATTGACGGGGGGTGGTGCTGCCGTCGCGGTAGGCGTTGCGCAGGGCGTCGAGTTGCAGATTGATGTTCATGGTATTCATCCTTTCGAAATGGGTTCAGTCGAGTTCCAGCACCACGACGCGTTGTCCGGCACGCACCGCCGAACCCGGCTGCACGCGAATCTCCCGCACCACGCCGGCTATGGGCGCGAGCAGCGGGATTTCCATCTTCATCGACTCCAGGATCACCAGCACATCACCGGCCTCGACCCGGTTCCCGGCTTGCACCTGAACCTGCCAGAGGTTGCCAGCGATGTGGCTGTCGACGCTCAGTTGACCGCTGGCCAGTGGCGCGTCTTCGGTCACCTCCGGGGCCAGTTCTTCGCTGTCGAAATGCGCCTGGCCGCTGGCGATCCAGCGTTCGCGTTCGGCGTTGAATGCGCTTTTTTGCTGATCGCGAAAGGCGTTGATGCCCTGGGCCTCCTGCGCCAGGAAGGCCTGGTAATCAGCCAGGTTCAGCTGACTGTGCTCGATGTTCAGGTGGAAGCGCCCGAGGGGGAAATCCCGGCGAATGCGCAACAGTTCATCGGCGCTGACCGGGTAGAAACGGATCTGGTCGAAGAAGCGCAGCAGCCAGGGTTTGCCATCGAACGCGGCGACTTCGCGGTAGCGATTCCACATCTGCAGGGTACGCCCGACGAACTGATAACCGCCGGGGCCTTCCATGCCGTACACGCACATGTAGGCGCCACCGATGCCCACCGAATTTTCCGCGGTCCAGGTGCGGGCCGGGTTGTATTTGGTGGTCACCAGGCGATGGCGCGGATCGAGCGGGGTGGCGACCGGGGCCCCGAGGTAGACATCGCCCAGGCCCATCACCAGGTAGCTTGCGTCGAACACCGTGCGTTGCACCTGATCGAGGTTCGGCAGGTCGTTGATGCGGCGGATGAACTCCAGGTTGCTCGGGCACCAGGGGGCGTCCTTGCGCACGGTGGTCATGTATTTCTCGATGGCCAACTGACAGGCCGGGTCGTCCCAGGACAGCGGCAAGTGGACGATGCGCGAGGGCACCTGCAGGTCTTTGGCGGCGCACACGGCGTCCCATTCGCCGGCGACGATGCCGAGCAGGTCCGCCAGTGGCAGTTGCTCGGGTTGGTAGTGCACTTGCAGCGAGCGGATACCTGGGGTGAGGTCGATCACGCCGTGCAGGTGTTTGCTTTCCAGGGCCTGCATGAGGGCGTGGGCGCGAAAACGCAGGACGAGGTCGAGCTCGGGGGCGCCGATTTCCAGGAGCAGGTGTGTATCGCCCGACAGCCGTGCAACGAGCCGCGTGTCTCCCTGATCCAACTCCAAAACAACAGGCGACACAATCCCCTGTAGGAGTGAGCCTGCTCGCGATAGCGGTGTGTCAGTCTCATCAACGTTGGCTGTGCTGCCGTCATCGCGAGCAGGCTCACTCCCACAGGGGGAATTCCATTTCACGGCGAGGTTGCGGGCGGTCTTGAGATCGACCGGTTGGAACTGCACCTTGTCGCCCGCCTTGAGCTGCCCCAGCTGCCAAAGATCCGCCTCGATCACCGTCACCGGGCACACGAATCCGCCCAGGCTCGGACCGTCCGGCCCCAGGATCACCGGCATGTCGCCGGTGAAATCCACTGCGCCGATGGCGTACGGATTGTCGTGGATGTTCGACGGATGCAAGCCTGCTTCCCCCCCGTCAGCCCGCACCCATTCCGGTTTCGGCCCGATAAGACGCACGCCGGTGCGGCTGGAGTTGAAATGCACTTCCCACTGGGTCGCGAAGAACGTGCCGATGTAGTTTTCCGTGAAGTATTCAGGCGCTCCATGGGGGCCGTAGATCACGCGAATTTGCCGTACGGCTGGCAACTCAGGGATTTCAGGCAGTTGCGCACCGACGCTGCGGTCGTTCAGCGTCGGCAGGTGCAACACATCACCCGCTCGCAAGGCACGGCCGCCATGCCCGCCAAACTGGCCGAGGGTGAAGGTACTTTTGCTGCCCAGGTAATCCGGCACCTGCAAGCCACCGCGCACGCACAGATAGCTGCGCGCACCAGCACCGGCAATCGTGCCGAGGTTTAACGTGGCACCGGCCGGAATCAACAACGCCGTGTTCATCGCCACGCTTTCGCCGTTCAGCGCCAGCGCAATCACTGCGCCCGTGACGGCAACGACCGCGTCGCAGTTGAAGCGCAGCAACGGCCCGCTCATGGTGATTTCCAGCGCGGCAAAGCCTTCGTCATTGCCCAGCAACAGGTTACCCAGGCGCAACGCGCGACTGTCCATCGGCCCCGATGGCGGTACGCCTACCGCCCAATAGCCAAGGCGGCCGGGATAGTCCTGGACGCTGGTCTGGGTGCCGGCGCTGAGCACTTCGAAGGTGTTGGCCTGATACATCAGGCCTTCCAGGCAACGGGTCCACGGCTGACCGCTGGCGAAGGGCGCATCGAGCAGAATCTGCCTCAGGTAATCACAGTTGGTTTCCACCCCGTAGAGCAGGCTTTCACCCAAGGCCTGGTGCAGATCGGCAGCCGCTTGTTCGCGGGTCGGTGCCCAACTGATGAGCTTGGCGATCATCGGATCGAAGTAGGGCGGGATCTCGCAGCCGGCCTCGACCCAGGTGTCGATCCGCAGGTGTTTGCCATCGGCGACGGGGAAATTGACCGCAGTGAGTAAGCCGGGGCTCGGTTGGAAATCCCGACCCGGGTCTTCGGCATACAGCCGTGCCTGAATCGCATGACCCTCGGCTTTCAATCCCCGGCTCAACTCGCTCAACGGCGGCAGATCACCGGCCGCCAGTTGCACCATCCAGCGCACCAGGTCGACGCCCCAGACTTGTTCGGTGACGCCGTGTTCCACCTGCAAGCGGGTGTTCACTTCAAGGAAGTAGAACCGCCGGGCATCGCTGTCGAACACGAACTCGACCGTGCCGGCGCTGCGGTAATTCACCGCCTTGGCCAGTTTTATCGCCGCCGCGCACAGTTCGTCGGCCATGCCCTCGGGCAGGTTCGGCGCCGGGGTTTCTTCGAGGACTTTCTGGTTGCGCCGCTGCACCGAGCAGTCGCGCACACCGAGGGCAATCACCTCGCCGCGACCGTCGCCAAATACCTGCACTTCCAGATGCCGGGCGCGCTGGATGTACTTCTCGATGAACACGCCGGCATCGCTGAAATTGTTCTGCCCCAGGCGCTTGACCGCTTCGAAGGACTCGCTCAATTCGGCCGCGCTGCGACACACCCGCATGCCGATGCCGCCGCCACCGGCGGTGCTTTTGAGCATCACCGGATAACCTACTTGCTCGCCGGCGATCAATGCCGCTTCGAGGCTGTCGAGCAGTTCGGTGCCTTCGAGCATTGGCACGCCGTGTTGCCGGGCCAAGGCGCGGGCGGTGTGCTTGAGGCCGAACACCCGCAGCTGCTCCGGGGTCGGGCCGATGAAGGCGATGTCGGCGGCTTCGCAGGCTTGGGCGAAGGCGGCGTTTTCCGAGAGAAAACCGTAGCCGGGATGGATCGCGGTGGCGCCGGTGGCCTTGGCGATGGCGAGGACTTTCTCGACGGCAAGATAAGTGCCCGCCGCCGCGCCTTCACCCAGGCTGTGGGCTTCATCGGCTTGCAGGATGTGCAGGCTCGCGGCGTCGGCTTCGGAGTACACGGCGACGCCTGCAACGTGCAGTTCGCGCAAGGTGCGCAGGATGCGACAGGCAATGGCGCCACGATTGGCAATCAGGACTTTTTCGAACATGGCATAACCCCTGGAGGGGATGCGGGCCGTCCCGCAGTTTTTCGATGAGCGTCGGGGTCGTCCCCGGCGAAAAAAACAATTTTCTTGCGAACAACTCCGAACCTGTGGGAGCGGGCTTGCCCGCGATGGGGCCATCACATTCAACATTGATGTTGACTGACACTCCGCTATCGCGGGCAAGCCCGCTCCCACAGGGATTAGTGGTGTTGTTGAGGTTTGAGGCACTGGCCGGAACGGGCCTGGCACAGCGCGAACAGCCAGCGGCGCAGACGACTCAGTTCCATACCAGCAGCTCCGCAGGGGTCGGGTTGTAGGCGTTGCACGGGTTGTTCAGTTGTGGGCAGTTGGAGATCAGCACGATCACGTCCATCTCGGCGCGCAGGTCGACGTATTTGCCCGGTGCGGAAATCCCGTCTTCGAAGGTCAGCCCGCCGTCCGCCGTGACCGGTACGTTCATGAAGAAATTGATGTTCGGCCCGATGTCACCTTTGCCCAGGCGCCCGTCGTGAACGCAGGCGCGCAGGTAGTTGTCGCGGCAACTGTGCATGTAGCGTTTTTCCAGGGCGTAGCGCACGGTGTTGCTCTCTTGTGCGCAGGCGCCACCCAAGGTGTCGTGACGGCCGCAAGTGTCGGCGACGATCGTCAGCATCGGCTTGCCGAGGTTGGAATACAGCACGCTGCCGGTGCTCAGGTACACGCTGTTCTGGCGGCGCAACGTGCGCTGCACGTCGTAGCGTTCCTTGGGGTTGGCGACGCTGTAGAACAGGGTGTCGACGGCCTGGTTGCCTTCCAGGTCGAGGATGCGCAGGGTCTGGCCGGCCTTGACCTCCATCAGCCAGGGTTCGCCGGCGGGAATGGTCGCGCGGTAGATCGCTGCTTCCGGTTGCTTTGGCGATGTGGCGATTGCAAGTGACATGGCAGCGATCCTCAGGCGAACAGGCGGTCGGTGTTGATGAAGCCGCGCTCGTTTTCCGGGCGCGAGGTGCGGCAGTGTTCGGCGACGCTGGGCTCGGCGTTCATCCAGCTGAGCTTCAGCGGCTTGGGCGCATATTCCGGCGTCGGGTCCATCGGATGTTGCAGGGCGGTGAGCACCACCAGGGTGTCCATCGGCGCGTACAACTCGATGTAGTCGCCGGCCTTCGAGTTGCCCTCGACGAAATGAAAACGCCCGGCGTCGTCGACGTTCACCCGGCTGAACAGGTTGAGGGTCATCAGCAGGTCGGACAGGCCCAGCCCCCACTTGCCCAGTTCCACCAGCAGGTTGTCGGTACCATTGCGAAAGAAGCCGTTGCGCAGTTCCTGATAGCGGCCGACGCCGTATTTTTGCGCCACTTCGTCAGCGCAGAGCACGCCGCCGAGGCTGTCGCTCCAGCCGCAGGTGTCGGCGGTGATGGCGGCCAGCACGCGGCCCATGTCCGAGTACAGGCAATGGCCGGCGGTGAGCTTGGCCGTGTGTTGGCATTTGAGGCTGTCGGGCAGGTTCAGGCGTTCGGTTTTTTCATTGGCGTTGAGCAGCGTCAGGCTGACGTTGGCTCCGCCGCGCAGGTCGGTCAGGCGCAGCAGTTGGCCGCGTTTGAGCACGAAGGAGCGGTGGCCGCCGCCGGGCAGCATTTCTTCGGCGAAGGGCGGGAACAGTTGGGTCGAATCAGTCATTTCAAAATTCCTCTAAGCAATACGAAGCGTGCCTGCCAATGGCGCCGGCAGGGCGTCGACGGCGGCACGCTGGGCGCGGCGGTCGCTGTTCAAAGGGATGTCGTAGGTGATGCGCGCGCCATAGGCGCCGGGGGCGTGCGGGTCGACGCGGACTTTGTCGAACACCAGCAAACGGGTGCCGAGGCTGAAGCCTTCGGACAGGTCGTGGGTGACCATGAACACGGTCAATTGGGTCTCGCGCCACAGCTCCAGGAGCAAGGTGTGCATGTCTTTGCGGATGCCCGGATCGAGGGCGCCGAAGGGTTCATCGAGCAGCAATACCCGCGGCTTCATGATCAGTGCCTGGGCGATGGCGAGGCGTTGTTGCATGCCGCCGGACAGTTGCGCCGGGTACTTGTCCAGCGAATGACCGAGGCCGACTTTGTGCAGCAGGACCGAGGCCTGTTCGCGGGCGTCTTTTTTCCCATGGCCGAACAACCGGCCCAGCAGTCCTGAGCGCGGCAATTCAAGACCGAGGGCGACATTGTCCAGCACGCTCAAGTGCGGGAACACCGAGTAGCGCTGGAACACCACGCCACGGCTGGCGTCCGGTTCAGCGGCCAGTGGTTGGCCGTCAAGCAGGATCTGGCCACGACTGGCGCGCTCCTGGCCAAGCAACAGGCGCAGGAAGGTCGATTTACCGCAACCGGAAGCGCCCACCAGGGTGCAGAACTCACCCTCGTTGACACTCAGGTTCAGGCCTTCGAGCACCACCTGGTCGGCGTATTGCTGCCAGACATTGTTCACCGTGATGAAGCTCATGCCCGCGCTCCTTCATACCAGGGGAATGCCCGCAGGGTCAGGCGTTTGAGGCCCCAATCCATCAGCCAGGCGAGCAGGGTGATCCACACCACGTACGGCAAGATCACGTCCATCGCCAGGTAGCGGCGCACCAGGAAAATCCGGTAGCCGAGGCCGTCGGTGGAGGCGATGGCTTCGGCGGCAATCAGGAACAGCCATGCCGAACCCAGCATCAGCCGCAGCGAGATCAGCAGGCGCGGCAGCAGCTGCGGCAGGACCACCCGCAACATCAGGGTCCAGGTCGATGCGCCGAGGGTCTGGGCCTTGATCAGCAGTTCCACGGGGATTTCCCGGGCGCGCTGTTCCAGGTCGCGGGCCAGGGCCGGGGTGATGCCGATCACGATCAGCATCACTTTCGACAATTCCCCCAGGCCGAAGACGATGAACAGGATCGGCAGGATCGCCAGCGGCGGCACCATCGACAGCACGGTCAGCAAGGGTGACAACGGCGCGCCGAACAACGGCAGGGTGCCGGCGGCGATGCCCAGGCACAACCCGGCCAGCGCGCTGATGCCCAGGCCGATGGCCAGGCGTCGCAGGCTGGAAGCGCTGTCCTGCCACAGCAGGTATTCGCCGGTGCGGCTGTCGGCAACGAAGGCCAGGCGCTTGACCGCGTCGCTCATTTGCACGGCGCTGGGCAGCAGTTTGTCGTTGGGGTTGTCCGCCAGGCGCTCGGCCGAGCCCATGAAGTAGGCGAACAGCAGCAGGGCGAACGGCAGGATCACCAGCAACAGGCGACTCGGGCGATCCGGGTGGCGATTGATCAGGCGCATGGCCAAGTCCTCTGGTTACAACTTGGCGTCGGCAGCCATCTGCACGTAGCTGGGGTCGAAACGCAGCTTGAGGTTGCCCTTGTCGCCGCTGGTCACCCCGTTGGCGAAGGCCATGCCGACTGCGCTGGTGTCTTTGGCGCCTTCACCGAGCAAGCCGTGCTGGAAGGAAAACTCGGCGACCTTGCGCATGGTTTCCGGCAGTTGCTGGCTGGTGCTGAACGCCAGGGCCTCCTGAGGGGTGGCGAACAATTTGGTGGTGTCCAGTTGCGCCTGGAAACCGGCCAGATCGGTGCCCGAGGCCTTGGCCATGTGCTCCAGTGCGGCCTTGCCCGCGGCGTTTTTCGCGTTCATCAACTCGACCACTTCGAACCAGGCGCCGGTCAGTGCCTTGCCCAGGGCCGGGTTGTCCTTGAGGGTCTGGGAGTTGACCACCATCATGTCCATGATCTCGCCGGGGATCTGGCTGGAATTGAACACTTCGGTCACCCCGGGCTTGGCCTTGATGTCCGACAGCATCGGGTTCCAGGTGGTGACGGCGCTGACCTGATCGGTGTTGAAGGCGGCGGAGATATCGGCGTCGGAGGTGTTGACCACCTTCAGGTCTTTCTCGGTCAGGTCCACCGAATCCAGGGCCCTGGCCAGCAGGTAATGCGACACCGAGAGCTCGACCAGGTTGACGTCCGCACCCTTGAGATCGGCGACTTTCCTGCCTTCGCCCTTGAGCACGATGCCGTCGTTGCCGTTGGAGAAGTCGCTGACGATCAGCGCGGTGCTGTCGACGCCGCCAGCGGCCGGAATGGTCAGCGCATCCATGTTGGTCATGGTGCAGCCATCGAACTGGCCGGCGGTGTACTGGTTGATCGATTCGACGTAGTCGTTGAGCTGCACCACATCGATCTTGATGCCGTACTTCTTCGCCCACTTGTCGACGATGCCTTGGCTGCCGGCGTATTCCCAGGGCATCCAGCCGGCGTAGATCGTCCAGCAGACGCTGAAGTGGTCTTTTGGGGCGGCGTGGGACGAGAGGCTCACGAGGGCGGCGAAGGCCGCGGCGAGCAGGGCGGGTAAACGATGCTGGGACATGGTGGTTCTCCAGTTGATCAAGGGCGGACAGGAAGGCAGCGGCACCGCGAACGGTGGCTTGTCTCCCGGGCTTTTGTCCCGCCGTGTAACCTCAACTGGAGGTCGCCAACTCTCGGACCAGTCACTCGCGCTTGCGAGCCGGAACCCTAGTCAGCCATTGCAAATTGTGGTGCCGCGAACCTGTGATGACTCCTGCACACCGTTACTAAAGCGAGAGACGTGCCAAGTCGGCAGAAGCGCTCTGGCCCGCGGGATTGGTGGACTGGAGATGTAGAAGGGCCGCCTGCGCTTGCCTTGTGATGGTGCGCGGCTGCACCGCAATGGGACGTGCCGGCCGCTGATCCGAAGGTTGCCGGGGCGCTGCACTTGGTCGGGGAAAGCGAGTCAAAACAAGTGACAGCCGGCCTGTACCGGTTGTAGGTCTTTCAGGAGGCCGCCATGTTTCGTCGATTGTTGCTCGGCTGTGTACTCGGCTTGGGCCTGGCCGGTTGTTATTACTATTCCGGCGGCTACGACGTCGCGTATCCCGCACCTTATTACTATCCCGGTTATTCGCCTTATTACTACTACGGCGGCCCGCGCTTCTATGGCGGCTATCGCTATTACTATTGGGGTGGTCACGCGCCGCGTTATTACGGCGGTGGATATCGACATGGCCACCATTAATCAGCGTGTGAATAGATGAAAAACCTTTCATCGGCGAGATGTTTCAGCGTGTTGCAAGAACGCACCAGCTCTCGAATTCGATGTCTGATTTATCGACAGTCGCAGAATCTTTGACTGTCGCCTGCCAGCGTCGCTGGTATGGCTCACTCGCGGTCCAGGAGGCCGCCAATGTATCGACGAATTCTTCTCATTGCCGTGTTGGGTTTGTCACTGGGTGGATGCGTAGCTTATTCCGATGGAGGCGGTTACTACGGTTCAGAGGTCTATTCATCGCCGGCGCCTTACTACGCCGGCGGTAACTCCTACTACTACAACGGCGGCGGTTATTACACTCCACCGCGCCGGTACTACGCGCCGCCAGCACGGTACTACCAGCCGACGCCGCGCTACTACCACCAGCCGCGGGTTTATCAACCGGCGCCGCGCTATTACCAGCCGGCTCCCCGTTACTATCAGTCCCGGCCGGACTACAGGGTGCATCAGAACCAGGGTTGGGACGGGCGCAATCGTGGCGGCTGGGACAATGATCATCGTCGTGGCCGAAACGACAATCACGATCGTCGAGGCGACCGCAATGGCCGCGGCGATCACGACGGCCGGGGTAATCGCCGTTAGTCCGGTTTGAACGCCATTTCAGTGGGAGCCATCAGGCTCCCACAGTTATTCAGTATTCCGACAAATCCGCCAATGGATGCCGGCCTTCCCAGGTTTTATGAAAGTGCGCCTCCACCACCGCATCCGGCACGTTGTTGACGTCCGGCCAGTGCCAATGCGGCTTCTGATCCTTGTCGATCAACCGTGCACGCACGCCTTCGCTGAATTCCGGATGACGACAGCAGTTGAGGCTCAGGGTGTATTCCATCTGGAAGACTTGCGCCAGTGACAGGTGCCTGGCACGTTTGATCTGCTCCCAGACCAGATGAGCGGTCAGCGGCGAGCCTTCGCTCATGGTCCGCGCGGCGCGGTTGAGCAGCAGGTCGGTGTGATCGCGCAGCGTGGCAATGGCCTTCCAGGCGCAACGCACATCACTGACATCCAGCAGTTCATCGATCTGCTCGCGGCGTGGCAGCCACTGGGCCTGGGGCAGTTGCGCCACGGCTTTCTGCTGCAAGGCCTTGAGCAGGCTGTTGAGCTGCATCGGCGTCTGTTCCTGCCAATTCAACTGCAGCAGGCCTTCGATCAGGTCTTCCTGTTGTTCGTCGAGCAGGAAGCGGTCGGCCAGGTCCAGATCGATCGCATCGCGACCGTTCATATGGGCACCGGTCAGGCCGAGAAACAAGCCGAGCTTGCCCGGCAGGCGCGACAGGAACCAACTGGCGCCCACGTCCGGGTACAGGCCGATACTGATCTCCGGCATCGCCAGGCGACTGCTCGGCGTGACAATGCGAATGCCTGCCCCCTGCAACAGGCCCATGCCGCCGCCGAGCACATAGCCGTGCCCCCAGCAGATCAACGGTTTGGGATAGGTGTGCAGGCTGAAGTCCAGGCGATATTCCGAGTTGAAGAAGTGCGCGGCCAGCGTCGGCACTTCACCCGGGTGGGCACGACAGGCCTCGACCAGGCTGCGCACTTCACCGCCGGCGCAGAAGGCCTTGATGCCCTTGCCGCGCAACAGGACGCAGACGATTTGCGGTTCCTTGGCCCAGGCGTCCAACCGGTCACGCAGGGCGTTGATCATCGGCAGCGACAGGGCGTTCAACGATTTTTCCGCATCCAGGGTGGCAATGCCGATGCGGGCGCCGTCCGTGCCGGTGAGTTCTTCGAAGTGCAGATTCATCGTGACCTCGCTCGGGAATTTGAGGGTTAAGTATGATCGCTGTGCGGGAAAGTGCCGGATCGGTGTCAGATCAATTGACAAGCGTGATGGGCTTTCCTAGGGTTCGCCCCATTGTTTTTGCCGGATGTAACCATGACTGCTGACGACCGTATCAAACTCGAACCGAGCTGGAAGGAGGCACTGCGTGCCGAATTCGACCAGCCCTACATGGCAGAGTTGCGAAAATTCCTCCAGGACGAGCGGGCGGCAGGCAAGGAAATCTATCCGCCGGGCCCGATGATCTTCAACGCGCTCAATTCCACGCCGCTGG
Organism: Pseudomonas sp. GM78; assembly: GCF_000282475.1. GTDB lineage: Bacteria > Pseudomonadota > Gammaproteobacteria > Pseudomonadales > Pseudomonadaceae > Aquipseudomonas. The sequence goes on from NZ_AKJF01000087.1 coordinate 33,243, forward strand.
ACAAGGTCAAGGTGGTCATTCTCGGCCAGGACCCCTATCACGGCCCGGGCCAGGCCCACGGCCTGTGCTTTTCGGTGCAACCGGGTGTGCCGGCGCCGCCGTCGCTGGTCAATATCTACAAGGAGTTGAAGCGCGACCTGAACATCGACATCCCCAGCCACGGCTACCTGCAAAGCTGGGCCGAGCAGGGCGTGTTGATGCTCAATACCACCATGACTGTGGAGCGTGCCAACGCCAACGCGCACAAGGACAAGGGCTGGCAGTTTTTCACCGACCGGGTCATTGAAGTGGTCAGCCAGCGACAGCCGCATCTGGTGTTCATGCTGTGGGGCGCCCATGCCCAGAGCAAACAGAAGCTGATCGATGCCACCAAGCACCTGGTGCTGACCTCGGTGCACCCGTCACCGCTGTCGGCCTATCGTGGCTTTCTGGGTTGCGGGCACTTCAGCCGGACCAACAAGTTCCTGGAGCAGAATGGCGAGACGCCGATCGAGTGGCGGTTGCCACCGGTTTGATGTCGGCTTGAGGGCCCCATCGCGGGCAAGCCCGCTCCCACAGGGTTCGAGGGTGCTTACAAATTCTGTATCCACCAATGGACCTGTGGGAGCGGGCTTGCCCGCGATGAAGGCGACTCGGTTTAGCTGTCTGAATCCGGGTTGCGGTTCCAATACTTGAACAACGGCTCCGCCAGAAACAACACGAACAACAACCGCATCACCTGCATCGCCGTGACCAACGGCACCGACAGTTGCAAGGTTTCTGCCGTCAGGCTCATCTCGGCAATCCCGCCGGGCATCATGCCCAGGGTCAGCGAGCGCAAGTCCAGGTGAGTCAGCGCACTCAAGCCCAGCGCAGCCGCCGTGGCGATCAGCATGGTCAGCACCGTGCCGATCAATGTCCGCCCCATGAACGAAGGCGCGCGACGGAAAAACTGCCGATTGAAGTGACAGCCCAGGCCGCTGCCAATCAGCCATTGGCCGATCTGGCTGCCGCCGTTGGGCAAGCCGATGTGCAGGTCCCAACCGATGCTGACCGCCGCGCTCACCAGCAAAGGGCCGAACAGCCAGGGATTGGGTTGGCGCAGACGCTCCCAGATCCAGGCCGCCGCCGCTCCTGCCGGAAACAACACCGCCAGCCAGCGCCAATCGATGCTGCCGGCGTGGGAAATCGGTGCGCCGTCACCCAGCAGGTATTTGAACGCTGCCGGAACGCAAAGGACCACCACCAGTACCCGCAAACTCTGTCCCGCGGCCACCCGACTGAGCACCGCGCCATTGCGTGCGCCGAGGTTGACCATCTCGCCGGAACCGCCGGGCATGCTGGAAAAAAATGCAGTGGCGCGATCTTCGCCGGTGCGGCGCATCAGCCAGACCCCGACCACCGCCGAGAGGCTGGTGACCAACGCACCGAAGAAGATCAGGCCGAAATGACTCAGCACCTGCTCCATCACCACCGGGGTGAAGTGCAGGCCAATGCCGATACCGACGATCCACTGGCCGCACTTGCGCCCGCCAGGGATTTCCGCCAGTTGCCAGGGTGTCAGGCAGCGCACCAGGATGATCGCCAGCAACGAGCCGACCATCCACGGCAGCGGCCAGCCGACCTGGCTGGCGAGGAATCCGCCCAGCAGGCCGACCAGCGGGGTACCCCACCAGGCTTTGAAGGGTGTTCGATCAGACATCGGCGATAACGCGCCGTGCCACCGAACGTTTGCGCCAGATCCGCACGATCGGCACCAACAGCATGACCACGATCAACCCCCAGACACCGACGGTGATCCCGCTCGACCAGAGGATATCCAGCGAACCGTTGGAGATCGACAGGGCCCGACGCAGGTTCTGTTCCATCAAGCCACCGAGGATGAAGCCCAGCAGCACCGGCGACAACGGGAAGTCCAGCTTGCGCAGGATGTAGCCGAAGATGCCGATACCGATCATCAGGAACAGGTCGAACGTCGTGGCATGCACGGCGTAGACGCCGATGGCGGTGATGATCGCGATCATCGGCACCAGCGCCCAGTTCGGCACGGCGAGGATCTTGGTGAAGATGCGGATCATCGGGATGTTGAGGATCACCAGCATGATGTTGGCGATGAACAACGACGCGATCAGGCCCCAGACGATGTCCGGTTGCTGTTGGAACAGCAGTGGCCCCGGGGTGATGTTGTACAGCGACAGGGCGCCGATCATCACCGCCGTGGTGCCCGAACCTGGAACGCCGAGGGTCAGCATCGGCACCAGTGCGCCGCAGGCTTCGGCGCCGATGGCGGTTTCCGGGGCCGCCAGGCCGCGTTTGTCGCCTTGGCCGAATTTACCGTTCGGGCCGGCAATGCGTTTTTCGGTCATGTAGGCCACGGCGCTGGCCAGCGTCGCGCCGGCTCCCGGCAACACGCCCATGATGAAGCCGAGCACGCCGCAACGCATGTTCACCCAGAACACCGAAGCGGCTTCCTTGAAGTTGAACAGCATGCGCCCGGTGGCCTGGAAGGCTTCCTGGCCGCGGTGGGTTTTTTCCAGCAGCAACAGGATTTCGCTGATGGAGAACAGGCCCAGCACCAGCACCACGAATTGAATGCCGTCGGTGAGGTGGATGTTGTCGCCGGTGAAGCGGTACACGCCGCTGTTGGCATCGATGCCGACGGTGGACAGGAACAACCCGATCAGCGCTGCAATGAACGTCTTCAGGGGTCGATCGCCGGCCATGCCGCCGAGGCAGACAATCGCAAACACCATCAGCACGAAGTACTCCGCCGGACCGAAGGCAATCGCCCATTTCGCCAGCATCGGTGCGAACACCACCATCCCGCAGGTGGCGATGAAGGCGCCGATGAACGAACTCCACGCCGACAGCGACAGTGCCACACCGGCCAGGCCCTGACGGGCCATCGGGTAGCCGTCGAGGGTGGTCATCACGGTAGAGGCTTCGCCCGGAATGTTCAGCAGGATCGAACTGATCCGGCCGCCGTATTCGCAACCCAGGTACACCGCCGCCAGCAGGATCAGCGCCGATTCCGGCGGCAGGCCCAGGGCGAAGGCGATCGGGATCAGCAACGCAACGCCATTGATCGGGCCCAGTCCCGGCAGCAGGCCGACGACGGTGCCGATCAGCGTGCCGCTGAGTGCGGTCACCAGGTTGTAAGGGGTCAGTGCGACGCCGAAGCCGTGACTCAAGTAACCAAGCGTATCCATATCAGTTCTCCAGAACGTCGAGCAGGCCCAGAGGCAGTGGCACGTCCATGACTTTGTCGAACAGCAGGTACAGACCGACGCTCATCAGGCTGATGATCACCGCCCCGGGCAACCAGCGCCCGCCGTACAGGCGCGCCATGGGAATGCCGACCAGCATGCTGCTGAGGATGAAGCCCAGGGGTTCGAACAGCCCGGCGAAGACCAGCAGCAACAGCACGCAAACACCGATCTTGGTCAGGGTTTCGCGGTCCATCGGTGGGTCTTCATCGGTGTGCTTGATGGCCGAGGGGCGATACACCATGTACACCAGCGCCAGGCCCATCAGCCCCAGCATCAGCAGGGGGAAGGCGCGAGGGCCGATCGGTTCGTAGGAAAAAGGTGCCTGGTAAGGCCAGGCCATCGCCACGAGGCTCAGGCAGGCCAGCAACAGCACCGAAGCAAAAATGCGTTGTAAGAGCATGGGGAACTCCTGGGCCACGGCGGCGCAATCGCCAGCCGTGGTCGCTAGACAGGGACGATCACTGGATTAGGCCGAACTCTTTGGCCAGCACTTTGTAGTCCGCTACCTGCTTCTTCACGTAGGTGTCCAGTTCCGGGCCGGTCATGGCGAACGGGAACAGTTCACGCTGATCGCGCAGCTTGGCGAACTCAGGCGAAGCCAGCAGTTTGTCGAAGGAGTCTTTCCACCAGGCGTAGTCTTCATCGCTGACTTTTGGCCCGAGGTAGAAGCCGCGTACCACCGGCCAGACGATGTCGTAGCCTTGTTCCCTGGCGGTCGGAATGTCTTTCATTTCCGGCTCGTCCAGGCGCTTGTCGGAGAACACTGCCAGCAGGCGCATGTCGCCGCTCTGGATGTGCGGCATGGAGTCGGAGATGTCGGTGCTGCCGACCTGGATGTGGCCGCCAAGCAGGGCGGTGGCGATTTCACCGCCGCCTTCGAGGGCCACGTAACGCAGGTCACGGGGGTTGATCCCGGCGGCCTTGGCGATCAGGGCAGTCTGCATCCAGTCCTGGCTGCCGACGGTTCCGCCGGAACCGATCACCACTTTGCTCGGATCTTTCTTCAGCGCCTGTACCAGATCGTCCAGGGTCTTGTAGGGCGAATCGCTTTTCACCGCGATGGCGCCGGCTATGGTTTCAACGAGATCGGAAGAGCGTCGTGTAGGGAAAGAGTGTAGATCTCGGTGGTCGCCGTATCATTAAAAAAAAA
>NZ_AKJF01000088.1 GCF_000282475.1 Pseudomonas sp. GM78
GCCGGCCTCTGGACCCGCGACATCAACCGCGCCTACCGCATGGGCCGCGCGATCAAGGCCGGTCGTGTGTGGACCAACTGCTACCACCTGTACCCGGCGCACGCCGCGTTCGGCGGGTACAAGAAGTCCGGCGTCGGCCGTGAAACCCACAAGATGATGCTCGACCACTATCAGCAGACCAAGAATTTGCTGGTGAGCTACGACATCAATCCGCTGGGTTTCTTCTAAAAGACCGGGGCAGCACGGGATTTCCGTGCCGCCCTTCCCACCGCCATCGCGAGCAAGCTCGCTCCCACAGGTTTTGTGGTGAGCGGGCCGATGCAAAACCCTGTGGGAGCGGGCTTGCCCGCGATGGCGTCCGTAACGAAAACATAAAATCATCGCCCTGCCGCTCCGGCACGGGCTTTGCGTGCCCGCAGTTCACGCAAACGCAACACCCGAAAGTCCAACAAGATCAAAAAAAATACAGCGAGGACTTATGACAACTACCACACAGCTCAAACCCACACTCGGCACCTTGCATCTCTGGGGCATTGCCGTTGGCCTGGTGATCTCCGGCGAGTACTTCGGCTGGAGTTACGGCTGGGGCACCGCCGGAACCCTGGGGTTCCTCGTTACTGCCCTGATGGTGGCAACGATGTACACCTGTTTCATCTTCAGTTTCACCGAATTGACCACCGCGATTCCCCATGCCGGCGGGCCGTTTGCCTATAGTCGGCGAGCCTTCGGTGAAAAAGGCGGGCTGATCGCCGGCATCGCCACCCTGATCGAATTTGTTTTCGCGCCCCCTGCCATCGCGATGGCCATCGGCGCCTATCTCAATGTGCAATACCCGGAACTGGACCCGAAAATCGCCGCGGTTGGCGCCTACTTCGTGTTCATGACCCTGAATATTCTCGGCGTCAGCATCGCCGCCACCTTCGAACTGGTGGTCACCGTGCTGGCCGTCGCCGAACTGCTGGTGTTCATGGGCGTGGTCGCGCCAGGCTTCAGCTTCAGTAACTTCGTGGTCAATGGCTGGTCGGGTGCCAACGAATTCACCATGGGCTCGATTCCCGGCATTTTCGCCGCCATTCCCTTTGCGATCTGGTTCTTTCTCGCCATTGAAGGCGCGGCCATGGCCGCCGAGGAAGCCAAGGACCCGAAACGCACGATTCCCAGGGCATACGTGAGCGGCATCCTGACCCTGGTGTTCCTGGCCATCGGCACAATGGTGATGGCCGGTGGCGTCGGCGACTGGCGTCAACTGGCAAATATCAACGACCCACTGCCCCAGGCCATGAAAGCGGTGGTCGGCAACAATTCGACCTGGATGCACATGCTGGTCTGGATCGGCCTGTTCGGCCTGGTGGCGAGTTTCCACGGGATCATTCTCGGCTACTCGCGGCAGTTCTTCGCCCTGGCCCGCGCCGGCTACCTGCCGCGCAGCCTGGCCAAGCTCTCGCGCTTCCAGACACCGCATCGGGCGATCCTGGCCGGTGGCGTGATCGGCATTGCGGCCATCTACAGCGACGGTCTGGTCAACCTGCAAGGCATGTCGCTGACGGCGGCAATGATCACCATGTCGGTATTCGGTGCCATCGTCATGTACATCATCAGTATGCTGAGCCTGTTCAAACTGCGTAAGACCGAGCCGAACCTCGAACGCACCTTCCGCGCACCGGGCTATCCGGTCGTACCGGGGATTGCGCTGTTCCTGGCGGTGGTGTGCCTGGTGGCGATGGCGTGGTTCAACACCTTGATCGGCCTGATCTTCCTTGGCTTCATGGCCGCCGGTTACCTGTATTTCCAGCTGACCGCGCGGCAACGCTCCGAAGCACCGGCGGACGCTATGCTCGAAGGAGCTTGAGTTGCACCGGCGCCGGGCCTCCAGCCTGGCGCTTGCCCTGTTTGGGGTCGAAAAACCCGCCCCAAGGTTCAATATTCAACCAGGAGGACACCGCCCATGGCCGTATACGCCCATTCCGTCGGCGCCCAGACCTACCGCTTCGAAAACCTCAAGGAAGTGATGGCCAAGGCCACCCCGGCCCGCTCCGGGGACTACCTGGCCGGCGTCGCCGCCCTCAATGACGGCGAGCGCGTCGCGGCGCAGATGGTGTTGGCCGACATCCCCCTGAGCCACTTCCTGCAGGAAGTCCTGATCCCCTACGAGACCGATGAAGTCACACGCCTGATCATCGACACCCACGACAAACAGGCGTTCGCGGTGGTCAGCCATCTCACCGTCGGCGGTTTTCGCGACTGGCTGCTCAGCGACGCCGCTGACGAGCAGGTCCTGCGCGCCCTCGCCCCCGGCCTGACACCGGAAATGGCGGCGGCCGTGTCGAAGATCATGCGCGTACAGGACCTGGTGCTGGTGGCACAGAAGATCCGCGTCGTCACGCAGTTTCGCGGGACCCTTGGCCTGCGCGGCCGCCTGTCCACCCGCCTGCAACCCAACCACCCCACTGACGAACCGGCCGGAATTGCCGCGAGCATCCTGGATGGCCTGCTGCACGGTAACGGCGATGCCATGATCGGCATCAACCCGGCCACCGACAGCATCGCCTCGATATGCGCCATGCTGGACATGCTCGATGCGATCATCCAGCGCTACGAAATCCCGACCCAGGCCTGTGTGCTGACCCATGTCACCACCTCGATCGAAGCGGTCAATCGCGGCGTCCCCCTGGACCTGGTATTCCAGTCGATTGCCGGCACCGAGGCAGCCAACGCCAGCTTCGGCATCAATCTGAACGTACTCAAGGAAGGTTACGACGCCGGCTTGAGCCTCAATCGCGGCACCCTCGGCAACAACCTGATGTACTTCGAAACCGGTCAAGGCAGCGCACTTTCGGCCAATGCCCACCACGGTGTCGACCAGCAGACCTGCGAAACCCGGGCCTACGCCGTGGCGCGCCATTTCAACCCATTCCTGGTGAACACCGTTGTCGGCTTCATCGGCCCCGAATACCTCTACAACGGCAAGCAGATCATCCGCGCCGGCCTCGAAGACCACTTCTGCGGCAAGCTGCTGGGCGTGCCGATGGGCTGCGATATCTGTTACACCAACCATGCCGAGGCCGACCAGGATGACATGGACACCCTGTTGACCCTGCTCGGGGTCGCCGGGATCAACTTCATCATGGGCATCCCCGGCTCCGATGACATCATGCTCAACTACCAGACCACGTCGTTCCACGATGCGCTTTACGCCCGGCAAACGCTGGGGCTCAAGCCTGCGCCGGAATTTGAACAATGGCTGGCGAAAATGGGCATTTTCACTCAGCCGGACGGCAAGGTCCTCTTCGGTAACAGCCTGCCGCCGGCCTTCCGCCAGGCCTTGGCGCAATTGGGATGAGTGTCGATATGGAAAAACCACCCTTTGATCCGCACAACCCCTGGCTGGAACTGCGACGCCTGACCCCCGCACGCATTGCCCTGGGCCGCACCGGCACCAGCCTGCCCACCCGCGCCCAGCTGGACTTTCAATTTGCCCACGCCCAGGCGCGAGACGCGGTGCACTTGCCGTTTGATCATGCCGCCCTCAGCGAGCAACTGGCCGAACGCGGTCGTGACAGCCTGTTGCTGCATAGCGCCGCGCCTGATCGCAACAGCTACCTGCAGCGCCCCGATCTGGGGCGCAAGTTGAGTGTGGAGTCGGCAAAAAAACTGCGCCAATACGCCGCCGCCAATCCTGCCGGGGTCGATCTGGCAATCGTGGTCGCCGATGGTTTGTCTGCATTGGCCGTGCATCGCCATACATTGCCGTTCCTGGTGCGCTTTTCAGAGCAGAGTTCAGCCGACGGATGGTCAATGGCACCTGTAATATTGGTGGAACAGGGCCGGGTTGCCGTAGCCGACGAGATCGGCGAACTGTTGGGCGCAAAGATGACCGTGATCCTCATCGGCGAACGCCCTGGCCTGAGCTCTCCAGACAGCCTGGGACTATATTTCACCTACAATCCAAAGGTCGGCCTGACCGACGCCTATCGCAATTGCATTTCGAATGTGCGCCTCGAAGGCCTGACTTACGGCATGGCGGCACACCGTTTGCTTTATTTGATGCGCGAGGCGTGCCGGCGACAGTTATCCGGAGTCAACCTGAAGGACGAAGCACAGGTGCAAACGCTGGAGTCAGACGCAGGTGCGGACATAAAAGGAAATTTCCTACTTGATTCGCCGCAAGCCTGAACCGCTTCCGCATTGCGCTTTCTCACCTTTTTCAGGCAGGATCGACGAACGGCTGCCAGTGAGTCCCCTTTGCCGCCAAAGCACGTGAAGACAGCCACTTGAAGACGAGACCTACCATGCGGATTATTCAAGCGACCCTCGAACACCTGGACCTGCTCACCCCATTGTTCGTCAAATATCGCGAGTTTTATGGCTCCCTGGCATACCCGGACTCGTCCCGGGCGTTCCTCGAGAAACGCCTGCGTCGCAAGGAATCGGTGATCTACCTGGCCCTGTCCGACGACGACAGCAACAAACTGTTGGGCTTCTGTCAGCTGTACCCAAGCTTCTCTTCGCTTTCGCTTAAGCGCGTATGGATCCTCAATGACATCTACGTTGCCGAGGAGTCTCGCCGCCAGTTGGTGGCCGACAACCTGATCCGCACCGCGAAGAAAATGGCCAAGGAAACCAATGCCGTGCGCATGCGTGTGTCCACCAGCAGCAACAATGAAGTGGCGCAGAAAACCTATGAGTCCATCGGATTTAAGGAAGACACCGAGTTCAAGAACTACGTGTTGCCGATCAGCGACGAGTTATAAGTTCACAAAAGATCGCAGCCTTCGGCCGAAGGCTGCGATTTTGTACTCAATACATTCCGAAATTCCCTGCTACAAACCCCACGCGCTTTTCACTTCGCAGCCCGTATAATTCCCTTCTTTCCGGCTTGTAAGAAAACTACCTCCTGTCTGTAGTCTTACGCGAAGTCATCCGCAGGCCTGCCGAATCGGGCCGTTACCACAGGTGTCGTCAATGGATTTCAACCCGCTCGATCTCGTCCTGCATCTCGATGTCTACCTCGATTTGCTGGTCACCAACTACGGGCCATGGATCTACGCCATTCTGTTTCTGGTGATCTTCTGTGAAACCGGCCTGGTGGTCATGCCCTTCCTACCGGGCGATTCACTGCTGTTCATCGCTGGCGCCGTCGCGGCCGGTGGCGGCATGGACCCGGTGCTGCTGGGCGGTTTGCTGATGCTCGCGGCGATTCTCGGTGACAGCACCAACTACATCATCGGACGAACGGCGGGCGAACGATTGTTCAGCAACCCGAACTCGAAGATCTTCCGGCGCGACTACCTGCAGCAAACCCACGACTTCTATGACAAACACGGCGGCAAAACCGTGACCCTGGCGCGTTTCCTGCCGATCATCCGTACCTTTGCCCCCTTCGTCGCGGGCGTCGCAAAAATGCCTTACCCGCGTTTCTTCGCCTTCAGCGTGCTGGGCACGATTCTCTGGGTCGGTGGCCTGGTGACCCTGGGTTACTTCTTCGGCAACGTCCCCTTCATCAAATCGAACCTGTCGCTGCTGGTGGTTGGTATTATCCTGCTGTCGCTGGTACCAATGATCATTGGCGTTGTGCGCAGCCGTCTTGGCGGTTCGAACTCCAAAACCGCCTCGCGCTGAACGATGTGGTCCCTTGGCGCCTGGCGACGCCGGCGCATCCTGGCCAAGCACCCTATAGCCGACGACATGTGGCAGCGGGTGCGCCATCACCTGAGTTTCCTGGATGGCATCAGTGCCGCCGAAGACCAGTGGCTGCGCGAAGCCTGCGTACTGTTTCTGCAGGACAAGCACCTGACCGCCCTTCCCGGGGTTGAGCTGCATCAGGAACAACGCCTGCTGCTCGCCGCCCAGGCGCAACTGCCTTTACTGCATCTGGGTGACCTGAACTGGTATCAGGGCTTTCACGAAATCATTCTCTACCCCGACGACTTCCTCAGCCCCCAGCGCCATCGTGACGCCAGTGGAGTCGAGCACGAATGGGACGGCGAGCACAGCGGCGAAGCCTGGCAGCAAGGGCCAATCATCCTCGCCTGGCCAGGCGTCATGGCCAGCGGCGGCTGGGAAGGCTACAACCTGGTGATCCACGAACTGGCACACAAGCTCGACATGCTCAACGGTGACGCCAACGGCCTGCCCCCGCTGCACGCGGACATGCGGGTCAGCGACTGGGCCAGGGTCATGCAGCAAGCCTACGACGACCTCGACCGCCAACTGGACCGCAACCCGCACGCCGAGACTGCCATTGATCCGTATGCCGCGGAAAACCCGGCCGAGTTCTTCGCCGTCACCAGCGAATACTTCTTCAGTGCCCCGGATTTGCTGCACGAGGCTTATCCACAGGTCTACGGGCAACTCAAGCTGTTCTATCGCCAGGACCCACTGGCAAGGCTGCGGCAACTTCTGGCCGAAAACCCTGTCTATCAGGCACACGACTAAGGTCTACACGACTTCTGGTACGTGGCGTCGTCGTAGGAATATGCCTATAATCGCCGCCACTTTTTGGTCAATCCGGCCAAGTGTTTCTGGTCAACTAACGGGGGCAACGCCCAATGAGCTACAGCAAGATTCCGGCTGGCAAAGACCTGCCGAACGACATCTACGTCGCGATCGAGATTCCGGCCAACCACGCGCCGATCAAATACGAAATCGACAAAGACAGCGATTGCCTGTTCGTTGACCGTTTCATGGCCACCCCGATGTTCTACCCGGCCAACTACGGTTACATCCCGAACACCCTGGCAGACGACGGTGACCCCCTCGACGTGCTGGTCGTGACCCCTTACCCGGTTGCTCCAGGTTCGGTGATCCGCGCGCGTCCAGTCGGCATCCTGAACATGACCGACGACGGCGGCGGCGATGCCAAAGTGATCGCGGTTCCACACGACAAGCTGTCCCAGCTGTACGTCGACGTGAAGGAATACACCGACCTGCCAGCGCTGCTGATCCAGCAGATCGAGCACTTCTTCGCGAACTACAAAGATCTCGAAAAAGGCAAATGGGTGAAGATCGAAGGCTGGGCCGGCGCAGACGCCGCCCGCGACGCGATCACCAAGTCGGTTGCCGCCTATAAAGGCTAAGCGCAGCTGCAGGCCTTGAGCCTCCCGCTTCAAGAAAAACCCCGGTTATCCGGGGTTTTTCTTGGGCGCCTGTAAAGCCGACTTAAACAACATGTTTATTTCGCTGCATTCCCAGGTTTTCATGTTTATTTTTTACCCAACACGTCTCACATCCAGTCGTAAATTTCCCGCGAAATTTGAACGAGTCGTTTATTCAAAGCCCTGACCGGCGCCAGTAGACTCCCGTTCATGAAAAAGAACACTAGCGGCCCACGGTTTAAAGCGCTCCTTGAAGCAGCGAACATCACGACAACAGGATTTGCCGAATTCCTGGATACGGCTCCGCAAAATGTACACAACTGGTACACCCGCGGTGTCCCCGCCCATTGCATGGAAGAAGTCGCGCGGAAACTCTCGGTCAACAGCGACTGGCTTAAAACCGGCGAAGGCTCGAAAGACGCCAGGCACCTGCGTCTCGTCGACGACACCGGCTACACCTTCGACGCCCAGGCGATCCGTGGCGTCTACACGGTCGTTGAGCCCACCGACATCGAATTGCCCTTCTACAAGGAAGTGATCACGGCCCCCGGCTCCAACAAGACCCACGTCATCGAAGACCGTGAACAATGCCTGCGCCTGCCCCGCAGCCACCTCGACTCCCTGGAAATCAATCACACCGACGCCATCGCAGCCGCCATGATCGGCAACAGCATGGCCGAGAAAATCGATGACGGCTCCACCCTGGCAATCGATCGCGGACTGACCCAGATTATCGATGGCGAGATCTACGCGATCGAACATGACGGCATGCTGCGCATCAAATACCTGCACCGATTGCCGGGCAACTCCCTGCGCTTGCGCAGCCATAACCGCGCGGATTACCCGGACGAAATCTTCAGGCCCGCACAAATCGAAGAACAGAACATCAGGGTACTGGGCTGGGTGTTCTGGTGGTCGACCCTGAACAAACGACGGCCACCGCTGCCGTTCTTGTAACACCCGGACACCCCATCTCACACACCAAGCTGGGAATTTCACAAAAAAATCAGTATGCTGCGCCCCACATTTGCGCATCGACCCGCCAAGCGGCCCTGATCGCACCGACAAGGCAGATGACTTTCTCGCCAAGTCCCACAGCCGGACGCAAGATCCGGGTGTACGTTTTGAAGGCTGGCGCGGTTTACCAAAAATGAACCAAGCCAGTCCCCGAGAAGCCGGCCACAAGCCGGCTTTTTAATGCCTGAAAGCCAAGTAGAATGGGGCTTTATACAAAACCCCGTCTTTGACCCACACTTTGACCCACACCCAATCTATGGGTTGTTCGCTCCCATTCGACCCAAATGATATGTATCATCGAGTGCATAATTTCATCAGCTTGACCACAAATGCATTCGTATTGACCTCCTGCATTCATGCCTCTTGAGAGCAACACACGCCGTAGTAACGATCGGTTGAATCCAAGCCTATATCTATCGTTCGCTGGGGTGCTGCTTACAACCCATTACAATACATCGCGCAGTAATACAGGCTAACCGCTCAGCAATGCTGGGCAGTTAGCTATCGACCTCCGCACTCTCGACGCACGCTACCAACCGATCATTCACTCTATGTGGGGGTGACAAGAATTTCGGCGGCAAGAACGTTAGGTGCTGCTGGCACCCACGAGATGACCAGTAAAAGTCCCACGAGTAATTCCCGGTCTCGACCCTCCCAATTCGAGGTTTCACCTCACGCAGCCAAGGAACATCATTACGATTCGATAGGCTGGTTCGTAACAGGCCAGGACTCTAGGGTCGGGGTCCACCTCTCCATGCAGGAGGGCATTTCGCATCGTATAGATTGTTTCTACTAATCCGGAAAGCAGCTCATCCGGGGGACATTGAAACTCCATTGTTCCGATTTGCAGACGCTCGGTTCCACCACGAAGGAGGTTGCGCATAGGGCGCGGATTGCAGCCGTCATAGAGCTGGCGAAGGGTCGTCTGCTGCGAACCAGATAAATTCGCGGTGAACTCAGGCAAGCCATAAACTGCATTCGGATCATATTGCGCCTGGACGTGCTGGAGCTTTACGCTCTGGTTGCGAACCGAAACTACGGTGATCTGGATACTGCCGCCTGCAACCTTCTCTGCCTTGTATTCATGTCCGCTGCGCTCGATGCGTTCGCGGTTGAAATGCCTAGGTGTAATGCAGACGCTACGGAGCGAAATTTGCTCATTCACGCCTTTTCGAGTTACTTCGAAATGAATGCCATCCAGGCGGGTTTGCAAATCCGATATAGCGAGTTTTAGCGCCTGCGCTTCGGCGGTATCGTTTTCATTTCGTAGCAAGGCAAGAACGCCGCGACGAACTGGGTTGGGTTGCCCTTTTATCCAGTCAAGCATGGCCCGCTCTTGCTGTTGGGCAGAGGCGTGACGGAACCAAGCATTGAAGGCAGCCCAAGCTTTGACGAAGGGGCCTATATAATCGATCTCGGCACGGCTCATCCAGTCAGCGGCGTGTGGAGGTAGGGCCATTAGATCGCCTCCACTGTTTGGTCGAGGTAAGCAATGGCAGCGGGCTCCCCTTCTTCAATCGCAATTTCGACAGCCCGTTTCGCCGCCTCCAACAGATTGGCCGCGTTGGCCTTTGCCGCCTTCGCCGCAATCACGTCCTGCGTCACTTGATAGGCCACAGCATCCGGAATATGGGGCAGTGGCAGGTTGAAAATATCGGCGTCGGTAATCGCGGGATACATGCTAGCGCTGGCATAGAGGTCCAGCAGTTCGCAAATCACCGGCAGACGCAGATAGGTGAGTAAAACTTCGGGGGCAATCTCGCGCGGCTTCACTACAACGAAACCGGATGAGCAGACAAACCCGTCCTGTTCTGGCGCAATCTGGGACGATAGACGGCGGATCGGACGAACGGAGGAAGTGATGATATCCCCGGACCGTACATGCCATGTGGCGCGACTAGGCGCGTCTACCGAAGCGAGGCGGGTACTAGTAGTTGCCCCCGCCCCGTCGAGGTCACTGATCTCGATATAGTCGAAGGTCTCGCAGGCATCAGGTTTGAACTTCTCGCGCCGTGGATCGGCTACGTCCGCAACGGTGCGCCCATCCACTGCCAACAGGTCGAGCAATGCCTGAATTCGGGGGGCGAAGAACCGAGCGTCGAAGCGGCCGGACGCGAAGACATCCTTTGCGCTAGCGGTGTAGGCGAGCGGTTCGGGCGGCGTCCATTCAGCAAGGCCGAGGGCGGCAAGCAAAGCCTGCTCAGCAGCAACTAGTCGTTCTGAAGCGGCGAGTTGCAGCGAATGTGCGGCCCCGAACTTCTCAGCGATCCAATTCTGGATCTTAAAGTCAAGGAGTGGAACGGGGATTTCCTTGACCTCTTCAGGGTTTACATTGGTCTGGTTAATCGACTGTCGAGAACGTCGCTTCACATCGGCCGATCCAAACCGAGAGCTTAGGAATGCCACGAGCATTTCCGGAAGCAGCGTTTCTTTTTTCGTCTGGAAACGGACCAAGTAGGATGCAAATACCGGTGCATTTGCTCCGCCCCCAAGAAACAACCCGGTTCGCCCCACCCACTCATAAGAATTGGTGCGGTTAAACAAAACATCACCTGGCTCCAGACGAAACAGTCGGGCTTGTCGATCATCCAACTCAGCGCATTTATCTACGTCTAGGTCACAGAGCATGTTGTGGATTTCGTTCATCCGATAAATCGGAATGCCTATGCCGTCTTCGTTCATTTCAATAGAGACGCCGTATTGCGACAGCTTTAGATGCTCCCCAATTGGTTCATAGTTAAGAGCTGGGTTTCGATAAGGCTCCTTGGTCCAGAAATCACTGTCGATACGCTGATCCTTGTTGTCGCGAACCAGTGCTAGCGAGGCAACTCTGACCTCAAGCCCCTTCATCGGATTGCTCCGGCGGTCTGGGCCGAAGGGCCGGTCGGAAAAAAACTGAAGCCCTCCTTGCGGGCGAATTCCTCGAAGGCTTCAGTAATCCCATCCTCGGTGAGCCCATCGTGGTTAAACAGGTCATGCGACACAACGAAATGGCCATGAGTGTCGCGCATGAATGTGCCGTCCGGGTTCTTGCGATAGACCTTACATCCCGAGTTATCGACGCTTTCCACCTGCTGCGTGGCGAAGAAAATGTCGTAGTCTTCGACCTTCGGGCAAAGCGGCCCCATCACCGGATCATCGTTCCATTTCTGTACGAACAGAACACTGGTCTTGGTGCCCGTATGCGGCTTGAAGGTATTCTGGTGCAGGCCCACCACGGCAAGAATGCGGCAGCGCTCCATGATGAACTCGCGCAGCTGCTGATCAGTCCCGTTGTTGAACCGCCCCTGAGGCAGCACAACCGCCATACGCCCGCCGGGCTTGATGAAGTCGAGGTTGCGCTCTATGAACAGCAGGTCACGGGCAACAGCGCGCTCCAGCTTGCCGTTCTTCTTGTGGGCCAATTCATAGGATGACAGCATGTCGGATTGTTTGATGTCACCGGCAAAGGGCGGGTTCGCCATCAGCACATCGAAGCCGAAGTTGCGGTAATCGCTTTGGCGCGGGTTCTCACGTAGCTTACGTAGCCGCCGCCAGCCGTCACCGTAGCTATCTTGCCAGTCGTCCTGTTTGACCGTCTCGTCCCATTTGGTCCAGTCGAGTGTGTTCAGGTGCAGAACGTTCGTTTCGCCATCGCCAGCGATAAGATTCAGACATCGCGCGACTCGGACGCTTTTCTCATCGAAATCAATGGCGAACACGTTATCGCGCACATAGTCAATGCACCGCGGTGGCTTGGCCTCCATAGTGAAGAGGTGGCTTTCCTCTCGCCCCATCGCCCGCATGATCTGGCGCCAAACGTGGAACATGCTGTGCACAGTGAACCCTGCCGAGCCGCAGGCCGTGTCGATCACTGTCTCGCCCTCTTTCGGGTTCATCATTTTGACGCACATGTCGATCACCCAGCGAGGGGTGAAATACTGACCTTTCTCACCTTTTGACGATTTGGAGACCAGGTATTCAAATGCGTCGTCGATCACGTCCAGGTTAGAGTTGAACAACTTCCACTCTTCGAGAGACCCGACACAGACTTGCAGGTGATCGGGCGACAGACGGATGCGCTCATCCGAGAGGAAGACCCCCGGCCATTTTTGTTTAGCATCATCGAACAAGTTCTGAATCGCGGTCTTGAGCTGGGCGGCGGTGTTCTGGTTGCGAAACCGCAGGGCACTGCCAAGCCGGTGCGAAGTCATCTCGTCATAGAGCTTCGTAAATATCAGCTTGAACACTTCCTCGAAGACGTCAACACCGGCATTGGCTAGCACCTCGTCTTCCATATCCTCGATCAGATCGCGCAGGGACCGGGCAAACTTGCCTTCCTTCACCCGCTCATCTTCAAGGGCGATCAGGGTTTGAATCGTCCACGGCTGATCGACGACCTGTTCGATGGTCTGATCCGCGCGGGGAAGCTCATGGATCGACATGAAGTAATTGGGGTTCTTGCGATGCCAGACCTCGTCCAGAATGCCATCGCTCCACACTGCAAGGGGCGCACCGGTCGCATGGGTGTAGGAACGGAGCTGCTCCTTGCCGTCTTTAAACTTGGCCTGTTTCACTTCGACAATGATGTAAGGGACAGTCGGGCGGTCAGCGTCAAACACCACAATGTCAGCCCGCTTGGAACTGTCACGTCCGAATGTGATCGGGTATTCAACAGCAATACGGGACCTCGCGTAGCCTAGCTTGTTGATCAGACGAGCTAGCCAGAGTTGGCGGGTACGTTCCTCGGCTTTGAGCTGCACCTCCTTGTCGCGAACGAGGCATCCCACATAAGGTATCAGCTTGCCACGGTTCTCTCTCATGACCACGCGATCATCAAGTGCGCGGACCTCCTCTGCGGAAAACAGAACGAATTCGCTGAACTCAGCGGCAATTTTACTCATTGAATCTTATCCTTGGTTTTCTCGATGCTGGCAGGCTACTTAACGTGATGGCTTGATCTGAAGAATAACGCGCCGCCCGCTGTTTAACCGAAAGCTGTAATGGTTGGTGGGCCGACATACTACGCGAATGTCAACGTGGAGCGGGCGGCAGTCTTGCCACGCGCAGACAGATAGGGGACGGATTTATTTCCGTTTTCTTAATAGGTAGCGTCTGGCCACAGTGTGCGGAACGCCTTCAGGAACGCTTGCTATGATTTCTAAGGATCTCATCACAGGGATCACCCATGAGGTATTTATTCAAGGTGAGCATCGAAGCCGGGCTACCTTACCTCCCGAGAGCCTCAGCGACTAAAACGCGTCACTTTGGGCTACTAATATTGCGAACAGGACAGAGGCGGCTAACCGCCCTTCGCCACGAATTTGAAGGAACGACCGATGGTACTAATTGAAGGCGCTCGCTCGCTCCCTACTCAGCACATTACCGTTCGCGTGCCATGGCACGACCAGCGTTGGAACGGCACGCTCTGTAAAGACCCTTGCGCCAACACCTCATGTATGGTCCTGCCACGGGTAGGTACCGGTAGAGATGATGTATTCGAACAGAAGTGCGCCGGACAATCACTGCAAGGCCTGACCGAAAGCGATCTACCGCCATGTGTCGACGAACATGGAACCTTCATGGCGGATTTTGGGCTTAGCAAACTTAAGACACACCCTTACCGCAACGTTGAAACACATATGCATTTCGCTGAGACGCCAGTCAGGCTAGATCCTTTCGCGGCTGCGGCAATTCCTTTTCGTTGGATGCTGAAAAACAACGTCGAAGGCGTCAAGCGTGACATGTTGTCTGGCCTAGCTAAATCCCTTGCGCTTGGTTACAACCCCGCCAGGGAACCGTCCATGCCGGAGTCGATTCCCGATACCTGGATACAGGAAGGTACTAACCAGCAGATTATGCTGGATACTTTTTTCAGCGCCATTGAGCCACAGGAATCCTTGGTCTTTTTCTATGCCAAGCGCACACCGCTATCGGAATCGCCGCGCCGCGTCATCGTCGGCGTTGGACGGGTGACTGGTGTAGGCAAACCAGTCGAATACCACTACACAGGCGGCAAGCGACGCGAGAATCAGATGTCGGGCTTCCTCTGGGAGCGGACGTTGACTCACTCCATCCGAATTGACGGCAAACGTAACCTCGATGGTTTCCTGCTGCCGTATCATGATCTGTTGGCGCAGGCCGAACAAAATGAGCACCTGGAGCTTGAGCGTTGCATCGCCTTCGCCCCGGACGAAGCTTTCGAGCAGTACTCGTACGGCTCGGAGCTGCTTCACCATGACAACGCGATCGCCTCTCTGCTAGCCATAGAACACGCTCTGCTAGAGATCTCACGGGTCATGCCAGGACCTTGGGCGGAATACCGGTCCTGGGTCGATCGAGAGCTCAATAGAATCTGGAAGCTGCGCGGTTCCTTCCCAGGAATTGGCGCGGCTCTGTGCGCCTTCGGCGTTGAGCGAGGCAACCTCCTAGGCTGGCACTTAGCCGCCCAGTGTCAGGAAGGTGATACGCAGTCGGCGTGGGATCACTTTGAGACGGTCCTGAAGCATCCCGAAAGCTTACCGCGACATTTACAGAACACTGTTGGCCCAACTCTCGCGCGCAAATGGGAAGGACTGGACAGCGGCCGGAGGGCGCTGCTCATGCTGCTCAGCCGCTTCGAGCTCAGCACCGACCAGGCGCAGTTCTGGTACTCCGCCGAGATGCGTAAAGCTTCTGGCATCAAGGACTCAGACCAGGCCCTACGCGAAAACGCCTATTTACTGTTCGAATATTTACACGAGCACGCCCTCCCTTTTAACGTTGTCGATCGCGGGCTTTTCGGTGCACGTGACTTAGAAGGCCCCAACGCTCTCCCAGCTGAAAGTTGCTTATTCGAAGCGACAGATCCCCGACGCGTCCGAGCGCTGATAGTCGATCTGCTGGAGCAAGCAGCGATTGAGGAAGGCCATACGATTCTCCCTGAAACTTGGACGATAGAGCGCATCCGCTCACGAGCTATCGAGCCAGTCTGTCCGGTGGATGCCGACCTCCTGCCTCTCTTCGACGAAGACCTGCTGCCATTCGTTGTACTAATCGAAGATGAGGGCAGAAGAAGCTATCAGCTCAAGCGCTACGAACAGACCCGAATCTGCATCGCCGACGAGGTGGAGTACCGCCATAAGAGTGCGAGCAAGACTGAAGAGTTTGATTGGGTTGATCTGGTCAATGAGGCAATTGGCAAGGGACAGGACAACCCAACAGCCGACATTCAAGAGGAAGAGGCCCGGAAGGAGAAGGCAGCAGCACTTCAAATGCTCTACCAGCGCCGCATCAGCGTGCTACTGGGCGCTGCAGGCACTGGAAAGAGCACCCTAATCAAGGCTCTGTGCCGCATTCCGGCAATCCAGGACAGTGGCGTCTTGTTACTCGCCCCAACCGGCAAAGCGCGGGTGCGACTGGAGCAAGCCAGCGGAATGCCCGGACAGGGCGAAACCATCGCCCAATTCCTGAATCGCTTCGATCGCTACGACGGTACCCAAGGCCGCTATTTCATGAACTCATATGGCCGCCGCGCAACAGGGTACAAAACCGTTGTGATCGACGAGGCATCCATGCTGACAGAAGATCAGCTAGCGGCAACTCTGGACGCCCTGCAGGGAGTCGATCGGTTGATACTCGTTGGCGATCCGAATCAGTTGCCTCCGATTGGCGCAGGCCGCCCCTTCGTCGACATTTGCCACTGGCTTCAACCGGAGCAAGTTGCCAGCTCTGGAGTTCGAGTCGTCGATGGCTATGCCGAGCTACTAGTCACGCGCCGCCAACAAACCGGTGAGGACCGCGACGACTTGGCCTTTGCCAATCTGTTCAAGGGCGAGGCACAGGATGCCGGCGCCGATGCGGCCTGGAACCAACTCACTACAGCCAATTCACCCAGAATGGGTGTCCTAACCTGGGAGTCGACCGAGCATCTGGCTTCCCTGTTGCGCGAAGCGATGGCCCGGGAGCTGAAGTTCTCTTCACCTGATGACAGCCTCACTTTTGAGCAGAGCTACGGCGGTAGCCTGTACGAAGGCAAGGTGTTCTTCTGGCCTCGGATGCAGGAGCAAAGCAGCGGTGGCGCAGCAGAGAAAGCCGAGGACTGGCAGGTCCTGACGCCGCTGCGTACCTCGGCAGTTGGTTCGGATGCACTCAATCGACAACTACAGACCCATTACCGGACGTTTGCCTTGGCACTCAGCGGAAGCAGCGGTTGGCGCCGCATTCCGAGGCCTATGGGGCCGAGTCGGTTGCTGTGGGGTGACAAAGTCATCAATGTACAAAACAGGTCAGGCCGCACTTGCTATCCGAAGAATCCGGACTCCTATGTGGCCAACGGCGAGATAGGCGTGGCGACCGGTTACTTCCGGCGAAAGGACAACAAGTATCTTTTCGAACAGCTTCAGGTCGAAATGGCCACCCAACCCGGAGTGGAGTTCCATTACAAACCATTTGAATTTGGAGCCGATAGAACCGCGCCGCTCGAGTTGGCGTACGCTCTAACGGTGCATAAAACCCAAGGCAGCGAGTTTGGTACCACCTTCATCGTGATTCCAAAGCATTGCCGACTGCTAACACGGGAAATGCTCTATACGGCTCTGACCCGGCACAGGAATAAGGTGGTGCTGCTAATCCAGGGCAAGCTGTCGGACCTTTTCTCCTACAGCCAAGATTCCGCCTCTGAGATTCGGCGGCGCATGACCAATCTATTCCAGACCTCCACCCCGGTGACATTGCAGGTGGATAATCGCACTGTCACTCTTGATGACAACCTGATCTATCGTACAGATCGCGACGAACTCGTCCGCTCGAAGAGTGAATGGATCATTGCCGATAAGCTTCATGCAGCCGGAGTTCGATACATCTATGAGTATCGGATGAAATTGGGCGGCACCGAGCGCTGGCCAGACTTCGTCATCAATGACGATCATCGCGGTCTGACTTGGTACTGGGAACACTTGGGCCGTATGGACAAGCCGGATTACCGCGCACGCTGGGAAATCAAGCGTAAGGCCTACGAAGCACAGGGAATTGTTCCCATGGAGGAATACGTGCCTGGGCGATCGACAGGCATCCTGATCACCACCGAGGAGGATGGCCAAACGAGAGACCTGAGCGAGCAAATTACCGCACGAATTTCGCTTATCCGTAACCCAGGTCTACTCTAAGCATCAACGATGAGCTCGACTGTTAGCGAAAAGCAGTCGAGTTCGCAGCAGGTCTATGGGAGCGAGAGTCCTGATATTTCCAAAAGACCTGTTCGAATCCGATGCGGCTCGTTCACTGCTGGATCAGCTACTCGACGACTCGGTCTTTATCACAGCAGCTCCAAGAGTTATCAATCTCTTCGTGACGACAGCTGAAAACAGTTCAAAAGTTCTGAATTCGAACCACTTCATGCTCCAGTCACTCCTCAACTGGAGCTTCATCAATGTTCTTGTAAGTGCCCGGGACGGCGGTGCTCGGGCTTAGAGTTTCGCTCAGTCCAAGATCTCGCGACGAACCTTGTCCTGCTCGCGCAGCTCTTCGGCCAGATCTCGCAGCAGCGGCCTCATCCCCCCTGTCCATGCATTGCGCGATGCAGCCGCCTTACCCTCGGCGCTTCGCGGTCCGGTGCTTTGCTCCCAAGGTCGCCATTGCCGGATCAGCTCCGCCTGCCGCGCCCGTCGCTCGGGTGTCCATCCGTTTGCCATGCTCAACCTCCAATAGTTCGTTCTGCATTTTTTTGGTTTTCCGCGTGCGCGCGGGCTTCTCTTGAATACCGTTGTTGACCTGGACCTGATTGCCGATGTTCGCCTGTTTCACGAAAGCGACCTGCTTGGGGATTTTGAGTTCGGTCAGGGTCTGTAAGGTAGCCCTGGCCTGGTTCTGGGCCTTTAGCGCGAGGCGCATGTAGGATTGCAGTCCATCCATGTGCTTGGCCCTCAGTGCCCGACTTGCGAGCTGCGCGAAAAGAACGTCCAGAGTGTGCGCCTGCGCCACCAGCATATTTTCTGCTCGAGTCATGTCGCCGTTGTTGATTGCAGCCGTCTGCCGCTTCAGCTCGAGGACAACATCGGTAACCGGCGACTCGCCGAGCAGGTTGCTACTAACAAGCAATGCCGCACTCAAGGTCTCCGGGGTCAGGCAATTGCGGGCGAAAGCCTGTTCCTCAGTTTCCTCCATGGTTAACTTCTCTTTCAGGGCACTGCTCATTCGCTCACCTCCATAGGGGTATTGTTATACCGCTGACGCAGATCAAAACCAGCCGCACAGTAACGGCTCGTTGCCGCATGGCAGGCGCGGCAGCCCATTAGGTGGTTGGTGTATGTCGCATCGGCCTCTCGCCATACCTGTGACGCCGTAGCGGCGGTGTGGACGGTGTACTGTCGTGCAGGTTCCTCAGCGGCGTGGATCTCGGCCGGTTGCTCGACTCGCTGCGACCCGTTGATCCATGCTGGGCTGGCGCGGATCGTGTCAGCCACCAGAGTCGCGTCCGTACCGGCTAGCTCGGTAAGGTCGTGCGGCTCCAGATGACTGCCTTCCAGCAGTACGGCAGGACGGGTGTCGAGCAGGCGCGCGACGCGGGCCAACCATGCGCGTGACGGCACCGGATCGTTGGCGGCTTTCAGTGCGGTGATGATCTCGACCTTGTGGGCAACCAGTTCGGCCAGCAGGTCGTCTGACGGCTGGCGATCAGCGCGCAATTGCAGGCAACCATTCTGCCCGATCGCCATCTCGACGCCGGCCTCACCCGCACGTTGCATCAGCTCCGCGGCGTTCAAAGCATTAACTCCCACTTCTGCTCGCAGCACGCGCGCGCTGATGCAGGGGGTTGCGGATTCTGCGGACTCTGCGGAAGGACGAGCAACTGCTGGGGTACTGCGCGCGGAAGCACTGCGGAAATTTGCGGGAGCGCTTCAGATGCTGGACGAGTAGCGCAGGTAAACCGTGCAGTTTCCGCAATTTCTCGTAGTTCTTCCGCAATCGCAAAGCCGCGCAATTGCTGGGTTTCCGCAGAATCCGCAACTTCCGCAAGGGGATTGATCCTGAATTGCTTACCGTCGCTGCTCAGCAGGTGCTGATGTTTCATCAAAACGGCCAGTACTTTGTCGCGCACCTTGGCCGAACGCACCGCAGCCGGTCCCGACTTGCCCAGATCATTGACGTGGAACTCTTGCCACGTGGCCGTGCGCTTGGGATCGCGCAACCAACTCATCAGCTCGACGGCAACCTTCTGTTCAGGATTAACCGGGGTCGCATCGGTGTAGCGCTGCCACTCAGAGAGGGAGTAACGCACCAACTTGCACGCGTAGCGCATGCAGTCACCATCAATCTGCTCAACGCCACCAAAGAGGCCAAACACCGCAGCCAAGCGCAACGCCTGCTCGGCGCCGCGGGCGGCGAACGGCTTCAGGCCAGCGAACTTTCCGAGCGGCCCACGCTCGCTCTCGATCTCGTTGCGGAAGTCTACCCATACCTGTTTAGCCTCTGCATTAGGCTCCAGAACAGGCGGGGTGACCTCGCCTGTTTCCGGGTCGATACGTTCCGGGGTGTCGGCGATTTCTTTACAGCGCGACCAGTACGCTTGCAGGCGTGGGTCTGTGTAGGCGCTGTGCTGCAGTGACTCGATGGTGATGAAGCAAGTGCCGGCCAGGCTAACCGGAGCAGCGAGCAGGAAGCGTGCTAGAAAGCCCTGCCCGACCAACAGCGGATCGCTCAGTGCCCCCGCCACGGCCACCGCTTGCGCCATCAAGTGAATGCTCAGGCGGCGGTTGTAGGCCACGCCAGAGCCTTCAAGGTTGCCGCGCGAGCGGGTGCGCTCGAATTTCCCTGAGGAATAGACTGTCGTCAGGCCGCCGAGGGTCGCGGCCACGGTGTCAGCCTTAAGCGAGTGACCACCGAGCATTTGCCCACCTTCGTCCGTGTCCCAGCTTGCAGCCGACTTGCCCCGGATGAAGTCGCCAACCAGCGGCTCGAAAGTAGCATCGCTGTATTGGGTCCTCGGATCGGATGGCAGCGGGTGCACAGCCAGAAACTCATCACGTGCCTTGCCTTTCAGGCCGGCAGCAATTGCCTCAATCTCGGCGCAGGCTTGGCGGTGGTGGGCGCGTGCCTCTTTCTCCGCTTCGTCAATCGTCTTGAAAGCCAGTTCACGCGCGCTCGACTTGCCCTCCCCCGAATCGAAAAGCGACAGCATGAACAGCGAGCAGGGCGCTCCTTCCGGCTTGCCCTTGAAGTGCCAAGCGTTGACACGCGTCTGCGCCAGGTGGGTGACTGCTCCGACAACGCACTGCCCGGCGATGGCGGCAGGTACCATTGCATGCTCGATAATCGCCTCGACTGCGCCGCGCATTTCGTAGGTCAGGGCGTCCAGGGGGTAGAGCGTGGGCGGCATGGCGTCCGGAAGCAGCGGTTTAGGCACCAAACCTGCCGGACTCTTAATCTCGGTCATCAGCGCATTCATGCCCGCTCCTCCCGCCATACGGCCAAATCGTTGAAGTCGGAGAGATGCAGGGGCGCATCCTCCGGCCAGGCCGGTAGGACGTACCCGCAGTCAAGCATCGCAGCCGCATGGATGGTCGCCAGCTTGCCCGCGTTGGGCCTGCCCTCGGCTTCCTTTGCGCGGTCATCGTCGCCGCCGACAATCAGCACAGCATTGGGGTAGTGGCGCTTCAACTCCAAGCCGGCCCGCAGCACATTGCCGGCGCTCATTGCAGCAGCGACCGGCTTGCCGGTCTGCTCGTGAAGCGTCGCGGCAGTGGCGATACCCTCGACTATGAACAGCTCGACGCCGGGCTCGATACGCCCGAACGGGCAGTAGCAGCCATTGATCCGGCCACCCGAAGGGAAACGCTTGTTGCCGTCGGCCGCGATGCGTTGAAGATTCACCACTTTGCCGCGCCAGCAGATCGGAGCCAGCAGCACGTCGCCGAGCTGACGCAGGTGGTGGGGCTTGATGCGTTTGCGGGCCAGGTACGAATGATTGGGATCAGCCGGCCTGGCGAGCGCCCAATCGCGACGCGCACGGACGGCGGCGCGATCCCACCCGGCTTGCTGCTCTGCATTGGTCTGTTGTTGGCGCTGCTCGCGCCTGCGGGCGATGCGCTGACGCTCGACCTCCTCGGCGAGCAGGTCGCGCTTATGGTCGCCGCCGAACGGCAGCCCCAGTTGCCCGGCAATGATGCGGGCGGCCTCAGTCTGCCGGCAGCCGCGCAGGTAGGCCAGCAGCGACACAAGGTCGCCGCCTTTATCGCCGCTGGCGAAGTCGTGCCAGGTGCCAGTATGCAAGTTGATGCTGAACGAGCCGGGCGTACGGTCACCGCGTACCGGGTTGGTCGGCCAGTACTCTTTGCCGATGCGCTTGCCATCCGGCAGCCAGTCAACCAGCAGATTGTCGGGATCGACCAAGGCAGCATTAGCGATGCGCTGAATCTCAATATGGACCGGCATCAGTGCAAGCCCGCCAGCGAAGACTTTCTTCAGGCCGAACACTACCGGCCCGCGATTATTCGTGGGTTGTTGGGTAGGCATGGATTACGCCCCCTGCGGGGTCAGGAAGTCACCGAACACCACGAGTTCGGACGGAATTTTGCTGCTGCAGGCATAGCCATCAAGCAGCGAGAGGATCTCGTCCAAGATGAAGCTCTCATGATGTTCGAGACGGCGGTCGGTATTGGTCATCATCGCCCCCAAGACCAGCCAATACGGGGCGAACTGCATCATTGTAATCAGAAGGATGGAAACGGATTCACAAAGGAGCAGGCGGTTGATCAAACTAACAATCTGGCCTTGGGTACGGCTGCTTTTCCGGCAAAGGAAGTGGTCGTTTTTCATTACCGGCACTCCCCCAACTGCTCAGCAATCCACGCTTCGACCTCGAGAGAATCCCAGCCAACCGCATGGGCGCCAGCGATGCGGTGGGATTTCGGGAAGCGGCCAGCCTTCATCAAATCGTAGATCGTGGTGCGCCCCAGACCGGTTTTAGTCTTCAGCGTCGTCATGCGCCAGATACAGCGGGGTTGTTGAACGATTGCAGCCATCGTCGATTCCTTATGGATCTACCCGTTATTGGGCGGACGATGGCTATTCAATAAAATAGATCGAGGAGTTTGCAGTCCGGCCTGCGCGCATCCTGTTCAGTCTACGCGCAGACCGTAAACATTAGCTTTTGGCGTTACGGTGCTCCCGAACCCAGTCGTAAAGGGTTCGCTCAGTAACCTCGTATTCTTTATGGTGATGTCGCGCAAAAGCCGCCATGCCACTGTAATTGGTGCCTCTGGCGTCCCACTCTGCCACGGCTGCTGCTTTTAGCTGGTTGGTAGGTTTGTGGCGGGCGCTGGCCGAGCGGCGCCCCCTCGCGCTTACAGCTTCCTTGGCTGCGGCAAGGCTTTCCCTATAGAGTTCGGCCGAAGTAAATGAAGAATGTACCAAGCCGTAGCACTCATCCATATCCGGTGAATTGACACCCTTAGTAAAGAGGTAATCGTCGATATAAATAAGACCCATAGCCGAAAAAAGGGCTTCAAAGTCTGGAAAGTCGTCGGCTGAAAAGTGACCTGAAATCACGCCCGGGGTCACAAACTTCATGAGGACATTCAACAGCCAGCCGTAAGATCCGTCCTCTAGGGCTCGCGCCACGGTTGTTGTTATTGGACCGTCAACCTCTTGGAGCCTCAATTGACCGACATCAATTGCGTGCTGGATATACGGCGCCCATCCCTTTTCATTCTCCCTTATATCCTCAACAATATCCTTGAAATCCTGAGTTGTTGGCTGAGCTCCAAGTCTGCCTGCAACTATCACATAAGCATCGTGGCCAGCTTTCCAGAGAGGTGACAAAAAACCGCGTCTGTCCTGGTCCAAATGAAACCAATCAGCAGTTGGCGTACCATCTGCACGAAGGAATATTTTTTCTCGCACCCCCCTCTCGCCCTCTGCAAAGGTTAGGTAAGGGTCAAAGCCTACAAATACGAAGCTCATTTCATTCATCCGGCACAAGCTCAAATTAGATGATCAGCAAAGTTGTTGAATTATCCATCTTTCATCCCGTCGGACTAGGCGGCCGTAACTCGGTCAGGCGCGCTTGAATTCGCCTTGAATGACGTTTGCCGCTGGCGGCGTGGTTATGAATTTCGCCCAATCGGCCATCAAGACACGGCGTTTCTCGATGAAATCGGATCGGGAGTACGCGGCCTCGGTTTGGTCGCGCTCGTCATGGGCTAGCGCCAGCTCGCAGACTTCGCGCGGATGTTGAGTGCATTCGTTTGCCCAGTCACGGA
The DNA here is from genome assembly GCF_000282475.1 of Pseudomonas sp. GM78. Taxonomy (GTDB): domain Bacteria; phylum Pseudomonadota; class Gammaproteobacteria; order Pseudomonadales; family Pseudomonadaceae; genus Aquipseudomonas. Next base: position 23,330 of record NZ_AKJF01000088.1, read on the forward strand.
AGCTCGACCGGAAGCCGTGACGGGTCACGTCATCATGCCCTAGGCCGTGCAAGAGGTTGCGGATGGCATTGGCATGCATAACGCCAGTCTTACCTTGGCCAGGGAACAGGTACGAGCTGCCCTCGATCCGCGGCAGGGCTTCGAGCAGCTCGACAACCTCGGGAGCAAGGGGAATGTTGAAGGCCTGCTGCATTTTCATCCGCTCGGCAGGCAGCGCCCAAATACCCGCCTTCAAGTCAAACTCCGACCATTTTGCAAAGCGGACCATGAGCGCGCGCGCACCAGTGAGTATCAGCAGGCGAGCCGCCATAGCGGCGCGAGATTCGTCCATCGCCAGCTTAACCATAAGCGTCGGCACATCCTTCCACTTCATCGCGGGGAAGTGCTGGCGCTGGCGGGCTTTCTTCTTTTCCACCTTGCTCAGCAGGCTGTCCAGATGCCCGCGCCAGCGGGCCGGATTGTCGCCTTCGCGCAGCTTGTGCGCCTTGGCGGCATCTAGGACCTGCTCGATTTGTCCACGCACCTCATCGGCGGTGCGGGTTTTGGTTGCCCAGATGGGGCGAAGTACTTTTAGGACCTGCTCGGTCTGAATCTCAGCAGCAGGCAACCTGCCGATGATGGGGAAGGCATAGAGCTCTAGTTTTCGTAACCAGCCTTTACGCCACTTTTCCGACCAGGCAGAACCATGAGCGCTCCGGTATTCGGTCGCAAGCGACTCAAAAGTCACACGACGCGTTTGCGCTTGCCGCTCTGCTTCACGCTTCGCTTCTCGCTCTTCATCGCGAGCCGCCAGAGGGTCACCGCCAGCAACCAAAATCTTGCGTTGATCAGCGGCGAGTTCGCGGGCCTTCGCAAGGGTTACGGTTGGAAATGGGCCTAGCCCCATTTCCCGGCCTTTACCTTCAAGCTTGTAGCGGAAAATCCAACTGGAAACCCCGGCTTTGCTTATCTGGAAATACAGACCATCACCATCGTTGGTCTTACCTGTACCTCCAGACCGGACAAGTGATTCGATTGCCTTAATTGTCAGCTTGCCCATACAACCCCCTCAGTTCCGACCCACACCCTGACCCACACCTTGATCGCGGTTTCCAGCGATCAACGTCGGACGCTTACGAACTGATAGTAGGTTTAAAGCCTTGTAAAATCTAGCCTTTGAGGAAGAGTGCGAAAAGCTGCGGACGAAAGAAATGCCGGCCACAAGCCGGCTTTTTAATGTCCGCAAGAACGTGATCCGACGATTCCCCTCACGGATAACTAAACGACTTAACCAACGTCAACTCCCCCACCGCCCGCATCGGCACCAAAAAAGTCTCCATCTTCTCACTCGGCGTCCCCTCCTCCGTAATCACCGTCACCTGCGCCGTCGTCAGCGGTTGAACCGCATCCTCCTGCCCTTCCTCATCGCTGCGATACCCACCACCAAAGTAATTCACATACACCAGATACTGCCCCTTGATCGGCGCAGGCATGGCGAAGATTTCCGGGCCGTAGCCGGTGGTGACGTCGACATCGAGGGCGGCGCCGTTTGGCACGGCGCGGTCGCCGTACCAGATGTGGGCGCCGTCGGGGGTGATCAGGTGCAGGTCGAGGTCGGTGCCGTCGCTGTCCCAGGCCAGCAGTACCCGCAGCTTGGCGGGTGTGGCTCCGACGCTGGTGTTGAGGAACTGGGTTCGGCGGCGCTGCTGGCCGTCAGGGCTGCGGACTTCGACGCTGTTGCTGCCGTTGGGGAATGAGAATGGCCGATCGAAGCCGCCTGCTGGATCGATTTTCAGGGGCATGCTGACGCCGTTGACGATCAGCCGGCCGGGTTCGGCGTTCTTCGGCGCTGCTTTGATCTGACCCGTGATGCGCGCGGTGTTGGCCTGCCCCGCCGGGGTGTTCACCGATGAAGCCGGGTAGTTGACGGTCTGGCGGAAGCTTTCCCCCTCGCCTTCAAGAGCGCCGGTTCGCCAGCCGCCAGAGGGGGTGTCGAGTTTGACACTGTCGGCAGCGGTTGCCGGTGATAGCACGGCGAGCGCGCAGAGCAGCAGCAAGACCTGTGGATAACGATCTGTCATGGCCTATTCCAGCAAGAGGTGGCGGGCGAGCCCTTCGATGTAGGTTTCATCCTGGCCGTTGGGGTGCGCTTCGAAGGCCAGGTGCAGGTATTCGTGGGTCAGGTCGAGGCGGTCCTGCAGCGAGAGCACGCCACGCGCGTAGATGCGCTGGCGTTCGCGGTCGACGAAGGGGCGGCCGAAAGCCAGGCGGCATACGGCGAAGGTGCTGACTTCGTTGTAGCCGGCTTCGCTTTCAAGACGGGGTCGCCAGCCGCGGCGCTGCTTTTGCAGCCAGTCTTGCGCGGCGGGCAGCGCTTCGCAGGAGGCAACAGGATTGTCCCAGCGGCTGAGGCTGGCCCGTGGGTAGGCGTGAAGCAGGATGGCGTCGTAGCGCTGGCCGGCGTTGGCTTGTTCCACGGCTTGTTGCCAGGACAATCTGTCGAGGCCTGGCTGGTTGGAATGGTAGGTCACGCTGCTGCCGGCAAGCACCAGGTCGCTGGTCCAGGCGGCGATGCTGCGTGCCTGCGCCGTGGCTGGGCGCGGGGCAACGCGTTGGCGCTGGCTGCTGTCGTCGATGCTCAGGCAATCACCGCGCCGGGTGGCGTTTTGCAGCAGGTAGGTGCGGATGGCCACGGCCAGGGCTTTGGCGGCTTCAGCGGGTTCGGCACTGGCCTCACGCTGGAGCACACGGGCGACATATTCTTCGCGATCGAGGCGGGCGACGAGCCTGGGTGAAGGGCTGTCGTTGAGCAGAAACAGTTCGCCGTCACTGTGGATATCCAGACGGTTGCCATTGGCGAACTCGACACGGTAGTCGCCCTGCAACTGGCGGGACGACATGACAGGATCACCTGACACTACCCGCTGCAGTGGATAGCGGGAGAACAGATCGACCTCGACGCACTTCCCCGCCTCCGCCGGCCAGGATGTCGGCAGCACCGTCGCCAACGCCTGGGCGTAATCGCGCAGGACCCGCTGGCTGGTTCCGCGCCCTACCGCCCAGATCGGCGTGCCATCCGCCGTCCAACCGGCGAACCCACCCTGGCGCGACGCCGCATCCCGATCCCCCAGCCAGCTCCAGGTCTTTACCCGCAAGCGGCTGCCGAGCTCGCCCACGACGTTGCCATCCGCCGCGTTCAACAGCACATCCAGTAGCACGCGACGCGCCTGGTTCTGCGCCGGCATCCGCGCCAACATGCGCAACAATTCAACCACCGGAACCCGGGTGGCCGGCTGCAAGGAAGGCAAGTCCAGCAGCCACTCGGGTGCCTGTCGGGCCTGCCAATATTCGCGCCAGGCGCCTGGATCGAGCGTCAGGCGCGCCGGCTCGAAATACAGCCCGCAGGATTTCACCAACGCCTGGTCCCGTTCGATCGTGCCACCGGCGGCGCAGCAATAGACTTCCTCTTTCGACTGCCCGCGGCAGCTATACGCCGGCTCACGCGCCCCGGTGTCCACCAGCCAGCCGTACACGAACAGTTTCCAGACACTGCCCAAGGGTGCCTGCAGACTGTCGGATAACGGTTCGCGGGATATCAGCTGCGTGCGGCTCAACGTCAGCAATTGGTCCTTGAACGCCAGCCGCAACGGTTCTTCCTGCGCGGTGGCCAGCGCGGGAATCAGACTCAGCAGCAACCAGACCCAAGGCCGACGCATATCAGTGAACCGTCACCGAACCGAGCGCAGGTTTCTGCTCCTGAGCCTGATGCTGTGGCGCGTACACCTGGGTGAAGCGCGCGGGCGGCAGGCTGAACTGGCCTTTCTGCGAGAAGCGCACCAGGTGACGCAGACGCAGTTCACCGCTCAAGGCATCCACCGGCACCGCGTAGGCCATTTGTCCCGGCTCGAAACGGGCCTTCTCCAGCGCTGTCGGTTCGGTTCCGGCCTTGCCCATGAGCTTGATGCCCCAGGTCGTGCGTTCGACATCCGCGCCCGGTGGCAACGGCACTTCAAGCAGGCCATAACGCAAGGGCCTGGCGGCTTTGCTGGTCAGGATCACTTCGTCGAGATAGAGGTTGTCGCTGGACAAGGGAGCACTGCCGACCGGCTGCAGTTTGAAGGTGAAGGCTTCATCGCCCGGCACCAGTCGCGACAGGCGACGGGTGATGGTCACCGGCAGCGGATCGACCGCTGGCTGCTGGCTCTGGAAGCTCAACGCGGCGCTCAGCGGACGCTCTTGTGCGCCGCTCAGGGACAACACGCCGGGTACCTGCGCGCCTTGCCATGTCCAATAGACTTCACCCGTCGCGCCCTGATTCTGCTTCCAGCCATCTCCCGGTTTCAAGGCTACAGCCGGCGCGGCCTGTTCGATGCTGCGTTGCAACCAGGTCAGTGCCAACGCACGTTCCAGCGTGGATTGCTGTGGCAGTAAACGCAGCAACAACGCCTGCGCATACGCCTGATCGAACGGTTGCAGCGATGCATTCAGCGCTTCGGCAAAGGGCTCGGAACTGGTCGCCAGTCGCTGCTGTGCGTCAGCCAATTGCCGCTTGAATGCGGCCGGCAGAGCGACCTTCGATTGCCCGGCCAGTGAAGCACTCAATGTCCGCGCAGCGGCCAGGCCCAGCGCCGAGTCCGGATCAGCCATGACCAGGCTATCGCCAGCCACGTCCATGACGTTTTCGGCCCTGCCCTCACCAGCGCGCATCAGGTCTTCCATCAATCCGCTGAGCAACGTGTCGACCGGCAATTGCATCTGCTTGGCGAACGACAGAATCAGCGCCCGTTGCAACAGCGGTGTGTTCTTCGCCTGTTTCGCGTACACCTCCAGCACCCGCTGCCAGTGCTCCGGCGGCAGGCTCAGCTCCAGCACCCGGCTGGCATGCCAGTCGGCGTAATAGGCGTAGGCGGTGAGAAACGCGTCCGGCTCGCCGTCCATGCCCCACCAGGTGAAGCTCGCCGAAGGGCCGGCCATTTGCACCAGGCGCAGGCGGCTGTTCTGCATGATCAGGCGCAGGCGATCGCGAACCTGCGGGTTCGACGACAAGGCTGGATAGGCGATGCTCAACGGCAGCAATTGACTGGCAGTTTGCTCGACCCCGCCGTACGGGTAACCCAGCAGATCATCGAGGGCAGAACGGAACAGCGCTTGCGGGCTGTCATCCAGGCGCAAGCGAATATCCGTTGCATCCGCCGGCAGGCTCAACGGCATGTCTGCACTGGTCACGTCCAGGCGTTGGCTTTGCGTGACTTGCCACCCTTCGCCGGTTGCATTGAGGTGTACTGCCAAGGCATCGACGGTTTGGCCGTCCTGCGTTAGTTCCGCGCTCCAGTCGCCATTGACCAGCCCGAACGCCGGCAGCGGTATGTAGTTGATGCCGCTGTCGAGCGTGACGGGAACCCGCTGTTCGCTGCCCGCGTAATGAATCACCAGCTCAGCCTTGACCTGGTTTTGCGCCTGGCTGAAAGCAAACACTCCGAGATCCGGTTTATCGCCGGCGCGGAATCGGGTTGGCCCACTCCACTTCAGGTACAGCGGTTTCTCCGAGCGCACGAACTGCTTCTTCTGCCCGACCTGGCCGTCATCGGCGATGGCCCGGGCGGTGATGCGCCAGCGGGTCAGCGAGTCCGGCATCTTGAAGGTGAAACGGGTCTTGCCGTTGGCGTCGGTCACAAGCTCCGGTTGCCAGGCGGCGGTGTCGACGTCTTCGCGACGCGGACGCTCCAGCACCTTCACGCCGCGCTCGCTGCGGTTGGCTTTGCCCGGCGCGCCAGGGCTGCCGGGCAACGCGACGTCGTAGCTGATGAAAGAAAGGCTGGCGCTGGTGCGCACGTTGTTGCGCCGAGGATGGTAGAAGAACTGGTCGATGGTCGGCGCGATTTCCGGTTGCAAGGCGTAGACCATTTCGTCGACCACACTGACCGTCAGATGCGCCGGGATCGGCTTGCCGGCGAACTGCGTGGTCAGGTCCACCGACACGGTGTCGCCGGGTCGGTATGTCTCTTTGTCTGTGGCGATGGCCACGTCGATCTGCGGCGTGATCACCTTGATGCCGGCGTTCTGGAAACTGTACTGGCCACCCTTGGTGTACAGCACCGAGAACGTCAGGTTCGGCGCGAAGCTGTCCTGCACCGCAATGAGCGCGCGGTATTGGGTGTCGCTGAGTTTTTCCACCTTCAGCCAGTCGCCACCCTTGGACAGCAGCGCCGTGGCCTCGACCTTGTCGCGCTCCAGCGACAGCAGCGCATCGCTGATCGGCTCAGGGAAGGTGATCAGCGCCAGAGCTTCATCGCCGGCCTTGTACTCGGGTTTGTCGAGGACGATTTCCACGGTTCCGGGTACCGCCTTGACGCCTTCGCCGGTGACCGAATGCCCCGTGGCGCCGAGCGTTCGACCATGGTCATCCTTGAGCGTCAGGTTGTAGGTCCCCGGGCGCTCGAAGGCCAGGGTGAAACCCTTATCCGTTGTCGCGAGCTTGCTTTCGCCAGTGCTTTGATCCTCCAGGCGAACCCAGCCATAGCTGCTGGGCGTGACCGCCTCAGCCTGCTCGCTTTCATTGACGTAGCTGAACGCAACCTTGTCGCCCACCGCACTGAAGCGCTGCGGAGCACTCAAGCGAAAATTCGCCGCTCCGCGGTCGATGAGGATTTCCTTGGTGGTCTTGACCCGAAACGCCGCGCCATCGCTGGCGAACACGGTGAGCATGTAGCGGCTTGGTTTTTCGGCGGCCGGCAAATCGAGAACGGCATTGCCCTTGGCGTCGGTGGTCAGTTCGGTGCTGGTCAGTTCCACCGGGAATTGCCCGAGGTATTGCAGTTCGTTGTCGACCATCGACAGTTGCTGGGCGCGCAGGCTCAAGGTCAGCCTGGCGTTGGCCACCGGTTTGCCGTCCGGATAGAGCAGCACCAGGTTGCCCTTGACCGGTTCGCCAGCGCGGTAATCCTGCTTGGCCAGGTTCAGGGAAATCTCGAAGTGCGGCTTGATGTATTCGGCCACGCGGAAGGCGCTGCTGTAGGCTTGATCCTTGTAGTTGAAACGCAACTCATAACCACCGGCCACCGCATTGTCGGGCAACTGGAAACGGCCTTGGGTGCCGGCCTTGGAATCGAGCTTCAAATCGAGGGCTTGCAGTGCCGTACCGGTCGCATCCAGCACGGTCACGTTAACGTCGGCTGCGGATGGCTGCACTGAATCCCGGGCATTCTTGAACTCGCGCCCGACGATTTTCAGCGACACCCAATCCCCCGGCCGGTAGAGCGGGCGGTCGGTGAAGGCAAAGAGTTTGGTGTCGTAGATTTCGCTGTCGTAGTAGAAGTTCTCCGAGACGAAAACGCCGCCCTCTTCGTCCTCGCCAATCACGAACGAGCGCTCGGGACTGACGTGTTTCAGGCGCAGCAAACCATCGGCATCGGTCGCGCCGCTGCTCATCACGCCCAGGCCATCGGTCCACAGCACATTGACCTTGGGTACCGAACTGCCCTCGTGTTTGCGCGCAGCCCACACCAGCAACTCATCCCCGGCAATCTTGCTCACCGCCACGGTGTTGGAGACGAAGACCATGGTGGTCGCGCGGTACTTGCCGATCAGCGCTTCCACCAGGTACAGCCCCGGTTTCAAGTTGCCCAACGGGATATAGACGTTGCCCGGCGCAACACTGACGAACTCACTGGAAGACCCGGCGAGATTCACCCCTTCAGGCGGCTGGATCGGTTTGGCTTGCCACAGCGGATAACGGAATTGGCTGACCACCGGCAGGCCCGGAATCAGGGCGAATTGCGGCTGCGCGTCGTAGGGGGTTGGCGCAGCCATGGCGCTACCCATCTTCAGTTCCGGTACTTGCTCGGTAACTTGTTTACGCGACTCGTAGGAAAACGCCCGCTGCATCACCCGACGGGATTTTCGGTACCAGTTGTCCCACAGGTAGGCGAGCGTATTCGACAGGCCCTCGCCCTTGAACTGGCCGTCACTGACGACCCGGTGCAGGTTCTTCTGGCGCTTGAGGAAGTCCAGCGGTTTGTCGATGCGATACACCCGAATGTCGGCGCCGCCGTAGGGTTCCATGCGCAAGCGACGGTAGTCGCGGCCCGGCGCTTCAAGGCGGACCATCGCCTGTTCGTCGCTGGCGAAACTGCTGTCGGCCAGCAGGAAAAAACTTTCACCGGCCACCGGCGTGTAGCCGCTGGGCTCGACGGTGTCGTCGGCGTTGACCGTCGAAAATGGCAGCAGCAAAGCCAACAACAGAGGCAGAAAACGCAGCATGCGGGCACCCGTCATTGAGAGAGAAAATTCAGTCGATAAACGCCGATGAAGTTGGGGTTGGCTGCATCGGGTATCCATCGGGTGTCCTTCCATGTCATGAGTTGTTGCAGGCTTGCCGAGCGCATGCCGTTGTCGGTGGGGCTGGTGGTGCCGGTGTGATAGGCGATGTAGCGGCCCATCCAGATCATCAGGTGCTGGTCGTCGCCCTGGTCGAAAAACATCAGGTCACCGGGACGCGCCTGTGCGACATCGCGGCCAACCAGCTGGCTGTTGAACTGGATCAGCTTGATCGCGTTGACGTAGGGTCCGACCTTGCCACCCCCCTGTTGCCATTGCTGGGCCAGGCCGCGCTGGGCCGCACTCAATTGCAGCTCCGGCGGCAGGTAGCGGTTGGACAGGCCATTGCTGCGCAGCCATTTGTCGTCATGGACTTTCAGCGCTTCGTTGGCGGCAAAACGCACCAGCCCCGCGCAGTCCTGCTGATACCAGCGCGGGCTTGGGCCCCGGCTCAGTTGCTCCTGGGCGATGCGCACGAACCAGGCGCGGAATACCTGGGATTGCTGCGGATCGAGCGCCGGTGTTTCGATCGCCCGGGCGCCCGCGCTCAACAGCAAAGCGAGCACGCCGAGGCTGCGGATCAATATGTTCACAGGGCTTTCCATTGCAGCGGCAGCCATTGCCAGTGGCCATCGGGCTCGCTGCCCTCGGGCAGGGTCAGGGCGTACTTGCCGTATCCGCCGAGCTTGCGCAGCTTGGGAATCAGGTAGGTTTGCGCCGCGTTGTAGAACACCGGTTCCATGTCTTGCGGCAGGCTGTCGAGGGTTTCGCGCTGCATCAGTTGCGCCATGGCGTCCGGGCCGAAGTACACCGGCATCAGCAGGTCCTTGGGCACCACGTCGGCCATCGGCGGGAAGCGTTTGTCGAGGGTGCCAAGGGCCTTGTCCAGCAGCTTGTCATCGAGGGAAAACAGCAGCGTCGAACCGTGGCGCGCCAGGCTGACGTTCATGAATGCCTTGCCGGTGATCGCATCGGGATTCTCGGCATCCTTGGCCGCATAGGGACCGAAACTGGAGCTGACCTGACGCTGCCATTGCCGGTTGTCGCCAAGCTGCTTCTCGACCACCGGGAACGCGTGCTCCTCGACCTTGCTTTCATAAGCGCCGACCATCGAACCGAACAACTTGCCCAGTTCGCCATCGAGGCTGGCGCTGTCTTCATCCTTGAGGCTGGCCACCAGCAATGGCGTGTACAGCCGCGAATCGGCGTACCAGCACAGGCCCGCCGCGCCGGCCATGTGCTCGGTCAACGCCTGGGCCGCGGCCTCATCAGCACCGAGCTTGAGCAGCAGCGGCTTCTGTTGCTCGGCGGCCAGCGGCAGGGCCACGCACGCGCTGGCGCCCATGGGCATGGCTTGCCAGATCGGTTTGAAATCGAAGTCCGGCTGGTCGTCCAGTTCATCCATGGCCAGGAAGCTGTGCCAGCCCTTGTCATCCATGTCGAAGCGCAGCCCGGCGAAATTCGGGATGAAGCGCTGGTACCCCATCGCCAGCACGCTGGCATTTACCGATAGCCGCTGTTTCACCTCTGGCGCGCGTGGTTGCAGGCCAAAGGCTTCGGGGAACAGTTTGTCACCGTTGAGCAGCGCGGCGATGGCTTGGGTCGAGACGCTGCCCGATTCCTGCGTCGCCCCGCTTTGCGGATCGTAGAGTTTGACCGGATTGGACAGCACCACCAGTTTGTCGCCATGGGAGGCAAACAGCAGCGCCTTGCTGGCGTTGTAGGTGAGTTGATAAAGCGCCACGTCGTCGTTGCCGACTTTGACGTCTGCGAGCTTGCTCAACTGCGAATCATCCAGCGCCACCCTGGCCAGCGGCTCCAGCACCTTGGCCAGGCCACCGCGATCCATCACCAGCAGAAAATCCTTGAGCCGGCCATCCGCTCCGCGCCATAACGCAACGTCCGCCGGTTGATCGAACAGTTGCTCGATCAGCGTGTCCTGCAACTTCAGGTCGTGCTCGTAAATGATCCGCCGCAGGCTGCCGATCAGCCCGAGGCGGTCGGCGTGGGTTTCGTAATAGAAGACGAAATCTTCGGTCAGGGTTTCCTTGAGGAACGGCACCGCCAGCAGGTCCTTGGGCAACTGGCTCAGGGAGTGGGTCTCGAGCAAACCATCGGGGCGGCTCATGCCGAGTTTTTCCGCCGCCAGTTGCGGTGCCGGGGCTTTGCTTTTCTGCATCAGCCAGCCCATGCCGGCGGCCACGCCCACGACCAGGCACAGCCCGGCCACAATTACCGGCCAACGACGGGACGGCTTGGGGCTCGGCGTTTCGGTGGCCGAAGGAACAGTGTTATCGCTCATTTCACAAAACCCGAATTCATCCGTGGAGCGGGATGCTTAATAGTTGAAAGTCTTGACCAGCAGCAGGTCACCGATTGCGCGCAGGGGCACGATGAAGGTTTCGCGTTTTTCGTCGACAGTGTTTTCGTTCAGCACCAGGTTGATCTGCGAGGTGATGACCTCGTTCTGGTTGCTGGTCTCATCGAAGTTATAGCCGCCGCTACCGAAGTTGCCCCAATAGTTGACGTAAACCAGATAGGTGCCGTGCAGCGGCGCGGTCATGGTGAACATTTCCGGGCCAGGGCCGTCGACGCCGTCCGGGTCCAGGCCGCCGCCATTGCTCATCGCCGGCCGGGCCCAGAATGCGTGCTGGCCGTCGGGTGTCACGATGTGCAAATCGAGTTCGGCTTTCGGATCGTCCCAGCCCAGCACCACGCGAATCCGCGCCGGGGTGCGCAGGTTGTTGGCTTCATAGAACTGCACGCGCTTGAGCGACTGGCCCTCGGTACTGCGCACTTCCACGCTGTTGGAACCGGCGCCGAACGCATAGGGCCGGGCAAAACGACCCTGGTCGTCGGTGTACAGGTTCAGAGGATTTCCGTTGACCGCCAACGTGTGGGGCCCACGTTGCGTGCCGATGGCCTTGAGCTGGCCCTGGATCATCGTGCGGTTGCGCTGCACACCGCGGTCGATGGGCGGCGTGGGATAGGCGACTTGCGGGTTTTCCGTGCGGTCCAGCAAACCGTTGAAGCGCCAGCCGCCCACCGGGTCCGACAACTCGGCACTTGGCGCGGCCAGGGCGGGCGCACAGACCCACCCGATCAGCAGCAAAAGAAATGAGCGCATGTGACGCCTCCTGCCATGCATGACGAAACCTTGCGCCTGATCCTCGGCGCGTTACAGATGCGGATACTGCGTTTCGTCTGAAAGACCCATGACTTTCGGGTCGTAGATGGCGCGAAGGTTAGACGCTCAGTTAGCGCCTAACAATCAGATCTGTCTGAAAATGCGGTGGGAATCACGTACGCGGCTGGACGATGAGCCGAATAACGATCATATTCGGCTCATAACATGAGCCGAATAGCCTCTCTAATCGGCTCACACCTCCAAGAGTAGCGAGTTCATGGCACCTTTCTGGATCTGGCAACAGCCCGATTGGCCGAATTTTTCCTGGAATGCCGAGCAATTGGCGCCGTTGCTGCGCGAATGCGTCCAGGCACAAGGTCAATTGATGGGCATGGCCAGTTCCGTGGGTGCCTCGCTCAGTGCGCAGAGCGAACTGGATGCGTTGTTGCAAAATATCGTCACCTCATCCGCAATTGAAGGTGAGCAGCTGAATGTCGGCTCGGTGCGATCTTCATTGGCGCGACGGCTGGGACTGGAGCAGCTTGAAGGCAATCATGTCAGCCAACGCAGCGAAGGCCTGGCGCAATTGATGCTCGATGCCACACAGCATTTCGCCGAACCCCTGACACTGGAACGATTGCTGGATTGGCATGCGTGGTTGTTTCCTGATCAGGACACCGCCCTCGCCGCCCGGAGCATGCGTGTCGGTGCATTGCGTGGTGATGATCCGATGCAAGTAGTGTCCGGCCGCCTCGACAGGCCGACCGTTCACTTCGAAGCCCCCCCGCGCCATGGCCTTGAGCGCCAGGTCGACAGTTTCCTCAGCTGGTTTGAAAGCAGCCGGAACCAGGCGGGACTCGACCCGTTACTGCGGGCCGGGGTCGCGCATTTCTGGTTCGTCACGCTTCACCCTTTTGATGACGGTAATGGCCGACTGACTCGAACCATCACCGACCTTGCATTGGCACAGGGCGAGGCTCAGGCGATTCGCTTCTACGCCATGTCAGCGAGCATTCTGGAAGATCGGTCTGGCTATTACCGCGTGTTGGAAAACAGCCAGAAAGCCACCCTCGACATCACCGAATGGCTGGCGTGGTTTCTCCATACCTTGTTGCGCAGCTTGCAGCAGGCCATGACGCGGATCGAGTCGGTGCTGGGCAAGGCCCGCTTCTGGCAGGCACACCGGCAATCCGGGCTGTCGGCCGAGCAGACCAAGGTGCTCAATCGCTTGCTCGATGGTGGAGAGCGTGGATTCGAAGGCGGGATCAGCGCCGCGCAATATCAAACGGTGGCGAAAGTATCCAAAGCCACCGCGACCCGTCATTTGGCTGAAATGCTGGAAAAGGGCTGCCTGCAGCGCCTGCCCGGCGGCGGGCGCAGCACCCGGTATCGGATCAGACACCCCGATGACGCGCTCACCTGAACCCCGAATCCATGGTTCCGAACACCCCGCTCATTTGCCCATAAACCCCCTATCTGCTAGTGTCGCGCCGGTTTAACGTCAACCGGAAATCGCCGCCATGGCCCGCAAAAAAGCTGCACTGGATTTCGAACAGTCCCTCGCTGACCTGCAAACGCTGGTAGAGCGTCTGGAGAATGGCGAATTATCGCTGGAAGACTCGCTGGCCGCTTTCGAGCAAGGCATCGGCCTGACCCGCGATTGCCAGGCGGCGCTGGCCCAGGCCGAGCAAAAGGTTCAGGTGCTGCTCGAGCGTGATGGCGAGTTGGCCGAGGAACCCTTCGACGCGGATCAACCAGAATGATTGCAGCGTATTCGGCGACCAGCCAGGCCCGTGTCAACGCCGCCATGGAAACCCTGTTTGTCGCGCCTGGCCCTGAGCTGGCGCGGCTGTACGAAGCCATGCGCTACAGCGTGATGAATGGCGGCAAACGCGTGCGCCCACTGCTGGCCTACGCCGCCTGCGAAGCGCTGGGCGGCAAGGCGGAGCAAGCTAACGGCGCGGCCTGTGCGGTAGAGCTGATCCACGCCTATTCGCTGGTACACGACGATTTGCCGGCCATGGACGATGACGATCTGCGTCGCGGCCAGCCGACGACACACAAGAAATTCGATGAAGCCTGCGCGATCCTCGCTGGCGATGGCTTGCAGAGCCTGGCGTTCAGTGCCCTGCTTGACCCACGCCTGAGCGATGCCGACGCAGAGATCCGCCTGCAAATGGTCAGTGCGCTGGCACTGGCGGCAGGCCCGGCGGGCATGGTCGGCGGTCAAGCGATCGATCTCGGCTCGGTCGGCCTGAAGCTCGACCAGAAAGCCCTCGAATACATGCACCGGCACAAGACCGGCGCGCTGATCGAAGTCAGCGTCAAGCTTGGCGCCCTGTCCAGCGGTCGCGCCGAGAAGGACGAACTCAAGTCCCTGCAGACTTATGCACAGGCCATCGGCCTGGCCTTCCAGGTCCAGGACGACATTCTCGACGTCGAAAGCGATACCGAAACCCTCGGCAAACGCCAGGGCGCCGACATTGCCCGCGACAAGCCAACCTACCCGGCCCTGCTTGGCCTCGATGCCGCCAAGGCCTACGCCCTGGAGCTGCGCGATCAGGCGCTGCATGCGCTGCGACCGTTTGACGCGGCTGCCGAGCCACTTCGCGAACTGGCCCGCTATATCGTCGAGCGACGCAGCTGACGGCGTATCCGCCAAAAAAGACCAACGCGTGGGCAGGGACCGATGCATCAGGTAAACTGCCGCATCTTTTATACCTATAACGATTCGCCTGATGCCCACGACGTTTCATGAGATTCCCCGCAAGCGCCCGACCACGCCCCTGCTCGACCGCGCGAACACGCCGGACGGCCTGCGCCGGTTAGGCGAAGCCGAGCTGGAAACCCTGGCCGATGAGTTGCGCCTGGAATTGCTCTACACGGTCGGTCAGACCGGTGGGCATTTCGGTGCAGGTCTGGGCGTCATCGAGCTGACCATCGCGCTGCATTACGTCTTCGACACCCCGGACGACCGGCTGGTGTGGGACGTGGGTCATCAGGCTTATCCGCACAAGATCCTCACCGGTCGTCGCGAGCGCATGGGCACGCTGCGCCAGAAGGACGGCGTTGCCGCCTTCCCGCGCCGTTCCGAGAGCGAGTACGACACCTTTGGCGTCGGCCACTCCAGCACGTCGATCAGCGCAGCCCTGGGCATGGCCATTGCCGCCCGCCTGCAGAACAGCGATCGCAAGGCGATTGCCGTGATCGGCGACGGCGCACTGACGGCCGGCATGGCGTTCGAAGCGCTGAACCATGCGCCGGAAGTGGACGCCAACATGCTGGTGATCCTCAACGACAACGACATGTCGATCTCGCGCAACGTCGGCGGCTTGTCGAACTACCTGGCGAAGATCCTTTCCAGCCGCACCTACGCGAGCATGCGCGAGGGCAGCAAGAAAGTCCTGTCGCGCCTGCCCGGCGCCTGGGAAATCGCCCGTCGCACCGAAGAATACGCAAAAGGCATGCTGGTACCCGGCACGCTGTTCGAAGAGCTGGGCTGGAACTATATCGGCCCGATCGATGGCCACGACCTGCCGACCCTGATCGCCACCCTGCGCAACATGCGCGATCTCAAGGGCCCGCAGTTCCTGCACATCGTCACCAAGAAAGGCAAAGGCTTCGCCCCGGCGGAAGTCGACCCGATCGGTTACCACGCCATCACCAAGCTCGAACCCCTGGACGCCCCCGCCGCTGCGCCGAAAAAAGCCAGCGGGCCGAAGTACTCCGGCGTGTTCGGTGAATGGCTGTGCGACATGGCGGCTGCCGACCCGCGCCTGGTCGGGATCACCCCGGCGATGAAGGAAGGCTCGGACCTGGTGGCCTTCAGCGAGCGTTTCCCGCTGCGCTACTTCGACGTGGCGATTGCCGAGCAACACGCCGTGACCCTGGCGGCCGGCATGGCCTGCGAAGGCGCGAAGCCGGTGGTGGCGATCTATTCGACCTTCCTGCAACGCGGCTACGACCAGTTGGTGCATGACGTCGCGGTGCAAAACCTCGACGTGCTGTTCGCCATCGATCGCGCCGGCCTGGTCGGCGAAGACGGTCCAACCCACGCGGGCAGCTTCGACCTGTCGTTCCTGCGTTGCATCCCAGGCATGCTGGTGATGACCCCGAGCGACGAAAACGAACTGCGCAAGATGCTCACCACCGGCCATCTGTACGAAGGCCCGGCAGCCGTGCGCTATCCGCGCGGTAACGGCCCGAATGCGACCATCGAAAAAGACCTCGAACCGATCGAAATCGGCAAGGGCGTGGTTCGCCGCCAGGGCAGCAAGGTCGCCCTGCTGGTGTTCGGCGTGCAACTGGCCGAGGCGCTGAAAGTCGCCGAGACACTGGATGCGACCGTGGTCGACATGCGTTTCGTCAAACCGCTGGATGAAGCACTGGTTCGCGAGATTGCTGCCAGCCATGACCTGCTGGTGACCGTCGAAGAAAACGCCATCATGGGCGGTGCCGGCGGTGCGGTCAGCGAATTCCTCGCCCGTGAGAACATCCTCAAGTCGGTGCTGCACCTGGGCTTGCCGGACATTTACGTCGAACACGCCAAGCCTGCGCAGATGCTGGCAGAGTGTGGCCTGGATGAAGCCGGGATCGAGGCTTCGATTCGCGAACGCCTGCAACTGCTCAACATCTAAACACCAGACACATGCAAAACCCTGTGGGAGCGAGCCTGCTCGCGATAGCGGTCTGACAGTCACCAATTCCTTGACTGACACACCCTCATCGCGAGCAGGCTCGCTCCCACAGTTGCAAGCGTCACACCAGACCTTCCATGGACTTCCCTTGAAACTCTCCCCCCTCGCCCTGACGCTGACCCTGCTGCCAGCCGGCCCGCTGCTGGCCGACACCTTCGAACGCGACCAGGCCCTGAAGCTGCCCGACGTGTTGATCAGCGCCAACCGCCAGGTCGAGGCGCGCAACGACAGCAGCGCCGCCAACACGGTGTTCACCCGCGAAGACATCGACCGGTTGCAACCCAACAGCGTCACTGATCTGCTGCGCCGTGTACCGGGGGTGCAGGTGGCACAAACCGGCGGACGCGGCAGCCTGCCGGGGATTTACATTCGCGGCACGCAGTCTGCCCAGAGCCTGGTGCTGGTGGACGGCCAACGGATCGGCAACGCGTCCTCCGGTGACAGCAACCTGCAACACATCAGCATCGACCAGGTCGAGCGCGTGGAAGTGCTGCGCGGCTCCCGTTCGGTGATCTACGGCAGCGATGCGATTGGCGGGGTGATCCAGATCTTCACCCGGCGTGGCAGCGAACCCGGCCTGCAACCCCGGCTGCATATGGGTTTTGGCAGCAACCAGACCTGGGAGCGCAACCTTGGCGTGTCCGGCGGCGATGAGCAGACCCGCTTCAACCTTGGCGCCAGCCTGGACGAAACCGCCGGGATCGATCGCACCCATGAGTCGTATCCCAGCGACGGCGATCACGACGCGTACCGCAACAAATCCCTTAGCCTGAGCCTGAGTCACGCCCTCACCGACGACGTCGAGATCGGCGCCAACCTGCTGGATAACCGTGGCAAAAGCGAATTCGACAATCCGTTCGGCCGCTTCGACCTGAACACCTTCGAGTCTGTCCAACAGCAGCCCTACAACGAATTCGATGTGAGCAGTGTCAGCAGCTACGTCGACGCACAGGTCAACGACCTGTGGAAAACCCGCGTTGAATTCGGCCACAGCGAAAACCGCGAGAAGACGTTCGACAAGCTCAGCGATGAGCGCAGCGTGTTCAACACCTACCGCGACTCGGTGAACTGGCAGAACGACCTGACGCTCAACGAGCGCAACAGCCTGATCCTCGGCGGCGACTGGTACGAAGACGGGGTCAACAGCAGCACACCGTTCGACGAGGACAGTCGCTGGAACCGCGCGGCCTTTATCCAGCATCGCTACCAGGCCGACAGCTTCTCCACCGAACTGGGCCTGCGCCGCGACCAGAACCAGCAGTTCGGCGGCCAGAACAGCTGGAGCGGCACCTTCACCCTGCCGCTGAACCCGGACAACGATGTGCTGCTGACCTACAGCGAAGGTTTCCGGGCACCGACCTTCAACGACCTGTACTACCCGGACTTCAGCAACCCTGACCTGAAACCCGAGACCTCGAAGAGCTATGAACTGCAATGGCGCAGCCAATTGACCGAGAGCAGTCGCCTGGAGGCCTCGCTGTACCGCACGGACCTCGAAGACGCGATCATCTTCGGCAGCAATTCACGGCCGGAGAACGTGGCTTCGGCCCGCATCAACGGTTTTGAAGCGGCGTTGAAACAGGAATTGTTCGGCTGGCAGAGCAACCTCGGCGTAGCGATTATCGACCCGCGGGACCGCGACACGGGGCATACCCTGGCCCGTCGTGCACGCCGTACATTGAGCTGGGACCTGGATCGACAGTTCGACCGCCTGGGCCTGGGCGCCAGCTGGCAAGCGGTGAGCAGCAGCTATGACGACTTGAACAACCAACAGCCATTGGCTGGTTATGGGTTGCTGGGATTGCGCAGCAGTTGGGCACTCAACCCTGAGGTCAGCCTGGAGCTGAAGGTCGATAACCTGCTGGACAAGGGATACAGCCGGGCGTTGTACAGCCATGAAGGCAGCCAGTATGGGTATCGCGAAGAAGGTCGGGCGTGGATGTTTGGGGTGACCTGGACCCCTGAGCTCTGACCAAGAACTCCGGTGTTTGGGCCGGCCTCTTCGCGAGCAAGCCCGCTCCCACAGGGTCAGCGTGATTCCTGTGGGAGCGGGCTTGCCCGCGATGAATACACCTCGGTCTCAACGATCAGGCGCGATCAATCGGCACAACTTGGCCGTCGCCTCGATCATCTGCCCGCTCGGCCGCTCCAACCCCTTGTCAGTCACCAGCCGCAACTGCCCCTGCCGGACCGCCGCCACGTGCGGCCACGCCTTCCATGCATCCAGCTGCGCCTGATCGCCGGCCAGAATCACCTCGGGATTACGCTGCAACACCGCCTCCACGCTGACCTGCGGTGCCGGCAGCGCCAGATCGGCAAACACGTTTTGCGCCCCGCAGACGTCAAGCGCAGCGCTGATGATCTGCCCACCGCCCACGGTATAGAGCGGCCGATCCCAGACCTGATAGAACACCCGCAACGGCTGGTCGCGCCGGTAACGCTTGCGCAGCTCAGCCAGCCGCTGACGCAAACCGCCGGCCAACGCAACCCCACGCTCAGGCCGACCAAGCTGCACGGCGATCGCCTCGATCTGCGCGGTGAGCTGTTGGAAATCATGGGGTTCGGCGACGTAAGTCGGAATATTCAAGCGCTTGAGTTGCTCACGCTGGGCCGGCCCGACACTGCCGGGCCAGAGCAGCAGCAAATCAGGCTGGAGGCTGAGCAAGCGCTCCATCTCCAGTTGACCGTAGCGGCCCACGGAGGGCAAGTCCTTGAGTTCGGCGGGACGCTCGCCGGCATCCAGCACGCCGACCAGCAAGTCGGCCGAACCCAGTTCGACGACCATTTCAGTGAGGGACGGGGCAAGGCTGACAACCCGCTCCACCGCCCCGATCGAGCCGCTGGTGGCCAGCAGCAACAGCGCCAGCCAAGCGAGACGCATCAACCGAGCTGACGCGGAATACGGTAGAGGTAGAACAGCACCGCGGTCGACAGCGCCAGCAGCATCAGCGGCACTGCTTCGAGGCCGACGAACACCGCCAATGCACCGATCCACGCTGGCAGGCCAGCCGCGAGGAACGCTGTGCGCCGCTTGGCCGCCAGGTGGATCCATGCGCCAGGTTCTTCAGGGGTATCGAGGGCTTTCTGGGTGGCGATCAATGCATGTTTGTAGCCGCCAAAAAACTTCAGGCTGACAAACATCGAGGCCACACCGGCGATGAACAACGGCATCGCCAGCACCGGCAGGATGGCTTCACCCTGGCCGAACACCGCGTTGATCACGAACAGCGGCAACAAGGCCAACGCCAGGTATTGCCACCAGTTGACGGACAGTCGCCGCCGTACCTGACCGCGGGTCACGCCCGGTCTACCTCGCCCTGATGTTCGTTGCCCATCATGTGGTCGAGTTTGCTGGCCTTGGTCGCCAGGTAGAGTTTGTTGTGCGGGTTGTGGCCAGTGTGCAGCGGCACGCGCTCGGCGACCGCGATGCCCATGTCGGTCAAGGCTTTGACCTTGCGTGGGTTGTTGGTCATCAGGCGCAGGGATTTCACCCCCAGGTGCTCCAGCATCGGCAGGCACATGGCGTAATCACGCTGGTCGGCGGCAAAGCCCAGGCGCTCGTTGGCTTCAACGGTGTCGGCACCGCCGTCCTGAAGCTCATAGGCGCGGATTTTGTTCAGCAGGCCAATGCCACGGCCTTCCTGACGCAAATACAGCAAGACGCCCCGACCTTCACGGGCGATGGCCTGCAGAGCGGCCTCAAGTTGCGAGCCGCAGTCGCAACGCTGGCTGAACAAGGCATCGCCCGTCAGGCATTCGGAGTGCAACCGACCGAGTACCGGGGCACCGTCGGCGATCTCACCCAGGCTCAGCACGACGTGCTCGCGACCGGTGGCCTCATCGAGAAAGCCGTGCATGATGAATTGCGCAAAAGGCGTTGGCAGCTTGGAAGCGGCGACAAAAACGACAGGCACCGGTGTGCTCCTGATCTAAAAGTCTGAAGATTCGCAGGCCGGCATTGTAACAGCAGGTTCCAACCGACGCTTAGGCTGAATTATCGGCCATAACTATCAAAAAGTCTGATTACTGGCCTGTTAGTTGCTCATTCTCATCGAATGGGTAGGGTTGCTTCCAGCGTTCGAAGATCGGCCTGAGCTCACCGCTTTTCACCAATTGCGCCATGCGCTGGTCGAACAACGCCATCAGGCTGCGGGCCGCCGGGGTCTTGGCAAAGCACAGGTACAGCGGTAATTCGGCGATATGGGTGCGGCGGAACTGCGAAGGATCCTTGGCCCGACTGAGCACCCAATCGACTTCGGTCAGCGCGTCGATGTAGAAGTCGGCGCGGTTCTGCGTCAGCATCGAAACGATGCCGGTCCGCCTTAACACTTCGTTGTAGCGGCGAATATTGGGCAGATAATCCTGATAGTCGTAGCCACGTACCCACGCCAGGCGGTAATTGCCCAGGGTTTGCGGGGTCGGTTGCGGACTGCTGGCCAGGCCCAGGGCATAGATATGATCGGTATCGAAGTTCCAGCGCGGATACAGCACATCGCTGGATTCTTCATGGTAGGAGCCGACACAGGCATCGACTTCACCCCGCTCGGCCAGCCCCATCGAGCGCACATAGGGTTCGCTGCGGATGTCCAGCTTGACCCCCGCCGGCTCGAAGACCTTGCGCAATACGTCCCAACCCAGGCCGTGGCCGTCGGCAGCGGTATAGTCTTCCCAGTCTTCGCTGGCCAGATGAATCACCGTCGGCGCGGTGGTTGCCTCCTCCGCCTGGGCGAATACACCGAACACCGCGAACACCATCGCTACCAACCAGCGTCGAGCCATCCCTAGTTCTCCCAATTAATCCCTCAGGCGAAAATCCATACCAGCCCCTGCATCGCCAACCACGCAAACACCCCGGCCAACACATCATCGAGCATGATGCCGACGCCTCCATGCACATGCCGGTCAACCCAGTGAATCGGCCACGGCTTGAGGATATCGAAGAAGCGGAACATCAGGAATCCCGCCAGCAGCCACTGCCAACCTTCCGGCACCAGCCACAGGGTGATCCACATGCCGACCATCTCGTCCCAGACGATGCCTTCGTGGTCGTGCACCCGCAAATCATCGGCCACCTTGCCGCACAGCCAGAAGCCGAACAGCATGGTGATGCCCAGCATCAACCAGTAACCCCAGTCGGGCAACATCTGCCATAACGGGATAAAGGGTAGCGCAACCAGCGACCCCCAGGTGCCCGGAGCCTTTGGCAAGGTGCCCGAGCCAAAGCCAAACGCGAGGAAATGCCAGGGATTGCGCCAGACCGAAGGCGGTACGAACTCCGCCGGAACCTGTTTGGGGTGATCTGTCACGGTGTCTCCCGAAAATGTTGATAGCCCCGGGTATGCGGGGTGATGTCCTTGCCTTCGGCGTCCAGCAGCGTCACGCCCTGCCCCGTTACCACCCGCCCAATCACATGGATCGGCCAGCCGTCGGCCAGCAACAGTGGTAACTCGACGGACGGTAGGGTGAAGGCCAGGACGTAATCGTCGCCGCCGCTCAGGGCCGCTACCTGTGCGTCCTCTCGACCGAGAAAATCGACCAGGCTCTGCGACAGCGGCAAACGATCCCGTTCGACTTCGATTCCGACCTTCGAGGCCAGCGCGATATGCCCGCAATCAGCGAGCAGGCCATCGGAGATATCCATGGCCGACGTGGCCTTGCCACGCAGCGCCTGGCCCAAGCCGAGCTGCGGTTGCGGCGACCAGTAATGCGCCAACAGCGGTTCGGCAATGTACGCCTGGGCCGTGCGCTGGCCGAGCACCAACGGCAAGGCACCGGCGGCATTGCCCAGGTCGCCGCCCACACACAGCAGATCACCCGGTTGCGCACCGCTGCGGGTCAGCGCCAGACCGCCCGGCACGCGCCCGAACACGGTCATGGTCAGGCTCAGCGGCCCACGGGTGGTGTCGCCACCCACCAACGCCACGCCGCAGCTTTGCGCCATCTGGTTCAAACCACGGGCATAGGCCTGCAACCAATCGGCAGTCACCGTCGGCAAGGTCAGGGCAAGGGTAAAGGCAACGGGGGTGGCGCCCATGGCAGCCAGGTCGCTGACGGCCACGGCCAGCGAACGCTGGCCGAGCAGAAACGGATCGCAGGGGTCGGCGAAATGCACACCGGCCACCAGGGTGTCGGTGGAAATCGCCAACTGCTCCCCGGGAGGAACAGCCAGCAAGGCGCAGTCATCGCCAATCCCGAGGGCAACGCCTTCGCCGCCCTGCGCACAAGGCGCGGCGGCGAAGAAATTGCGGATCAGCTCAAACTCGCCCATCGCTGAATCAAGCGCCGATCAGCGCTTGAACGCCTTGACTTCAGCTTCACGCAGACGCGGGGCCAGCTTGTCGAGCACGCCGTTGACGAACTTGTGGCCATCGGTGGAACCGAAGACCTTGGCCAGTTCGATCCCTTCGTTGATCACAACGCGGTACGGTACGTCGACACGCTTGAGCAGTTCCCAGGTGGACAGGCGCAGAACCGCCAGTTCAACCGGGTCCAGCTCTTCGATGGTCAAGTCCAGGCAAGGCTTGAGCGCGGTGTCGATTTCGGTCTTGAACTGCGGAACCCCGTGCAGGATTTCGCGGAAGTACGCACCATCGACATCGGTGAAATCGTTATCGACCCGGAACTGCGCTTCGATCTCGTTCAGCGACTGCTTGGCCATGTGCCATTGGTACAGCGCCTGAGTCGCGAGCTGACGGGCTTCGCGACGCTTGACGCTTTTCGATGGCTTGCCAGCATCCGCAGGTTTTGGATCGCGCGGGTTGAAACGATCGCTTTCGTCGCTAATCACTTGGCCTCCAACTGCGCCAGCAGGCTGACCATTTCCAGAGCGGACAGGGCAGCTTCGGCACCTTTGTTCCCGGCCTTGGTGCCGGAACGTTCAATGGCTTGCTCGATGGAATCAACGGTCAGGACGCCGAAAGCGACCGGCACACCGAACTCCATGGACACCTGGGCCAGGCCCTTGGTGCACTCGCCAGCCACGTATTCGAAGTGCGGAGTACCGCCACGAATGACCGCGCCCAAGGCGATGATTGCCGCGAACTCGCCCTTCTGAGCGACTTTTTGCGCAACCAGCGGGATTTCGAAGGCGCCAGGGGCACGGATGATGGTGATGTCGCTTTCGCTCACGCCATGGCGAACCAGGGCATCAACAGCACCGCTGACCAGGCTTTCAACGACGAAACTGTTGAAACGGCCTACTACCAGAGCATAGCGGCCTTTAGGGGCGATGAAGGTACCTTCGATGGTCTTCAGGGTCATTCGATAGATCTCTTAAAGAGCCGGGACGCGTCTCGTACGCGTCCCTCGGTGATTTATTTGCCGCGAATTCAAGTCCGGAAACGACCGGTCATTATTCGGAGGGCACGTATTCTACAACTTCCAGATCGAAACCGGATATCGCATTAAATTTCATCGGTGCCGACATCAGGCGCATTTTGCGTACGCCGAGGTCACGCAGGATCTGCGAACCGGCACCCACGGTGCTGTAGGTGGTCGGCTTTTTCACCGCCAGGTGGTCGGCGGTTTCGCGAATGTGCGCCAGCAATACATCGCCATCCAGTGGGTGGCCGAGCAACAGCACCACGCCACTGCCGGCCTCGGCAACCGCGGACATGGCGGCGCGCAGGCTCCAGCGGCCCGGTTGCTTGACCATCAGCAGGTCGCGCAGCGGGTCCATGTTGTGCACCCGAACCAGGGTCGGTTCTTCGGCGCAGACAGTGCCCAGGGTCAGGGCCATGTGCACGTCGCCTTCCACGGAATCACGATAGGTCACCAGGTTGAATTGGCCCAGTTCGCTGTCCAGAGGCTGCTCGGCAATCCGCTGAACGGTACGTTCGTGGATCATCCGGTAGTGGATCAGGTCGGCGATGGTGCCGATCTTGATGTTGTGTTCAGCGGCGAAAGCTTCCAGCTCGGCGCGACGGGACATGGTGCCGTCGTCGTTCATCACTTCGCAGATCACCCCGCTCGGCTCGAAACCGGCCATGCGCGCCAGGTCGCACGCGGCTTCGGTGTGGCCGGCGCGGGCCAGGGTGCCGCCGGCCTGGGCCATCAGCGGGAAGATGTGGCCGGGGCTGACGATGTCTTCAGCCTTGGCATCACGGGCGGCTGCCGCTTGCACGGTGCGCGCGCGGTCGGCGGCAGAGATACCGGTGGTGACGCCGGTGGCCGCTTCGATCGATACGGTGAACTTGGTGCCGAAACCGGAACCGTTGCGCGGGGCCATCAGCGGCAGCTTGAGCAGTTCGCAGCGCTCGCGGCTCATCGGCATGCAGATCAGGCCACGGGCATGCTTGGCCATGAAGTTGATGTGTTCGGCCTGGCAGCACTCGGCGGCCATGATCAGGTCGCCTTCGTTCTCGCGGTCTTCGTCATCCATGAGGATGACCATCTTGCCTTGGCGGATGTCTTCAACCAGTTCTTCGATGCTATTGAGCGCCACAAGGCACCCCCATTCTTTTAGAAATTGAGTTTCAGGATTTGAGGTAGCCGTTGGCGGCCAGAAAGCTTTCGGTAATGGTGCTGCCGGCAGTTGGCTCAGCGGCCTTGTCGCCCAACAGCAGGCGCTCCAGATAACGCGCCAGCAAGTCCACTTCCAGGTTCACCCGGCGGCCTGGCTGGTACGACGCCATGATGGTTTCGCTCAGGGTGTGCGGAATGATGGTCAGCAGGAACTCGGCGCCATCGACTGCGTTCACGGTCAGGCTGGTGCCGTCGACGGTGATCGAGCCTTTATGGGCGATGTACTTGGCCAGTTCTTTTGGCGCGCGGATGCGGAACTCCACGGCACGGGCGTTTTCGGTGCGGGCAACCACTTCGCCCACGCCATCCACATGGCCACTGACCAGGTGCCCGCCGAGGCGAGTAGTCGGGGTCAGGGCTTTTTCCAGGTTGACCGGGCTGCCGCTTTTGAGGTCATTCATGGCGGTGCAGTCGAGGGTTTCGCGACTGACGTCAGCCGCAAAGCCATTGCCCGGCAGTTCAACAGCGGTCAGGCACACGCCGTTGACCGCAATGCTGTCGCCCAGTTTGACGTCGCTCAGGTCGAGCTTGCCGGTTTCGACGTGGACCCGCACATCCCCGCCTTTAGGGGTCAATGCACGAATACTGCCGATGGATTCGATGATGCCGGTGAACATGGGGTTCTCCTCGAGAACAGAGCCAGCGCTATAGCGATGGCCGGAAATTATACGCTCGCTGCCGGTGAAGGAATGGCAGTGACTCGCCAGTCATCGCCCACCGCGCGAATTTCGGTGATTTTGAGCTCGGGTGCATCTTTCATTTGCGCGAGCGGCCAGTCCAGCAGCGGCCGTGCCAAAGAGCCCAAAAACTTGCCGGCAATGAAAATCTGGAACTCATCCACCAAACCGAGTTGAGCGAAAGCACCGGCCAGTCGTGGACCGGCCTCCACCAACAGCTCGTTGACGCCACGGTTGGCGAGCTCGACCAGTAGCTGACGCAGATCGACCTGACCGTCGTAGCCGGGCACGATCAAGCATTCCGGGCCATTGGCGTATTGCTCTTCCACCGCCACACAGGTGGCGACCAGCGCCGGGCCGGCCTTGAAGAAAGGGGCATCCAGCGGCACCCGCAGACGCCCGTCGACCAGTACGCGCAGTGGCGGACGGCTCATCACCAAAGCGGTTTGCTCGGCATCCAGGCCCAGCTCATCGGCACGTACGGTCAAGCGGGCGTTATCCGCCAGCACGGTGTCGGCACCGGTCAGCACCACGCTGGCCTGGGCACGCAGGCGTTGCACCGCCGAACGCGCCGCGGGCCCGGTGATCCATTGGCTTTCGCCGCTTTCCATCGCCGTGCGACCGTCCAGGCTCATGGCCAACTTGACCCGCACGAACGGCAAGCCATGTTCCATGCGCTTGAGGAATCCCTGATTGAGCTTGCGCGCTTCACCCTCCAGCACACCACTTTCGGTGGCGATGCCGGCCTGGGCCAGGCGTTGCAGGCCACGACCGGCCACTTCCGGGTTCGGGTCCTGCATCGCTGCCACGACCCGTGCCACGCCGGCGTTGACCAGCGCATCGGCGCACGGTGGCGTGCGACCGTGGTGACTGCAAGGTTCGAGGGTCACGTAGGCGGTGGCGCCACGGGCCAGCTCACCGGCGGCGCGCAACGCGTGGACTTCGGCGTGGGGCTCACCGGCGCGTTCGTGCCAGCCTTCGCCGACGATCTGCCCGTCGCGCACGATCACGCAACCGACCCGCGGGTTGGGGTGAGTCGTGTAATGCCCTTTGCGCGCCAGCTCCAGCGCGCGGGCCATGTAATGGGCGTCGAGGATGGCTAGCTCTGCTGGCGTGGTCATTCTTTCACCGGTTCCCTGGCCAGGCGATCGATCTCTTCGCGGAACTCATTGAGGTCCTGGAAGCGGCGATACACCGAGGCGAAGCGGATGTAGGCGACTTCGTCGAGCTTCTGCAGCTCGGCCATCACCAGCTCACCGACCACGAGGGACTTGACCTCGCGTTCGCCGGTGGCGCGCAGTTTGTGTTTGATGTGCACCAGCGACGACTCGAGGCGCTCGACACTCACCGGGCGCTTTTCCAGCGCACGCTGCATGCCGGCGCGGAGTTTTTCTTCGTCGAACGGCTGGCGACTGCCGTCGGTTTTGATCAGGCGCGGCAACACCAGTTCAGCGGTTTCAAACGTCGTGAAACGTTCGCCGCAGGCCAGGCATTCACGCCGGCGGCGCACCTGTTCGCCCTCGGCGACCAGACGCGAGTCGATGACCTTGGTGTCGTTGGCACCGCAGAAGGGACAGTGCATGGTGGCAGGCAACAAAAAAAGGGAGGGCCATGGTAGCGCATCCGGGTGGCAAGACAAGCCATAGGGTTTGCGGTATACAGACGGGATGATCACATGATCCATGGATTTCACCCTTCCGGAGCTGCCAATGCCGTTACGACCGCTCGTTTTGCTCAGCCTTTTCAGCCTGTTGGTGGCTTGCAGCAGCGATGCCCCCCAGCCGCCAACGCCAGGCCCGGCGCCGCAGCAGGCGCAGAAGAAAGCCCGGGAATCGGCCAACCTCGGCCCGTTGCCAGCCTATCAACGGGAATTGAGCGGTACCCTGCAAGGCGTGCCGGACGGCGCCGAAGTCGAGCTGGCGCTGCTGGTGATCGACGAGAAGGACCGCCCGCAACAATTGCTCGCCAGTTCCAACCTGATCGGCACCAACCAGGTATTGCCGTTTCATCTGCGTTTCAATCCAGACGCGTTCCCGGCGGGCGCCCGGGTTGAACTGCGCGGCCGCGCCAGCCAGTCGGGTCAACTGATCCTGCACCTGCCATCACAGCGGATCTATCAGCCGACCACCCAGGTGCTGGGCCAGCTGCAATTCGTCAAAGCCCCATGAAGACGCCGCTGGACCTGCAACAGGCGTTGGGGGAATTGCTCGGAGATGCGCGACTGGTCGCTTGTGAGTTGCCTGAGACGGATCTGAAGCTGTGGCTGATCGATGGCGACAACATGGACCGCGCCTTCAGCCCGGAAGAGACCCGGCGCATCCTGCATGAACCGCCGTACTGGAGTTTCTGCTGGGCCAGCGGCCTGGCCGTGGCCCGTTACCTGGCGCAGAACCGGCATTGGGTCAAAGGCAAGCGGGTGCTGGATTTCGGTGCCGGCTCCGGGGTCGCGGGGATTGCCGCGGTCAAGGCCGGGGCGCTGGAAGTGGTGGCCTGCGACCTCGACCCGCTGGCGATTGCCGCCTGTCGGGCGAATGCCGAACTCAATGACGTACAGCTCACCTACTCGACGGATTTTTTCGCCGAAGACGATCGCTTTGACCTGATCCTGGTGGCGGATGTGCTGTACGACCGGGCGAACCTGCCGCTGCTCGATGAGTTTCTCAGTCGTGGTCGGGAAGCCTTGGTGGCGGATTCGCGGGTGCGGGATTTCCAGCATCCGTTGTATCAGCGCATCGAAATGCTGGAGGCCATGACCTTGCCGGATCTGTGTGAGCCCGAAGAGTTTCGGCACGTGAGCCTTTACCACGCAAGCCGTTAAAAGATCGCAGCCTTCGGCAGCTCCTACATTGACCGCGTGCAAACCCGATCCTGTAGGAGCTGCCG
>NZ_AKJF01000089.1 GCF_000282475.1 Pseudomonas sp. GM78
CCTTTTGCTTACTTTTTGGCGTTTGAAAAAGTGAGTCGCCGTAAGGGCGAAACCATAAGTGGCCGTTACCGCAGCAATGGATATGTACACCTAAAGGACAATCATCGGCTGTCAGGCCGCCTTCGCGAGCAAGCTCGCTCCTACAGTTTTCATCACCATCCGACCAGAAACTCCTCGCACCCTATTGCGCATCCAGTATTATGGTATACCATCATACGCACAGACACCTTTCACCCTGATACGGAGCAGCTCATGAGTTTCGAAATCCGCAAGATCGTCAGCTATGTCGAAGAAACCTTCATTGAAGGCGGCAAGGCCACCGACAAGCCCGTAACCATGGTCGGCCTGGCCGTGGTGATGAAGAACCCCTGGCTGGGCAACGGTTTCGTTGAAGACCTCAAACCGCAGATCCGCGCCAACTGCTCCGACCTCGGCGCACTGATGGTCGAGCGCCTGGTGGGCATCATCGGTGGGGCCGAGAAGATCGAAGCGTATGGCAAGGCCGCCGTTGTCGGTGCCGACGGTGAAATCGAACACGCCTCCGCGGTGATCCACACCCTGCGCTTCGGCAACCACTACCGCGAAGCGGTGAAAGCCAAGAGCTACCTGAGCTTCACCAACAAGCGCGGCGGCCCGGGCACTTCGATCCAGATCCCCATGATGCACAAGGACGATGAAGGCCTGCGTTCGCACTACATCACCCTGGAAATGCAGATCGAAGACGCCCCGCGCGCCGACGAAATCGTTGTGGTCCTGGGTTGCGCCGATGGCGGCCGCCTGCACCCTCGCATCGGCAATCGCTACATCGACCTGGAAGAACTGGCAGCCGAAAAAGCCCAGTAAGCCGGTCGGTCACTAAAACAAAAAGGTATGCAGGAGCGCTCCATGATTCGGCTCACCGCTGAACGCACCCCGGCTGGCACCAGTTACCTGGCGACCGGCCAAGGCCAGCCCGTGGTCTTGATCCACGGCGTGGGCCTGAACAAAGAAATGTGGGGCGGCCAGATCGTTGGCCTGGCCACGAAATACCGTGTCATCGCCTACGACATGCTTGGTCATGGCGCCAGCCCGCGCCCGCAAAGCGGCACGCCGTTGCTCGGCTATGCCGATCAACTGCTGGAGCTGCTCGATCATCTGCAATTGCCCAAGGCTGCTGTGATCGGTTTTTCCATGGGTGGGCTGGTGGCGCGGGCTTTTGCCCTGCATTACCCGCAGCGCCTGCAAAGCCTGGTGGTGCTCAACAGTGTGTTCAATCGCACCGCCGAGCAACGCGCCGGTGTCATCGCCCGCACAGCCCAGGCCGCCGAACACGGGCCGGATGCCAACGCCGAAGCCGCACTCTCGCGCTGGTTCAGCCGCGAGTACCAGGCGGCCAATCCGGCGCAGATCGCCGCTTTGCGCCAGACGCTTGCGCAGAATGATCCGCAGGGTTACCTGACCACTTATGAACTGTTCGCCACCCAGGACATGTACCGCGCCGATGACCTGGCCAGCATCCAGGTGCCGACGCTGGTCGCCACCGGCGAACTCGACCCGGGGTCGACCCCAGAAATGGCGGAGCAACTGGCCCGGCGCATTCCCGGTGCGCAGGTTGCCGTACTCGCCGAGCAGCGGCATATGATGCCCGTAGAATCGCCGCGCCTGGTCAACCAGCTGTTGCTGGAGTTTCTCGACACGGCGCACGCCCGACCAAACCAGATTAAGGGGATCGTTGCATGACTCTCGCACGCTTCCAGATGTGCATCGGCGGTGAATGGGTCGATGCCCTGTCCGGCAAGACTTTTGAAAGCCTCAACCCGGCCCTGGCCGAACCTTGGGCCGAACTGCCCGATGCCGACGAAGTCGACGTCGAGCGCGCGGTACAGGCTGCGCAAACTGCCTTCGACAGCCCGGCCTGGCGCGGCCTGACCGCAACCGCCCGTGGCAAGTTGCTGCGGCGCCTGGGCGACCTGATCGCCGAAAACAAGGAACAACTGGCGCAGCTGGAAAGCCGCGACAACGGCAAGCTGATCCGCGAGACCCGCGGCCAGGTCGGCTACCTGCCAGAGTTTTTCCATTACACCGCGGGCCTGGCGGACAAGCTCGAAGGCGGCACCCTGCCGCTGGATAAACCTGATCTTTTTGCCTACACCGTGCACGAAGCCATGGGCGTGGTCGCCGCGATCATTCCGTGGAACAGCCCGCTGTACCTGACCGCGATCAAGCTGGCACCGGCCCTGGCGGCAGGCAACACCATCGTGATCAAGCCGTCCGAGCACGCCTCGGCGACCATTCTCGAACTGGCGCGCCTGGCGCTGGAAGCCGGGATTCCACCGGGGGTGGTCAACGTCGTCACCGGTTACGGCCCAAGCACCGGCGCCGCCCTGACCCGCCATCCGCTGGTGCGCAAGATCGCCTTCACCGGTGGCGCGGCCACGGCGCGGCATGTGGTGCGCAGCAGCGCGGAGAACTTCGCCAAGCTGTCGCTGGAACTGGGTGGCAAATCGCCGAACATCATTTTCGCCGACGCCGACCTCGACAGCGCGATCAACGGTGCCATCGCCGGGATCTATGCGGCGTCCGGGCAAAGCTGCGTGTCGGGTTCGCGCCTGCTGGTGCAGGACGAAATCTACGACGAATTCGTCGCCCGCCTGGTGGAACGCGCCCAGCGCATCCGCATCGGCAACCCCCAGGAAGACAGCAGCGAAATGGGCCCGATGGCCACCGCGCAGCAGCTTGCTGTTGTAGAGGGGCTGGTGGCGGATGCCATTGCCGAAGGTGCGCGTTTGCGCCTGGGTGGCAAGCGTCCAGAGAATCTGGGCGAAGGCTGGTTCTATGAGCCGACCCTGTTCGAGTGCGACCGCAACTCGATGAAGATCATGCAGGAAGAAGTGTTCGGCCCGGTGGCCTCTGTCATCCGTTTCAAGGACGAAGCCGAAGCCCTGGCGATCGCCAACGACTCGCAGTTCGGCCTCGCCGCCGGCATCTGGACCCGCGACCTGGGCCGCGCCCATCGCCTGGCCCGGGACGTGCGCTCGGGGATCATCTGGGTCAACACCTACCGTGCCGTGTCGGCCATGGCGCCGATCGGCGGCTTCAAGAACAGTGGCTATGGACGCGAAAGCGGCATCGATTCCGTGCTGGCCTACACCGAGCTGAAAACGGTGTGGATCAATCTTTCCCAGGCACCGATGCCTGATCCGTTCGTGATGCGCTAGGAGTCCTGAGAAATGATCGAACCCGGCATTTACAAAGACGTCATGAGCTCGTTCCCTTCCGGGGTCACGGTGGTCACCACCCTGGACCCGGACGGTGGCATCGTCGGCATTACCGCCAGCGCCTTCAGTGCGCTGTCGATTGATCCGGCACTGGTGCTGTTCTGCCCCAACTACGCCTCTGACACTTACCCGGTGCTGCGCGACAGCAAGCAGTTCGCGATTCACCTGCTGTCCGCCGACCAGACCGCCGAAGCCTATGCGTTCGCCGGCAAGGGCAAGGACAAGGCCAATGGCATCGAATGGCACTTGAGCGAACGGGGTAACCCGTTGCTGCGAAAAGCCACGGCGATCATCGAGTGCGAACTGTGGCGCGAATACGATGGCGGCGACCACGCCATCATCGTCGGCGCGGTGAAGAACCTGATCCTGCCCGAGCAACCGGTGACGCCGATGATCTACCACAAAGGCAAGCTGGGCCCCCTGCCCGCCCTGGCCTGATGGTTTCGCTCCAGCCTCTGTAGGAGCCCGGCTTGCCGGCGAAGGCGAACCTGAGGACGCCTTCGCCGGCAAGCCTGGCTCCTACGAGTTATCACTCTTTTCTCCAGGAGCCGGCATGAGCCCAGCAGCCTCGCAACTGTTCCGCCAGCAGGCGTACATCAACGGCCAATGGCTGGATGCGCCCGACGGTGCCCGACAGGACATCTTCAACCCGGCCACCGGTGAACGCATCGGTAGCGTGCCGAACCTTGGTGCCGAGCACGCCCGGCAGGCCATCGTCGCCGCCAACAACGCGTGGCCGGCCTGGCGCGCGCTGACCGCCAAAGAGCGCAGCAACGCCCTCAAGCACTGGCACGCGCTGATGCTGGAAAATGCCGATGCCCTCGCCGAAATCCTGACCCTCGAACAAGGCAAACCGCTGGCCGAAGCCAAGGGTGAAATCCTCTACGCCGCCAGCTTCATAGAGTGGTTCGCCGAAGAAGCCAAACGCATCTACGGCGACACCATTCCCAGCCACAAGGGCGATGCGCGGATTGTCGTCAGCAAGGAGCCGATCGGTGTCGTCGCGGCGATCACCCCCTGGAACTTCCCGGCGGCGATGATCACTCGCAAGGCCGGCCCGGCGCTGGCCGCCGGTTGCCCGTGCATCGTCAAGCCGGCACCGGAGACGCCCTTCTCGGCACTGGCCATGGCGGCGTTGGCCGAACAGGCCGGCATGCCTGCGGGTATTTTCAACGTGATCACCGGCGATGCCATCGCCATCGGCGCCGAACTGACCGCAAGTCCATTGGTGCGCAAATTGTCGTTCACCGGTTCCACGGCCATCGGCAAGTTGCTGATGGCGCAGTGCGCGCCGACGCTGAAGAAAGTCTCGCTGGAGCTGGGCGGCAACGCGCCGTTCATTGTCTTCGACGATGCCGACCTTGAGCGTGCAGTGGAAGGCGCGCTGATTGCCAAGTTTCGCAATGCCGGCCAGACCTGCGTCTGCGTCAATCGCTTCCTGGTGCAGGACGGCATTCACGACACCTTTGTCGCGCGCCTGGCCGAACGGGTGTCGCAACTCAAGGTCGGCAGCGGTTTCGCTGACGGCGTCACCCAGGGCCCGCTGATCAACGAGCGCGCCGTGGCCAAGGTTGAAGACCATGTGCAGGACGCACTGGCGCAAGGCGCCCAATTGCTTTGTGGCGGCGAACGTCATGCGCTGGGCCACGGCTTCTTCCAGCCAACGGTCTTGGCCGGCATCACCACGCAGATGAAAGTCGCCCGGGAAGAAACCTTCGGCCCGCTCGCCGCGGTGTTCCGTTTCGACAGTGAAGCGCAGGCCGTGCACATGGCCAACGATACCGAATTCGGCCTCGCCGCCTACTGCTACACCCGCGACCTGGGCCGCGCCTGGCGCATGAGCGAGGCGCTGGAATACGGCATGGTCGGGATCAACGAAGGGTTGATTTCCACCGAAGTCGCACCTTTTGGCGGGATCAAGTCCTCGGGCCTGGGCCGTGAAGGCTCCAAGTACGGCATCGAGGATTACCTGGAACTCAAATACACCCTGATGGGCGGACTGTGAATCAATACCTGTAGGAGCTGCCGCAGGCTGCGATCTTTTGATTTTCGTTTTTAAGATCAAAAGATCGCAGCCTTCGGCAGCTCCTACAGAGGGCGTGGGAGATCATTGAAATGAGCAACGAGAAATACGAAAAAGGCTTGAAAATCCGCACCCAGGTGCTGGGCGAAGCCTATGTGAACCGCTCCATCGAGAACGCCGACGACTTCACCCGCCCCCTGCAGGAGATGGTCACCGAGTACTGCTGGGGCCACGTCTGGGGCCGTGAGGGTTTGTCGCTTAAAGAGCGCAGCATGATAAACTTGGCGATGATTTCGGCCCTCAATCGACCTCACGAACTCAAGCTGCATGTGCGAGGCGCCTTGCGTAACGGGCTGAGTCGTGAACAAATACGCGAAATTCTGCTTCAGGTCGGTATTTATTGCGGGGTTCCCGCGGCCGTAGACAGTTTCCGGCTTGCCCGTGAAGCGTTCGCCGAAGCCGATGCCGAGGCCTCCAGTTAACCCTTGGCTATCTGACTGAACGAGCACCAGGATTATTGCAATCGAAGTGCTCTTTTTGCATGGACAGCCACATTCAGAGCGGACCCCATGAAACGCCTGCCACTCGACGACAGCTTCAAGGTCAATCGCAACCCCGTTACCCTGCGCGAAATCGTGCTGGATAAACTGCGAAGCGCCATCATGAACTTCCAGCTTCTGCCGGGAGATCGACTGGTCGAACGCGATCTGTGCGATCGCCTGGGCGTGAGCCGCACCTCGGTGCGCGAAGCCTTGCGCCACCTCGAATCCGAAGGCCTGGTGGAGTTCGCCGATGCCAAGGGCCCACGGGTCGCGATCATCACGCTGGCCGATGCCGTCGATATCTATGAGCTGCGTTGCGTCCTCGAAGGACTGATCGTCCAGCTGTTCACCCTGCGTGCCAAGGCCAAGGACATCAAGGCCCTGGAAAAGGCCCTGGAAGAAAACCGCCAGGCATTGAAGGAAGGTGAACTGCAACAGGTCATCGACTCGGTGCAGGGTTTCTACGACGTGCTGCTCGAAGGCTCCGGCAACCATGTCGCCGCGACCCAGTTGCGTCAGCTGCAGGCGCGCATCAGCTACCTGCGCGCGACTTCGGTGTCCCAGCAGAACCGTCGCGGCGCCAGCAACCAGGAAATGGAACGCATGGTCGAGGCGATCAAGAGCGGTGATCCTCTGGCCGCTCACCAGGCTTGCGTCGACCACGTTCGCGCCGCGGCCACCGTCGCCCTCGATTACCTCAAGCGCAAGCAGGAAGAGACCGGGCCAATCCCCGAGATCACCCAGCCCATCGCGCTCAAAGAACCACGCATAGGTCGTTGATCATGTTCAGCCCGAGCTATTGTCCAAAGTGCGGCAGCAATGACCTCAAGTCGCAGCTGCCACCGGGCGATACGCACGAGCGCCTGATGTGCCGCGGCTGCGGCTACATCCACTACGTCAATCCGAAAATCATCGCCGGCTGCATCATCGAGCAGGACGGCAAGTACCTGCTGTGCCAACGCGCCATCCCGCCGCGCCCCGGCACCTGGACCTTGCCGGCGGGCTTCATGGAGGGTGGCGAAACCACCGAGCAGGCGGCATTGCGCGAAGTCTGGGAAGAGAGCGGCGTGCGCGCGGAAATCCTCTCGCCCTACTCGATCTTCAGCGTGCCTACAATCAGCGAGGTGTACATCATCTTCCGCGCCATCGCCCTGGAGATCACCGGGCAGTACGGACCGGAAACCCTCGACTACAAATTCTTCGCGCCCGAGGACATTCCCTGGGACAGCATCTACTACCCGGCGATCCGGCAGATCCTCGAACGCTACATCGAGGAGCGGCAGGCCGGGGTCTACGGTATCTACATCGGCAATGATGACAGCGGCAAGATCCACTTCATCCGCTGACGATTCACATTAATCATCACCGCATAATCTCTGGGTGCAGCCATCTCCTGTGGGAGCGAGCCTGCTCGCGATGAGGGAGTGTCAGTCGACACTTGAGTTGATTGATACGCCGCCATCGCGAGCAGGCTCGCTCCCACAGGGGGCAATAGTGTTCTTTAGAGCGGTGCCACACCTTCGACGATGATCACCTCTGCCTTCGCCACACCCTCGCGGTGCCCTTTGGCCTCCTGATACAGCTCTGACCGATAACAGGCCAACGCCTGCTCGTAGGAGTCGAACTCGATCACCACGCTGCGTTGCGGCGTCGGCCGCCCTTCCATCGCTTCGCTGCGCCCACCGCGCGCCAGTATCCGACCACCGTATCGGGCAAAGGCCTGCGGTGCCCGCTGGGTGTATTGGCTGTATTGATCGGGGTCGGTGATATCCACGTGAGCAATCCAGTACGCCTTCATAGTGACCTCTGTGCTTGTTTTGTATTATGGTATACCACATTATACCTCCATCAAACACCGAGAATCCCGACATGGCCTTCAACAGCATCGAAGAAATCATCGAAGACTACCGCCAAGGCAAGATGGTGCTCCTGGTCGACGACGAGGACCGGGAAAACGAAGGCGACCTGTTGTTGGCCGCCGACCGCTGCAACGCCGAAGCCATCAGCTTCATGGCCCGGGAAGCGCGCGGCCTGATCTGCCTGACCCTGACCGACGAGCATTGCCAGCGCCTGGGGCTTGAGCAGATGGTGCCGAGCAATGGCAGCGTGTTCAGCACCGCGTTCACGGTGTCGATCGAAGCGGCTGTTGGCGTGACCACCGGCATCTCCGCCGCCGACCGCGCGCGCACCGTGGCCGCCGCCGTCGCCCACGGCGCGAGTGCCGCCGATATCGTGCAGCCCGGTCACATTTTTCCCTTGCGCGCCCGTGAGGGCGGCGTATTGACCCGTGCCGGTCATACCGAAGCCGGTTGCGACCTGGCGCGCCTGGCCGGCTTTACCCCCGCCTCGGTGATCGTCGAAGTAATGAACGATGACGGCACCATGGCGCGCCGCCCGGACCTGGAAGTGTTCGCGCGCAAACACGGGATCAAGATCGGCACCATCGCCGACCTGATCCACTATCGCTTGAGTACCGAGCACACGGTGGTGCGTATCGGCGAACGCGAGCTGCCGACGCTGCATGGCACCTTTCGTCTGATCACCTTTGAGGATCGCATCGAAGGCGGTGTCCACATGGCAATGGTCATGGGTGATCTGCGCCGCGATGAAGCGACGCTGGTGCGGGTGCACGTCATCGACCCGTTGCGCGACCTGGTCGGTGCCGAATACAGCGGCCCTTCCAACTGGACGCTGTGGGCCGCGTTGCAGCGCGTGGCTGAGGAAGGTCGCGGCGTGGTGGTGGTGCTGGCCAATCACGAATCGTCGCAAGCGTTGCTGGAGCGGGTGCCGCAATTGACCCAGGCGCCGCGGCAGTTCAGCCGTTCGCAGTCGCGGATCTATTCGGAAGTCGGCACCGGGGCACAGATCCTGCAAAACCTTGGCGTCGGCAAGCTGCGGCATCTCGGGCCGCCGCTGAAATACGCGGGGTTGACCGGGTATGACCTGGAGGTCGTCGAGAGCATCCCGTTCACCCAGTGATACTTGTCCCTGTGGGAGCGGGCTTGCCCGCGATAGCGATTGTACTGACACATTGATTTTGAATGCGCTGCCGTCATCGCGGGCAAGCCCACTCCCACAAGGATTGTATTGACTGATCGTCCTTGGCCAGGCGTCAGAGCCACGAAGAAATATCATTTTTGGCTGATAGCCGGTAAGGCAAAGTGCTTGCACAAAGTTTGGAATACCATAATATGATATTCCATAGACCGGACGATTTAGCCAAGCGCACCCGCGAGGGAAAGCACCCACAACAGCCCTTGGCACGGTCGCCTTTCAAGGCCAGATGGACCTACTGCTCCCGATAGGCGGGCATTACCAAGCCCGCTCAAAAACACAACAAATGAGGGCGTGAAAATGGTGTTGAACAAACGTGCATCCGCAGTACTGTTCGCCGGCTTATTGGCCACGGTCAGTCATGTGGCCCTGGCGGCTGAAAGCGTCAACTTCGTCAGCTGGGGCGGTAGCACCCAGGATGCACAGAAGCAGGCCTGGGCCGACCCGTTCAGCAAGGCCAGCGGCATCACCGTGGTCCAGGATGGCCCCACCGACTACGGCAAGCTCAAGGCCATGGTCGAAAGCGGCAACGTGCAGTGGGACGTGGTCGACGTCGAAGCCGATTTCGCCTTGCGTGCCGCCTCCGAAGGCCTGCTCGAACCCCTCGATTTCAAAGTCATCGAGCGCGACAAGATCGACCCGCGGTTCGTCTCCGATCACGGCGTCGGCTCGTTCTTCTTCTCCTTCGTCCTCGGCTACAACGAAGGCAAGCTCGGTGCCAACAAACCCCAGGACTGGTCCGCGCTGTTCGACACCAAGACCTACCCCGGCAAACGCGCCCTCTATAAATGGCCAAGCCCTGGCGTGCTGGAACTGGCGCTGCTGGCCGATGGCGTTGCCGCCGACAAGCTTTACCCACTGGATCTGGACCGCGCCTTCAAGAAGCTCGACACCATCAAGAAAGACATCGTCTGGTGGGGCGGCGGCGCCCAGTCGCAGCAGTTGCTGGCCTCCGGTGAAGCGAGCATGGGCCAGTTCTGGAACGGCCGGATCCACGCCCTGCAAGAAGACGGCGCTCCGGTGGGCGTAAGCTGGAAACAGAACCTGGTCATGGCCGACATCCTGGTCATTCCAAAGGGTTCGAAGAACAAGGACGCGGCGATGAAGTTCCTGGCCAATGCCAGCAGTGCCAAGGGCCAGGCCGACTTCTCCAACCTGACCGCCTACGCCCCTGTCAACGTCGACAGCGTGGCGCGCCTGGACTCGGTGCTGGCGCCAAACCTGCCGACGGCCTACGCCAAGGACCAAATCACGCTTGATTTCGCGTACTGGGCCAAGAACGGTCCTGCTATCGCCACACGGTGGAACGAATGGCTGGTCAAATGAAAATGACGGCAACCGCGTCCCGTCCATCCACGCCCGTCGGGAGCGCCTCCAGCGCTGCCGGCAAGGCGGCTGCGATGACGCAAACCCCGACCCTGGCGCAACGCTGGCGCGGATCGAGCAACCTGATCCCCGCCCTGCTGTTCCTCGGCTTGTTCTTCCTGGCGCCATTGATCGGCCTGCTGTTGCGCGGTGTGCTGGAGCCGACACCGGGGCTGGGCAACTACGAGCAGCTGTTCGCCAACTCGGCGTATGCCCGGGTCTTGCTCAACACCTTCTCGGTGGCCGGCCTGGTGACGCTGTTCAGCCTGCTGCTGGGTTTCCCGCTGGCCTGGGCGATCACGCTGGTGCCACGTGGTTGGGGTCGCTGGATCCTGAACATCGTGCTGCTGTCGATGTGGACCAGTCTCCTGGCGCGGACCTACTCCTGGCTGGTGTTGCTGCAAGCCTCCGGGGTGATCAACAAGGTGCTGATGGCCATGGGCATCATCGACCAGCCGCTGGAGATGGTGCATAACCTGACCGGCGTGGTGATCGGCATGAGCTACATCATGATCCCGTTCATCGTGCTGCCGCTGCAGGCGACCATGCAGGCCATCGACCCGATGATCCTGCAGGCCGGTTCCATCTGCGGCGCCAGTCCGTGGACCAACTTCTTCCGGGTGTTCCTGCCGCTGTGCCGGCCGGGGCTGTTCTCCGGCGGCCTGATGGTGTTCGTGATGTCGCTCGGTTACTACGTCACCCCGGCGCTGCTGGGCGGTGCGCAGAACATGATGCTGCCCGAGTTCATCATCCAGCAGGTGCAGTCGTTCCTCAACTGGGGCCTGGCAAGCGCTGGCGCCGCGTTGCTGATCGTCATCACGCTGGTGCTGTTCTACTTCTACCTGAAGCTTCAGCCGGAATCCCCGGTTGGCGCCAGCAACGCGAGGTAAGCCGTCATGCTCCTGACCCCCAATGCCATGAGCCGCCGGATGCGCCTTGGCCTGTATGCCACCACCGGGCTGATCGGGCTGTTCCTGTTGTTGCCGATCGTGTTCATCGTGCTGCTGTCGTTCGGATCGTCGCAATGGCTGGTGTTC
Source organism: Pseudomonas sp. GM78 (assembly GCF_000282475.1). Lineage (GTDB taxonomy): Bacteria > Pseudomonadota > Gammaproteobacteria > Pseudomonadales > Pseudomonadaceae > Aquipseudomonas. The sequence goes on from NZ_AKJF01000089.1 coordinate 11,279, forward strand.
CCGCCACCGGGCTGGACGCTGAAGTGGTACGGCCAGTTCTTCTCCAATGCCGACTGGATGAACGCGGCCATGGCCAGCCTCAAGGTCGCGGTACTGACCACGTTCTTTGCCGTGGCCCTGGGCCTGCCGACTGCGTTCGCCCTGGTTCGCGGGCGCTTCCCCGGCCGGGAAATGCTCTACGGCCTGTTCACCCTGCCGATGATCGTGCCGCTGGTGATCATTGCCGTGGCGGTGTACGCGCTGTTCCTGAAACTGGGCTACACCGGGACCATGTTCGCGTTCGTGGTCAGCCACGTCATCGTCGCGCTGCCGTTCACCATCATCTCGATCATCAACTCGCTGAAGCTGTTCGACCAGTCGATCGAAGATGCCGCGGTGATCTGTGGTGCCTCGCGCCTGCAAGCGGTGTTCAAGGTGACCTTCCCGGCGATCCGTCCGGGCATGGTGGCCGGCGCCCTCTTCGCCTTCCTCGTTTCGTGGGACGAAGTGGTGCTGAGCGTGATGATGGCCAGCCCGACCCTGCAAACCCTTCCCGTGAAAATGTGGACCACCCTGCGCCAGGACCTGACGCCCGTGATCGCCGTCGCCTCGACGTTGCTGATCGGCCTCTCGGTATTGGTCATGGTGATCGCCGCCGCACTGCGCCGGCGCAATGAAATCAGCGCCTAGGCGCAGGAGTACGACATGAGTGCAGTGATCAAAAATGCCGCGCAGCAAAATGACAAGCCCCTGGTGAGCCTGCGCAACCTGAACAAATACTATGGCGACTTTGCCGCCGTGGACGACATCTCGCTGGACATCAAGGACGGTGAATTCCTCACCTTCCTCGGCTCCAGCGGCTCGGGCAAAAGCACCACGCTGTCGATGCTCGCCGGCTTCGAAACCCCCAGCAGCGGCGAGATCCTGGTCAACGGCCAATCGCTGGTGAACGTGCCGCCGCACAAACGCGACATCGGCATGGTGTTCCAGCGCTACTCGCTGTTCCCGCACCTGTCAGTGCGCGACAACATCGCCTTCCCCCTGGCGATCCGCAAACTGGCCACGGCCGAGCGTGATCGCCGGGTCGATGCGATGCTCAAGCTGGTGCAGCTTGAACAGTTCGCCCATCGCCGCCCTTCGCAACTCTCCGGCGGCCAGCAGCAACGCGTCGCGATCGCCCGGGCGCTGGTCTACGAGCCACGCATCCTGCTGATGGATGAACCGCTGGGCGCACTGGACAAGAAGCTGCGTGAAGATTTGCAGGACGAACTGCGCCAGCTGCATCGGCGCCTGGGCATCACCATCGTCTACGTGACCCACGACCAGGAAGAAGCCATGCGCCTGTCCCAGCGCATTGCGATCTTCAGCCACGGCAAGATCGTCGGCCTGGGCAGCGGCTACGACCTGTACCAGAACCCGCCGAATGCCTTCGTCGCCTCGTTCCTCGGCAACTCCAACTTCCTCAAGCTCAAGGCCCAGGGCAATGCGGTCGCTTCGTTTGAGGGGCAGTCGCTGTCGATCCGCCTGACCGCCGGCCTGCAAACCAATCAGGATGTACTGTTGATGGTGCGCCCGGAAAAGGCCTTGGCCTTGAGCATCGAGCAAGCCGCCCAGGAGCCGTTGGCCGCGGGCTGGAATGAAGTGACCGCCAAGGTCGTGGAAGTGTTGTTCCTGGGTGAAAGCCAGACGTGCAGTGTGGTGACTTCGGGCGGAACGTCGATGACCGTCAAGGCGCTTTCCGCGGCGGGCATGCCCATGAAGGCGGGGGATCCGGTGCGGGTGCGCTGGGCGACTGCGGATGCCTGTGTTTATACCGAATGGGCTGAGAGCGACTTGAACAAGGCGGCTGGGGCGCATTGATTTTTTTGAGGTTCGCGACAGTGGACCGTTAGTTATGTATCACCCTCGGGTCACCGCAACGTCGGGTTGCGGTGGCCTTTTTTTTGCTTTTTGATTGGGGGCATATCCGTTTCGCTGCCGATGATTGTCTTTCAGGTGTACATATCCATTCCTGCGGTAACGGCGACTTATGGTTTCGCCCTTACGGCGAGTCACTTGGAAAAGCCCCAAGTAA
>NZ_AKJF01000090.1 GCF_000282475.1 Pseudomonas sp. GM78
GTGGCGATGCCGATCCGGGCGGTCGCGGCTGCCAGTCGACGTTCGGCCTGCCGGATGTCGGGGCGGCGCTTGAGCAGCGATGCACCGTCACCCACCGGCACCAGTTGGGTGATTTTTGGCAGTTCGGCGCAGCTGTCGGTGCCGGCCGGCAGTTGATCCAGCGGCTTGGCCAGCAGCATCGACAAGCGGAACAGCCCGGCCTGACGCGCCGCCTCATAGCGCGGCATGTCGGCGCGCAAGGACTTGAATTGGGTTTGCGAACGGGTGACCTGGGTTTCGTCGCCACGCCCGGCATCGCGCAAACGCTGGATGAGCGTCGTGCTCTGGGCCTGCAGGTCGAGGGAATGCTGGGCGATTTCCCGCTCCTCATTGGCTGCGCACACCTGGGTGTAGGCCCGGACCACATCGGCGACCAAGGTGATGCGTGCCGTATCGGCGGCAGCCTGGGTCGCATCGGCATTGGCCTTGGCCGCTTCGATGCCGCGCTGCAAGGTGCCGAACAGGTCGAACTGGTAGGACGCGCTGATGCCGATATCTCCAATGTTGGCCACCGGCACCTTTTCCGGTAGCAAGAACGCTTCACCGGACTCCTGCAAACGCTGGGCGCCCATCTTCACCCCGCCGCTCCAGCCGCCCGCTGCCTCGGCCGCGTCGACCTGAGCGCGGGCCCGCAGCAAGCTGGCGGCCGCTACGCGTAAATCAGTGTTGGACGCCATGGCCTGCTGCACCAACTGGTCGAGGCGCGGGTCCTGATACAGGCGCCACCAATCGGCAGGCACCGGCGCCGAGACCACCGGCTTGCCGTTCACCGCCAGTTCGCCCTGCAGGTCTTCGCGGTGGATGGCGGCTTCTTCCGGCAAGTGGTAATCCGGACCGACCACCTGACACGCCGACAGCAGCAAGCCTAATCCGGCAATCGCCAAACCCGAGGCCTTGCTCATCGCGCGGGCTCCCGGTCCTGGTCGTCGATGATCGATACCGTGGCGGTGCGCCCGGCAATCATGCGGAAATCCTCAGGAACCTCATCGAACGCGATACGCACCGGAATCCGCTGGGCCAACCGCACCCAACTGAAGGCCGGGTTGACGTTGGGCAACAGGTTATTGCCACTGGTGCGGTCGCGGTCTTCGATACCGGCCACGATGCTTTCCACATGTCCGCGCAGGCGCGCGTTGTCGCCGATCACCCGGATGTCGACGCTCTGGCCGATATGGATGCCGTTGAGTTTGGTTTCTTCGAAATAGCCGTCGATATGAAAAGAATTGCTGTCCACGACCGACAGCACCGGCCGTCCGGCACTGACGAATTCCTGGGTCCGTGGCGCGCGGTCGTTGACGTAACCGTCCACCGGGCTGCGAATCACCGAACGGTCGAGGTTCAGTTGCGCGCTGTCCACCGCGACCTGCGCTTCCATCAACGCCACTTGTGCGCGGGCTACCCGTGACTGGCTTTCTTCCAGCTGCTCGCCCGGCACCAGATTGCCAAGGCCCTTGTTACGCTTGGCTTCGCGCTGGGCTTGGGCCAGGGTTTCCTCGCGGTCTGCCACCGCCGCTTTCGCCTGGCGCAGGGCCAGCTTGAAACGGTCCTGGTCGATGCTGAACAGCACCTGGCCGCGCTTGACCAACTGGTTGTCACGCACTTGCACTTGCTGGATCAGCCCGGACACGTCCGGCGCGATTTGCACGATGTCGGCACGGATGTGCCCGTCACGGGTCCAGGGCGCGAACATGTAATACATCACCATGCGCCAGACCACGACAACGGCGAAGGTTACGATCAGCAGGGTCAGGACCACGCGACCGAGGGTTAGAAACGGCTTTTTCATGTCATCAGGTATCGGCTGAGTGAATCCACGGCGCCAAGCAGCAGGGCGTAGAGGGCCACGTTGAACAATGCCCGGTGCCAGACCAGACGGTAAAAGTGCAGGCGCGTCAGCACCCCGTGCACCAACAGGTACAACACATAGGTAATGCCCATCAGCACCAGCAGCGTAGGCAGGAACACCCCGCTGATATCCAGATCACCGATCATAAAGGCGCTCCATCGATGCCATGGGGAAGCGGTTCTTCGGGCTCGGCAGAGCCGACGAATTCGACGCCGGGCAACAACGCCAGGCGCAAGCCGCTCAAGGCGTGCAGCAGATGCAGGCGAGTTTCGTCATCACCGGCACCGCCCAACGCCCGGCGGGTGCGATCCAGGGTCATCAGCAACGGGCTCGGTGCCGGCAGGCGTTCGCCGGCCTTGAGGCAGGCCTTGAAGTATTCGCCGACCTCGGCCACCACCTGACGCAGCAACGCCTGCGGTGCGCCGTGAACCCGCGGCGTATACGCCAGCAGGTCGAGCAGGTTCAGCGCCACACGAACTTCGCGCAAGGCGATACCGGTGTCCTGGCCGGTCACGGCCAGGCGCGGCAAATGCTGCATCAGTCGATCCAGTACCTGCACGCCCAGGCGCCGGTGATCGGCCAGCGTGGCCGGCTCGGTGAGGCTGACGATGTCGCGCCAGGCGAAACGGGTCAGGCGCTTGGCCGCCAGCTCGGCACCGAATGGCCGGGCGATCAGGGTCCAGACGAACGCGAACAGCAACCCCACCGGACCGGCCAGGTTGGAGTTGGCGAAGCTGAGGAAATCCGCGTCATAAGCGCCCTGGATACTGATGAACGACGAGGTGTTGACCAGGGTCAGCAACATGCCCAGGTAAAACTGCGGCTTGACCGTCAGGGTGCCGATGCAGATGAACGGCACGGCGAAGGCCAGCACCAGCATCGGAAAGTCATGCAGGTTGGGCAGGACGAGAAACAGGTAAAGGCTGGCGAACACCACCGACATCGCCGTCCAGAAAAAGAATCGGTAAATCTGCGGCGCCGGGTCGTCCATCGAGGCAAAGAAGCTGCACGCGACTGCCGCCAGGATCACTGCACTGCCGCCATCGGTCCAGCCCAGCAGTATCCACAGCACCGAGGCGACAATGATCGCCGCGACGGTGGAGGCGGCGGAATAGAGCATCAGGCCACGGTCCAGAAAGGGAGTCAGACGCCCCAAGCGCCAATGCCGATAGACCGCGCGCCAACTGTCCTGGCTTTCGCACTGGATCGCGTGTTGCAGGCTGCGGCAGTCCTGCCACAAATCGACCCACTCGCCGAGGCGATAAATGGCGTTGGAGAACAGCAGTTGCTTGCGATCATCCAGCATTTCAGTGCTGGGTTGCTGCGCTTCGAGTTGGTCTTTGAGCGCTTGCCAGCGCTCGAGGTCAGGGGTTTTGAGGTCAAGCCATTCAGTGGCGGCCGCCAGCAAGGGTGCGAACTTTTCCACCAGCTCCGGGGTGCGCCGCTCCAACGCGTAGAGCGCATCGTCGAGGGCATCGATCACCGGCAACAGGTGAATCATCCGCCCGCGCAACTCCTTGGTGTTGCGCACCGTTTGTGGACGCGCGCCTTCATGGGGCAACTGACCGATCATCAGTTCCAGGGTATTGAAGGTGGCAACCATCGAGGCGCGCAAGGCGCTGACTTCCTCGGGCTGCACGTTGCGGCCGAGAAAGCGCGCGCTATAAGTCGACGCGTCGGCAAACCATTTGCTCACCGAATCGTTGAACACCGGGGCCAGCCGTCGCGGCCAGAACATCGCGCCAACCACGGCGGCGACGGCAATACCGAGGAAGATTTCTTCGGTGCGCGCTTCGGCCACGTCCCACACGGCCAACGGATTATTTACCACCGGCAGGGCGATCAACGGCAGGGTGTAGCCGGCCAGCATCAAGGCGTAATTGTTGGCGGTGCGCAAATGCATGGACAGAAACAACAGGATCCCGGTCCACAGCGCGATCACCAGCACCAGCACATAGGGACTCTGGACAAACATCGGCACGAACAAGACCGCTGCAGCGGCACCCAGAAAAGTCCCGATTGCACGGTACAACGCCTTGGAACTGGTGGGCCCGACAAAGGGGCTGGAAACGATATACACCGTGGCCATCGCCCAATAAGGACGCGGCATTTGCATGAGCAAGGCGATGTACAACGCGATCATCGAGGCCGCGAAGGTGCGTACGCCGTAGAACCAGTCCCGTGCCGCGGGCATGCCGGAAAAGAAGCCGCTCAAGGGTTGGCTACCGGCAAATGACTGGCGGACTCGAAGGCCTTCAACACCCGCAGCGTCGCTTCAAGATCTCCCTGATCGATGCCTTCCAGGACTTCATGACGCAAACGCACCAACTCGACCTCTACGGCTTGCACCAGGGTCCGACCGGTATCGGTCAGGCTCAGGCATTTGGCGCGCCGGTCCTGGGCGTCTTCGGTACGGCAGACATAGCCGCCATGGCACAACTGATCGAGCAATCGCACCAGGGACGGGCTTTCCATCCCCGCCGCCTGCGCCACCGTCACCTGCCGCACGCCCTCCCCCAGGCGCCCGATCATCAGCAGCGGAACGGCACAGGCTTCGGAAATGCCATAGTTGGCCAGGGTGGCCTGGCAGATTTTGCGCCAATGCCGAGCGGCCACCACCATGGTGCTGCTGATGTTCATTTGCAGAGCGTCGAGGTTATTCGGCACGAGGGAAAACACACACTGTTAGTTTGCTAACTATCAATATGACATTGGAAGGGATTTTCAGTCAAGTTTTGAAACAAATTTGCGGCTTTTACACCCCCCGGCCCTTCCTCAGCATCACATCCAATTGATCCACCACCTCCGCCCAATCGGCGTCATCCAGAATTTCCTCGCGCAACAGTTCCGCCTGGCTCGGGCTCCAGAAAAAAGCATCCGCCAGGTGCAGTTCCGGTTTGAGCGGTGAATGGGTGGCGATGAATTTGTCGATGCTCTCGGCGTCGTCAGGAAGGCCGAGTTGTTTGAACAGGGATGGAAGGCTGTGGGTTGGGTTTTCCATGTCGGGCTCCTTGGTGGGTTAGGTGACCGCTGCGCGGTCAATCGCGAGCAGGCTCACTCCCACAGGGAAATGCGTTCACCCTGTGGGAGCGAGCCTGCTCGCGAAGACGGCCGCATTGACGAAACATCCTCACTGACTCAACTCCCGCACTTGCGCATGCGGCACCATTTTCAGGAATTGCGGCATGTCCATGTGCAACAGGTTGATGTGGTTGCCGGCTTCCAGATAGATGTCTTTCTGCCGGGTCAGCAGCGGGTCGATGACCACGTCCAGTCCATAGGCTTCGCCCAGGGCCGGCACGGCTCCGCGTTCGCAGTCTTCAAACAGATGCGGCAGGTTACTTTCCCGGGAGACCTGCCATTCACCGGTACTGCGCACTTTGCTCAAGTCCAGGTGACGGCTGGCGGGCAGAACGGCCATCAAGTAATGCCCGTGGTGGTCGTCGAGGATGACCGACTTGGCCACCCGCTCCGCGGGAATACCCGCCAACCGTGCGGTTTCGAGGCTGCTGGCCGAGTGAGGATGGGTGACGATGTCATATTCGCATTGAGCCTTGTCCAGGCTTGTCTGCACGGTTCTTGCCATACGCATGATGCACCTCGGTGTCCGCAAAAACGCCTGGCGGACGATGGTTAATGCTTTTGTACGTAGTAAAAGTCTAGGCCCGCCGGGGCAATCCAGCGGGAAATCTGCTCATCGGACAGGTCGACAATTGAGCAAAATTCATACAAGCAGCGCCTCAACTAGACTGTATACAGAACTACCTGCGACTCTCCCGGAGGGTCACGTGAACACTCGCTGTTGTGCACTTGCGTTGCTATTGGCCTGGAGCGGAGCTGCCCTCGCTGCGGACACCGCCGGGCTTCCCGGATCGAACCCCGCGGGGATCTGGCTGATCACTTTCGGTATCGCGTTCCTGATCGCCGAGGCGGCGCTGCCCAACTACGGCGTGATCGGTTTGGGCGGGATCGTGATGTTCGTGATCGGCGCAGTGATCCTGACCAACGCCGAACTGCCCGTGCCGTTGATGATCGGCCTGGGACTGATTAGTGCGCTGCTGCTGATATTCCTGTTGATCCGCGCCCTCAAGACCCGGCCGCGGCAAACCGTCAGCGGTGACGCCGGCCTGCTGGGCAGTGTGACACCGGTGCTGGCCTTGCAGGCCGGCGATGCGTGCCTGGGCTGGGTGCACTTGCAGGGCGAGCGCTGGCAGGTATCGAGTGCCAAGCCATTGCAGATCGGACAACAGGTCCGGGTGGTGGCACGCAAGGGATTGTTGCTGGAAGTGGCCGCGGCTGACGCGGTATCGGTTGGAGGTTAGTCATGGGTCTGCAAATCGGTTTTGTCGCGCTGCTGCTACTGCTGATCGCATTGGCGGGGGCGACGTTCCGCATCCTGCGCGAGTATGAGCGTGGAGTGGTGTTCCAGCTCGGACGCTTCTGGCAGGTCAAGGGCCCCGGCCTGATCCTGCTGATTCCGGTGATCCAGCAAATGGTCCGTGTCGACTTGCGCACCATCGTCCTCGATGTCCCGGCGCAAGATGTGATCACCCGCGACAACGTCTCGGTCAAGGTCAACGCCGTGCTTTACTTCCGCGTGCTCGATCCGCAGAAGGCAATCATCCAGGTCGAAGATTTTCTCATGGCCACCAGCCAGCTGGCGCAAACCACCTTGCGCGCGGTGCTCGGTAAACACGAACTGGATGAACTGCTGGCCGAGCGCGAACGGCTGAACCTCGACATCCAGCAAGTACTCGACGCCCAGACCGACGCCTGGGGCATCAAGGTCGCCAATGTCGAAATCAAGCACGTGGACCTCAACGAATCGATGATCCGCGCCATCGCCAGGCAGGCAGAAGCGGAACGCGAACGTCGGGCCAAGGTGATCCACGCGGAAGGCGAATTGCAGGCCTCGGAAAAACTCATGCAGGCCGCCGAAATGCTCGGCCGCCAACCCGGCGCCATGCAGCTGCGCTATATGCAGACGCTGAGTTCTATCGCCGGTGACAAGAGTTCGACCATCGTCTTCCCGTTGCCGATCGAGTTGCTCAAGGGCATGGCGGATCTATCGGCAAAACCTTGAGTCGGGCGACCCTACAACAGGGCGTAGAAAACCAGGATCGACACGCCCCAACAACACAAGCCAAATGTAAACCAGACACCATTGGCAAAAGTCAGTGTCGAGTTCGCCTTACCGGCCACATCGCTTTCCAGAAAATTGATTGCTTCTTGTACACGCAAAAAGGAGCAGACCTGCAAGAGTAGTATCAGAAGACTCAGCGCAAAGCTGATGTGCACATCCGGCAACCACATCAACCCCATGCTCGCTGCAGCAGCCATGATCACGCTAATCGCCAGCAACCGTGGGTACCAACAATAGTCCCGACCTGAAGCGCGTAATCGCCGATCAATGCTGGTGAACAGCGAATACATAAAAAACACGCCCAAAAGTGCACGGGCTATGGGTATCACTTTGTTGCCCGTAGCGGCGCGGTAAAGCTTCCAGTTTTTATACAGCCAATAGGTGACGTACAAACCAAAGGTCGAAACCATCATCAGCGCGAATTTGCTTGTGCCCACAACAAAAAAGGCCGCGCGGGTTGGTTCAGTGCTATCAAGCTCGGCCACTGGCGGCGCGTAGGGATTGGCATTCATTGAGGTACAGAACCATGGTCATGACGTGGACCAAAATGCTAACCCCTGATGGACATCGTGAGTGCCCACGCAAAAAATCAGGACGCGTCCTACATCCAGCTTCACGATTTCCCTCAATGTATCGCCGCCAGCGGATAAACCGACTCCCATCCACCGCCCAGCGCCTTGTACAACCCTACCGCTGCCAGCGACACGCCGGTGGAACTCTCCACCCATTGCTCCTGGGTCGCCAGTAATGCGCCTTGCACGGTGAGTACGTTGACGAAGTCCACCACACCCTCGACGTATTGCTGTTGTGCGGTTTGCAGGGCGATGCGGTTCTGCCGCACCGCTTCGGCGAGGCTGTCGCGGCGCAGTTGGCTGGCGTTGTAGGCGCTCAATTGGTCGTCGATTTCATGCCAGGCACGCAACACGGTCTGCTGGTAGGCGATGGCCGCTTCCTGTTGCTGGGCTTCGCGCAGGTTCAACACACCGCGCAGGCGGCCGCCGTCGAACAGCGGCAGGCTGAACTGCGGACCGATGCCGAACGTGCGTGAACCCCATGAGCCGAAATCGCCCAGTTGCATGGCCTGCGAACCGACACTGCCAGACAGGGTAATGCGTGGATAAAAATCCCCCTTGGCCACGCCAATGCTCGCGGTCGCGGCATGCAGGCGCGCTTCGGCCTGGCGGATGTCCGGGCGGCGCTCGGCCAATTGCGACGGCAGGCCGATGGCGACCTGACGCGGGGTTTGCGGCACCGGCGCGTCGGTGGACAACTCGGCCGCCAGCGCCTGGGGCGGTTCGCCCATCAACAGGCTCAGGGCGTTGATCAGTTGGGCCTGGCGCTGCTCCAATGCCGGCAGGCGCGACTCGATGGCCGCGACCTGGGCAGCGGCTTCGGCGACATCAAGGTCCGTCGCGACACCGTCGGCCAGGCGCAGCTGCGAAAGTTTCAGGCTGTGCCGGGCGACGTCGAGGTTCTGTTCGGTCACAGCGCGGGTGTTCTGCACACCGCGCAGTTGAATGTAGTCCTGGGCGGTTTCCGCCAGCACCGACAACAGCACGTCGCGACGGTCGTTTTCCGCGACTTCCAGAGACGCATCGGCGGCTTCTGTTTCGCGGCGCACGCGGCCCCAGAAATCCAGCTCCCAGGAAGCGGAAAAGCCGGCATCCCAGAGATTGAACGCCGAATTGCCGTTATGCCCCGACGGGTCGCTCAGGCCTTTGCCGCTGTTGCGTTTACGGGCGTAACTCCCCGTAGCGGCGGAATTCGGATAGCGGTCGGCGGTGATCACCTGGCGTACCGCACGGCTTTGTTGCAAGCGGCTGCTGGCGAGTTTCAGGTCGAGGTTGTCGCTCAGGGCACGTTGAGTGAGGGCCGAGAGTTTCGGGTCGTTGAATACTTGCCACCAATGCTCGTTCATCGTATCGGTGCTGGCTTGGCTGGCGGCGGCATTTGCGGGCTTCGACCATTCGGCGATTTGTTGCGTCTGAGGCTTCTGGAAATCGGGGCCTACAGTGCAGGCCGACAGGTTCATCACGATCAAGGCGCAAAAGATGAGTCGAAGCTGATGGCCTCTTCGCGAGCAAGCCCGCTCCCACAGGGGACTTCTACTGAAACTCAGACTTTGAAAAGGCCCCAGATCCCTTGTGGGAGCGAGCCTGCTCGCGATGGCGCCGGCACAATCAACGAAGATCTTCATCGCTGCGCAACCTCATTGGCCTTGGCGCCGGCCGTATCGATACTCGCCTCCACCGACATCCCCACCCGCAACCGTTCGGCCAGCGGCTGACCCGGCTCCAGCACGATCTTCACCGGAATCCGCTGCACCACCTTGGTGAAGTTGCCAGTCGCGTTATCCGGCTTGATTGAAGCAAAGGTCACGCCGGTGGCCGGTGCGATGCTCTCGACCCGCCCGTTCAACGCGGCGCCGCCAAAGGTGTCGACACGCACCTGCACGTCCTGACCCGGTTGCACATTGGTCAGTTGGGTTTCCTGGAAGTTGGCCACCACATAAGCCTGCGCCAGCGGCACCACCGCGAGCAGTTTGCTGCCCGGCGTGACATAGGCCCCGACACGCACCGCACGCTCACCGACCATGCCATCCTGCGGCGCGGTGATCCGGGTGTAAGACAGCTCGTAGCTGGCGATTTCCAGCTTCGCCTGGGCCCGCTTCAAACCACCTTCAGCCCCGTCACGCTGGGCCGTGAGGATGTCCACCTGCTTGCGCTCCGCCGCCAGCACCGCCGTCACATTGGTCAACCGGGCACTGGCCTGGTCGATGCGCGTGCGCGCTTGCTGGGCGTTCTGCACCGTGCCGGCACCGACCCCGGCCAGATGGTCGTAACGGTTCAGTTCATGTTGCGCAAAGGCCATTTCAGCCTTGGCGGACACCACCTGCGCCTGTGCCTGAGCGATCACCGAGGCCTGGCGCTCAAGCGTCGCCCGGGCATTTTGCAGTTGCGCCTGGGCCACCAGGGCCTCGGCGGCGGCCGCTTCGGCGGCGGCGCGCAGGTCGCGGTCATCGATCAGGGCCAGCAGTTGCCCAGCCTTGACCTGCTGGTTGTCTTCCACCAGTACTTGCTTGATGAACCCGGCAACGCGCGGCACCACCAGCGTGTAGTCGGCCGCGACATAGGCATCGTTGGTGCTCTGCTGCGTGCGCTGGCCGAACAGGCCGGGCGCCAGCAGATAAATCAGCACGCCGGTCGCAATCAAGACGGCGATGCCAACGGCTACTTTTTGCTTGGATTGAGTCGTCATGAAAACCTTCTGTTTCAGTGATGCATTCAGGTCGGCGCACGGGGCGGATAGATCCGCGTCGGCAGCCAGAAAATCAGCAGGATCAGCGCCAATGCGACGCCGGCCATGCACAGGTAAAGGTCCGATGCGGCCAGCACCACGGCCTGCTCATGCAGCCGATGGGCAAGGCCTGGGGTATCGCCGTCGACCAGGGGCGAGTTACCGAGACGGTCCACCAGCATGGTCGAGTGAAAGTGCAGGCGCTGGGTGGTCAGGGTTTCCAGCACGCCGGTGGCGATCACCGCCGCCAGGCCTTTCACGGTGTTGAACCAGGAGGATGCAAACGGTCCGTCCATGGGGTTGATGCTGCCGGTCGAGAGCATCAGCAACGGCAAGACCGCCATGGGCTGACCGAAGATCTGCAGCAGTTGCAGGGCATAGAATTCGTCGCGAATCCACGCCGAGGTCAGCTGCGAACCGCCGATGCAGGACAACACCAGCATGCTCAGGCCGATCCCCAGGACCCAGCGGCAATCGACCCAGCGCAAGTTGCACAGGGCCGCCACCAACGGCAGCGCGATCAACTGCGGCAGCGCCGCCAACAGGGTGATGGGTGCGGTCTGCACCGGGCGATAACCCTGGACCTGCGCCAGATAGCTGGACGGAATAATCACCACCGCCAGCAACACCACCAGCACGCCGGCCAGGGTGACCAGCGCGAACGACAGATTGCGGATGCCGAGCATCTGCAGCTTGAAAAACGGAATCGGTTGCGACCACTCGTTGATCAGGAACAGCACCAGCAACAGCGTTCCGCCCACCAGCAATCCACAAATCAGGCTGGACTCGAACCAGTCCAGTCGATTGCCCTGCAGGATGCCGATCACCAGCATGCAGATCGCTGGAAAACCCAGCAGCAAACCACGCCAGTTGAACTGTTTGAAACGCTCCAGCCGCAGCGGGTCCTGAGGGATGCCGTAGCTCACCGCGACCATGGCCATCAGGCACGGCACGACGATCTGCCAGAAGGTCCATTGCCAGCCGACATACTCAGTCCAGAGCCCGGCCAGCGGCGTGCCCAGCCCCGGGCCGAAGGTGGCGGTCAGGGCATAGCCGGCCAGGCCGTAGAGTTTTACGTTGGCCGGTAGAAAACGCAGGGCGACGGTCATCAGCATCGGGGGCAGCGCGCCACCGGCCAGGCCTTGCAACGTGCGCAGCACCAGCAGGCTTTCATAGTTCGGCGCCCACGGGCACAACACCCCCAGCAGCGTGAAGGCACTGATGGCGCACAGGGTGAAGCGCCGCAGCGAGAACGTGACGGCGCACCAGGGCGCAAACGCCATGGCTGCCACCGAGGTCGCGGCGTAGCTGGCGACCAGCCAGGTGCCCTCGTCATAACCGATGGCCAAACCGCCACGGATATCGGCCAGGGCCACCTTGGTCACCATCTCGTTCAGGCCCGACACCAGCACGGCGAGCAATACGCCCACCAGGCCGATGATGATCCGCGGGCCGAAGACCGGTGGTGCGGCGGCGGTCGGGCTGGCCGCGGCGAGAGGCGCCGTGACCGTGAGGGAAGTCATTGCTGCAAGCTCCGGGATTTGAAGACCGAAGCATTCTATGAAGCGTGGGACCTGACGAAAACTGACTTATCGGCAGGTTATAAGTGCGCTATACGCAATGATTGAGATCCCTGTAGGAGTGAGCCTGCTCGCGATAGCGGTGTGTCAGACACCAATGAGCTGTCTGTCACTCCGCTATCGCGAGCAGGCTCACTCCTACAGGTTTATCGCTCAACCCAAGACCGGTTGCGCTGCCAGCCATGTCTCGTCACAGCAGGTTTTCAGGGTTTCACGTAGCCAGCGGTGAGCGGGGTCATTGTCGAAGCGAGGGTGCCAGGCCTGGTTCAACACGATGGTTGGCAAGGGAATAGGCAGGGTGAACGAGCGCAACTTCAGCCCCAGCCGGCGAACGCTCAGCAAGGTCTCCCTGGGCACCGGCAGAATCAGGTCGGAATCCGGCAAGGCGAACATCGCCGCGTGGAAACTCGGGGCTATCACCGCGACCCGCCGCTCCAGGCCCAGGGCGTTGAGTGCAGCATCGATCGGGCCGCGCGCGATTCCGCGACGGGACATGCTGATATGGGAATAGCCTGCAAAGCGTTCAGGGGTGATCTCTTGATCGAGTAAGGGGTGATCCTCGCGCACCAGGCCGACAAACTGGGTGGAAAACAGATTTTGCACCTTCACTTCCGGCATCAGCGGCCGGTTGTTGCTGACGCTCAGATCAATGCGGCCCTCGCGCAAGGCTTCATCATCGCCATCGCCCTCTGGCGCAAAACGCAATTCACAATAAGGGGCCTGACGCTCCATGGTATCGAACAGCTTGCCGCCGTAGATGCCGATGAAAAAATCGTTAGCCCGGATGCTGAACCGCCGCCGCAAGCTGCCCAGATCCACGACCCTGGCCGAGTGGAACAACTGCGCGGCCTGCTCTACCACATCGCGCACCTGCTCGCGCAACTCCAGCGCCTTGGGCGTCGGCACCAGACCACGGCCGGCGCGCACCAGGATCGGATCGCCGATGGCCTCGCGGATGCGCGTCAACGTGCGACTCATGGCCGCGGGGCTGAGGTTCATCCGCCGCGCCGCGCCTACCACACTGCCCTCGTCTAGCAGGGCGTCGAGGGCGACCAAGAGGTTCATGTCTGGTAGTTGCATTGCGAGCACTCGTGTCTGATCTGGATTGATTCAGGCGCAATGCTAGCAAACATCCCTTCAGTATCGTGCGCAAACGTGCTGCGTGCACCACTATCAGTTCTGATAGTTCACACGCTTGGCTCAAACGAGTAAAACCAAAGACGTGTCCAACTCCCACGAAGCTCCCGGTATGACTCAAGCCAAACCTCTTGATCGACAGAACCCAACCTGGCAACAGGTATTGCTGTTGGCGGTGGATCTGAAAAACTCGGTGCTCGCGGAGCTCGACGCAAGTAATCCGATTCGTATTGCGTATTCGCCCTACGGCCAGCAATCGTCGGATCGTGATGTCATGACGCGGCTGGGGTTTAATGGTGAACTGCGCGAAGCGAAACCCGAATGGTATTTGTTAGGGAACGGCTATCGTGCTTACAACCCTCGATTGATGCGTTTTCACAGCCCTGACAGTTTGAGTCCGTTTGGAGCGGGTGGAGTGAATTCTTATGCTTATTGCTCAAATGATCCGATCAATAGCAAGGATCCAACTGGGCATATGCGGGTAAAAGGTATACCGATACGCGCCGCTTTGCCGAAAAGATCGCGAACACCAGCAACACCAGCAACACCAGCAATACCGCAAGGACCTAGTGTTATCGTTGAAAGTCCAAAATCAGCGCCAAAAAACACCCATCCGGCCACAAAAAATCGTTCGGAAGCACCAATAGCGCGGAACCCTGTCGCTGAGCCAATCGCTTCATTGGAACCATCATTAACGCCAAGTATTACAACGTCCCAACCAAGTAGTAATACCGCACACTTACAAGCTTCAGAGTTTGAAGAAATGCCCAAATTAATGACGATGATAGATCCTTATCATCGCCCACTACCGGGCGGAAAAAGAACAATGCCCATGCTACCCATCAGAGCAACCGACGAGGAAATCAAAAAAATGCGCTGGCTGAATCCTGTCGTCTCCGTTGTTCGCAGCTCCTGAGGGCGTACCCTAGCGCTGCATCCCCCACCGCTTCACCGTCACCCGCTCCAACGTATCAAACACCAGATTCTCAACCAGCAACCCAATCAGAATCACCACCGCCAACCCGGCAAAAACCTTATCCGTATAAAGCTCATTGCGATTCTGAAAGATGTACCACCCCAACCCGCCCTTGCCACTGGTCGCTCCAAACACCAGCTCGGCAGCGATCAATGTGCGCCAGGCAAAGGCCCAGCCGATTTTCAGGCCGGCGAGGATCGACGGCAGCGCTGCCGGGATCAGGATGAACAACACAAAGCGCATGCCCTTGAGGCCGTAGTTACGCCCGGCCATGCGCAGGGTTTCCGAGACGCCGAGAAAACCTGCGTAAGTATTGAGCGCCAAGGCCCACAGCACCGAATGCACCAGCACGAAGATCAGGCTGTTCTGCCCCAGGCCGAACCACAGCAGCGCCAGCGGCAACAGTGCGATGGCCGGCAGTGGGTTGAACATGGAGGTCAGGGTGCTCAGCAGGTCCCGGCCGAACTGGGTCGAGACCGCCAAGGTGGTCAGGCCGAACGCCAGGACGATGCCGATCAGGTAGCCCTTGAGCAGCACCACCAGGGAAATCCACACCTTGCCCAGCAATTCGCCGCTGAGCAGGCCGTCGTACAGCGCATGAGCCGTCTGCACGAAACTCGGCAGCAGCAGGTCGTTGTTCTGATAACGGGCAACGGCCTCCCAGAGTACGGCGAGCAAAATCAGGATCAGGCTTTTGCGCAGCCAGCCCTGTTGCCACAGGCGTTGGCCGAGCGGCAGCTCGCGTTCCAGCGCAACGCTGGTCAGTGGCTGTAGAACGGTTTCGAATTCTTCACGCGGGGATGATAAATGGCTCATCGGGCCCTCCTCTCAAACTGGCTCAATAAGCGATGCGGATGTCGGCGAAATCCAGTTCACGCTCGGTTTCCGGCGACTGGCCCTCATCGAACAACAACCGATGGATGCGTCGCGCCGACTCCTGGAATGCCACGCCGCCCAGGCTGTGCAGGTCGTACTGATGGCTGTGGACTTCGGCGCGTACCCGTCCCGGGTGCGGCGACAACAGCAGAATGCGATTGCCCACTACCAACGCCTCTTCGATGGAGTGCGTGACGAACAGCAGCGTGAAGCGCACCTCCTCCCAGAGCAGCAGCAGTTCTTCCTGCATCTTGCGTCGGGTCAGGGCGTCGAGCGCGGCGAAGGGTTCGTCCATCAGCAGGATTTTCGGCTGCATCGCCAACGCCCGGGCGATGGCGACCCGCGCCTTCATGCCGCCCGACAGGGTATGCGGGTAGGCATCGGCAAACGCCGCCAGACCGACCTTGTCCAGATAGTGCAACGCCCGCTCTTCGGCCTCCTTACGCTTGAGGGTCTTTGAGGCCAGCAGCGGAAACATCACGTTCTGCTTGACGGTTTTCCACGGCGGCAATTGATCGAATTCCTGGAACACCACGATCCGGTCCGGCCCCGGCGCATCCACGCGCCGGCCCTGCAAACGGATCTCGCCTTCCACCGGCTGGATGAACCCGGCAGCAGCCTTGAGCAAGGTCGACTTGCCGCAACCGGACGGCCCGAGCAGGACAAAGCGGTCCGCCGGATCGACCTCGAAACTGACTTGATGGGTGGCTCGCACCACCCGCTGGGGCGTGCGGTACTCCAGGCTGACGTTATCGACCGACAGCAGCGCTTGGGCTGCTGCGTTCGATTTGCTGACCGTGTGGCCTTGCAAAGGGGCGTTCATGTCGGTCAGCTCCCTTGCAACGGTTTGGCGTCCTGGAAGAAGTAGTCCTTCCACGAATCCGGTTTGTTTTTGATCGCGCCGACGCGGAAGAGGAACTCGGCCAGCGGGTAGGTATTTTTCGGCGTGACGCTGAACTCGAACTGCGGGTTGTCGATGATTTTCAGCAATTCGGCACGGTCGATTTTCGCCTTGGTGACGCGGATGTAGGTATCCGCCGCAGCGCCTTTATCGTTCTGGGCAAAGGTGGCGGCTTCAGTCAGCGCGTCGATGAAGGCTTTGTAGGTTTTCGGGTTTTCGTTGCGGAATTTTTCGGTGGCGAACAACACTGTCGGCGAGTTCGGGCCGAGCAGGTCATAGGTATTCAGCACCACGTGCACGTTCTTGTTTTCCAGCGCCTGATCCTGGAACGGCGGGTTGGAGAAGTGCCCGGTCAGCTCGGTGCCGCCAGCGATCAACGCCGCCGTGGCGTCGGGGTGCGGAACGGCGATGGTGTACTTGTCGAGGCGGTTGAACTCCTTGTCGCCCCACTGCTTGGCGGCGGCATATTGCAGGAAGCGCGACTGCACCGACACGCCCACCGCCGGCACAGCGATACGGTCCTTCTCGGTGAAATCGGCGATGGTCTTGACCTTCGGATTATTGCTCACCAGGTAGTACGGGAAGTTGCCGAGGGAGGCCACGGCTTTGACATTCTGCTTGCCGTGGGTGCGGTCCCAGATGGTCAGCAGTGGACCGACGCCGGCACCGGCGATATCGATGGAGCCGGAGAGCAACGCATCGTTGACCGCCGCGCCACCGGAGAGCTGGGTCCAGTCGACCTTGATGTCGATGCCTTCCTGCTTGCCGTACTTCTCGATCAGGTTCTGATCGCGCACCACGTTGAGCAGCAGGTAAACGATGCCGAACTGTTCGGCAATGCGGATTTCACCTTCGGCATGGGCCACGGTTGGCGCCACCAGGCTACCGGCGATCAGGCTGAAACCCAGGCCGATGGCCGCGGCCAGCGGTGCAAAGGGAAGACGTTTGGACATGGTCAAATCTCCGACAAATCAGAAAGGCGCGTCGCCCTGAATGGTGGTGCGAAACAACTTGCGGCGCAGATAGCTTGGGCATCCGGCGGCAAGGTGGATCAGCGAACGGTTGTCCCAGAACACCAGGTCATGGGACTGCCACTGATGGCGGTAGATGTTTTGCGGCAACACGCTGTGGGCGTAGAGCTCGTCGAGCAATTGCTTGCTCTCGTCTTCCGGCAAGCCAACGATGCGGGTGGTGAAACCCTCACTGACGAACAACGCCTTGCGGCCGTTTTCCGGGTGGGTACGCACCACCGGGTGAATGACTTCGGCGACCTGGGCCAGCTGTTCCGGGGTCAGGGTCGGGCGCCAGTTGCCTTCGAATTTGGTCTCGCTGTAGCGCGCCGTGTAGGAATGCGCCGCCGAGCGGCCTTCGACCGCTTTGCGCAGCGCCTCAGGCAGGCTGTCCCAGGCTTTGTGCATGTCAGCGAACAGGGTGTCGCCGCCTTCCGATGGCAGCTCCTGGGCATGCAGCATCGAGCCCAGGCTTGGCAGTTCCTTATAGGAGAGATCGGAGTGCCAGAATTTGCCCGCATCGCCCAGGCCGATGTTCTGGCCGTTCTCGACAATGTTGGAAACGATGAGGATTTCCGGATGCCCCGCCAGCAGGAACTGCTTGAGCACGTGGATCTGCAACACGCCGAAACGGCGGCTGAAATCGATCTGTTGTTGGGGGGTAATGCGCTGGTCGCGGAACACCACCACGTGATGATCCAGGTGCGCACGGTGAATACGGGCGAAGTCCTGGTCATTGATGGGGCGGGACAAATCGAGGCCGATGATTTCGGCACCGACAGCGCCACTGAAAGGGCGGATTTCGAATAATTGCGGCGCGATGGTCGCGGCGCTTGGGGTAGCAGTAGCTGCAGACATAAATCACTCCCACGCACGGCACGCTCAAAGGCGCGCGCGTCGATCAGAAACTCACGGAGGTCCCGTGTTGGTTCGAGTCGTGCGGCGCGCCGATTGGTCGGCAGGTACGCAGGGGTATGACTTTATAGATATAAGAAACTAAATTTAAATACCGTTAGCGAATAAGGATATGGCTTTTGAGATGCCGCACCTTTGGAGCCGGCTTGCCGGCGAAGGCGGTCTTGAATCTTGTAATAGCCTAACGGGCCCCTTCGCTGGCAAGCCAACTCCTACAAGGGGCCGCGTGACCCTGTGGGAGCTGGCTTGCCAGCGAAGAGGCCATCAGCCGCACCAACGAATCACCGCTCATGCAACGCCTCGGCGCGCGCCCGGATGATCGGCTTGAGCAGGTAACTCAGTACGGTCTTCTTGCCCGTGATGATATCCACCGACGCCACCATGCCCGGGATGATCAGCAGTGGCTTTTCATCTGTGCCCAGGTGGCTGCGATCCGTGCGCAGCTTGATGATGTAGTAGGTGGTCTTCTTGTCTTCGTCGGTGATGGTGTCGGCACCGATCTGCTCGAGCCTGGCCTTGAGCCCACCGTAGATGGTGTAGTCATAGGCGGTGAATTTCACTGTCGCTTCCTGTCCCGGGTGCAGGAAGGCGATGTCTTGCGGGCGGATCTTGGCTTCCACCAGCAGGGTATCGTCCAGCGGCACGATTTCCACCAGGTCGCTGCCTGGCTGAATCACGCCACCAATGGTGTTCACCAGCAGCTTGTTGACGATGCCACGCACCGGCGATGTGACCATTGTCCGGCTGACGCGATCCTCCAGCGCCTTGCCCGTGGCCTGGGCCTTGTTCAGGTCGGTGCGCGCTTCATTGAGCTGGGTCAGTGCCTCGCTACGGAATTTTCCACGGGTCTCGTCGATCTTGCGCGCCACTTCCTTGATCGCCGACTCCGCACGCGGTATCGCCAGGGTGGTGGCATCCAGCTGCCCACGGGTTTCAACCTCGGCGCGCTTGAGGCGCAGCACTTCCACGGGCGAGACGGCACCCTGGGCCACCAGCGGCTCGGACATGTTGATTTCCTGGCGCTGCAACCCCAGTGCGGTGCGGTACTGGGACTGTTTGGAGGTAAATTCGCGCAGTTCTTGCTGACGCTGGATCAACTGCTCCTGCAACCCGCCAATTTCATCGTGCAGTTGCTGACGACGGCTGATGTACAGGGACTCTTCACTCGCGGCCTGACCGGGAACCGCTTTCAAGACATCAGCCGGGAAATTCAGCGGACGGTCGTCGACTTCAGCACTCAAGCGCTCCACCCGAAGCAGCATCGACAGCCGGTCGGCTTCGGTTTCGCCGACGTTGGAGGCGAATCGCGTATCGTCCAGGCGAATCAGTGGCGCGCCAGCCTCGACGATCTGCCCTTCAGTGACGAACATCTCGGCGACGATACCGCCTTCAAGGTTTTGGATTTTTTGAATCTTGGAGGAAGGAATCGCCTTGCCGTCGCCCTTGGTGACTTCGTCGATCACGGCAAAGTTGGCCCAAAGCATCAGGAAGACGAAAAAGCCGATAATTGCCCAGATGGTCAACCGCACCACACGCGGGGCGTCTTCGATAAGCGCCTTGTTGACCTCGGGCAGGGGCTGGTCCCTGAGCGAGTCGGAGCCTTTGAAGTAACGGCGGATGGAGCCTTTGACGCCGGACTTAAGCAACACTGATCTGCCCCTTCTTCAACGCTTCCATCACGACAGCTTTCGGGCCATCGGCGAGTATCTGCCCGCGGTCGATGACGATCAGGCGATCGACCAGCGACAGCAGCGAAGCACGGTGCGTCACCAGCACCACGGTCTTGCTTTCAATCATCGCGGCGAGGCGTTGCTTGAGGCGTTCCTCACCGGTGTTGTCCATGGCGCTGGTCGGCTCATCGAGCAGCAGGACCGGCGGGTTGAGCAGCAATGCACGGGCCAGGGCCACGTTCTGGCGCTGACCGCCGGACAGGTTCTGCCCACGCTCGCCTACTTGCAGTTCGTAGCCTTGCGGGTGCAGGCGAGCAAACTCATGGACGCCAGCCAGTTCTGCGGCCTGCAGCACCATTTCGTCTTCTACATAGCGTGCGCCCGAGACCAGGTTGTCGCGCAGCGTACCGGCGAGCAGCTGGATATCCTGGGGCACGTAGCCGATGTTGTGGCGCAGTTCGCTGACATCGATCTGACGGATGTCCACACCATCTACCAACAGCGCACCGTCATCCGGTTGGTAGAGACCCACGACCAGTTTGGCCAGGGAGCTCTTGCCCGAGCCGCTGCGGCCGATGATGCCAATCTTCTCGCCCGGCTTGATCGAGAGATTGATGTTTTTCAGCGCCGGGTTTTGCTGGTCCGGGTAGGTGAAATTCAGCTGGCGACATTCGATGGCACCTTGCAGCACCTTGCGACTCAGGGGGCGCTCTTCGAAATTGCGCTCCTGGGGCAACTCCATCATCTGGTCGACCGAGGTCATGGTGACACGCGCCTGCTGGTAGCGGGTCAGCAGGCCGGACAACGAGGCCAGTGGACTGAGCGCGCGACCGCTGAGCATGTAGCAGGCGATCAGGCCGCCCATGCTCAGGTTGCCCGCGATGATCTGGTACACGCCAAAGACGATCATGATCACCCCGGCCAGCTGCTGGATCAGCAACGTAATATTCATCGCCAGGCCGGACAGCATTTTCACCCGCAACTCGAGGCGACTGAGGGTGCCGATGGTCTGCTCCCACTGATACTGGCGCTCGCTCTCTGCATTGTTGACCTTAACCGCATCAAGGCCTGCGAGGGTCTCGATCAGGCTCGACTGACGCTCGGCGCCCAGCGCCATGGTGCGCTCCATGGTTGCCACCAGGGGTTTCTGCAAGGCATAGCCGATCAGCAAGGCAATCGGGAACGCCAACACCGGGATCCACACCAGGTGCCCGCCAAGAATGGCGATGACCAGGAAGATCAGCAGCGTGAACGGCAGGTCGATCAGGCTGGTCAGGGTCAGCGACGCAAGAAAATCGCGCAGGCTCTGGAACTCATGGATGTTCTGGGCAAAGCTGCCGACCCGGGCCGGGCGGTACTTCATGGCCATACCGACGATGCGCTCGAACAGCGTTGCCGAGATGATCAGGTCGGTTTTCTTGCCCGCCAGGTCCAGGCAGAGGCTGCGCAAGCTCTTGAGGATCAGGTCGAACACGTAGGCGCCGGTGATGCCGACGGCCAATACCCAAAGGGTCGATTCGGCCTGGTTCGGTACCACACGATCGTAGACGTTCATCACGAACAATGGCGCGGCCATGGCGATGATGTTGATCAGGAAGCTGGCGGCGATGGCATCGGCGTAAAGCCAACGCGAACGCATGAGGGTGTCGCGGAACCATGAGCGCGCGCGTGGGATCAGGGTGCCGTGGTTGACGTCGAATTTATGCTGGGGTTGAGCGAAGAACACCTTGCCGCTGTAATCGTCGTTCAGCAGTTCGCGACTGACCAGGCTTTCGCCGCCGTCACTTTCACTGAGCAACAACCGGGCCTGGTCGTCACCTTGCCAGCCAAGCAGCACGGCACTACGACCGTCATTGAGCAGCAACAGTGCCGGCATCGCGATCGCCGGGATCTGGTCCAGCTTGCGCACCAGCACCCGCCCTTGCAAACCGGCGCGAGCCGCTGCGCGCGGCAACAATTCGACGCTCAGCCGTTGCTTGGGTAGTGGCAGGCCCGTGGTCAACATCGCTGCGCTGGCGGGCTTTTGGTGCAACGTACAAAGGGTCAGCAAGCCGTCCAGCAATGGATCGTCATGCAACGCGCGTGGGTCATGGATGAGATGAACTCGACTGGCTTCTGATTCCACGCTCGGCACTCTTGGCTAACGGATGAACGAAAAAATTCTGCTCAGTTCATACCGGGCAGCTGGACCTTCGGCTTCACGTCGTTTTGCACGACGGATGCCAACGGTGCGACTACACCCTGGCTCTTGAGCAACTCGCCCATGGTCGCCTTGATTCGATACTGAGTAAATAACTGAATGTTCTTGATCTCCGCCAATCGGCGCGAAGCGTTGAACAACTCGTTTTCACTGTCGAGCAAGTCCAGCAGGGTTCGTTCACCGAGGCTGAACTGGCGCTGATAAGCCGTGCGTACGCTGGTGCTGTGGTCCACGTATTGTTGGGCGATGGGCACTTGGGCATTGGCATTGTTCAGCGCGTTCCAGGCCAGGCCCAGCTCTTCGTTCAGCTGGCGCAACGCGTTATTGCGGATATCCAGCGCCTGGTTGGACAGGTAGGACTTCGATTCCATGTCGGCCTTGTTGCTGCCGCCGGCATACAGGTTGAAACGCATGCGCAGCATGGCCTGCCATTCGTTGTTGTGGCCGCTCTGGCCATCGATGTCATTGTCGGCGGAACGACCGAGCTCGGCATCGAAACGTGGGTAGAAACTCGACTTGGCGGCTTCATACTGTTTTTCCGCCGCAGCGATATCGGACTCGGCAGAGCGCAGGATCGGGCTGTTTTCCAGCATCTGCGCACGGGCTTCGTTCAGGTTGGCCGGCAGCAGCGCCAGGAACGGGGCGGGACGTTCCAGTTGATCCGGCATCTGCCCGACAGCACTGAGGAAGTTGGTCTCGGCATCGGCCAGATTGGTCTGTTCGGTGATCAGGTTGTTGCGCGCCTGAGCCATGCGCGCCTCTGCCTGGTCCAGGTCGGCACCGCTGCCAACACCGCGCTGGGTGCGCAACTGGATCTGGTCGTAAATCCGCTGGTGGCTCTTGAGGTTCTCCTCGGCCAGGCGCACGAATTCGCGGCGCGTCAGCACATCCAGGTAAACCTGCGCCACGGTGAGTGCGGTGCGCTCCGAGGTGCCCAGCAGGGAATAGGCGCGAGCATTCACGGTGGCCTGTTGACGCCCCACTTCGCTGGACGTCGCATAACCGTCAAAAACCATTTGCGAGAGGCGCAGGCTCGACTCGCTGCGGTTCAAGGTTTCCCAGTGGTTGTTGCTGCCGTCACCTCGAGTGGTGACGCTGTCAGTGCCTTCGCGACCATAACCGCCCAGCAGGTCGACCCGTGGCAGGTATCCCCCCTGTGCCGCTTTTAACTGATAATCCGCAGCCAATCGACTGTTAACACCTGCCTGGATTTCCGGATGGACATCCAGCGCCTGTCGCATGGCCTGCGGAAGGGTCTGAGCCTGAACAAAACTGGCGGCAACGGCGAAGGGTAAAGCCTTGAACAGGTGCAAGCGCATAGTTGGAATTTCCCGGGGAATGCTTGTCTTGAATCACTGCAGAACGCGGCGCTGCATCGGATGATGGCTACCGGTATGGCCGTATGTCGGAAAGTGAAAATTGAGAACTGGCGTCACATCCTGTGTGGCGGTCACCACTTGAATATCAATGTGACATTAATGGGACGATTGTTTAGGATGCCCCCAGGAAGGTCAATAGTTTGGCATAAAGTTAATAGCGAAAAAATATAGTCAATAAATTGACCTTTCATTGCGTCAATATTTCACTCAAGTAGTTTTACAGGTACGACCAGACTGACTCGGCGATTGCCTCTCAGGTCATGGAAGTCAACTGAACGCGTCACCCGGAGAGTCTTCAATGAGCAGCGTTGTGGCCATCGTCAAAAGCATTGTTGGTCAGGTTTTCGTGGTGTCCCCTGAGGGCATCCGTCGTGTACTCGTTGAAGGCGACCGCTTGTTTATCGGTGATCAGGTCGACACGGGCGCGGCCGGGGCCGTGACGCTTGAGCTGGCGGATGGCCGGACCCTTGACCTGGGCCGCGACACTCAGTGGAGTGGCAGCGCTCCGGACTCCAGCAGTGACCTGGCCGCAGCCACCGCGCAGGCCGCGCCCTCGGTTGAAGAACTGCAGCAAGCCATCGCCGCCGGTGCCGACCCGACCAAGGACCTGGAACCCACCGCGGCCGGCCCAGCGGCAGCTGGCACTGGCGGCGCGGCTGGCGGCGGTCATAGCTTCGTGATGCTGGACGCCACTGCTGGCCGGGTAGACCCTACCATTGGTTTCCCGACTGAAGGTCTCAATTCCGCGGCCCAGATCACCCGGGAGATCACCGGCGGCCAGTCGACCAACAACAATGCCAATGCCGGTGACCCGCTCGAATCGACGCTGAGCCTGAGTGCCACCCCGACCATTACCGAAGCCGGTGGCATGCTGGTCTACACCGCGACCCTGAGCCAGGCGCCACTGACCGACCTGACCGTCACGCTGTCCAATGGTGCAGTGATCATCATCGGCGCCGGTCAAACCATCGGTACCGTGAACGTTCCGCTCGCGCCGAACGACACTGTCTATAAGGATGCGACTCAGATCGCGGTCACTGTCACCGGCACCACCGGCGGCGCAATAGTGGTCATTCCTCCAACGGTTCCAGCCGTGACTCAGGTCACCGACACCGTCGACACCACCGGCTTGACGCTCACTGCGACCGGCAGCGTGGTCGAAGGCGGTTCGATCACCTACACCGCGACTTTGAGCAATCCGGCGGGCACTCCGGTGACCGTGACCTTGAGCAACGGCTCGGTCATCACCATCGAAGCGGGCAAGACCAGCGGCACCGTGGTCTTCAATACCCCGGTCAATGATGTTTACGTGAATGGCAGCACGGTCAGCAACACGATTACGGGCGCGACCGGCGGCAATTTTGAAAACCTGGTGCCCAGTACCACACCAGCCGTTACCAGCATCACCG
>NZ_AKJF01000091.1 GCF_000282475.1 Pseudomonas sp. GM78
GTTTGAAAAAGGGAGTCGCCGTAAGGGCGAAACCATAAGCCGCCGGTACCGCAGCAATGGATATGTACTCAGACAACAATCTCCCACAGGCTTTGACGCGGCTTGGGTCAACGCTGGTAGAGGCTCCGATGGCGGACGTCACAGGTTGACGGACAGGCTCAGGGTGTGAGGGGGCAAGAAAATCAAAAGCCATAGCAAAAGCCAGGCGGCCGGCCGGCCCGATCGGGAGCCGTACGCATGACCTCTTCAGGAGTCAGGCTTGCCGGCGAAGGCGACCGAAAGTCCAATGCAACGCTCAAGTACGCCTTCGCCGGCAAGCCTGACTCCTACAAGGGGCGAGGGGGTTACCCGAGTACCTCGCGCATCCGGTACCAGAGCATGCCCAGGGCCAGCAGTGGCGAACGCAATGCGCGGCCGCCCGGGAAGGTCATGTGGGGTACGGCGCTGAACACATCGAAACCGCGGCTGTGTCCGGCGTGGATCGCTTCGCCCAGCAGTTTCGCGCACCAGTGGGTCACGTTGAGGCCATGGCCGGAGTAACCCTGGGCGTAGAACACGTTCGGGTGCTGGCGCAAGCGCCCGACCTGAGGGAATCGATTGGCCGTGATGCCGATCTTGCCGCCCCATTGATAGTCGATGCGCACATTCGCCAACTGCGGGAACACCTTGAGCATCTGCGGGCGCATGTAGGCGCTGATATCCGCAGGATCACGCCCGGAATAATGGCAGGCGCCGCCGAATAACAGGCGCCGGTCCGCCGAGAGCCGGTAATAATCCAGGCCGACTTTCTGGTCGCACAGCGCCAGGTTGTGCGGGATCAGCGCTTCGGCAACCTGGGCGGACAAGGGTTCGGTGGCGATGATGTAGCTGCCGGCCGGGAGTACCTTGCCGCTGAGTTTCGGTTCGAGTTCTTCCAGGTGGGCGTTGCAGGCAAGCACCAGGCTGCCAGCGCGAACCGTGCCGCCGGCACAACGAACTTGCACGGTGTCGCCATGGATCAGTTCCAGCACCGGGCTTTGCTCGAAGATCTGCACGCCAAGGGCGTGCGCGAGCTTCGCTTCACCCAGGGCCAGGTTCAAGGGGTGCAGGTGCCCGGAGCCCATGTCGACCAGGCCGCCGGCATACACCCCTGAGTTCACCACTTGCCGACGAATCTGCCCGGGTTCCACCAACCGGGTTTCGTGGGAGTATCCCGATTCCTTGAGCGCTGCGTATTCAGCCTTCAGCCCGGCAAACTGCGCCGGGGTGTTGGCCAATTCGCAAAAGCCCCAGCGCAGGTCGCAATCGATGCCGTGTTCGCCGATACGCCGGCCCACCAGCTCGACCGATTCGATACCGGCGCGCTCCAGATAGCTCACGCCTTCGGCACCGATATGCTTGGCGAAACCGCTGACGTCATGCCCAATGCCGCGGATCAGTTGGCCGCCGTTGCGCCCGCTGGCACCCCAACCAATCCGCCGGCCTTCCAGCAGGATCACCGAGAGCCCGCGTTGGGTCAGTTCGATGGCGGTGTTGATGCCGGTGAAACCACCGCCAATCACACAGACATCGGCTTCAAGGTCCGCCGCAAGCCCCGGAAACTGCGCCATGCCATGGGCCGACGCGGCGTAATACGAGCGAGTATGTTCCTGTGGGTTCTGGTTCATTTGTTGGACTTCACTTTGCTCCACGAGCGGGTCATCAGGCGCATGATCGACTGCGGTGGCGTGGTGGAGATGTAGAGCTTGTCGAGCACTTCCTGAGGCGGGTAAACCTCGGGGTTGTTCACCAATTCCGGGTCCATGTACTGCTTGGCCGCCGGGTTGGGGTTGGCATAGCCGACCGAGGCACTGACTTTGGCGATCACTTGCGGGTCGAGCAGATAGTTGATGAAGGCATGGGCCTCTTTCGGGTTGCTGGCATCGGCTGGGATGGCCAGCAGGTCGAACCACAGGTTGCTGCCTTCCTTGGGAATGGCGTAGGCGATGTTCACGCCGTTCCTGGCTTCCTTGGCCCGGTTGGCGGCCTGGAACACATCACCGGAGTAACCGAACGCCACGCAGATGTCGCCGTTGGCCAGGTCCGAGACGTACTTGGACGAGTGGAAATAGGTGATGTACGGGCGGATGCTCAACAGCTTGGCTTCGGCCTTCTTGAAGTCTTCGGGGTTCTCGCTGCGCGGGTCCATGCCCATGTAGTTGAGGACCGCGGGGAACACTTCATCGGCCGAGTCCATCATCGAGACGCCACACTGGCTGAGCTTCTTGATGTTTTCCGGCTCGAACAGCACGGCCCAGGAATCGATGTGGTCGATGCCCAGTACCTGCTTGACCTTGTCGACGTTGTAGCCGATTCCATTGGTGCCCCACAGGTACGGCACCGAGTGTTCGTTACCCGGGTCGTTTTTCTCCAGTAAGGCCAGCAGTTTCGGGTCGAGGTTCTTGAAATTCGGCAGTTGCTCGCGGTCCAGCTTGAGAAACGCACCGGCCTTCACCTGGCGGGCGAGGAAGTGGTTGGACGGCACGACCACGTCGTACCCGGTACGCCCGGCGAGCAGTTTGCCTTCCAGGGTTTCATTGGAGTCGAAAACGTCGTAGATCACTTTGATCGAGGTTTTGGCCTGGAAGTCGGCGAGGGTGGTCTCGCCGATGTAGTCGGTCCAGTTGTAGACGCTGACTTGTGGCTGCGCCTGGGCAACGGCGCTGAACAGAACCGTCAGCGCGAGCGGCACCACGGATTTCAATAGACGCATATCGACACCTTTTTTGGATTTGTTGAGATTTTCTGGTGTTCGCTTCCCCTGTGGGAGCGGGCTTGCCCGCGATGGCGGTTTGACATCCAACGATGATGTCGAGACTGCTGGCCTCATCGCGGGCAAGCCCGCTCCCACAGGGGATGTGTGAAGCGGGGGAAATCAGACGCTCAGCAACAGGAACTCACGCTCCCACGAACTGATCACGCGCTTGAAGTTCTCGTGCTCGGCGCGCTTGACCGCGACGTAGCCACGTACGAACTTGTCGCCCAGGTAGCGGCTGACGGTGGCGCATTCTTCCATCTGCGTCAGCGCGTCTTCGATGGTGATCGGCAGGCGCAGGTTGCGCCGTTCATAGGCCCGGCCCTGTACCGCGGCGCTCGGTTCAATGCGCTCGACCATGCCCAGGTAACCGCACAGCAGGCTGGCGGCGATGGCCAGGTACGGGTTGGCATCGGCCCCTGGCAAGCGGTTTTCCACGCGCATGGCGTCCGGGCTTGAGGTCGGCACGCGCAGGCCGACGGTACGGTTTTCTTCGCCCCATTCGACGTTCACCGGTGCCGACGTGTCCGGCAGGAAGCGGCGGAACGAGTTGACGTTGGGGGCGAACATCGGCAGGACCTTGGGGATGTACTTCTGCAAGCCACCGATGTGGTGCAGGAACAACTCGCTCATGTTGCCGTCGGCATCGGCGAAGATCGGCTGGCCGGTGGCGATGTCCACCACGCTCTGGTGGATATGCATGGCGCTGCCCGGCTCATCGCCGACCGGCTTGGCCATGAAGGTCGCCGCGACATTGTGCTTGAGCGCCGCCTCGCGCATGGTGCGCTTGAACACGGTGATCTGGTCGGCCAGGTCGAGGGCATCGCCGTGACGGAAGTTGATTTCCATCTGCGCCGGGCCGTCTTCGTGGATCAGCGTGTCGAGGTCCAGGCCCTGGAGTTCGCACCAGTCGTAGACGTCTTCGAACAACGGGTCGAATTCGTTGGCGGCGTCGATGGAGAACGACTGGCGACCGCTTTCGGCGCGGCCGGAGCGGCCCATCGGGGCCTTGAGCGGCAGGTCCGGGTCTTCGCAACGCTGGGTCAGGTAAAACTCCATTTCCGGCGCCACGATCGGCCGCCAGCCTTTGTCGGTGTACAGCTGCAGGACTTTCTTGAGCACGTTGCGCGGCGACAGTTCGATCGGGTTGCCGAACTTGTCGAAGGTGTCGTGAATCACGATGGCGGTCGGCTCGATCGCCCAAGGCACGACGTATACCGCATCGGACACCGGCTTGCAGACCATGTCGATATCGGCCGGGTCCAGCAGGTCGTAGTAGATGTCGTCGTCGACAAAGTCCCCGGTTACCGTTTGCAACAGCACACTTTCCGGCAGGCGCATGCCTCGCTCATGCAGGAACTTGTTGGTGGGTGCGATTTTGCCGCGTGCAATGCCGGTCAGGTCGCTGACGACACACTCGACTTCGGTAATCTTGTGATCTTTCAGCCAAGTGAACAGCTGATCGAAAGGGACATTCATAAAGACCTCGTTATTGGTTTTATTAACGCCAGGAGAGGCCGGTTTCATCCGCCGGACACTTCCCCTGTAGCGCGTTGACGTCTATCTTGGGCGAGCCTTGCGGTTCCATCTATCCACTTTAAGCAGCACAAAGCGCACCAAAAGAGTGCGTAAGGTCACCCTATGACAG
The DNA here is from genome assembly GCF_000282475.1 of Pseudomonas sp. GM78. GTDB lineage: Bacteria > Pseudomonadota > Gammaproteobacteria > Pseudomonadales > Pseudomonadaceae > Aquipseudomonas. The sequence continues at coordinate 4,422 of NZ_AKJF01000091.1, forward strand.
TCTGCAATTCATTACAGGTCCAGGCGTTCAGTACGGCCGATATCGCCGAGCAAATCCGCGCCACACCGGGCTGGGTCCAGCACTACCAACAGATGTCGCCGGGGCATTTCGCAGGCCGCGTTCGCTATCTGGACCTGCAGGGCGTGGAGATTTACGAGGAGCACATGAACACCCGGGTCGAGCAGAATTTCAGCGCGCCACAAGGCTCGCTGGCGTTCTGTTTCGACCGCAGCGACAACGCGCTGTACGTGTTGAACGGCGAAAGCCGCAACATCTGGATCACCCCGGAGAACTACCAGGAAATCGCCGTGGTGTTCGGGCCGGAGTTTGTCCAGCGCCATGCCCTGGACGTCGCCAGGCTTGAGGGGCTGTTCATGGCGCCGCTCAATTCACAGCAAAATGCCTTGTTCAGTCGCTGGCTCAGCGCAACCCTGACCCAGCTGTCGCAGACCTACGACCCGCCAAGCCGTGAAGCCTTGACCGAGCAGTTGCTGGACGACTGCCTGTTCATCCTCGACAACGCCTGTGTCTGCCTCGACCAGGGCGCACTGCAGCGCCGGGCCGGGGAGCGGGCGATCATGAAGCGGGTAGGGGAATGGGCGGCGGACAGCCCGGAAGAACAGCTCAACCTGCTGGCGTTGTCCCAGGTCGCCGGGGTTTCGCTGCGCCAGCTGCAACACACCTTCAAGACCTTCACCGGCATGGCGCCGGCCCAATGGCTGCGCCTGCGCCGCCTGAACAGCGCCCGCCGCGAACTGCTCAGCCGCACGCCGGCGCAAACCACCGTGGCCGAAGTGGCGATGCACTGGTCGTTCTGGCACCTGGGACGGTTTTCCAGCAGCTATCGCGCGCTGTTCAAGGAACTGCCGAGCGACACCCTCAAGCGTGCAAGCGTGGCTCAGGCAGTCGGGCGCGGCCGGCGTTAGAAGGTTGGCGGGGTGATCACCCAGATCACCACCGCATCCACCTCGCCGGGATTGCCGTAGCGGTGCGGTTCCTGGCTGGAGAAACTGAAGCTGTCGCCTTCATTGAGTTGAAAATGGCGCTCGCCCACCCACAACTCGAAGCTGCCCGACAGCAGATAGCCGGCTTCTTCGCCGTCGTGGCTGTAGCTTTGCTGGCTGTAGGTGCCGGGGGGGAAACGCGAGTGGAGCATTTCCAGCTGGCGGTTGGCTTGCGGGGTCAATAACTGGTCGACGATGCCGTCTTCGTAATGCACGTTCAAGCGGCTGTGCTTGCGCACGACGATACCGTCGTCTTCAGGATCGGTGATCGCCTCGCTGGCGAAAAACCACTGGATGGTCACGCCGAGACTGCGGGCAATGTTGAACAGCGCCGGGATCGACGGATAGGCAAGGTTGCGTTCCAGCTGGCTGATGTAGCCAGCGGTCAGCTCGCTCTGCTGCGCCAGTTCCGCCAGGGTCATGCCCCGACGTTTACGCAGGCCGCGAATCCGCGTGCCGAGGAAATGCGGTTCGGCGCTGCCGGTTGCGGGCTGGGTCTTGCTGTTGTTGCTCATGAAAAATTCCGAACCGGGAGGAGTGGCGCAAATCCCTTGTAGGAGCGAGCCTGCTCGCGATGGACTCGAGAACACCGCTGGGTGTCAGGTTTCCAGTGTTATCGTTGGCGACCATCGCGAGCAGGCTCGCTCCTACAGGGTTGGTGTTAGCCATTAAAGCCCCGGAGTATAAACAGGCTTAAAGCTCCCACGCGACTTTAAGTCCCTCGTAAATCGCTTCTTCGGCGGTACGCGGCGCCAGGCAGTCGCCGATGCGCCTGAATTCCACCAGGCCTTGCAGTTGCTCCCCCAGGGTATCCACCGGCTGATGACCCTGGCACAGCACCAGCGTATCGACATTCTCCATCAGCATCGGCTCGCCGCTGGCGGTGTGTTGCAAGTAGACCGTGTTGTCGTCACAACCGTACAACCGGGCATAGGGGATGATCGGAATGGCGAGCTTGTGCAGCTCGCCCGCCAGTTGATCGCGCACGTACAGCGGCAGGTTTTCCCCGCAGTGGGTGCCGTTGACCGCCAGTTGCACCTGATGCCCGGCACGGGTCAGGCGCTCGGCGATACCGGGGCCGATCCAGTCGCAGCGCCAGTCGACCACCACCACCGAACGGCCGATTTGCACCTCGTCACGCAGCACTTGCCAGGCATCCACCACCTGCAGTTCGCCACCGCGCTCGAAGGGCGGCCAATAGGGCTCGGCACCCGTGGCGACGATCACCATGTCCGGTTTTTCCTGTTCCACCAGTGCGCGGTCGACCCGTGTGTTGCGCACCACACGCACGCCGGCCAATTGCATTTCCCGTTGCAGGTTGGTGCTGGCACCGCCGAATTCGCTGCGCCGTGGCAGCAGTTGCGCGAGCAACACCTGGCCACCCAATTGCGCGCTGGCCTCGTAAAGCGTCACCTCATGCCCGCGCTGGGCGGCCACGGCAGCGGCTTTCATCCCGGCCGGGCCGCCGCCGGCAATCATGATGCGTTTGCGTTTTGCAGTCGGTTGGCGCTGGCTAAAAATCAGTTCACGGCCGGTTTCGGGATGCTGGATGCAGGAAATCGGCAAGCCCTTGTGGAAGTGCCCGATGCACGCCTGATTGCAGGCGATGCACGCGCGCACATCTTCGACGCGGCCGACGTCGGTCTTGTTGGGCATTTGCGGATCGCAGATCAACGCCCGGGTCATGCCGCACACATCGGCCTGACCGCGAGCCAGAATCAACTCGGCTTCCTGGGGCTGGTTGATGCGCCCGGTGACGAACAACGGAATGCGTAGGCCTGCCTTGAAGGTGCCGGCCTCCTTGGCCAGGTACGCCGCTTCAATCGCCATCGGCGGCACGATGTGTACGGCGCCGCCGAGCGATGCCGAGGTGCCGGCGACGATGTGTACGTAATCCAGTTGCGCTTGCAGCGATTGCACGGCAGCCAGGGATTCGTCTTCGGTCAGCCCCTCGGGGTCGCGCTCATCGGCAGAGATGCGCAGGCCGATGATGAAATCCTCATCGGTCGCAGCCCGAATGGCAGCGATGACTTCACGCAGGAAACGCAGGCGCTGCTCCAGTTCGCCGTTGTAGCCGTCGGTGCGGCGGTTGACTCGCGGGTTGATGAACTGCGCCGGCAGGTAGCCGTGACTCGCCACCACTTCCACGCCATCGATGCCGGCCTGGTGCAGGCGTCGGGCCGCCGCCGCGTAACCTTGGACAATCTCGTCGATCATCGCCTGGTCCAGCGCCCGTGGCATCACCCGAAAGCGTTCGTTAGGCACCGCCGACGCCGAGTAAGCCACGGCCAGCAGACCATCGCTGGACTCCATGATTTCCCGTCCCGGATGGAACACCTGCGACAGCACCACAGTGCCGTGGGCATGGCAGGTTTGCGCCAGCTTGCGGTAGCCCTCGATGCATTCATCGCCGGTGGCCATCAGCACATGGGAGGTGTACCGCGCGCTGTCATGCACCCCGGCCACCTGCAGCACGATCAGCCCGACACCGCCTTCGGCCCGTGCCCGGTGATAGGCGATCAACTGCTCGTTGACCAGGTTGTCGGTGGGCATGGAGGTGTCGTGACCGCTGGACATGATGCGGTTTCTCAGGCGCTTGCCACGGATCTTCAAGGGCTCGAACAGGTGCGCGAAGGCAGGTGTCGGGGTCGGCATGGTACGGGCACTCCAGGCAGGCTGAAGCCGAAAAACCGGGTTTTCGGCGTTGTTATTATTGATCTATAGAAATTTACCTTCAGTAAAAAATCAACTTGTTTTTTTACTAGGCCTTGAGTAGTTTCGTGTCGAGCCCGCTCCTGGGGCGAACCTCACCAACAATAAAAAAGGGCCATGCCGACTTCTGGTCGCCTGGCACCTGCACGAGGAACCACTGATGAAATCGAATACGCTCAAGCACGGTTTTTATCCCTTGGCGCTGACCCTGGCGATGAGCCTGGGCAGCGCACAGGCCGCATCGGACATGGTGGTGGTCGGTTACGGCGGAGCCGGACAAAAAGCCCAGGACGTGGCGTTCTTCCAGCCTTTTGCCGCGGTGGATCAAAGCAAGGTGATCCAGAGCGAATACAACGGCGAAATGGCCAGGATCAAGGTCATGGTCGACACCGGCAACGTCGACTGGGACGTGGTTCAGATTGAAGGCCCGGACCTGATGCGCGGTTGCGAGGAGGGCATGTATGAGCGACTGGACTGGACTCGCCTGGGCCGCAGCGAACAGTTGATCCCGGAGGCTGCGCAGGAGTGCGGGTCCGCCGCGCTGGTGTGGAGCGTGGCGATTGCCTACGACACCGACAAACTGGCCCAGGCCCCGACGTCCTGGGCGGACTTCTGGGACGTGCAGAAAATCCCCGGCAAGCGCGGGCTGCGCAAGCGCGCGGTGTACAACCTGGAATTCGCCTTGCTGGCGGACGGCGTGAAAACCGAAGAGGTCTACAAGGTACTCGGCACCCCGCAAGGCGTGGACCGGGCATTCGCCAAACTCACTGAGCTCAAGCCATACATCCAGTGGTGGGAAGCCGGCGCGCAACCGCCACAGTGGCTGACCGCTGGCGACGTGGTGATGACCTCGACCTACAGCGGGCGCATTGCCGACGCTGCGCAGAAAGGCAGCCACCTGGCGCTGGTCTGGCCCGGCAGCCTGTACGGCATGGACTACTGGGCAATCATCAAGGGCTCCAGGCACGTCGACCAGGCCAAGCGCTTCATTGCCTTCGCCAACCAGCCGGATGCACAGGTGAAATACGTCGAGCAAATCCCCTATGGCCCGACCAACATCCAGGCCGCCGCGCGACTTGATGACAAACTGGCGCAATGGGTGCCCACGGCGCCGCAGAACCTCAAGGGCGCGTTGTCGATGAACGTCGGTTTCTGGGTCGACCATGGCGAAGAACTGGAGGAACGCTTCAACGCCTGGGCCAGCAAATAAGTTCAGAGCATGGCTGGACCTGTCGCAGCGTCCAGCCTTACTGTCTGCGCAGCCGAACAGCCTGGAGAACCCGAACGATGAATAACCTCGCCACTGCCCTGACCGCCCCTGAGCGCAGCGCCACCGAACAGCGCCTGCGTGAAGAACTGGCGGCCTGTTATCGCCTGATTGCGCATTTCCGCATGACCGATTTGATCTTCACCCACATCTCGGTGCGTATTCCGGGGCCGGAGCATCACTTCCTGATCAATCCCTACGGGTTGATGTTCGATGAGATCACCGCGTCGAACCTGGTGAAAATCGACCTCAACGGTCACGCTGTGGAGCCTTCGCCGTATCCGGTAAACCCCGCCGGGTTCGTGATTCACAGCGCCATCCACGGTGCCCGCGAAGACGCGCAATGCGTGTTGCACACTCACACCAAATCAGGCTGCGCGGTGGCGGCGTTGAAGTGCGGGTTGTTGCCGGTGAACCAGATTTCCATGGAGTTTTACGGCCGCGTGGCCTACCACGACTACGAAGGCGTGGCTTTGGACATGAGTGAGCAGCAGCGGTTGGTGGCCGACCTGGGCGACAAGCTGGTGCTGATGCTGCGCAACCATGGCCTGCTGACCGTCGGCGAAACCGTGAGCCAGGCATTCTTGCGCATGTATTACCTGGAAAAGGCTTGCGAAATCCAGCTGGCCGCGCAGGCGGCCGGGGAGTTGGTTCTGCCGCCGGCTGAGGTTTGCGCGCATACGGAGCGCCAGTTCAATGATCCGGGGCGGCCGCTGGATGACGGCGAGTTGAGCGACCCTGATGGCATGCAATTGGCTTGGGCGGCGATGTTGCGGTTGCTGGAGCGAGTAGCGCCGGGGTATCGGGACTGATCCAGATTCTCGGTTGCTTGGACCGTCCCCTTCGCGGGCAAGCCCGCTCCCACAGGGGTAATGGGTGTACATAAAGTCCGCGAGCAACCGAGAACCTGTGGGAGCGGGCTTGCCCGCGATGGCGGCAACTCGGTCTTCCAGATGTATGACCGACTGGAGACCAACCACGCTCTTGCTGTACAGTCGTTCAACTCGCGGCCAAATTACGAGCCCAAACGATCGAGAACGCAGGAGCATGTCGCCCATGAATCAGGAAGCCCGTTTTTCCCGCATGGAACCGGAGTTGCGCAAGGCCAATCTGATCGAGGCGACGCTGGTGTGCCTCAAGCGCCATGGTTTCCAGGGGGCGTCGATCCGCAAGATTTCCGCCGAGGCGGGGGTTTCGGTGGGGCTGATCAGCCATCACTATTCGGGCAAGGACGAACTGGTGGCCGAGGCCTACATGGCGATCACCGGGCGCGTCATGACGTTGCTGCGCGACGCCATGGAGCAAGCGGCACCCACTGGCCGAGAGCGCTTGTCGGCGTTTTTCCGTGCTTCGTTCTGCGCCGAATTGCTCGACCCGCAACTGATCGATGCCTGGCTTGCTTTCTGGGGGGCGGTGAAAACCGCCGAGGCGATCAATCAGGCCCACGAGCATTCCTATGGCGAGTACCGCGCAATTTTGGGCAAGGTACTCAGGGAACTGGCGCAGGAGGAGGGCTGGGAACACTTCGATGCCGACTTGGCCGCGATCAGCCTCAGCGCGCTGCTCGATGGCCTGTGGCTGGAGTCCGGACTCAATCCCGGGACCTTTACCCCCGAGCAGGGCATCCAGATTTGCGAAGCCTGGGTCGACGGTTTGCAGGCTGGTGGCCGGCAGCGGTTTTGCGTGCAGACGAGTAGCTGTTGATCACCCGTTCAGCAGTGGCTACTCTCTGGCGCTGACGCAAGCCCTCTAATAAGAAACAAGCAGGACACCCAGCAATGACTCCTCGGGTACTGATCGTCGATGACGATCCGCTGATTCGCGAACTGTTGCATGCCTACCTGTCCCAGGAAGGCTACGACGTGCATTGCGCCGCCACGGCGGAACTGGCCGAAACCTTCCTGGCCAGCCAGGCCGTCGACCTGGTGATGCTCGATATCCGCCTGCCGGGCAAGGACGGCCTGACCCTGACCCGCGAACTGCGGGTGCGATCGGAAGTCGGGATCATCCTGATCACCGGGCGCAATGACGAAATCGATCGCATCGTCGGCCTTGAATGCGGTGCCGATGACTACGTGATCAAACCCCTCAATCCGCGGGAACTGGTGTCGCGGGCAAAAAACCTGATCCGCCGGGTACGCCATGCGCAGGCGCCACAGCCGGTTGCCGCCGTCACCAAGCCGATTAAGCAGTTCGCCGACTGGGCGCTGGACACCGACCGCCGGCGCCTGATCGACCCGGCCGGCAGCGAAACCTTGCTGACCCACGGCGAGTATCAGTTGCTCAGCGTGTTTTTGCGCAACAGCGGCCACACCCTCAGCCGCGATCAGTTGATGGACCAGATCCGCAACCGCGAGTGGGTGCCCAACGACCGCTCGATCGACGTGCTGGTCGGACGCTTGCGCCGCAAGCTGCACGACGATCCCGCCGAACCGCAACTGATCATCACCATCCACGGCGCCGGTTATCTGTTCACTGCCAGCCTGGCGGCGTGACGGCGGTGGGACGGTTGCTCTGGGTGCTACTGATGTTGTTGGCAAGCAACGTGCTGGCGACGGACAAGATCCGCTATTGCGATTACCCGGTATACCCGCCGATTTCCTGGAGCGACGGCAAGCAGGTGCGTGGCCTGGCGCCGAGCGTGGTCCGGCAGCTGTTCGGCCAGCTTGGCTACGAGGTCGAGATCGTGGTGTTGGGTAACTGGAAACGCTGCTTGCTGGACGCTGCCGAAGGCCGGGTCGATGTGGTGCTGGCCTACAGCACCGCGCAACGGGAACAGAGCATGCTGTTTTCCACCGTGCCGGTGCTGCGCGAAGAGGTGGCGTTATTCATCAATCGCCAGCATCCGGTGAAGTTCGAACAACTGCAGGACCTGGCCCAGTACCGGGGCGGCTTGCTGTTCGGTGAAAGCTACGGCGTGGCGTTCGATCGCATGGTCGCGCAGCACAACAACATCGAATGGGTCTCCGATAGCCGCCAGAACTTTGGCAAGCTGATTCGCGGGCGCATCGATTTCATCACCCAGGAGCGCCGCACCGGCGAGCTGTACGTGCAGAACCTGCCCGGCGCCCAGGACATCGTGGCCTTGCCCAAGGCCTTGAGCGTGGATTACTTGCGCGTTGCCGTTTCCCGCCGTTCGCCGTTGTCGGCCCAGATGCCGCAGATCGATGCGCAGTTGCAGCGCATGGTGGATGCCGGTGATGTGCAGCGCCTGCTCGATGAAAGCGAAGTCATCTACCGCGACATGATCAACCTGCCGGCGAACGCGCAATGATCCGCGCGCGTCCCGGTGGACTGCTGCGGCGCCTGCTGTGGTTCATCCTGCTGTTCAGCCTGTGTTTTACCGTGCTTGCCAGCAGCGTGCAGTTGTACATCGAGTATCGCCGGGAAATGCGCGAGATCGACTCGCGCATGGAACTGATCCGCGCCGGTTACCTGGCCAGCCTGGAGCGCAGTCTCTGGGACCTGAACCAGGAGCAATTGAATGTGCAACTGCGCGGCCTGGTGGATTTCTCCGACGTCGCCAGGGTGCATCTGACCGGTCCGGATTTCGACCTGGTGCAAGGCAATCCCGCGCCGGCAGGACCGTTGCGCATCGAGCGTTTTGCCCTCGATTACCAACCACCCTCGGGTCCGTTGCGCCATCTCGGCGAACTGGAGGTCAGCACCGACCTCGGGGCGGTGTATCAACGCCTGTACGCCACCGGCTTGACCAACCTGTTGTGGATGGCGGTATTTTTCTGTGGCCTGTCGGTGGCGCTGTCGGGGCTGTTCTATCGCCTGGTGACCCGCCACCTGAAAATCATGGCCGAATTTGCCCGGCGCATTGCTGCCGGGCAATGGCACGAGCCGCTGCACCTGGACAAACGGCCTGGCGCGCAAAACGACGAAATCGACACCGTGGCCCATGCCCTCGACGACATGCGCCGGGCGATTGTCAGAGACATCGACCGTCGGGAAACCGATCGCCTGGCCCTGCAGGACAACCGCGACGAATTGCTGCGCATGGTCGAGCGGCGCACGGCCAGCCTGATGCGCGCCAAGGACGACGCCGAAGCGGCCAACCTCGCCAAGTCACGGTTCCTGGCGACCATGAGCCACGAACTGCGCACGCCGCTCAATGGCATCCTGGGCATGGCCGAGTTGCTGCGCGGTGCCAGTCTCGAGCCCCAGGACAGCAAGCGCCTGGATGCGTTGCACAAGGCCGGCGAGGGACTGCTGAGCATCCTCAATGAAGTGCTGTACTTCGCCAAGCTGGAGGAGGGCACCAGCCTTCCGGAGCCAGTGAATTTCTCCATTCGCCAGTTGCTCGACGAAGTCCTCACGCTGCTGGAACCCAAGGCGCTGGACAACGACACGCTCCTGCAGTGCCGGGTCGATCAACGGGTGGCCGGATTTCACCACGGCGCGGAGCAATACCTGCGCCAGGTGTTGAGTAACCTGTTGGCCAACGCGATCAAGTTCACTGAAGGCGGTGATGTCAGTGTCGAAGTGGCGTTGCTCGCATTGGAGCAAGAACAGGACGGGCAACGTCTGCGGGTGAGTGTCACCGACAACGGCATCGGTATTGCCCCGGCGATGCAGGCGAAGATTTTCGAGCGTTTCACCCAGGCCAGCGAAGAAGTCGCGCAGCGCTATGGAGGCACGGGATTGGGGCTGGCCATCTGTAAGCACCTGGTGGAGAAGATGGGCGGCGGCATCGGCGTCAGCAGCGAAGTCGGGCGCGGCAGTTGTTTCTGGTTCGAGTTGACGTTGCAGCCGGCCATCCAGGCCCTTGCCCCGACGCCCACTCATGCCGCTGGCCCGGCGCTGGACATCCTGGTGGTCGAGGACGTGGCGCTGAACCGCGAAGTGGCCGAGGGCCTGCTGCAAAGGGACGGGCATCGAGTCTGGCTGGCCAACGATGCTGAACAGGCATGGGTGCAATGCATGGAGCGCAGCTTCGATCTGATCTTGCTGGATGTGCATCTGCCGGGGATGAGCGGCGTGCAGTTGTGCGAACAGATCCGCAGCAACGACGGACCGAACCGTCACACGCGCATCCTGGCCTTGACCGCCAGTGTGCAACCGGCGTTGGTGCGCGGCTATCTGGATGCCGGCATGGACGGCATCCTGGCCAAACCCTTGAAGCTGGAAAACCTGCGTCAGGTGCTGGCGGGGCAGGCAACCACCGCCCAGCCTGAAGCAGATGACGCATTGATGGACTGGCCGTTGCTGCAGACCCATCGCAATTTGCTTGGCGAGCAGAAAGTACAGGGCCTGCTCGCCGTGTTGCGCGATTCGATCCTGCAACACCGTGAGGCATTGAGCGAAGCCATTGCGGCCGACGATTGCACCGAAGTGGCACAACTGGCGCACCGCCTGGCCGGTAGCAGCGATTCCCTGGGATTTCGTGCGTTGGCCGCGGCATTACGCAGCCTCGAAGTCGCGGCACTGGGCAATGACCCATCCGCGATTCGATCGCTGGTGCCCTTGGTCGAAGCGCAACTGCAAGGTTCGTTGCACACCCTCAAAGGCCTGTTGCAGAGCTGACGTACAAATTTGTTACGACTTTCTACAACTTCGATCTTTACGTACAACAGGGCCTTACATGGCTTTCCAATAATCGACGCAACCGCCGCAGCGCGGTCTTCGAAGCTTATTGGAGATAATAATAATGAATTGCCGTAAAGCTCCTTCCTCCCTGCCTGACGTCCGGTCACGCGCTTCCCGCCACAGCGAGTCGGGGTGCCGGGCATGAACGAAAACACTGATCGTAAAGGCATCCAGCTGACTCGGGCGCTGAAGAGTCGGCACATCTTCATGTTGTCCCTGGGCGGCGTGATCGGCACCGGGCTGTTCATGGGCTCCGGCGTCACCATCAACCAGGGCGGGCCGGTGGGGGCGATCCTGGCCTATCTGGTCGCCGGTTTCCTGATGTACCTGGTGATGGTCTGCCTGGGTGAGCTGTCGGTGCAGATGCCGGTGTCCGGCTCGTTCCAGACCCACGCGACCAAATTCATCGGCCCGGCCACCGGCTTCATGATCGGCTGGGTGTACTGGATGAGCTGGGCCACCACCGTGGGCCTGGAATTCACCGCCGCCGGCATGTTGATGACGCGCTGGTTCCCGGCGGTGCCGATCTGGTACTGGTCGGCGCTGTTCGTGGTGGTGCTGTTTGGCATCAACGCGATGGCAACCCGTGCCTTCGGTGAGGCGGAATACTGGTTCTCCGGGATCAAGGTGGCGGCGATTCTCGGCTTCATTGTGGTCGGTGTGCTGGTGATCTTCGGCGCAATCCCGCTGACCAGTGGCGCACCGGCGCCGATGATGACCAACCTGATCGGTGACTCGCTGTTCCCCAACGGCATGTCCGCGGTGTTCGCGGTGATGATGACCGTGGTCTACGCCTTCCAGGGCTGCGAGATCATGGGCGTGGCGGCGGGCGAAACCGACCAGCCGGAAAAAAGCATTCCCCGCGCCGTGCGCAACGTGGTGTTTCGCGTGCTGATCTTCTATGTGCTGGCGATCGTCGTACTGTCGGCCATCGTGCCGTGGCAGCAGGCGGGGTTGATGGAAAGCCCGTTCGTGCAGGTGTTCGACATGGTCGGCATTCCCTACGCCGCCGACCTGATGAACTTCGTGATCCTCACGGCGATCCTGTCGGTGGGCAACTCCGGCCTGTACGCCTCGACGCGCATTCTGTGGGCCATGTCGAAAACCGGCATGGCGCCCAAGAGCCTGACACCGTTGAGCAAACGCGGCGTTCCGTTGCGCGCGTTGAGCATCACCCTGTGCTTCGCCCTGGTGTCGCTGATGACCAGTTTCATTGCCGCCGACACCTTGTTCATGGTGTTGATGGCGGTGAGCGGGATGTCCGGCACGGTGACCTGGATCGTCATCGCCTTGGCCCAGTACAAGTTCCGCAAGGCCTACCTGCGTGACGGCGGCAAACTCAGCGACCTCAAGTACCGCGCACCCTGGTTCCCGGTATTGCCGCTGATGTGCATCACGCTGTGCTGCTCGCTGTTCGTGTTCCTGGCACTGGATGAAACCCAGCGGCCATCGTTGTATTGGGGCTTTGGATTCATTGCGCTGTGTTATGGCGCGTACTTCCTCATTCATCGCAAGCGCGGGGGCGTTCTGGCGCCGAGTTTGCCGACTGCCTGATCCCTGACTCAACACATCCCCTGTAGGAGCGAGCCTGCTCGCGATAGCGGTGTATCAGTCAACAGAGATGTTGAATGTGATGCCGTCATCGCGAGCAGGCTCACTCC
>NZ_AKJF01000092.1 GCF_000282475.1 Pseudomonas sp. GM78
AGGGGCAAGAGCCCTTGGTTACTTGGGGCTTTTCCAAGTGACTCGCCGTAAGGGCGAAACCATAGGTGGCCGTTACCGCAGGAATGGATATGTACTCCGAAAGAAAAGGATCATAGATCCGTGATGCACAATTCCCCCGTAGCGCGGATCAGCGCCTGGCCATGCAAAACATCCTTGATCAGCCCCGAGCGCTGTTCCGCCAGCCACTGCGGGCATTCGGGGTCGACGCGATAGGGCACGAAAGCGGCGTATTGCTGCAACAGGCGCGCTTGCAGTTCGTCCTGCTTTGCCCGCAGTTGATTGAGGTCCGGCCGTGGCAAGTCGGGTGCCTTGTGCGCCGCCTGCCATTGCGCAATCAGCCCGTACTGCACCAGTTTGTTGGCTTCGATCTGTGCGGCGATCAACTCGGCGGCTTCGTCCGGGTTCACGTTGCTACCGGTTGCCTGCTTCCTGGCGTTATTGATGAGCAGGGTTTCCCGGGCGGTATCCTGGATCGGTTTGCCACTGTCCCACTTGGTCAGCGCCACCAGATCGGAAATGTTCAGGCGCTCGTTGATGGTGTCCAGCAGTGGCTGCAGCGTTTCGGGTGCCGGGGAGGGGGCGGCGGCATTGGCGACGCTGGCGAATAAGCCGAACAGCGAGCAAGTCAGTACTTGCGGCAAGCGTGGGCAGTGGAACATAAGCAACCTCTCGGGCACGGGATGCGCATCAAGTCTTATGTATCACAGCTGACTCAGATGAACGATAGTTCAAGGAGTGCCTTGGCAATCGTCTGCCAGCAACCGCTCGATCTGCGCCAGCTCCCAGGTACTGAGCAAACTCACCGGGTCGGTACCGAAACGCAGCCCTCCGTCGAACGCGCGGCCATCCGGGCTCTGGCAATGCAGGCAGTGGCGCAGGTGAGTGTGGTCGACATCGAGGCTCAAGCGCCAACCCTCGATGTCGACCCATACGGGACCCGCTTGCCCAGCCAGGCGCTTGAGCGGGCGCAGGCCCAGGGCGGCGTCGCGCAGTTGCTGGTAAATCTCTCGAGCTATGAGGGGCGGCACAAGTGTCTCCGGCGGAATGGCGGCATGGCTGGAATCGGGCACACAGGATAGACGATCACGAACCAGGGAAAGAACCCTGCGACAAAAAGCCCGGCTGATCAGGCCGGGCTTTTTGTGGGTGCGGTGAAGCGATGGGGTCAGGCGACGGTGTTGCCTTGCAGGCGGTCAGAGCCATCGGCGGCGACGGTGTTGCCTTGCAGGCGGTCCGAGCCATCGGCAGCCACACGATTCTCGATCAAACGATCCGAACCACCTTCAGCCACCCGGCTTTCAATCAGACGATCCGAGCCACCTTCAGCCACGACAGGCTGAACAGAGGTAGCGGCAAAAGCGTTAACTGCAAAAACCGAGAAAGCGATGCTGAGGAGGGTTTGGCGTTTCATGATCGTGTGCTCCGGGGTGTAGTTGTTTGGTATGGAGCTGATGTTACGCCGTGCAGTTTTTAAGAGAACTTCATTGACGTGATGGTGAACATCGACGCTATTGATAGGGCCGGTGGCATACCCCTCGTGGGCATGATGACAGGGCGCAGCCTGTCGTCGGCTATGGCGCCCGGGCAAGTGAGCAGGGGTATGCTGGTTTTTTGCAGGGTCCACACTCTGATCGAGAGGATAAACCGATGCACGACTATTACGATCTGGGCACCTATAGCCGCCCCGTGACAACCGGTTCACCCCAGGCCCAACTCTGGTTCGACCGTGGCCTGATGTGGTGCTACGGCTACAACCACGACGAAGCCATCCGCTGTTTCCAGAAGGCCCTGGAACACGACCGCAACTGTGCGATGGCCTACTGGGGCATCGCCTACGCCTCGGGGCCCAACTACAACAAGCGCTGGGACGCCTTCATCGAGCAAGAGCTCAAGGAGGCCGTGGCCCAGGCGCGACTGGCGACGCAAATCGCGCTGGTGCACCTCGACGGCGCGACGCCGGTGGAGCAGGCCCTGATCCACGCGCTGCAGCAACGCTACCAGGCCGAGCAGGCGAGCAGCGTTGACGAGCTCTTCACCTGGAACGATGCCTATGCGGCGTCCATGCGCGATGTCTACCACAGCTTTAGCGACGATCCCGACGTGGTGGCGCTGTTCGCCGAAGCGCTGATCGATCGCACGCCCTGGCAGTTGTGGGACCTGAAAACCGGCCAGCCGGCAGCCGGCGCCGATACCCTCGAGACAGTGGCCGTGCTAGAGCACGCCCTGCAACGCATGGAGCAACACGGCGACGCTCCGCACCCCGGCGTGCTGCACATGTACGTCCACACCCTGGAAATGTCGCCGTACCCGGAACGGGCCCTGCGTGCGGGCGATATCCTGCGCGACCTGGTGCCGGACGCCGGGCATCTGCGTCATATGCCGTCGCACATCGACGTGCTCTGCGGCGATTACCGCGGGGCCATGATCACCAATCACCGGGCAATCCAGGCCGACAGCCGCTATCTGGCCGAGGAAGGGCCGATCAACTTCTACACCCTGTACCGCAGCCACAATTACCATTTCAAACTCTACTCGGCGATGTTCCTCGGCCAGTACCAGCCAGCCCTGGAAGCCGCCGTACAACTGGCCGATACCATCAAGGAAGACCTTTTGCGGGTGGAAAAACCGCCCATGGCCGACTGGCTGGAAAGCTTCGTGTCGATGAAGCTCCATGTGCAGATCCGCTTCGGCAAATGGCAAGACATCCTCGCCACGCCGCTGCCCGAGGACCAGGCGCTGTACTGCGTGACCACGGCCATGCTGCACTACGCCAAGGGCGTGGCTTTTGCTGCCAGCGGGCAAGTCGCCAGCGCCGAAGCCGAGCATCACCTGTTCCTTGAGGCGTGGGCCCGGGTGCCGGACACACGCTACCTCTTCAACAACCAATGCAACGATATCCTGGCGGTGGCCGCGGGCATGCTGCGCGGCGAAATCGAGTACCGCAAAGGTAACGTCGACGAAGCGTTTGCCCACCTGCGCGAGGCGCAAGCGCTGGACGATCACCTGCCGTACGACGAGCCCTGGGGTTGGATGCAACCGGTGCGCCATGCCCTGGGCGCGCTGTTGCTTGAACAGGGCAGGGTGGAAGAAGCCCTGCAGGCCTACCGTGCCGACCTGGGCCTGGACAACACCCTCAGTCGCGCCTCATGGCACCTGGACAATGTGTGGAGCCTGCACGGCTACGTGGAATGCTTGAAGCGCCTGGGTCGCGATGGCGAAGCGGCCGCTGCGCAGGTTCGCCTCAACATGGCCATGGCCCGGGCGGATGTGGAGATTTCGGCATCGTGTTTTTGCCGTATCGGTAAGGGTTGTTGCCAGTGAGGCATCCCCCGACGATTTGACGAAACTGTGACGCACAAAAGGCAGCACAATTAATCCCAGTGTCATCCGGCTGTCACTGAACCCATGGCAACATCCGCGCAACCGCCATGGGCGATCAAACTCGTCCACGGGCCGATGAATTTGCCGGGAACCCCACCATGAAAGGCGACGCCTCGCTATTTGCGGCCATTGACCTGGGCTCCAACGCGTTTCGCATGATGATTGGCCAGCAAGTCAGGCGCAGCCAGCAGATCCAGATCCAGGAAGTGAAAACCCTGCGTGAGCCCGTCCGCCTGGCGGAGGGCTTGCAGGGCGGCGCGCTCGACGAGCTGGCGCTGGACCGTGGCTGGCAAGCCCTGGCGCGTTTCGGCAAAAAACTGCGCGGTTTCGAAGCCGGTCGCGTGCGGGCGGTGGCCACCAGTGCCGTGCGCGAAGCCGAGAATGCGCAACTGTTCCTCGCCAGCGCCGAGCGGCACTTGGGGTTTCAGATCGATGTCATCTCCGGGAAAGAAGAGGCCCGGCTGGTGTACGCCGGTGTTGCCCATACGATTCCTGATCCCGAGCGCATGCGGCTGGTGGTGGACATTGGTGGCGGTTCCACCGAATTGATCCTGGGCAAGGGCGCACAGCCTCTCGTCACAGAAAGTATTGCCATCGGTAGCGGCACGCTGGGGGCGCGTTACTTTGCCGGTGGTGTGATTACTGCGAGGGCGCTGCTCGAAGCCGAGCGGGTCGCCACCCTGCAGTTCGAAAAGGTCGCACGGCGTTATCGAGCGCTGGGTTGGCAGCAGGCGATTGGCTCTTCCGGCACCGCACGCATGCTGGCCAAAGTGCTCAAGGCCAACGGGCTGAACGATGACGGCCAAAGCGGTATCACCTACAGCGGCCTGCTGCGCTTGTCCTTGCGATTGCTGGAGGTCGGGCATGTCCGGCAGCTCAAGCTGGCGGGCTTGCAAGCCCATCGACTGAGCATCCTGCCGGGTGGCCTGGTGGCAATGCTGGCGGCGTTCAAGGTGTTCGGCGTGTTGCACATGACGCCCTCGGAACCTGGATTGAGGCTGGGCGTGCTGCATGGGTTGATGTCCCGGCACTGACAGGGCGGCAGGTATTTTGCTCAAGCCTTTGCGTTGTAGGAGCCAGGCTTGCCGGCAAACCAGGCGCCGCGGTGTATCTGTTGTACCGTGTCATCGTACTTCGCGGGCAAGTCGGATCGCCGCCCGCACGCTCCTACTGGCGGACTGCACCGCTCGCGCCAATGACCACCCATCAGCCAGATCCCGCGCCTGAAGCGGGCCACTAGACTTCACAGGGGGGATGAAGTCTACGCAACTCAACTCAGGAGACCTGTGATGAACAGTGCATCTTGGCTGGCGTTGGTAGTGGCGGCAGGGGCGATTTCAGGCTGCGCGAGCAGAACCGAAATCGTCGATGTCCCCCTCGATGCTACCCCGCAAAACGCAGAGCATATCGCTCGAGCCACCCTCAGCCCGGTGGGCAATCAAACCAGCATCTGGCTCACCGTCGGTGGAGTCCCCCACGACATGGCGGTATCCAGCCGTCTCGACACCGCTATCTACGCAGGCTCGTGCCAGCAGTTGGGTGCACAACCGGCGTACAGGACCCGTCAGGCCAACAGCGTCGATTACCCGTCGCTGGCCCCGCGCACCCAACATTGGGCCCAGGCACCGGTGGCGCTGAGCGATCTGACCAAGGGCAGCTATGCCTTGCTGGTTCGCAGCAGCCCGGCAGACGGCAGTCGCGCACTTTTCTGCGGCAACATCAGCGCTGGCTAGGGGCGCATCAGGCAAGCCGTTCGGTACTGTGGCCTGCGCAACGTGCGCAGGCCATGGCCCGGTTCAGAAAAGGCTTCAAGCGCCGTACCAGGCGGCCATGACAATGAGCGTGAGAAAACAGGCCAGCTGAACGAAAAAGAAGCTGAACCGAACGGCCACGAAGCTGTTGGTTTGCACATGGCAGACATGCACCAGCGACTGGCACACCCGGGCAACCAGGATGAGAATGGACAGGTAGTCTACGGTGGGGCCGTGAACGCCAAGGGCTGAAATCACGACCACGATCGCGCCAAAGACAGGCAGATTCTCCACACAGTTCGCGTGCGCCCTGGTTGCGCGCTGATACCAATCCTCGCCTTCGAGCCGATCGCTTCGGAAAGAGGCGATCGGCACATTCGAGAACAGTATCCTGACCCAGCGATAGACCCCGACGGTTGCCATCAACAGCAGCAACGTCCAGGTCGCGAATCCAAGCAACATCCACATCGGTATCGTCATGGCGGCCAGCCTCGGTCAATGGCTCATGATGGGTGCCAGTGCGGCCTGGATCCTCGACATCTGGGCAGGCGTCGTCATGCGCGTCAGCAGCCGACCGAAGTGAGGATGCTGCACGCCCGAGACAATGTATTGCCAGCGGTAGGCACCCAGCACACAGGCTTTGATGCGTGCGGTCTGTTCGACACTGAATGAGCGTGAAGCATGGCGCATGAAGTACTCGGCATCGGCTGCCGATTGCGCCTGCAGGATGGCGTCGACGGCCGCCACCAGCGCTATCAGGTCGTCCACTGCCTGGTCGCACTCGTCGGGTGAAAGTTTTGCGTGCTCGGCCTTCCACTCCAGTTCATCGAGTACGACGTGCCGGCTTTCATCCATCCAGTGAAACTTGAACACGTCCTTGAACAGCGGGCACAACTCCTCGCGCGGGGCGATGCTTTGGGCGTAGTGGCTTTGCACGAACAGCTCGATATGGCAGGTCAGCGCGAGCACCGACCAGGTGCTGGACGCGAGCACCGCGCGCGCCACATCGTTTGGATCGGCCACTTGCCGATAGCCCGCCGGCAGTTGCGAACCAATCATCGTCTCCATGCGCCGGAACAGCTCCTGATGCTTGATCTCGTCGTTGGAAAAGCGTACCAGCGCTTCGAGTGCGAGTTGATCGTCAAAGACATGGGCGCGACCCTGATCGAGCATTTTGGCACTGATAAAGCGCTCGACCAGGCCGAAGAGGTACGCATAGGTCCGGCCTTGGATCTGGCTGAGCAGGCGCGCTTCATGCGCGGTGAGAAAGCTCAGGCGGTCGACGAGCGACAGTGAGTCGGGCAGGAATTTGCGCGAGAAGTCGAAACGCCGGTCCTGCAGCAGATCGCGATCGATCTGCCATTCGGCTTTCTTCGATGATCTGACCAGTTGAGCGTATCGGGCAGCGTTGCGCGAATCAGGGGCGGGGAGGGTCGTGAAGGTGTTCATGTCGATCTCCAGCTTTCCAGGTTGAGGGCGGTTGCCGTCGGAGCCAATGACCCTGATGAATCCTCTGGGGAGAGGCTCGATCGCTGAGTCCGCGTTGGTGCTAATCTAGGCCTCGCCGTCCGGGTGAAGAATGACCGCTGCGCCTGATTATTTGCTCCAGGCTCCGTAGAGGAGGGGTGGCAATTGCTCGATGCGCTTTCTGATGTCTTGCGTGTGATCCGGCTGTCTGGAGGGGTGTTCCTCGAGGCGGAGTTCACTGCGCCCTGGTGCATGAGCGGAAGAATCTCTGCCGACGATTGCAAACCGTTCCTGGCGGCGCCTCGACATATCATTGCCTCGCATTTTGTCGCGGCGGGGCACATGCAATTGCGCATCGGCGATGGCGCCCCCCTCGACGTGCGCGCAGGCGAACTGATTCTGTTGGCCCGCAACGACGTTCATACCTTTGGCAGTGACCTGAGCATTGCGCCCCTGTCGGCGCGCGACGTCATTACGCCGCCGCAAGCCGGTGGCATTTCACGCATCAAGTGCGGCGGGGGTGGGGAGGCCACACAGTTGCTGTGCGGCTTCCTTGGCTCTGAAACCCCCTTCAATCCGCTGCTGTCGTCGCTGCCGTCGGTATTGAAGCTGGACATGCGCGCCACGGCGTCGGGGGCCTGGATTGAAAGCTCATTCCGTTTCGCCGTGAGTCAGACCGTAGCAGGAAGCGTCGGCTCAGCGGCGGTCATCGCCAAACTCTCGGAATTGCTCTTCGTCGAAGCCGTCAGCCAGTACGTCGCGAGCCTCCCGGCCGAGCGGCGCGGGTGGTTGGCCGGTTTGCGCGATCCGCAGATCGGCCGCGCACTGGCGCTGCTCCATGCGCGTCCGACCGAGGACTGGACTGCAGAAGCCCTGGCGCTTGAGGTGGGCATGTCGCGCTCGGTATTCGCCCAGCGCTTCACCGCATTGGTCGGACAGCCACCGATGCAATACCTGACGCTCTGGCGGATGCACGTGGCGGCTCAACAGTTGCGTGAAGGTCGCGCGAATGTGGCGCAAATCGGTTTTTCAGTCGGCTACGAATCCGAAGCGGCGTTCAGTCGCGCCTTCAAGCGCCAGTTTGGTGCATCTCCCGGCACCTGGCGCAGACAATCGGCATGAGAAGGTCCTAGCCCCATCCCTTTGCGATCAGGCATGATCAGCGTTACATGAACCGGGACTTTCCTGACCTATGCCCGTCGACTTGCAAGCGCTCTACCCCAAACTGATCCACCTGATGCTGGACACGGTCTTCGTGGTCGACAGGGATAACCAGATCGTATTTGTCAGTGATGCCTGTCAGGCGCTGCTCGGCTACCGTGCTGAAGAGCTGACCGGCACCCCGATCACCGACTACATGCATCCTGACGACCTGGCGAAAACGCGCGCCTCCATTGTCCGGGTCATGAATGGCCAGCCGCACTTCGATTTTCGCAACCGGTATATCCGCAAGGATGGCGGTGTCGTGCACATCCTGTGGGCGGCCTTCTGGTCCGAGGAGGGGGGCGCGCGGATCGGTGTGGCGCGCAACGTCACGGCCCTCTGGCAGGCGGAGGAGGAATTGCGCTTCCTCGCCCATCATGACCCGCTGACGGGGCTGGCCAACCGCGCACTGTTCAATGATCGCCTGGACACGGCCCTGCGCACGGCCAACCGTCACGACAGCAGCCTGGCCTTGCTGTTTCTGGATATCAATGACTTCAAGGGCATCAACGATGTCCATGGCCATGCCGTGGGCGATCAGGTGCTCTGCATGATTGCCCGGCGGCTGCAAGGCTGCGTACGCGAGACGGACACGGTGGCCCGGATGGGCGGCGATGAATTCACTGTGCTGTTGACGGATATCCAGTCCCAGGGCGACGTGTGCGAGAAAGTCGCGCAGATTCTCGCGGTCATGGCCGAGCCACCGGATGCGGGCTCTGGCGCGCTCACCATGCCGTCCTGCAGTATCGGCATCGCCTGTTATCCTGCGGACGGGGAAGATGCCGATGCGTTGCTCAGCCACGCGGACGACGACATGTACCGGATAAAAAGGCAACGCAGCGCAGCCGGGTGAACTAGCGCCGCGCTGACAGTTGTTGCGGTGCCAGGAAGGCATCGTGGAAATAGTTACGGAACGCTTGCATGGCCGGGCTGAAATCACGCTCGCGATGCCAGGCCAGGCCTACGCTCATGGGGGTGACCTTGTCGGTGACGGTCAGGGTTTCGATGCGTTTGCCTTCCAGCGACCATGGGCGGTGCACCAGGTCCGAGAGGATCGCCACGCCGCTGCCATTGGCGACCATGCTGCGCACCGCTTCGACTGAACTGGTGCGCACCCGCACGTTGGGCTGCTGGTGCGCGTGTTCCCAGTAACGCATGGCGCTCTGTTCGGCTTCGTCGACGGTCAACAGGATATAGGGCTCCTGCGCAACGTCAGCCAGACTGACGGCGGAGCGCTCGAGCAGGGGATGATGGCTGGGCAGCCATAACCGGCGTTCGGAGTTGAAGAGGGTTTCCGAGACGATGTCCGGGTGCGTGAGGTTCGCGGTCAGCACCACCGCCATGTCGAATTTCCCTTCCAGCAGGCCTTGTTCGATGGCCGTGCGTTCTTGCTCGTGGACCTCGATGGCCACGTCCGGGTGCCAGTGTTCCAGCCGTTGCAGATGGTGCGGCAGAAAGTAGCCGATCACCGTGTAGCTCGCGGCCAGACGTAGCAGGCCACTGGCCCGGACGTCCGGCAGCGGGCTGTTCAGCGCATCGTCGACGCTGCGCAAAATCACGTAGGCGCGGTTGAGAAAATGCCGCCCGGCATCGGTCAGGCTCATGCCCTGGGCCGAGCGCTGGAACAACAGCGTGCCGAGCATGGCTTCAAGTTCCTTGATCGCGGTGGTCACCGCCGACTGGGAGATGTTCAGGTGAATGGCCGCCTGGGAGATTTGCCCGATCTCCGCGGTGGCGACGAAATAGCGGACCTGGCGCAGGGTCAGTGACATGAAAGCTCCGGCTGACGGACTATCTGTTTTTCAGAAGATGACCCCTCTGATAATAGATCTTCCCAAGGGGTTGGCGGGAATTTAACGTGGCCTGCATGAAGTCACAAGCGTCAGGAGCAAGCGTCATGCAGGCAGTAGATTTCAACTCGGACATGGGCGAAGGCTTTGGCCCGTGGACCATCGGCGATGGCGTCGACAACGAACTGATGGGCTTCATCAGCACCGCCAACATCGCCACCGGTTTCCATGCCGGCGACCCAAGCACCATGCGCCGTACCGTTGAACGGGCGAAGCAGCTGGGCGTGGCCATCGGCGCGCATCCGGGGTTTCGCGACCTGGTCGGGTTCGGCCGCCGCCATATCAATGCCCCGGCCCAGGAGCTGGTCGACGACATGCTTTACCAGTTGGGCGCACTGCGTGAGCTCGCCCGGGTTCAGGGCGTGGCGCTGCAACACATCAAGCCCCACGGTGCGCTCTACATGCATCTGGCCCGCGATGAGGAAGCCGCGCGTTTGCTGGTGGAAAACCTGCAGCGCCTGGAGCCTGAATTGCTGCTGTATTGCATGCCCAACTCAGTGATCTGGCGTGTCGCCAAAGAGCTCGGCCAACCGGTGATCCGCGAGTTCTACGCTGACCGCGAGTACGACCTCAGCGGCTCCATCGTCTTTACCCGCAACGTCCGTGCCTACGATCCTGCCCAAGTGGCGGCGCGGGTGCTGCGTGCCTGCCAGGAAGGCGTGGTGCGCACCGTCGAAGGCGAAGACCTGGCCATCGAATTCGATTCCATCTGTTTGCACAGCGATACGCCGGGCGCCCTGGCGTTGGTCCAGGCCACACGCCAAGCGCTGGATGACGCCGGGATCAAGGTTCGCGCACCGCGCTAAGCCCGCAAATCACAACGAAACACCAGGCACAGAGACGCCAGGGTTCAAACACCGATCAATTTTTATGCCTGCCTTTCTACAACTATTCCAAGAGGAACAGACATGGCCGAACAAACCGTTATTACCCCGTTGCCGGGCACCTTCTACCGTAAAGCCACACCGGACTCGCCGAACTACGTCGAGCCGGGCGCAGAGGTTAGCGCCGACACCGTGATTGGCCTGATCGAAGTCATGAAGCAGTTTTCCGAACTGACCGCCGGGACGGCCGGTCGCCTCAGCGCGTTTCTGGTTGAAGACGGTGATCCGGTGGAGCCGGGTCAGGTCATCGCCACACTCGACGACGCGTGAGGGCGACACCATGACTCAAGGTATTCGTAAATTACTCATCGCCAACCGTGGTGAAATCGCTGTGCGGATTATCCGCGCCGCCAAAGAACTGGGGATTCCCACCGTTGCCGCCTGCAGCGAAGCGGACGTCGACTCCCAGGCCGCGCGCATGGCTGATGAGGTGCATATCCTCGGCCCGGCCCGCGCCGATAAAAGCTATCTGAACGTCGAGGCGTTGCTCGGCGCCTTGAAAGCCACCGGCGCCAATGCGGTACACCCCGGCTACGGCTTTCTCTCGGAGAACGCTGATTTTGCTGAAGCGGTTGTCGCCGCCGGAGCGATTTTCGTCGGGCCCAGCGCCGAGACGATCCGGCGCATGGGCGACAAGGCCGAAGCCCGGCGCACCGCGCAAGCGGCTGGCGTGCCGGTGGTGCCGGGATCGCCCGGTGAGTTGTTCGACGTCGAGTCGGCGCTCAAGGCGGCCGAATCCGTCGGCTTCCCATTGCTGATCAAGGCCTCGGCCGGTGGTGGCGGACGTGGCATTCGCCTGGCGGAAAACGCCCAGCAACTGAGCGAAGAATTTCCCCGTTCCCAGCGCGAAGCCCAGGCCGCATTCGGCAATGGTGCGGTGTACCTGGAACGGTTCATCGGCAAGGCCCGGCACATCGAAGTGCAGGTGTTGGGCGATGGTCAGCACGCCGTGCACCTGTTCGAGCGCGAGTGCTCGCTGCAGCGTCGGCGTCAGAAGATCTTTGAAGAAGCGCCGTCGCCGGTCCTCAACCCGCAACAGCGCGAGACGCTCTGCGCCAGTGCTGTGCGCTTGACCGAAGCCCTCGGCTACAAAGGCGCCGGCACCTTGGAGTATCTGTACGACGACGCTACCGGCGAGTTTTTCTTTATCGAGATGAACACGCGGATTCAGGTGGAGCACCCAGTCAGCGAACTCATCACCGGTATCGATCTGGTCCAGGCCATGCTGCGCATTGCCGGTGGCGAGCCGCTGGGCTTGCAGCAAAGCGATATCCAGCTCAACGGCGCTGCGCTGCAAATGCGCTTGAACGCCGAAGACCCGGCACGGGATTTCTTCCCCAGCCCAGGTCTGGTCGAATCGCTGGTCTGGCCGCAAGGGGAGGGTGTGCGGGTCGACAGTCATCTCTATCAAGGCTACCGCGTGCCGCCTTACTATGACTCGTTGCTGGCCAAGCTGATCGTGCATGGCCGCGACCGCAACGAAGCGCTGGCCCGTGCCCGAGTGGCGGTCGAACAAACCACGCTCACCGGCATGGCCAGCACCCTGTCGCTCCACGCTGAGCTGCTGGAACAACCGTGGCTGCACAGCGCCGACTTCCACACCGGTACCCTGGAAACCTGGCTGGCCGCGCGCCGCAGCGGAGGTGAAGCATGAGCAGTCCAATCCGCTACAGCTTTGGCGCCGACGAGCATTTGTTCGCCGAAGTCAGCGACAGCATGTCACTTGAAGCGTTCTTCAAGGGCATGGCCGTGACCCGTGCGGTAGAGCGGCTGGCACTGGATGGCGTACTCGATGTGTGCCTGGCCAATGCCTCGTTCCAGATCCGTTTCGACCCGGACCGCATCGCGCCCCAGACCTTGCTCGAAGCGGTAAAAGGCGCAGAAGCCGAAGCCGTGGCCGAGCGCACGTTGCAGACCCGGATCATCGAGATTCCGGTGCTCTATAACGATCCCTGGACCCACGAAACCCTGATGCGCTTTCGCGACCGCCACCAGGACCCGAGCGCCACGGACCTGGAGTACGCCGCACGGATCAACGGCCTGGCGGACGTCGAGGCGTTCATCGCCGCCCACAGTGGCGCGCCATGGTTTGTCTCGATGGTGGGCTTCGTCGCGGGCCTGCCGTTCATGTTCCAGATGGTCGAGCGCGAGCGTCAGTTGCAGGTGCCCAAGTACCTGCGGCCACGCACCGATACGCCGAAATTGACCCTGGGTCATGGCGGTTGCTTCGGCTGCATCTACTCGGTGCGCGGGGCCGGTGGTTATCAGATGTTCGGCGTCACGCCGGCCCCGATCTACGACCCGCAGCAGAACCTGGCCTATCTCAAAGAGCACATGGTGTTCTTCCGCCCCGGTGACATCGTGCAGTTCAAGCCGATGGACCGTGAGGAATACGACTGCGCGGTGGCCGAAGTCGAAGCCGGGCGCTTCGATCTGCGGATCCGCTCGGTGGAGTTTTCACTGGATGCGTTCCTGGCCGATCCCGTCGGCTATCCCAAGTCGCTGCAGGAGGTGCTGGCATGATCAAGGTACTCAAACCCGGTCTCGCCACCTCGGTACAGGACCTGGGCCGCGAAGGTTACTACCACCTGGGCATCCCGCCATCGGGTGCGCTCGACCAATACGCGTTGAGCGCCGCCAACCAGTTGGTCGGCAATCCGGCGGGGGCGGCGGCGCTTGAATGCACGTTGCTCGGCCCGGAACTGGAATTTGCCCAAGACGCGTTGGTGGCCGTGTGCGGTGCGCACATGACGCCAAAGGTCGACGGCGTAGACATGCATCTCGACACCGCCTTCACGGTCAAGGCCGGGCAAGTGCTGCGCTTTGACTTTCCGAAGGCCGGTGCGCGTGCCTATCTGGCGGTCGCCGGTGGGATCGATGTGCCGCTGGTGCTCGGCAGCCGTTCGACCTATGCGCTGGGTGCGCTCGGCGGTTTTCAAGGGCGTCGCCTGATCGCCGGCGATGAACTGCCCGTGGGCATCGCCAGTGGCAAAGGCCGCGCCGGCGCCAGTTTACCGATGGCCCTGCGCCAATCCCTGGGGGGCGAAATCACCCTGCGCGTGGTGCCAGGGCTGTACTACGACCGCTTGACCCCAGCGGCGGCGGACAGCTTTTTCGCCGAGGCCTGGACCGTCGGTTCCGAGGCGGACCGCATCGGCTATCGCTTCAAGGGCGGCAGCCCGCTGACTTTCCAACCGCGTGAGCAACCCTTCGGCGCCGGTTCCGATCCGTCGAACATCGTCGACAGTTGCTACCCGATCGGCTCGATCCAGGTGCCCGCCGGCCTCGAACCCATCGTGCTGCACCGCGATGCAGTGTCCGGTGGCGGCTACGCGATGATCGGCACGGTGATCAGCGCCGACCTCGACCTGATCGGCCAGATGCAACCCAACCAGAAAGCCCGTTTCGTGGCGGTGACCCTCGAAGAAGCGCTGGAAGCGCGACGCTCCTACAAGAAAAAACTCAGCTGCCTGAGCAAGCTGTTCCCTTCCTGATTCTGCCCGCCGCACTGCGCGGGTAACGCCAAACGGCAAGCCAACGCCGCACTACGGTGCGGTGGCGGCTGCCCGCGCTTCAACCTTTGACTGGTTCTGGAGTTCACGCATATGGCTGCTTTATCGCAATCGAGTCAAACCGGGCAGGACCCGGCCAATCACCCCGTTCCACCTCAAGCGCGCATGGGCCGGTTGTCCCTGACCATGGCCTGGTGGGCGGTGTGCAGTGCGATGTTCTACATCGTGGTGGGCGCTTCCCTGGCGCTGTCCTATGGCGCGCGCAATGCGCTGATCGGCATGCTGTTGTCGGTGATCAGCTACGGGCTGGTCAACAGCGTGCTCAGCCGCTTCGCGATCCGCAGCGGCTTGTCAGTGGCATTGTTCTCGCGGCTGTTGTTCGGCAGCACCGGGGCCTGCCTGGCGACCTTGATCTTCTTTTCCACGGCGATCTATTACGCGGTGTTCGAAGGTTCGGTGATCGCCGTGGCGCTCAATCATCTGTACCCGGAACTGGTCTATCCACTGGCCGCGTTGCTGGTGGTGATGTACAGCGTGCCGATGATCCTGGGCAGCGTGCAGCACTGGCTGGACAAGCTCAATGGCGTGCTGCTGCCGGTCTACCTGGGTGGCTTGCTGGTGGCGGTGGGGCTGTCGATCAGCCGCTATGGCTACCAGCC
>NZ_AKJF01000093.1 GCF_000282475.1 Pseudomonas sp. GM78
CACATTCAAAGTCACCACTTGATCCCAGACGCGGTGCCCCATATTTCTCTACCTGTGGCACATAAATAGCTCACCTACCATTTTGCTGGCATAAGAACGCCAATGTTTGGCTATTTTAGTGGCACAAAAATGCCAAAGTTTGGTTATTTCAGTGGCATAAAAATGCCAAGGCCAGGTATTTCAGGTGGCACAAAGGATGGGCCCTATTTTTGTGGTATTTAAGTGCCATTCAAATGCCACATAAATGCCATGAAAATGGAGAAGTACGCCCTATCTGTGCTCATGTGAGCCATTTTTGACCTGTACCGGGGGTAGGACTATTTTTGTACCGGGGGTAGGATTTTCCGTTTTTACAGGGCTTTGGAGACCCAAAAAACGTCCCGAGTCTATTACGTGTGGGGTGGATTTGGCGGTACAGCAAAGGATATCGAAAGGTCTCGATAGCGTACGATCCAACCACCCACGATAGGGTCAGGCTTAACGTCGTATCTCTGGCGAACAGTTCCACGGCAGCAACGCTTCATAGTCCGCCACCGACTGCGCATGTGGTAACTGCTCCAGTACGTGGCGTAGCCACGTATAAGGCTCTTGGCCGTTGACCTTGGCGGTCTCCACCAGGCTGTAGATCTGAGCACTGGCGGTAGCGCCTTTGGGCGTGTCGCTGAACAGCCACGCCTTACGACCGATAACGAACGGTTTTATCGCCCGTTCGGCCGCATTGTTGTCGATCGGTAAAAAGCCGGCTTCCACGTACCGCTCCAGCCGGCTCCAGTTGTTGGCAAGATAGTTAACAGCCTTGCCCAGCACACTTTGTGGCGTGACTTGGGGCTGCGTTTTCTCCAACCAGCTTTTCAATTGAGCCAGGATCGGTACGCTCTTTTGCTGACGGCCGATTAAACGCTGTTCATCATCGCTGTCCTTGAGCTCGCGCTCGATGCCATACAGCTTGTTGATCATTGTTAGGGCGATATCGGCACGTCCCGTCTTGCCCTTCGGCTGCACTTTCTGAGCCTCGACAAACTTGCGGCGCGCATGGGCCAAGCAGGCCAGCCGTTCAACCCCCGGTTGCAACGCCAAGGCGTTATAGCCCGCGTAATCATCGGTCATCACATAGCCGCGATAA